>NZ_DIGW01000009.1:0-7210 GCF_002419845.1 Clostridium sp. UBA5712 | reverse complement strand
GTGATATTATAGGAATAATAAATTCTATCGGAAAACAAGTTGTTTCTTATACCTACGATACTTGGGGTAAATTAATATCTATAACAGGAGATAAAGTATTAGGAGAAAAGAATCCTTATAGATATAGAGGCTATAGATACGATACAGAGACTGGATATTACTATTTACAATCAAGATATTATAATCCTGAGTGGGGAAGATTCTTGAATATTGATGCTATTGGTGGAAATGTAGGAGCATTGCTATCACATAATATATTTGCTTATTGTAATAATAATCCCGTAAATGCTAAAGACCCTAATGGTTTTAGACCTATATATACTCAAGGAGAAGAAACAGCTGCAATGAGAGATGCTTCTTATAAGGTTATGAATAATTATGGAAGAAGAAAAAATAAGAATACTAGTGGTGTAATTACGACAAGGACTACTAGCGGGTATACGAGACATGTGGCTGATGCTGAGATTGCAAATGTTACGGGGATTTATGGACCATATGGGTTGTATGGAAGTACTCAAATAAATACACCTGACTTTCCGATACAAGGATATTTAGGTGGGACTGCATTTGCTGGGATTGTGCATAATGGTGATAACAAATGGAACATTTATGATATTGGAGTTAATTTTGCACCTGTTAGGGTAGGCGGCATAGCAAAAGTTGATATAGGCATATTCCATTGCGAGATACAAGTAGGAGCAGCGATAGGTCTTGGAGGTGGATTTACTGTAGGTGGATACAATGATAGTAGTGGATTTGGTGGAATATTGGGAGCAGGTGCTAGTTGGTTTCCAGGAGCAGATGTTACTTTAAAAGCTTGGGTAGAGTACTAATATTTATTATTAATAAATTATAATTGCATAAACTTTTAATGGAGAGGTAGATGAGCTAAGGTCATGACAAAAAATATTATAATAAATGTTATTCTTTTTATTATAAGTATATATTTAAATTGTAAATGGGTTATTGCTATTCAAAGAGCAATTAAACCATTTGATGATAGGTTAGATAGGGGGAAGAGAAAAGACGAGTTTAGAAAAGGAATAAAATATTTGCTTATAACAATTATATATGCCGTTATAGTCATATATTGCTTGAATGACGTAAGATGATATAAATTTATAACTTAATATTTTTAAATGAGGGGTGGTAAATATAAATCAAGATGTATATAAGATTTTAATAAATATAGTGTATATAATTTTACTATTAATTTTACTATTAATTGGATATGTAGCATTTCGAGAATTTTCCAAAAATGCAAAACAAAAAAATCAGGAGCGAGGATACAAAATTGCAATGAATTATTATAAATTTTTGGGGATTTTTGCTATGATTTTTAGTATTTCTTATATAGGTAAGTTAATATTTGAGATACTTGGATATATATCACAATAATAGACTAAAAATTTAAAATGCTTATTATATTGTAGTAAAAAATGTATAGTAGAAAATAGATTATACAAAAGTAAAGTAAACTATAAAAGAAATAGGGGCTTTAGCAAAATAGAATTATCTATTTTGTGAAGTCCTTTATTTGTATTAATTCAAAAAGATATAAATAGAAATCTAATTACATAATTAATCGAATAGGAACATGAGTATATTCTTAGCAGTATAGATTAACAAAGTTCTTAGCTTATGAGAGTGTGTTTCCCTTATAGAAGGTTAGAAATCGTTATCTAGGGGCGTAGTAACCCTTAGTGAAACTTAGAGATACTAGCCATCAGAAAAATTTTATATAACTATGGAGATAAAGGTCTTGTAGGCTTCGTGCTAAATCATACTGAACAATATTTCTACATTAGGAATGCTCAAAGTGATATCATAGGAATAATAAACTCTATTGGAAAATAAGTTGTTTCTTATACCTACGATACTTGGGGTAAATTAATATCTGTGGGTTAAAAAGGAAACTCCTTTTCATATATATTCAAATGAGTAAGTTCCACTAACCAAATTAAAATTTGGAGTGTCACTTAAAGCCTTAGGAGAAAAGAATCCTTATAGATATAGAGGATATAGATACGATACTGAAACAGGATATTACTACTTACAATCAAGATATTATAATCCTGAGTGGGGAAGATTCTTGAATATTGATGCTATTGGTGGAAATGTAGGATCATTGCTATCACATAATATATTTGCTTATTGTAATAATAATCCTGTTATATCAAAAGATCCTAATGGTTTTAGACCTATGTATACTCAAGGTGAAGAAACAGCTGCAATGAGAGATGCTTCTTATAAGGTTATGAATAATTATGGAAGAAGAAAAAACTCAAATACTAGCACTGTAACTAACTCTAAGGGTAATAAATTAAAAGATACAATACTTGGTTCAATTCCAGGGTTGTTGTCTGGTACAATCTTCAGTATATGTGAAAATTTTGGTGATGACATAATTGTAGGTAGTATGAGGACAAAGCTTTATGGAATATCAACTAAAATTCCAGTAACTTTAGGAGTTTTTGATGACGCATTTAAGCAACTAGGTGTTGTTGGATTAGGATTATCAATATGTGATAATAGGAATTATGGATTAGGTATTGGATTAGTTAGAAGTGGTATTGATATACTTGGATTTGCAGGAGCAGCACTGGCTACAACAGCTGTTGCAGCTAGTGGTGGATGGGTAGTAGTCGGTGTAGGTTTAGGTATTGGTGTACTTACTGAAATCTTTAAATGGGGAGTCACAGAGAGTATTAAAAAGTTTGATTAGGGCTTTATAAGGAGGAGAGATGAAAGATGAATAGCAATAATAAAGGTATATATGCAGTAGTAGGGATAGCTGTTTTTATTATATCGAAGCTTATACTTGGTAATTTAGGAATAGAGAATATACCAGTACCCATTATTATTGGGATACTAGCAGTTTCATATGCTATGTTTTTAATAGGGATACTTAATAAAAAATTAACAGGAGGAGAGAAGGTTTGTTATATAGTATTTGCAATTTTATTCGCAGTTGCGATTGTTAGTGCTATTATGGTAACTATATTCTTGAGTTATTTTTCACAAAATGTAGCAGAATACAAAGTGTTGATGTTAATACTATTAACAGTTGGTATATTATCACTTTTAGGTATAGTGATTATATCATTGATAATTATAAAAAAATATCGAAATTAGATACTCTATAATTAAAACTTATATATGATATAATAAGAAGGGTGTTATTAAAGTTATAGTTACAATTTAGAAATATTTATATTTATAAAAAATGAATAAAATTCCAGCATACTTAATATATTGGAATTTTATTTATTTTATATACGGTATAATAAATTTGTCATCTTAATTCTATATAAAAAGTTTGAAAAGTATTTTAGGTAAATTTAACCTTAAATGGTATAAGTAAGTTTTAATAACTAAATCCCGGAATTCAGCTATTGAATTTAAATATACATTAGAAGGAAATAAAGTAGTTTATGAAGAAATGACTAATGGAAGTAATGTAGATTAACAGAGTTCTTAGCTTTTTTGAGAAGGGTTTTATCTCACAAAAGGTTAGAAATCGTTATCTAGGGGCGTAGTAGCCCTTAGTGAAACTAGGGATACTAGCCATCATATAAAATTTTATATAACTATGGAGATAAAGGCCTTGTGGGCTTCGTGCTAAATGATATTGAAGAATATTTCTACATTAGGAATGCTCAAAGTGATATTATAGGAATAATAAATTCTAATGGAACTCAAGTTATTTCATATACCTATGATACTTAGGGTAAGTTAATATCTATAGATTAAAAAGGAAACTCCTTTTCATATTCATTCAAATGAGTAAGTTCCACTAACCAAATTAAAATTCGGAGTGTCACTTAAGGCATTAGGAGAAAAGAATCCTTATAGATATAGAGGATATAGATATGATACAGAGACTGGATATTACTACTTACAATTAAGATATTATAACCCTGAGTGGGGAAGATTTTTAAATGCGGATACTATTGGTGGAAATGTAGGAGCATTGCTATCACATAATATATTTGCTTATTGTAATAATAATCCTGTTATATCAAAAGATCCTAATGGTTTTAGACCTATGTATACTCAAGGAGAAGAAACAGCTGCAATGAGAAAAGCTTCATATAAGGCTATGGCAAAAGCTGCTCCAGCAATTAGTAATAAGCTGGGTTCTATAAGTACAAGTAAATCTAAATCAAGTTCCGGGTTTATATTGTCTGCGGTTACAGCAGTTGCCGATTCTGTAATTGGTAGCAAAATAGCTTCTAAGCTAGGTACATTTAGTAAGTATAGAGAGTGGACATACAATCCAAGTAATTATATATATAAACTTAAGTTAAACGGAGGGGGTAAAGCCCTTAATGGATTAAAAGGTGTAGGAGCAGTAACACTAGGAATAACTTCTATTCAAACTATTAATAGCATATGTAAAGGTGAAATATATGGCGCTGGGGTAGACTTAGTAGCTACAGCAGCTGGAGTTGGAGTAGGATGGGGAACAGGTTTCTTAGCCAGTGCTGCAATTGCAACATTTTCATTAGTTGGAGCACCAGCTTTTGCTGTTACAGCACTAGGGGTTGGAGCAGGAATATTAGGTTCTTACGTTATAAGCATAGGAGCGGATTATATGAAAGGTAAACATTATGGGAGGTAATAAAGGTGAGAAATAAAAATAAATGGCTGTTTATAACTCCTGCATTATTGATAATGGTGTTAAGTAGATATATACTTGCAAAATATGGACGTGATGCAAATAATAGAATTGGTCTTTTAGTTATATGCAGTGTAATAGTATTATTTATAGGAGGTATTATATACTTTGGTGTAAAGAAATACTTTTGGTTGTCAATTGGTTTAGTAACTATGATCATTCCGATGATTGTATGCATGATAGGAGTATACAAAGAGAATTATCCGTTAATGATTAAGGGATTAATAGCATTATTACTAATCATGGTAGGGTTGTATATATTTTTAAAGTTACATTTAAAAAACAAAAAATAAAAATTAGTAATTTTTAAAATTAAAAGTAAATACTTATGAAGGTGATAGTTGTTCCAATTAAGAGGAATAACTATCACTTTTTCTTTCTATATGATATTGATAGTTGGTAAATTATATAGGAGGAAAAAGAGCATTTAATGAAGAAATAATGGTAGTAGTGAAATAAAGGATACCTATGATGACTTAGGAAGAATTGAAACTGTAAATAATGGACAGAAAATAGAATATTATTATAATGAATTAAATCAACTTATAAGAGAAGTAAACAATGTATTAAAAAAGACTATAGTATATACCTATGATGCGGGAGGAAATATACTAAACAAAGTAGAACATATACATTCTGGTATAGTTGCAGGAGCAGAAAGGAGTTACAGTTATGCTTACGAAGATCCAAACTGGAAAGACAAATTAACTTATTTAATTCATCAAAATGACAGCGAGGACATTTTTAATTTGTTTTGTTTATTGTTCTTCTCTCCTTTTTTTGGGGGGGGTAATTAGTTCTAGGTAAACATATTATATTTCCAAGGGTTGAGAAATTCAATGTTCATATAACTTAACAGAACATAAAATATAGTAAGGAGAGGAAATATGAATAAAATTATAAAATTTAAATATATATATATTTTATTACCACTAACATATTTTTTTGTTTCTTTTGCAATTTCCCTTAATTATTATTTAATTGGTGATATGAAAAAAGTAAATAAAACAATTACATCAACTTTTATATTTACATTAGTATTTGTTATCTTATGGTCAATAATCATGTCTTCACTGGGATATGATTATATATTGGATAGCATATTCGGGTTGTGCTATATTTATACTGTGAGTACAATTTTTAGTATTTACCTTATAAAGTGCCAAAAGGATTATATAGAAAAGATTAAATATGACAAATAAGGGTATATTATGAAGTTAATTACACAAAATACATGTGATAGACCGAATTACAAGTATAGTATATATACAGAAACACAGCTAATTTATAGAGTAGAAGCAACTAAAGGAACTTTTGCAAGTTTATGCAAGATAATAGTATACGATAAGTATGGTATAGAATTATATAATGTAGCTCAGAAAAATTTTAATAAGATTATTTTAAGATTAATACCTTTTATGAGTTTTTTTAAATTTAGCGTCTGTCCATTTGAGGTATACAAGGATGATATTCGTGTGGGAAGTATACATGAAAAATCTAATGGTGGATGCAATATTATTGCAGATATAAATGGCATTAATTATGAAATTATTGAGCAAACTGAAAAATATGTTCATATATTTAAAGAAAATGAACAAGTAGGCTTAATAGAAAGAATAAATTCATCCATTAACAATGCATATGATTATATAATCTTACTTAATAAAAATATTCCAAGCGAAATAGTTACTATATTTTCAATTATAGTAGATTTAACATGGAACTATGGATGTAGAAGAAATGATATAAATTTTTATAATGGAATAAAGACTAACTATCATGAGAAACGTTGGAATTTACAGGGAAAAAATTTGAATAAAAACTGGACACCTAAAGAAGAATAGATAGTTAGTGATATCATTATGTAAAATTGCTTTTTAAGAAGAGTTAATAATTGCTCTGTTATTTATTATATGGAAATGTATATAAGATTTTAAATACCCTATAGAGTAATTTACTACAAAACTACTCTGTAGGATATTTTTATATGTAAATATAATGGAAAATTGTTTTTGTAAAGCTTAGTCTATACCTATGATGCCATAGGAAATCCATTAACTTATGATGGTTATACCCTTAAATGGGAAGGTGGAAGAACATTATCATTTATAACAGGAAATAGTAAAAACATTAGTTATTAAGTGATTCTTAGCTTCAGAGGTAGTAGAATATCTTACTACCTCTGAATGTTAGAAGAACTTATCCGGGGTCGTGTCTGCTCTTATCTCCACCTTGTATAAGAGTGGAGTATTAGAGTCGCTAGACATCGGATAAGTATAATAGTGATGGAATAAGAACAGAAAAAACAGTAAATGGAGTAAATCACAAGTACACACTAGAAGGAAGTAATGTAGTATATGAAGAAATAACTAATGGAAGTAATGTAGATTAACAGAGTTCTTAGCTTGTGTGAGAATGGTTTTCTCTCACAGAAGGTTAGAAATCGTTATCTAGGGGCGTAGTAGCCTTTAGTGAAACTTAGGGATACTAGCCATCAGATAGGATTTTATATAACTATGGAGATAAAGG
>NZ_DIGW01000013.1:0-14955 GCF_002419845.1 Clostridium sp. UBA5712 | reverse complement strand
TCGATTACTTCCGACGACTCTTACTATTTTACTAGATAATCTCTTATCTGTCAACATTTTTTTAAGAAGTTTTTTTCTTAATTTCTTGTTGTTTTCTACCGCATCTCTCAGCGACAAGACTTATCTTATCATGATCTTAAATAGATTCAATTTCATTATTTACCTGTTAGCTAGATAATATTCATATATTCCTATATTTTTCACCAACATACTTCTATTTTCTTGTACTGATACACCAGGACAAGTATCCTTATATATGTTTACTATATATGTATATTAATCCTTTTTTCTAGACTTTTTGTATATTTTAATCCCTATTAATGTTATAATATTAATAATAGATATTAGTTAATTATTAGTATTAACTTTCTTTAGGAGGATGATAATAATGAATGATACATTACAATTAAAAAAAGCTCCAAACTTTTCTTTAATAGGTAGTGATAACAATACTCACTCAATTGGTGACTTCTTAGGCAAAAATATAGTATTATACTTTTATCCAAAAGATAATACCCAAGGTTGTACAAATGAAGCTATAAACTTTAGAGATAGCAAAGAATTATTAGATGAATTAGATACAGTAATTATTGGAATTAGTAAAGACAGTGTTAAATCTCATGAAAGGTTTATTGAGAAACAAGAACTTAACTTTCTTTTGTTAGCTGATGAAGATAAATCTGTTTGTCAATTATATGATGTTCTAAAAGAAAAGAATATGTATGGTAAAAAGACTATTGGAATAGAAAGAAGTACTTTCATAATAAATAAAGATGGCTACATAGTTAAAGAATTTAGAAAAGTTAAAGTTCCAGGCCATGTAGATACAGTAATTAACTTCATTAAAGAAAATTTAGTATAGATATATCATTTAAAACATATTCTTAACAAAACATCTAACTATTTATATATAATTAAAATGAGCAACCCTTTCACTTACAATAAAAGGGTTGCTCATTTTTAATTTAAACATATATTTTTAATCTTCATTTCTTTCACGCTTCTTTTTTAATAACTCACCTGTGTTAAGCCCCCCATTTTGATTTTTGGATTTATCCCTATTAAATCTATCTTTACATATGCTTATACGCTTTATATTAGTTTTTTCCTGTTTTATATCTAGCTTTTTTTCCTCTAGATCTGTTTTTATGATTTCTTTTTTAAATATATTTTTTTCTTCTTTATTTTTCTTAATTAAACTACCTATCTTTTCTGCTTTTATAGTATTATTTTCTTCTTTGTATTGTTCTATTTTACTTGCATATATCTTTTCTTTAATGTTATAAAAGAGCTTCTTATTTATATACCTCTTTAAACCTAACCTTCTATAAGTTATATCAAATAAAAACAATAACATAGCTGTTATTAATAATAAATTAGTTATATTTCTTTTAGTATGGCCTTTATTACTCTTTATCTCATATATATCCTCTACAGAATTTATAATTTTTCCTTCAGTATCTTCTACTAAAGCTAATAAACTATTAGATTGTTCTTGAAATTTATATTCGGGAGAATATTGATATGCAAACCCTCCTAATTGACTAGCTATAATCTTACCTTGTAACTCTTCAGTAATGTTAAAACTATAGAATCCCAATTCACTCATAGGTACATTTCCTTGATATTTACCAGGTGATACTTGTTTTAATTCAAATTCTGACGTAGTGTTTCCTTCAAAGGTATACGCTCCTTTAACCTTCTTATTATCCTCATGATTGTTAGTCTCATATTGTACTTTTGCAATACTTCCTTCCTGTGTAATACTTAACTCTCCACTATTATCATAATCAATCATTGTCCATGATATTATATTACTAAAAAGTTGTGGTGTTTTTTCAAACGCTAATAAATCTTTACTCCATTGACCATTTACATCTGAGGTAAAAGCTACTACTCTACCAATACCATATTGCCATGCTGCTAAAACCGGTTCATCCATATGAGAAGTCATTATATCTATAGCTGTATTTTTTATAGAAGTACCCACATAACCAAAAAGATGTGGAAATTTCCCTTCATCTATAACATTATTCAAAATATCATGATGAGCAGATACTTTAGGAGTAAATTCTTCATTTATTAAGTATTCCCCAGTAGATATTAATATTTCATTTGCAAATATTCTTGGTACATCTGTATATATATCACTATGATAGTACCTCCCCCCAGCATTATTACTAAGCCATTCTAACAATTGATTATTACTATCAGTACCTATAGACACTGTAGATAAAGTCATTTTATCCTTCTTAATATCATTTATTAAAGCTTTATATTCATTTTCTCCCATACCATCTTGTCCATCTGTTAATAGTATTATATGTTTTATTTTTGCACTACTTTCTTTTTGCTTGTTATAAGCTTCATTTAGCGCTGAATATATAGACGTTCCACCTTCAGCTATAATACTATTAATTTTATCAGAAACCGTATCTTTGTTAGATAGCTTTTGCATAGGTACTGCCCAGCTATATTCTGTATTAAAAGTTACTACACCTATATTATCAGTTTCTCTTAAATTATCTAGGGATCTAATTGCAGCCTCTTTTGCTAAGCTAATTTTACTAAAACTGCCTTGATCTGAAGACAGCATACTAGAAGATCTATCTAATACCAACGTTAAAGATATCTCCGGAATTTCATTTTTACCTTTTTTATCAGAGCTAACAGGAAGTATCTCTTCAAAAACCGAATTCTTATATCCTCCTAAAGCATAAGAATTATCTCCCCCTGTAGTTATAATTGCACCACCATAATCTTTCACATAACTTTCCACATTATCTAAAAAACCCTTAGGTAAATCGTCTACATGGGTATTGCAAAGAAATATTCCCTTATATTCTATAAGTTCATTTATAGATCTAGGTGCAGTACTAGGATTTATCATAGTATAACTACTACCTATGGTCTTTAGATTTTCTTCAAGTCCCTTTCCTTCATCAATTTTTCCTTGTATTACCAAAATCTCTGGTTTTGAAACTATATTAGTATATGTTGTATATTCATTATTATATGAGATTCCATCATTTTCTGGCTCTATAACTACTTTATATGGTTTAAACCCACCTTTATGTTGAATATCTTTAAATAAAAATGTATTATCGCCCTTTTCTATATCAATTTCTTTTTCACTTTTTTTTTCTCTTCCTGAATATACTGATATCCTTGATTTTGTCTTAATATTAGATTTAATATTTACAGTTACAGAAAATTCTTCTCCTATAGCTACTTTGTCAAGTATATCTATATCTTCTATATATACATCTTCTACTTGTTCACTATCTACTTTATATACTTGAAAATCAATCTGATTATCCTTAAAATAAGTTGACGTTTCTAATATATCACCTTGATTTTCTTTTCCATCTGTAATTAAAACTACTCTCTTATAGTCACTATCTTTAAACATGCTTAAAGAAAATTTTATTGCTTCTTCTATATTAGTAGTATTACCAATTGGAGAAGTTTGAATATCATTAAAGCTTTTAGAGTAGGTAAGGAACTGTTCTATTTCTTGATTTTCACCAAAAGTAACTATTCCTATTTTATTATTTGATGGTGAAGCTTCTATAGCACTTTTTACAAATTCCTTTATTTCACCTTTATAATTACTCATACTATGAGATAAATCCAATAAAAATATGGTTGATGATTCCTTTGTCTTAATACTTATACTTATGTTACACATAGCAAGTATAAGTATTGTTATAATAATAAACCTATTTATATTAATAAAACTAATACCTTTGTCTTTTAATTTAATCTTTTTAGATATCAAGTACATTACCATGAGAATTATTGGTATTAAAAATAACAAATATACTTTTTCAATTTCAAAGTTCACTCCAGTCCCCCCTTTCTAATGATTATATAGCTATAAAAAATTAATTTTTAATATATACTTTAATATCCCTTTTTATACAAAACCCATTCCACAATAATAAAAAGCATAATTAAACTTATTATATAAGGTGTTATATTTAACATTCCTTTAATGCTACCCTTGTTATTTGATCTAGCTTCTAAATCTTCTATAGTATCTTCCATTATATTTCCTTCCTCAATAGATGGAAAATTAATAGAGAACATTTCATTAAAACTATGATTATTATCTTCTATAGCATAAACTCCAAGCTCTAAATTTTCCTTTAATATACTATCATTCTCTATAGTATGCACTCTTCCACTGGGAGTAGTTAAAATTAATTCATCATATACTGAACTTCCATTTATTTTTATATCCTCTCCACCAATATAATTACTATTAACTATATTTCTATCTATAAGCTCTTCACATATATAATCAATAAGCATAGGAAACTCTGCTTTAAGTGGCAAATCAGTATCATGAAAATCAAAATTTACTACAGCAACTTTCTGATTATTATGTTTCCCGAGAAATAATACAGATTTATCTCCTATATTTATTAAAGACTTTGCCCATGACGGCATTTCAGTCTTCTTTATTTTAGATGCTATAAAAGTCATATTCTGAAGGTATTTAGGTATATCTTCACTAACTACCACAGCTTCTCCACCAGCTTGTTCACCTAATACACTAAATAAATTATTTTCTGTTGGATTAACTATTAAAATATTACCATCCTGAGGCATATATTCACCTAACATGCCATCAAAAATATATAAATTATATCTATCCTTTTCAGATATATTACTTATATCATTAGTTTTTATTACATCTGCCTTACTAACTACAGACAATGCTTTCTCCAAAAAAACATTTTTATTACTTACAAACAATACTTTTTTATCATCATTATTCTTCATTACATGATAAAATGTATTATCTTCTAATATGGCATCCTTTCCTGATATTTCACCTTTTAAGTAATCTATATCAGTATCTTTTATATTAAAATTAAGTGTAATCTCTTCTCCTTTTTTTAATTTTATGGAGGTAGCTTCTAGTAATTCCTTTTCCCCATAAAGATAAAAATCTCCACTATAATCATCATTTCCTCTATTTGTTATGGTTGATATTATTGATACCTTTCCATCTTCTATTTTATGAGCAATATTATCTATAGATATATTAGATTTGTTTTTATCTAAATAAACTATTCTTCCATTTATATCTCCTATGTCTAATTCTTCATCAGTTATAAATAACACCTCATAATTTTTTAGCTCTTTAGTCATTGATTCAACTAATTTTATAGAACCATTTAAATCCCCTGGACTAAGACTTTTAGTTATGCTGTCAATTTTATCTTTAACTAAGTCCTTATTTTTTGATGCTGTAACTAATACCTCCACATCCTTATTTGCTGTAATAACAGATATCTTTGTACTATTTGCAGCAGATTCTATATATTCTTTAGCTATAGCTTTTCCTCTATCGATACAGTTTTCCTCCTTATTTATACCTAACATACTAGCTGAGTTGTCTATTACTATTATTAAATCAGTATATTCCTTACCAAAAAATCTTATAAATGGATTCATAAGAGCTAATATAATTAATAATGCAATCAATATTTGGAGGAATAACATAATATTTTTCTTTAATTTTTCAAAAGGACTATTAACTTCTAGTGTTTTATATATTTCTTGCCAAAATATTAATGATGATACTGAGAGATCCTCAGATTTTTCCTTTAAAATATATAATAAAATTAAAAAGGGTATGGTTACTAAAAAAAATAATGGCCATATATTCAAAAAGCTCATAAATTTCCTCCTTACCCTAAAAGTTTATGATTAAATAAATCTGTTAAAATTATTTTTTCTATATCCTCTTCCGAATTTACCTTTATAAAAGCTCCACCATACTTTTTAACTATGTTTTTTAACATATCCTCATGTTCTTTTATCCTAGATTTATATAATTTTAATATCTTTGGTGTTATTGATACTTTAGCTTCCTCCTTAGTTTCCATATCTATAATATTCTTAGTTCCCATAATCTCAGGATTTCTTTCTTCTTCGCATAATATTTGTATAAATACAACCTGTTGTTTTTTATAAGTAAGATACTTCACTATTTCTTCTATTTCTTCTTCTCCATTAGAAATTAAAAAATCCGATATTAGAATAGACATACCTATATTAGTAAATCTATTTTTTAATATAGTTGATTTCAGGTTTGTTTTACCACTAAACTCTAAGCTTTCTAAGCCATCTATAATCTTAATAAAAGATTCTTTTCCCCTTGACTTGTTAAATAGTTCAGTTCCCCCTTCTTTTAACACACCAATTCTTACCCTATCAAGATTATTAATAGCAATATAGCTTAAGGATGCTGCTATTTTTAAGGCCATATTCCCTTTATTAAATTGTCCAAAATCCATAGATTTGCTACAATCTATAAATATACTAAAGTTACCTTCTCTTTCTTCCATGAAAAGTTTTACAAATAATTTTTCAAATCTTCCATAAGCATTCCAATCTACCCTCCTAAAATCGTCCCCATGAACATACTCTCTAAAATCTGAGAACTCTACTGAAGTTCCTCTAGCTTTAGATTTCCGCCCTCCTTGAGTTCCTTTGGATAACTTAAGATTTAATTTTATACTAATATTATTTAGTTTTTTAAAAAATTCTTTATCAAATTTCCTGTTCATTTTATATAACCTTCAAACTTTTAATAACTTCTTTAATAACCATATCAGTAGTTATACCTTCTGATACAGCTTCAAAATTAAGGAATATTCTATGTCTCAACACTGCATATGCAATATCATTTATATCTTCAAAGGCCACATTAAGTCTACCCTTTAAAATAGCTTCTACCTTAGAACCATTAAAAAGACCTTGAGCTCCCCTTGGACTTGCTCCTATTTCTACATACTTTTTTACAAAATCATTAGAATATTCACTTTCAGGATGAGTTGCTAATATGAGTTTTAGTGCGTATTCTTTAACTGCCTCTGCCATAGGTACTTCTCTTACAATAGACCTCATAGCCAATATATCTTCACCTGTGAGTATATCTTTCAAATCTACATTGTTATTAGTAACAGTAATATCCATAATGTCCTTTAACTCATTTAAGGATGGAAAATCGACTTTTAACTTAAATAAAAATCTATCCATCTGAGCTTCTGGAAGGGGATAAGTTCCCTCCATCTCTATTGGATTTTGTGTAGCTAAAACCATAAATGGATTAGGTAAATTATATGTGGTTCTTCCTACGGTAACAGTTTTTTCTTGCATGGCTTCTAAAAGAGCCGATTGAGTTTTAGGAGTAGCTCTATTGATTTCATCTGCTAAAACTAAATTGGCAAATATAGGGCCTTGTTCAAATTTAAATTTAGTTTCTTCTTTATCTCTAACAATAAGGTTTGTTCCAACTACATCAGCAGGCATAAGATCCGGTGTAAATTGAATTCTTGAAAAACTTAGCTTTAATACCTTAGAAATAGTTTTAACTAGTTGAGTTTTTCCAAGTCCTGGTACTCCCTCTAGAAGTATATTTCCTCCACATAAAATTCCTATTAAAACCTTTCTTATTACATCCTTTTGACCTATGATCCCCTTAGATATTTCAATTTCACACTTATTTATTTTCTCTACAGTATCTTCTATTAATTGTTTATTTATCTCCATTTTCCACCTCATCCTTATTTTAATTCTTCAAAGTATTTTTTTATTAAATCTTGCAGCGACTTTGGTATTGATTTATTTTTAAGTCCTACTATCTCACTATTAGAATATTTATGAATAATTTTTTCATAGTCTATAGAATCTCCAGCTATGTTTACTCCATTCTCTGTAGTGATACTTTGAGAATTTCCGCCTTCTGATATATTTCCTTTTAAATTTTCATCAGCACCCGTACCTCTATTAGGAAGAAATACTTTTTCACCACTGTTAAGCTTTCCTTCTCCATTTTCTTTATTTCCAGTATCCCATCCACTTCCATTTCCTGAACCACTACCATTTCCCATTCCATTACCTATACCATTCCCTTGGCCATTTGTTCCATTTCCACTTTGATTATTTTGTGCTCCAGTACCATTTTTATTATCTCCATTATCAGCATTGATGGAATCCTTATTTAAACTTATCAAAGCATTTTGTAACTTACTAAGATCTATATTCCCACTACTAATGGATGCTGCTGTAGAGGATAATGCACCTTTTAAATTTTCATCTGCTATATTAGCAGATATATTCTCAAGATTATTTGAAATTTTTTCTTTATCTTCATCTTTCAAATTCTTTAAATCTTCCCCTAATTTATCTAAAGCTTCTTTAATTTTATCTCCATCCTGAGAATTTATAGCTTCACTAAGCTCTTTCATTTTGTCAATTTTAGATAATTCCTTAGCTATTTTATTTAAAATGGCTAATTTTTCACTTGTTTGTTCTTTGTTTAAATTTAATTTTCTCAAAATATTCTGTATTTTGTTTTTACTATCCACACTATCTAAATTTTTCTCTATATTATCTAGTTTTTTCTCCAGCTTATTTAAAGCTTTTTCTGTATCTTTTTTACTTTTACTCTTCTTTATTTCATCTATAGACTTATCTAATTCCTTTACTATATCTAACTTATCATCCTCTAATAACTCCTCACTACCCTTAGTGTCCTTTTTCTCATCCTTTATTTTTTCTATTACTTCTTTATTAAACTTCTTCATCTTTCTAATCTCTCTAGCTTGGTTTTTAGCAGTAGCCGGAATACATAAAATTATAATCAAAACTGTTAAAATAGCTATTAAACTATATAAATTCTTTCTTTTTATGTGAAAAGAAGTAATTTTTGAAATCTTAATTTCTCTTATTACCTCTATGGTATCTTCCTTCTGTGCATTTGATATGTTGTCATCCTTATTTATTAATTCTAATGAAGTAATTAATCTCTCATTAAGACCCTTAGAATCTAGCTTAAGAGCTACCTTTTTATTATCTGGTCTAAGCTTATACAAATATATAAATATATAAATACTAATAGATATAGTGAATATAATAAAGCGTATTTCAAATAAATTATATATGGGTATAAATAACCCTAATATACTTGCCATAGAGGAAATACTTAATGACACTATTAGTGACACTAGTAAATTCTCTATAAATACATTTAGCCTTATTCTTTTTCCACCCTTCTTTATAAACTTTGAAATTTGTTTATCTATATTGTTCATCTTCTCACCTTAATAATTGATTTTCTTACTGGATTTAATCTCCATGCTGAAAGTAATATTAGCAATAATGTTACTATTCCTTGATTTATTAAAGATATAACAAATATTTTATTTAAATTCATATAGTTTATTAAATCAGGAGCAAAGTATAAAATTCCATTTTGTTTAATTAGAATATATATAAACTCAATAGTTGGATTAATATACAACCAAAATGGTAGATTTATTGTAAATGTTGATATTGTATTATTAGATAATGCATCATAATAATCTCTACTAATCACAACAAAACCTATTATAATAGTTCCAATTACAATAAATAAAACCGTTAATATACTTGCCACCGTTGAAGATTTTGAACTCTTAAATACAGTAGACATAAATATCCCTATAGATCCCACATATATAGTTGTGCTTATAAAAAATAGTGTTAATATAATTAATTCTTTAAAACTAGTACCTCCAACTAAGAAGTTTATAGCATATATTGGCATAGTGCTAATAATTAATAAAGCAACTTTTGTTACAGTTGACATTAATTTTCCTAAAACTATTTTCATAGGTGACAGATTAGTTGAAAGTAAAATATCTAATGTCTGCCTTTCTCTTTCTCCTGTGATTGATGTAGCTGTAAGTACTGGTACTATAAACATCAATAATACCGCTTGCCCACAAGCTAAAGCAAAACTTAGTATTGTAAATTTACTTAAATCTATTCCCATACCATATTTATCACTATTTATAATAAAATAAGCCCACATAGCTACTATTGAAAGTATCCCTACATATAACATAACCATTAAATTAAATCTGAAGGTTCTAACTCCTACCTTGCTTTCATTCTTCAATATAGGATTAATTTTCATAATTCTTTCCCCCTACTTCGATTCCTTTTCAGTAATCTTTATGAATACATCCTCTAAATTTTCACTTACTTGAGTAAAAGAAACAATAGGTATATCCTTTAATACCAAAGCCTTAATAGTATTAGATATTTCTATTTCTCCTCCATTGAAAAAAACTGTAAGTTCTTTTGAATTTTCCTTTATATTTGTTATATATGGAAGTTCACTAAGTATAACCTTTGATTCCTTAACTTTATCTCTTACTATTATTTTTAATGGATTATTACTACTCATTCTGCTTAGTAAGTTATTTATACCACCGGAGTATATCAAATTACCTTCTTCTATAATTCCAACTGATGTACAAATTTCATTCATTTCAGAGAGTATGTGAGAACTTATGATAACTGTCTTATCCATGTCTTTGAGATTTTTCAAAATACCCTTCATCTCAAATCTAGATCTAGGATCCATTCCTGAAGCTGGTTCGTCAAGAATTAACAGCTCTGGATTATGAACTAAACTTCTTGCAAGGCAAAGTCTTTGTTTCATCCCTCTAGATAATCCGTCTACATAGGCATGTTTTTTTTCTTCTAAGTTAACTAATTCTAGTAAATCCATTATCAAATCTTTTGATTCTTTTCCTACAATCCCATAAATAGATGCATAAAACTCCATATACTCTATAACTTTTAGGTTCTCATAAGACCCAAAGAAATCAGGCATATATCCGATTTTTTCTTTTAACTTTTTATTATCCTTTAAAGCATCTATCCCATCTACATATATTTCTCCACCGTCAGCCGGTAATAGTCCAGCAATGATTTTCATAGTTGTACTTTTCCCTGCTCCATTAGGACCAATAAATCCAAATATATCCCCTTTTTTTAGATGCATATCTAATCCATTAACCGCTTTATATTTACCATAAAACTTTTCAAGATTTATTATAGTTAACATCTACTTCACCTTACCCTTCACAGAAATATCCGGAATTCTAGTCCACTCTTCATTATTACCATGAATTTTAATTTTAATATTTCCATCTAAGATGTAGTCTTCTATGTTAGTTAAGCTTAACTCATCATCAAAATTTAATACTTCATAATCTTTAATCTTGTAATTGTAAATTTTATACTCACCCTTCATTTTGGAACTACCTTGAGAGTAATTCTTTTGAAAATTAATACTTTCTATAACTACATCTTCTTCTTGTAATTGATAACTAAGTATTAATTCCAAGTTTCCACTTATTGTTCTTTCATTAGGGTCATAATGTCCATCTACATTACTTTGTTCCATTATATATGGTACAAAATAACCATATGGATATTCTATAGTGCCATCTTCTGACTTATAACTTATATTTATATCATTTATGAATATAGTATCATTTTTATTCAAAGGGGCTTTACCATTTACTTTTAAATCATATTCTACTTCCTTTTCTGTAACCGCAATTAGTTTAGAAGTATTTTTATTATTATCATGCATAGAGTTATTATATAAATAATCCAATAACTCACAAGTTCTTAACTCATACTTTTTATTATCTTTATTTTTATTACCATTATTATAATTATCATCTCTAATTTTATTAGTTATTTCCCACATATTTAATGCTGAAGTAAATTTATCACTATCCTCTACAGATATCTTTTCACCATTAGCTAAACTTCCCAAATCCCATATTTTATATGGAGTCATAACCACTAACTTTTTAATATCACACCCTAAATTATTGGTAATATATCCCGTTAGCTTACCACTATAAAATTTCAATTCCTGCTCCAATGGTTCAAAGGTAGTATTAAAATTACTAACCTGAAAAACTTCCGGACTAAATGAAGACACTTCACCAAAATTATAGTATGTCTTATCCCCTTCTTTTATCATATTTAATCTCATAGTTGCATTTTCATTGCTATTATAATTATTATTATATCTATAATAGTCATTGGTATTTTCTATGAGATTTAGATTTATATCTTCTGGTTCTTCTATTACTACTTTTCTACTTTTGGCTGTTAATACCCCTAGATAACTCTCGATCTTTGTCTGTCCATCTAAATCTACTGATACAATATTTACTTTATTCGCTATAATGTCTTGTACCCTTGAATTACTGCCTATAAAATATATAAGAACTGTAAACCCAATAGATATTATCGGTATTAATAACCATACATAATCTCTTTTATTTAGCCTCTTCAATACAATATAGATTAGTACGCCTATAATTAATATATATATTATAAAAAGTATTATCATAAGCTGAAAAGATGGCAGACCTATATCCTTAACTGTACTTAATAATGAATTTAAATTCCAAAATCCTTCTCGACCATTGTCAATTTTATTATTAAAATCTGATGTTATTTCTCCCCATACTAAATTATTTTCACTTGATTTTGAAATCTTTTCTGTAGCTAAATCCCAGGGAAATACAATAACCTGTCCATTTTTCTTAATAATCTTGCTTATAAAATTATTATCCTCAAACAAGCTCATAGAATCTTCGATATTCATTTTCACTGCTAATACATTTACATTACCTTCTCCAATACTCATGTCCCGTGATATGGCTTCAGAAAAAGTACCATTTATAATTTTATTATTAATACCACCTATAACCTTTTTATAATTCTCTCCCGTACCAACTACTAAAATTCCTCCATTAGATACCCATTGATTTAAATTAGTTATATTATCCTCTGTTAATTTTAACGTATGATAATTATTTATAATTATAATATCAATAACATCTAAAAACTTAGAATTTTTCTCTATAACTTCTTCTGATATACTAACTGGAATTAACTTTTTATTCCTCATATCAGGATTATTATTCATATTGACATTAATATTAGATATATAATTTAAACCATTAAAATCATCAGTCAATACACCTACTAATATATCTCCATCATTTAATCTTCCTTTATTAACATTGATTGTTTCTTCATGTATAACTTCATTATTATCTGTAATTAACCTTACTTTAAACTTATTCACAATATTTATGTTGTACCACAAGCTCTTAGTTGTATTTTCAGCAATATTTATATTTTCAGTATTTAAATCATATTTATTTGTATCTGGAACCAATGTTTCAATTTGTATCTTCCCCTGAAACTCCACCCCATTGTTTGTAATCACTAAATTGATAGGAGTTTTACTATTAATTTTATATCTTCCATCTACCCCATAAGAAGCCTTTAAATTTATGTTATATTTATTATCTATTGCACTTGCTATATTGAAATTTAAAATATTATATATAAAAATTATACTTAATATAGTCAGTATGAACCTGGATTTTATTAATTTGTTTTTTAAAATCATTAATTTACCCCCTAATTAATCTAAAAACATCTATTATTTATGTCTAATCTATAAATATATTTAGTTTAAATTGAATATATTTATTTTTTTTATTTTTATTTACTACATGTTTAATTTTAGCATAGTTTAATTAGTAAATTTATTACAAATACATTACAATTTATTTATATATTGCTTACAATTTATTTACGAAATAATTTTGTAAAAATCTATATAAAATATATATTTATAAAAAAATGTAGATAAGTTTTATTTGTATAACCTATCTACATTTATATTTATATTTATTCTTTTTGTAATTCTTCTTCAGATTTTTTCTCTTCATTTTCATTGTTTTCTAATTTATCAATTTCATTCTTAATTTTATCCTTCATCCTATTAGCATTTTTATTTATATTTCCTATCTCATTGGATATCTTAGATTCTATATTCAATATACCTTTACTTAAGCTAGTTAATTTTTTATTATTATACGAATTAGAATTTTCATTGGGCTTAATATATCCTGATTCAACTTTTAATCTATTTTTTATCTCTTTTAGTCTACTTATATATTCAGTAGAATGACTTATCTCTATTAGTTCATTTAAACTAGCAGATATTATAACTCCATCCTTTACTTCATCCTCAGTTACTTTATTCTTTTCTGCTTCTACTTTTTTTGCTTCAAGTTCCTCTTTTTTCTTGTCTATTTCTTTTTGCTTCTCATTCATTAATAATTGTTGTATTTGAGCCTCTACTTCCTGGATTTTACTATTTATTTCTTCCATCTTATACTTTTTTTCTTCTGGACTCATCTGCTTTTCTCTTAAAGCTTCCTTTTGGTGCAATAATTCTTGCTTTATCTTTTCAAAATTATTAAGTAGCTCATTTTGATTATTTTTATTATTGAATTTTAAACTTTTACCTTCTTTGTTTTCTTCATCCACTTTAATATTTTTAAACAATGAACTTGTTTTGTTAATATTATTATTTTGTGATATGTTTATTCCCATTGCATTTATTTTCATTTTCTTTATCTCCTTATTTATTTATAATGGTATTTAAAATTTCTTCTTCTTTATCTATATACTCTCTAATCTCTGGATTATTTAATAACTTTTCTCTTACAACTTCAGTTATTATTCTATTTTCATTCATTAAATCAATTAGACTTTCGGCCACTATAATATCTCCTTCTGGCTCATTATCTTTGTCTACTTTTTTTATATTATCTTTAGTTGGTTGCTTTTTAAATTTATTTAATTGTTCCTTAAAGTTTTTATTCTTGTTATTATTTAAATCATCATTAATTCTATTTGATTTATTAAGCTTTTTAACTTTCCTATTTTCATAAATTGTAAGTTTTTCAGTATCAAGATATGTTCTGTCTACCATAATACTCTCACTCCTATCAAACTCCATTACTTAATTATCGTATTCTTATATTTTATATTAATAGAATAATTATCCAAAATCCTAAAATAAATAAAATTTAATTGATTTATACTATAGCTTATATTAGTTATAAAAAACCAATAAAAAAAGAACCTAGATTATAAAATCTAGATTCTTGGTGGCTCGAGCAGGAATCGAACCAGCGACACGAGGATTTTCAGTCCTCTGCTCTACCGACTGAGCTATCGAGCCACGTTAAAAACCTGGCAACA
>NZ_DIGW01000012.1:0-245661 GCF_002419845.1 Clostridium sp. UBA5712 | reverse complement strand
ACGCCCATGCTGGGCGCACTAGAGTAAAAGGATTGAGCCTATAAAATAGACTTCAATCCTTTTAATTTATTAGTTTAAACATATCCATAGATTCCTCTTACAGATACTTCTCCAGATATTACTCTATTAATAGTACCATCTTTATGTTTTACTATTAATTCTCCTTCATCATCAATATCTATTACCGTACATATGACTTCATTATTTCCATTAATTACTCTTACCTCTTTATTTATAAGTAATGAGCCTTCTCTACAAATTTCTATAACTCTACTTATATCTCCTGTATTTTTAAAGTCTTCGTAAAACACTTCAAAATTATTCAATATATTAGCTACAAGTTTTTTTCTATCAACTTCATTTCCTAATTCATTTTTAAGGGATGTGGCTTTTTCCTTTAACTCATCTGGAAATGATTCCATATTAACATTTATACCAATTCCCATGATGACATAATTTACTCTTTCTATTTCTGCATTCATCTCAGTTAATATGCCACATATTTTTTTGCCATTAATGACTATATCGTTAGGCCACTTTATTCCTACAGAAATGCCCATCTCCTTTAGAGCAGTATAAACTGCTGCTGCACCAATTAAAGTAGCTCTAGGTGCTACCATAGGAGATATATTTGGTTTTAATACTATGGACATCCATATTCCTGTTCCTTTAGGTGAAATCCAACTTCTACCCAATCTCCCCTTCCCACTAGTTTGTTCCTCTGCAGCAACTACCATTCCTTCTATAGGATTATTACTACACTCTCTTCTGCACTGAACATTAGTAGAGTCTACTTCATCAAAATAAATGAAGTTTCTCCCTATATACTTAGTTGTAAGAAGAGGTAAAATCTCTTCACCATCTATAATATCCGGAGTACTTATTAGTTTATATCCTCTATTGGAAATTGATTCTATAACGTATCCTACTTCCTTTAAGCTTTTTATATGCTTCCATATTCCAGCCCTAGTAATTCCTAATTCCTCACTAAGTCTTTCCCCTGAAATATATTCATCCTTACTTTTTCTAAGTATGTTCAATATCTTCTTCTTCATTAAATACTTACCTTCCTAAGCTTTCTTATTTCTCAGGCAAATTATATGTCTCTGCCATTCTTTTTCTCTTATCAATATAATTCTGGCACCTTTCTAAGAAAATTTCAATATTTCTCTCTTCTTTTCTTACTTCCTCTTCCGTCTTTGGCCCTCTCCCTAATCTATCACATATTCCAAGAAGTCCTATATCCTCAATGTATCCACTTTTAACAACTCTATTAAGGTCTGCAAACTCATTATTTTTTACTACGAAAAGAATCTGCATATGAAGTCTAACTAGATTTACTACATAATCATAAAATCCTTTATCTTCATGAAGCTTTAAATAGGTTAAAAATTCTTCTGCCATTCTTGCTCCAACTTTATCATGGTCATAGGCAGTGAGGTAGCCTCTTCTTAACTTTGTAGTAGTTAACTTACCTATGTCATGTAAAAATGCTGCCCACATAAATCCCTTTGGCTCTTTGCTTCTATCTCTTCTTTTAGCAGCTTCATCTATAACCATCATAGTGTGAATCCAAACATTGCCTTCTGGGTGATGTTTAGGATTTTGCTCCACATCTTTTAACTTTAAAACCATGTTATAGGGATATATATCTGGATAACCATTATTTTCTACTAAGTTATTAAAATATATGGATGGCTTTTCATCTTCTAAAAGATGCTTTGTAAATTCTTCAAAATAATTCATTTAACTTTTCTCCCTTCTTATCATACCTATATAATTAATATTATTTACATATATAATATTTACTATTAATATAATAGGTCATGAAATTTTTTCTTATGCTGTTATACACAATATATTTTTATTAACATTATATTGTAACCAATTATTTAAATTCAATTAAATATTTACTATGATAAAATACCCTACAGTATAGACGGATATCTTGTCTATCTATAGGGTATTGATTATTCAAGAATAAATATCTTTATTTTTTCTTTCATTTCTTTATCATAATTTTAGTTACCTGCAGGTTTATCTGTTGGCTTTTCAGCAGGTTTTTCTGCCGGCTTGTCTGCTGGTTTTTCTGCCGGTTTTTCTGCTGGTTTGGTAACAGGAGCTTGTTCTACTTTTTTAGTACCTCTTTTTATTATTTTAGGTAGTGGTATATAAGTATCAGTATTCATAAGCTCTGTTGAAACTACATTACCATTTTCATAAGTAGTTCTATATGCCTTAACCTTATATCCCTGAGATCCATTCTGAGTAACCTTTTCTGTTCCTATAGGTAAAGTTGGATCATCCTCATATTTTACTGTTACAGGAATGGTCTCATAGGTTTCTGAGTTAAAGCTATATGTTTTTCCACCCTTAGCTGCAGAGTTAGAATATATATTAAAGGTTACATTTCCACCACTAGTATATCCTTCAATATATATTGGATATTTGTATGGATTTGTGAATACATAATCTATTCCTCCATAAGCAATAGTTGCATCAAGTCCTAACGGAACATATCCTACTGCCATGTTATGATTTAATCTTTGATCTGGAAGAATTCCTGAGTCTAATACTGCATTGTGAAGTGTTGAGGATACTTGGCAAATACCTCCTCCATATCCAATCTCCACCTTATTTCCTACATAAACGCCTCCTGGTTGATAACCTTTATCTGCTGTAGTGTCACCCACTGTAGTATTAAAACTAAAACTTTCTCCTGGCATTAGTACTATACCATTTACAGTTTGAGCTCCTAGTGATATATTGGTACTTCTACTCCAATCTGAACTTCCAAAGTTAGTAGTTTTGGTTCCAATTCTAGTGTTAATCGTTGATAATTTTTCTTTTGTCTTAGTAGGTACCTCTTTTTTTATAGTTGCAGTTACTTCTATGTTTCCTGCTTTACTTTCTGATACTTTAGCATTTATATCCTTAACTAATGCTTGTACATCCAAAGTCTTACCAACTACTTCTTCAGTAATGTTAAATCCTGAACCTGATTTCGCTATAGTAGCATCTTTTTTAGCAACATTAATTTCACTTTCCATTTTTTTAGCAACAGTATTTATAATTTCGTTATTATAGGTAAATGTTATTGGAAAGTCTTTTTTTTCAGAACTCTTTATTGCTTTAAACTTATCTAAATACCCAAGATCTCTATTATGGTTAAAAGCTTCGTTTACAGTTTCATCTATATTAAACTCTACATGTAAGTCAGTGTAGTTAATATCATACTCCTTATCTCCAGCTTTAATTTTAATACTTCTGTTCCCAATTTCGTCGTTATATTTACTATTTAGTTCTTGTACAACTTGGTCCTTGGCTTTACCACTTACATCTATTCCTTCAACCTGCACACCTGGCATAATTAAATTCTCATATTTTGATACAGTAGTATGGATGTATGTTGTTGTACCTAAAAATACTAAAAGAACTATAGTTATTACGGAAGAAATTGCTATGATCTTAGCTTTTTTATTAGATTTTTTATTCCCTGGGGTTAGTGAAAGCTTCGATCCATTCTCACCCTTCTCTAGATTCATATCCATAGTAACATTCCTTTCATTTTACAATTAAAAAATTGATTTAACATATAAATTATATCATATGTTAATCATATTTTCATTTATATTATTATTACGATTTCATTACATAATAATTTTCTATTGTAAAATTTTAACACAAGCATTGTATATATGCAATTCCTTCCCTATACCTCTATCCATTTCTTCTGATGATTTTATTTACAGGTTCATATATCTCATCATATATTACCTCTTCTTTTACTACCTTTTTATTTTCTAAGGTTTTTCTATAAACCTTTATCTTATAACCTTTACTACCTTGATTCTCAACTATTTCTTCCCCCTCATCCAAGTTTATGTCCTTTTTATATTCTATCTTTTGAGGTATTTCTTTATAGACTTTACTAATGACTTCATACTTTATATTTTCTAATTCTTTATAAGAATATATATTAAATGTTAATTTATTATTTTCTACTATACCATCTATATAAATGGGATATGGTAAAGTATTTTTAAACTTATAATCTACAACATTATAATAAATGGTTGCATCCATTCCTTTATCAACATACCCTATTGGCATAGAATGATGCGTTCTCTCCATAGGCAGAATTCCTGCTCTTATTATTGCATTATGAAGAGTTGTAGATACCTGACAAATACCTCCACCTAATTCAGGTTGAAGTTTATTATCTTTTATAACAGGTGCTTCTACATATCCTTTTTCTTTAGTGCTTTCACCTACTAGTTTATTAAAACTATATTCTTCCTCTGGCATTAAAACTATACCACTTGCTGCTTCAGTTGCTACCTTAATATTAGTAGCTCTAACATCACCTACAAAGTTTGTACTAAAACTAGATATTATTATATTAATCCTTTTCAAATCTTCAGTGTTTATTTCTGGATTTTCAATACTAATAGGCAATTTGAGAGTAACATCACCTTTATTATTCTCAGTATTACTTTTTACAACTTCTTCAACCTTAGAAATAAAATCTTTTCTATTTATTTCTTCTTTTGAAGAACTTTCACTTACTTTTAGTTTTCCATCTTCCTTGATGATAGTTGCATTTTTAACTTCCTTGTTGAGAGTTTTTTCAATTTCATCCAACAATGAATCTACAAAATTTGTATTATAACTATACTCAATATCAAAATCTACTTTTTTAGGATTTTTTATCAACTTATAACCTTCTCTTACAGATAAATCCTTTCCATAATCCAAAGCTTCCATAAGAGTTTCCTGTAAGTTGCTTTTTATATTTAAGCTTTCATAATCAATCTTATATTCTTTATCTTTTACCTTTACCTTAATATCATTATTGATAAGTTCTTTGCTTTTTTCATTTAAAAGCTTTATAGATTCCTCCTTAGTTCTACCACCCACTTCAATTCCTTCTACAAAAACTTGAGGATAAATTTTATTTACATAACTACTTACGGTACGCTTCATATATCCGTAATAAAATAGAAAATACACTACAATAAAAACAACTATTAAAGCAATAATAGTAAAAAAAGTATTTTTATTTCCTTTTCTTCTCTGATTTCTTTTTTCCATATAAAATTCTCCTCTCATGGTATTTAAATTAGCTTGTGTAGTATTTCATGAAATATTCTAGCTAAAATAAAAAATCAGCTCATTGTAAATTTACAATGAACTGATTTTTTTATTTATACTTAAAAAGTTATAGCTAATTAATATTTTTCTTTTCTCGCTTTGCTCGCAGGGACACTCCTTCTCACATTCGTTCGAAATGTTATACCAAAGATTTTCTTTTCTCGCTTTGCTCGTAAGGACACTCCTTCTCACATGCGTTCGAATGAGTAAGTTCGAATACCCAAATATAAAATTTGGATTCTCACTTATCTTTCTATTACTATTGCGATTCCTTGTCCGCCACCTATACATAGTGTAGCAAGACCTTTTTTGTTATCTCTCTTAATCATTTCATAGATAAGAGTAGTTAATATTCTAGCTCCTGATGCTCCAACTGGGTGTCCAATAGCTATTGCTCCACCATTAACATTTACTTTATTCATGTCAAATTTTAAATCTTTAGCTACTGCTAATGATTGTGCTGCAAAAGCTTCATTAGCTTCTATTAAATCTAAATCTTCAACTGTTAATCCAGCTTTAGATAAAGCTTTGCTTGTAGCTTCGAATGGTCCATATCCCATTATTTGTGGATCAAGACCTGCTGATGCATAAGATTTTATAGTTGCAAGATAGTTAACTCCTAGTTGTTCAGCTTTTTCTTTAGACATAACTATGAACATAGCAGCTCCATCATTTATTCCTGAAGCGTTACCAGCAGTAACTGTTCCACCTTTTTTGAAAGCTGGCTTAAGTTTTCCTAATTTCTCTATTGTTGAACCAAATTTAGGGAACTCATCTGTATCAAATACAATTGGATCTCCTTTTCTTTGAGGTATTTCAACTGGTACTATTTCATCTTTAAATCTTCCTTCTTTTACAGCCTTTTCAGCTTTTAATTGGCTACTTAAAGCAAATTCGTCTTGCATTTCTCTTGTAAGACCCCATTTTTCAGCTATGTTTTCTGCAGTAACTCCCATATGATAATCATAGAACGCATCCCAAAGACCATCTTTAATCATAGTGTCAACCATTGTTGAATCACCCATTCTTTGTCCCCATCTAGATGTTGGTAATACATATGGTGCATTACTCATTGATTCTGTTCCACCACAAAGGATTACATCTGCATCTCCTGATTTAATTGCTTGAGCTGCTAATGTTACAGCTTTTATTCCTGAACCACAAACTTTATTAATACTAATTGCTGTAGATTCTTCTTTTAAACCAGCCTTTAAAGCTACTTGTCTTCCAACATTTTGTCCAAGCCCTGCACTTATAACATTTCCTATAATCGCTTCATCTATAATAGCTGGATCTATTCCTGCTCTTTTTATTGCTTCTTTTGCAGCTACAGCACCAATTTCAGCTGCTGATAATTTTGATAATGAACCTCCAAATGATCCTACTGCTGTTCTAGCAGCACTTACAATAACAACTTCTTTCATTTTTAACTCCATCCTTTTCTTAAAAATTTTTTCTTTAAATAATTCGTTACGTTAGAAACTATTTTATCCCCTGCTTATATATCTACATAGGGTTACAAAGTCTATGTTTATTACTCTTATTTATATAGCAGTTTCCATGCCAACTTCTACAATCCCCTAAATATCTACTTTCTCGTGAATTAGGGAAAATAACATTGTAAACTACAGTTTACGGTTTTTCCTTAAACAAATCTTTGTTAATATTATAACTTCAATGTTAAATAAATCACCTAAAGCAAAATCAATAATTAGCAGATTTTTTTCATCATTTATTAATACATTTAATCTATTTAAAGGGTTAATTCTCCAAACTAAAGCACACATGTAAACNNGTTTACATGTGTGCTTTAGTTTACACTTTTTTTAAAGTTCCATATTAAACCTCTTCATTTTTTTATAAAGACCTTGCCTACTAATACCCAAAACCTTAGCAGTTTCATTTTTATTACCATTAAGTTTCTCTAGAGTTTCTGTAATTACCTGCTTTTCTATTTCTTCTACTATATCTTTAAGTTGTTTATTTTCATAATCAACCTTTCTTTTGTTACAATCTAATATCTTTGCGGGTAAATGCTCTGGTAATATTTTAAGCTCTGTATTAAGTAAATTTATTGCTCTTTCAATAACATTTTCTAGTTCCCTAACATTACCTGGCCAGTTATAACATTTAAGATAATCCAAGGTTTCTTCTGATATACCTTCACTATATATTCCATACTTATTACATAGCTTAACTCTTAATGCCTCTGCAAGTGGTCCCACATCTTCAATTCTTTCTCTTAGTGCTGGAAGCTTAACATGCATAACATTTAATCTATAGTATAAATCTTGTCTAAACTTACCCTCTTGAGTTAACTGTAATAAGTTTTTATTGGTAGATGCTATAATCCTAACATCTATCTTTTTTACATCATTACTACCAACTCTTACAATTTCTCTATCTTGAAGAACTCTTAATAACTTCACCTGCATAAAAAGAGGCATATCTCCTATTTCATCTAAAAGAATAGTTCCTCCATCTGCAAGCTCAAATTTACCCTTCATTCCTGTTTTTTTCGCTCCTGTAAATGCTCCTTCTTCATAGCCAAACATTTCTGATTCAAATAGTTCTGTTGGTATAGCTCCACAATTTATTTTAACAAAGGGTTTTCTGGCTCTTTTACTACTATTGTGTATGGACTGTGCAACTAATTCTTTTCCTGTACCACTCTCCCCTGTAATTAATACAGATGAATCTCCTCTTGCAATCTTCTCAGCAAATTTTATAGCAGTTAAGAAGCTTGAGCTATTTCCGATAATTTTATCAAAAGTATAGGTTGCTTTATTCTCTACAGTGAGTTCATTTTTATAAAATTGAACCTCTTTTTCTAAATGGGATATCTTACTACTTAATATTTTAAAATTATCTATATCTTTAAACATAACTCTACCTATGGCGCCTCTAATTTTTCCATTAATTATTATAGGAACTCTCATAGATATCATTTTATGTTCATTAACCTCTTGAATATCTCCAACTTCTTTAAATCCATTTTTAGCTATAAGATGTAATTTTGTGTTTGGAATAACCTTAGTTACATGTTTCCCCTCTGGTTCTTTACACCCTAAAAACTTCTTGTATCCATCTGTCATCATTGTTATAATTCCATCTTCATTAACTACTACAATGTATTCATTTAAACTATTAAATGCAAAATTGAGTATTTCTTCATCAACTCTCATATATTTTTCCTCCTAAATAAAATACATTATTTTATGTTTCTATCTATTAAGTGTAACTATATCCTTATTTAATATATTTATATCCATTTGAGCTATTTTAATTAAACTTATTTTAAAACCAATTGTTATTTACACCAAAAACTTTTTTTAAATGTTCTACTGCAAAATTGCCTGTAATTCCAACAAATATGCCAGTCCCTATCCCTGCCACGCTCATAACAGGTAAATAGAGCATAACACTCATGGTTTTTACTATTAGTGATGCTGCAAGTAATTGTCCTACATTATGAAATACTGCCCCCGCACAACTTACTCCTACAATACTTATCTTTTCTTTTCCAAGGTGTTTTGCAAATACCATAAATATATAACTTAAAATCCCACCAGATAAACTATACATTAATCTAGATATACTTCCTCCAAACATTACGGAAAGCAAAATTCTTAAAAACATGACTAAAAAAGTCTCTTTATAACTTAAGGTGTATAATGCTATTACCGTAATAATATTAGCAAGACCTAGTCTTGTGCCCGGAGTTATAAATGGTACTGGTATCATATTTTCAAATATGTGTAGCACCATGGACATTGCTACTAATAGGGATATATATATCATTTTTCTAATATTTTTACTAGCTTCTTTACTATTCATTTTCTTCACCTCAACGAGAAATTACATCTTCCCCTTCACTACTCTTTTGTTCCCCTACTATTTCAATGATTAACCTATTAGGCAGACATACTATTCTTTCTCCAACCGCTCCTATAAATCCTTCATTTACACATATTTCATCCTTACAATCTGCATCTACAATTCCTATTTTCATTTCATGAATTACAACTCGATTAAATCCATAGGAAGATTTAATAGTAAATTCTTCATCTAACCCTGTGGTTAGTTCCACTCTCTTTGTCTCTTTGCCATCTATAGAAATAACAGCATAATTTATTCCTTTATAATTACTCTGATAATTTTTTAGCATAATGTAAGGTATAAATGACACTATTAGTAACACTACAATTATTACTATATCCATTCTCTTCATTAATTTCATATTCATTCTTCTCCTATCCAACAATAGTTTAAACAAAGTAATTTTAATCTTTTATTGTTATTATATCAATATGTTCACCTAAATTCCTTAGTGATTAAAAAATTTCAGAAAAATAATCTTTAACCTATAATAACAATATACATACTCTAATGTATTTTTATGTTATTAATGTTAACTTTAATCATAAATTGTAAATAATTTTTTAACAATTTTCCTGGAAATATATTTACTATTATTTTAGTTTAGTTTATAATTAAATCATAAAAATAGTATGTTTCTTAAACTAGAAATATTTTTAGGAGGTAACATTAATGAATAAAAAAGTTCTAGCTTTATTATCCTCAGTAGTTTTAACTGCTGGAATGTTAGTTGGTTGTGGTTCAAAAGGAATGAAAGATGGAAGCTATAAATCTGAATTTGACACTTTTGATGATCACGGTTGGAAAGGACAAGTTGAAATTACAGTTGCTGATGGAAAAATCACTGATGCTAAATTCGACTATGTAAATGAATCTGGAGATCTAAAGAGTAAAGATGCCGAATATCAAGAAAAAATGACAAAAGTATCTGGAATTGGCCCTGTTGAGTTCTCAACTCAATATGCAGAAGCTCTTGTAGAGAAACAAGACCCTGCAACAGTTGATGCAATAACTGGAGCAACTACTTCTGGAGATGATTTTAAACTTTTAGCCGATGCAGCTATCCAACATGCAAATGATGGTAAAACTGAAACTGCTGTAGTTAAAGCTAAAAAATAGTATTTTCATAAATAGTATAGTAATAAGACTTTAGGATATCCTGAAGTCTTATATTTATTTCTCCATATTTATATAGTTATTACTAGTTTAAAAAATTCTATGTATTTTATATTTAAAAGTTTCACCTAATAAATTATAATGTTATTATTAATATAAAGATATAATTCACTTTAATAATGTTTTAACAATATATAAATTTTTTTATTTAAATATTAAAACTTTATATTACTATGCATATAACTAAGGAGGTCCCTATGAAACTTTTTAAAAAACTTTCTTGCATTTTAGTTCTATTTGTAACTATTATTATTGTTGCAGGATGTGCAAATCAAAAATTACCTATTAAGCCAATTAGTAAAACAGAGCTAGTCATTGGTACAGTGTGTACCATAACCATATATGATAAAAGTGATACAACTATAATAGATGAATCTTTTGCTCGTTTAAGAGAACTAGAAAATATATTAAGTATAAGTAAGTCTAATACCGAATTGGATGAAGTAAATAATATGGCAGGAATAGAACCTGTTGAGGTTAGTAATGATACTTTTAATGTGGTAAAAAAAGGACTAGAATATTCTAAACTGTCTGGTGGTTCACTAGATATCACTATTGGACCTTTGGTAAAGTTATGGGGAATTGGTACAGATAATGCTAAGCTTCCCTCAGAAAAAGAAATTAATGAAAAAAAGGCTTTAATTGATTATACTAAAATTCAAATAGATGAATCAAAAAAAAGTATATTTTTAAAAGATTCCAATATGATTATAGATTTAGGTGCAATTGCAAAGGGGTATGCTGCTGATGAAATAGTTAAAATCCTAAAAAATGCTGAAGTATCCAGTGCAATTATTGATTTAGGTGGTAATATTTATGTACTCGGTGACAAGATAGATGGTACCCCTTGGAAGGTAGGAGTTCAAAACCCTGAAAAATCCGGTAGTGATACTATTGGATTTGTAAGTGTTAGTAATAAATCTATTGTAACCTCTGGAGTGTATGAAAGATACTTTGAGCAAGATGGTAAAAACTATCACCATATTCTAAGTCCAGATACAGGTTATCCATATGACAACAACATCTTAGGTGTGTCTATATTATCTAATAACTCTATAGATGGTGATTCTCTATCAACTACTTTATTTGCCCTTGGGGTAGATGAAGGTTTAAAACTTATTAACTCATTAGATGATGTTGAGGCAATTTTTATAACTAAGAACCATGAACTATACCTAACTAATGGCTTTAAAAAAGCATTTACCCTTACAAATAATAATTATGAAATAAAAGAATAATAAATGGCTATGGTAGTCCCATAGCCATTTTTTTAAACTAATTTATAGCATTTACTATTATTATATACCATATTATGATCAAGTTGTTTGATATATTTTAATACCTCTACATCTACAAATTTCATAAGAACTTCTAATTCCTCATTCTTTTTAGTAATCTCTTCATGAGATTTTGTCATATCCATCTCTGCTTGCTCAACTATATTTTTATCTATTGTAATATCATTTAGAGTTCCTTCAAATATATCTTTTATTTCTTCCTTTAACTTGTCTGAAAGTCCTCTTAAGTTTTCCATTATATTATTGCTTAATATAGCAGCAATATTATCCTTATTTTCTATGACTTGATTTTTAATTTTTATTCTAGTACTTTCTGCCTTTTCTTCTGACTTCATAAACATTACCTTAATTCCACCAGCTACTGTACTTAAGAATTTCTCATTTGGTATTACAGTAACTTCATAATTAATACTATTTAAGAATTCATCATGTAATACTAAAAATTCCTTCAGTAGCTCTTCAAGTGGTTTTATATCTATGGGTTTAATTTTACTTGTAAAATCACCATAGGCAGATATTACAGTATCTCTATTATCCTTTATCTTTTCTATAGTCTCTTGATGGTATCCATAGAGCTTTGAATACTTAGTTATATAAACCTCAAATTGCTCTAACATTAAATCATATATATTTTTATTACACCAATTTACAATAGTTTCACTAAATATCTTTTCAGCCTTATCCTTTAGTGTTGAAGTTTCTTCTAAGTCATCTATAGCATCTAGTTTTTTTTCTATGAGATCAGGGATAATTATTGATATCTTTTCTTCAGCATATTTTCCTAAAAACTCTATATCACCCTGAATTTTTGTAAAAAATTCATTATAGTTTGATTTAACTTCATCTGCTAGGTTTATATATTCTGATACACATTCCTTAAGGGTATATCTTCTTTCCTTATAAACTGCATTTTTAAATTTTATGTCTTCTCTAATTCCATCTAAAGTTTTATTTATATTGGTCTTAAAGTCATTAAATTTCATATTTATTATATTTTCTGAAGTTTGTCCTATAAGTGTTTCTAATAACTCTCTAGAATCAAAAAAGTCTTTTTGGTCAAATAATATAATTTCTCTTTTATAATCTAGCATATTTTCCAATAAAGCTTTATTATAACTTAATGCTTCAGCCTTATAATCACTACTTTTTGTATTAATAAGAATAGCCAATATAGAATTGTTACAATCTTCCAATATATGTTTAATATAAGTTACATCAATATCCCTTAACTCTTTATGACCATCTATTACAATAATATTTTTATCTGCCATTTTACCATGAATAGACTTATCATAAGTTATAATACATTTATTAGGATCTCTTAATAAATTATTCTTTGTAATAACTTCACAACTATAATAATCTTTAATATATGATTTTAACTCAAGTTGTTTATTGCTAATAAACACAATATCCTTATCTTGTAAAAAGATCTTTTCTCCAACAATATTGTTTAAAGTTTCTTCTACCTCTCTATCTTGAATTGCATTAATACCTATTATTGTTTTTTTACTACTACTTCTAATAAAGTCACTAGTATCAAATTTAGATTCTATACCATAGCTTGTACATATATCTTTTACATTATTATATAAGTATAGCCAAGGATATTCTCTTAAATTATAGTTTTCCCTTTTAGTTCCATCTATAGATATTTCTTTACATTCTTCTATATAATTAAGTAGATCCTTATTTATATTAAATATATTGATTATGGAAGATAACTTAGTTGAAGTTTCAATTGCTTTTTCATAATTATTGTTTTGAACCGCAGCATTCATTAAATAAAACGCAAAGTCAAATTCATACTCTCTTAAAAATACTTCTTTATACTTTCTTATTCTTATATCTTCATAAATTTCATTTAACACACATACTGCTTGAGAACAATTTATAAAATCTCCGTGTTTATAATCTATAATTTTAAAACTTTGTCTTAGATAACTTAATACTTTAATAAGTTGTTCTTCCTCTTGTCTGATACCTTTGTATAAGCTTAAAATTAAAGTACTCCATTCAACAATTTTAAGCTCTTCCATTAATATATTACAGAACTTTATAATCTTATCTACACATTCTATATCTAGGGATTGTGCTTTTGTGCATATAGTATTCATTGCATTTATCCAATGAGGGCTACTATCCTTACAATATTCCTCTATTGAGATATCTATGGCATTAGAGTAAGATTTTTCTGTTGTAAAATACTCTACAACATCTATATTTATTCCTTTAAATGAAGATAATATTTTTATTACATTTCTAGCTGCCTCATTTGCTTTATCTATAATGTTTAATTCTTTACTTGCTCTATATACGCAATAGTTTTTTTGTATGTATAATATTTCTTCTTCTCCAATTATACTTTCATATAAGTATAAAGCTTCTTCAACTTCAACCATATCACCAAGATTTTTTCTTGCCCACATTAATAGTTCAAAAAATACTACTCCACTTTTACATTGAATTTCTTCAGTTTGAAATTTATTTCCACTTTTTAAGAATTCCTCCATAACCTCTATTACTTTAGAAAAGTAATCCTTTGACAATTCAAATTCTTTTCTCTCAAAATATATTTCTCCTAGTGAGTAGTATGATACTATAAGATTTCTAAAATCCTCATACTCCATATTCCCAATTACTTTATAATCTAACTTTTCTATAATTTTTTTTAAAAACTCAGTAAGGTTTACTTCATTTACATCTATTCTAAATATATTTTTAACACACCAGTTATAATAATGCTTTACCATTAAGCAGGGTTCACAGGTAATCTTACTGTCTGTAATATCTAGATAAAAATTCAATTTACCTAAATTGTTTTCACACTGCTGAAGGAATTTCATCTGTTTTTTTAAAGACAATTCATTCACTCTCCTTATTTTATTTAGTCATACATGACATTTGTCTATATTTTATATGATGTTACTTTTGCTAGTTGCTGCAGGATTAGGAACACTTGCAACTAAAATTTTGCATATTTTATTAGTATAGTTTGCATAGTTATGATTAATAGAAGATTTAAAATGTGCTGAATCACCGGGGTAAAGATACTGCTTTTCATCATTTATGAATAAAGTTATAATTCCTTCTAATACATATATAAATTCTTCACCTTCATGCTGATAAGTATTTAAATTTTCCTCTGTATTGGTAGGCAATATTTCAATTAATCTAGGCAATATAGTTTTATCTTCAGGATTATTTGATAATACATAATTAATATGAAGGGCATTATCTATTTTATATATATCTCTTTCGTAACTCTTTTGTATAAATCTTTCTCTCCTCTTACTAGTTGATAGTAAAAAGTAAGATAATTCAACATCTAAAGCTTCTGCTATATTAAGTAAAGAATCTGTAGCTATACTGGTAAGACCTCTTTCTAATTGAGATAAAAACCCAGTAGATAAAGATGTTTTTTCGCTTAGTTCCTTTAATGTCATCTTTTTATTAGTTCTAAGTTCTTTAATTTTGCTTCCTATGATTTTATTCAACCGTTCCACCTCTTTGTTTAATTTAACTTTTTATATAGAGCCTAGCTGCTTTAACACTGTGGTTAGCTACTATGTAAGGAATAATAATGTCATCAACTAGAGCTACTGACTATTTGAGTATATGTTCAACTAAACTTCAATGGAGATAAAACTCCCTCTAAGCTAAGTTTCACTTGATATTAATATTATTACTCAATACCTAAGTATTGTCTAGCTAAGTTTATAATTTATAAATAAATTTGATAAATATAAATAAATGTTTATAAAATTTTCACCAAAATAAAAGACATATTAAAACTTCTATAATAATAAATTTTATATTTAAATGTTTTTACAAAATAAAGTCCAGATATTATTTATCTGAACTTTATAATCTTTAGAACATATTCTTCAATGCAAATTTTTCTTAATTATTTTTCTTTAAGTTCTTTTCATATCTAGCAAAAAGTACTAAGGCAACTATTGAAAAGAATATTGGTCCTGCAATACTCCATATAGTTTTAGCCATATCTCCATTCATAGCTGGCTCAATTATTGAGAAAAAGTTAGCAAATCCAACTGTAGCTGTTACTACAATAGTTACGAGTATTATAAATCCTTTACCTTTGAAAACTTGGAAAGGTTTCTGTATTCCTGCTCTTCTTTTAAATGATATAAATGCTCCAGACAAGAACATATATGGAATTGTCATAGCTACATTAGTCATGGCTACAAGAATACTAAAGAATTCTTCCATAGCTTCTCCACCAAATCCTACTAATAAAATCATAATTATTACTACTATAGCCTGAATAAGCATTGCATTTACAGGCATACCTTTTTTCATTTTTGCAACTGAATCGGGGAATAACCCCTTAGGAGTTCCTGCTATTAATTGCTTAAGTGGTGCATATGTTAAAGTAAAGAACGCTCCTGTAAGAGCAAGTAGCATTGATAATCCAACAAATCTAGCTATCCAGTTACCAATTTGTACTGAAATAGCTTCAGTTGCTCCAAAGGTTACTCCAAATTGATAACCTAAATTATTCATTATAAGATAACCTACATTTCCCATGTGAACTATATCTCCATACTTACCATTTGTTCCAAGTATAGCATCCCAATTTGTAAATATTCCAACACAGAATAATCCTACTGCATATCCAACAGCTATGATTATAGCAGATATAGCAAGACCTTTAGGAAAGTTTTTTTCTGGTTCATCTGTTTGATCAACCAATCCTCCAACTACCTCAATACCACCAAAGGCAAATAAAGCAAATACCATAAATGATAATATTGATATTGAACTTTGATAAGCTGGGTTAGGCGATGATATAAAAGTTGTAGAATTAACTATAGGTTGTGCTAATTCTCCACCATTTCCTATTAATATAACTATGGAACCTAGTATTAACAATATATTAAGTGCTGCTACAGCTGTACCTCCTACTGAAGTAATCTTTTTAATTTTTTCTATGCCCTTAGTTGACACGAAGGTAACAAATATAATCCAAAGAACAGCAAGTATGGCAAGAGTTTGACGCCCTCCAAAACCAAATATACTCCATGTACTAGTTGTATCTGTACCATAAATTGCATTAGATAAAGTTACCCATATTCCAGAAGATACATTAACCATCCATATTACCGTTGACGTATACCACATAAATGTCCCTATAAATGCATACTTAGCATTTACCGACTTCTCCATCCATGAATATATTCCTCCGGTTTCATTTTTAAATGCGGCTCCATATTCAGCCATCATAAATGCAAATGGAATAAAGAATAATATTGCAGCTATAATGAAGAAGGGTATTGAACCATACCCCATTAAATAGTATGACCTGGGCATATTATTAAAGCCATATACAGATGTAAAAATCATTAATATCAGTGCTGTGATAGATAACTTTTCTGTACTACCTTTCTTTGATGACATTATTTTTCCTCCTTTGTAGCTAAATTAAGTTTAAAAACTTAATTTTATCTAATTACTTATTAAATAAGTAATCTTATTTTATTTTTCACCATAATAAAATAAATATGTAAGAAAAATAAGAAACCACAAATATCCATTGTGGTTTCTTACTTTTTTTAAATCTCTTTGGTTGCATTTCTTAACCATAAAACCTCATCCTCTAATAAATAGGGACTTAACTTTTCTAATACTTTTTTATGATAATCATTTAACCAAGATTTTTCATCTTCATTAAGCAAAGATATATTTATTGCATCTAGTTCATAAGGACATAAAGTTAAATCTTTAAAGCACATAAATTTTCCAAAATCATTTTTTTCTTTTTCTTGAACAGCTATTAAGTTTTCAATTCTTACCCCATGTTTATCAGCTTTATAAACTCCAGGTTCATTAGATACTATCATGCCTTCTTCTAAAGCAATTGGATTTAATTCTCTTCTTATCCCCTGTGGACCCTCATGTACATTAAGTAAATAGCCAACTCCATGTCCTGTTCCATGTTTAAAGTCTAATCCTTTGCTCCAAAGAGCTCTTCTTGCTAAAACATCAAGACTACATCCCGGAGTTCCTTCCAAGAATATTGCTGTAGATAGATTTAGATGTCCTTTTAAAACTAAAGTATAATCTTCCTTTTCTTCTTCTGTAAGTTCACCTAGGGCTATAGTTCTTGTAATATCCGTAGTTCCATCTAAATATTGAGCTCCAGAATCTACTAGGAACAATCCTTTTGGTTGTAGTTTCAGACTAGACTCTTCAGATGCTTTGTAGTGAATTATAGCTCCATGAGGACCATATCCCGCAATGGTATCAAAGCTTATGTCTATAAAATCCTCACCTTCTGCTCTAAGTTTTTTTAGTTTTTCAGCCGCTGATATTTCTGTTATCTCTCCACTATTTACATTTTCTTTTACCCACTTTATGAATTTTACCATAGCTATTCCATCTTTTATATGGGCATTTTCTATATTTTTAAGCTCTACAGAATTTTTTCTAGCTTTTAAATCCGTAGTTATATTCCTTTTTTCTATTGTGTTAACTTCTTTATTTATAGATTCCTTAAGCCATACATTAGTTTTGCTTGGATCAAAGGTTATATTTCCTTTAATTAACTTAAGATCTGATACTATGTCATTATAATCTTTTATAGATATTGATTTACTACTTAATAGATTTATAATTTTTTCATTTAATTTTTCCTTATCTACATATAGAATATACTTGTCATCACTAATTAAGAAATAACTTAAGAATACAGGATTACATTCCACATCTCCGCCTCTTAAATTTAGAAGCCATGCTATATCATCTAAAGATGCTAATAATAAGTTATTTACATTAATATTTTTCATTTCTTCTTTTACTAAAGTTAACTTTTCTTCTACAGTTTTTCCTGCATAAGAATCTTCATGAATAAATATTTTATTATTAGGCATAGTTGGCCTATCTTTCCAGATAATATCAAAAATATCTTCTTCAGGTTTTGTTTTAATCCCCTTTTCTTCAAAAGCTTCTTCTAAATCATGAAGCTGAGAAACTGTAAACACCTTTCCATTAAAGCTGACAGTATCTCCTGATTTCACATTATCACAGATCCATTGTGTATAGGTTTTAACACCTGGTTCACCCATACGTTCTAGTATGTATTCTGTACCTTGAATTTGTTGTTCTCCTTGAAGAAAATATCTTCCATCTACCCATAAATGAGCTTCTTTCTCCGTTATAACAACAGTTCCAGCAGATCCAGTAAATCCTGAAATCCATTGTCTCACTCTAAAATAGTCACTTACATACTCACTTCCATGATTATCTGAACTTGGAATAATAAAAGCGTCTATACTTCTTTCTTTCATTAAACTTCTTAAACTTTCAATTCTTGATTTAATATCCACTTTAACATCTCCTTATAAAATAAATTTTATTAATGTTTAAATATCAATCTTATTTTTCAGTATAATAAACAACTCCTACAGTTTTAGGTCCTACATGACAGCCTATCACAGGCCCAATGCATTGTATATCTACATCTATACCTAATATTTCTTTGATTTTATTAGCTAGAACCCTTCCTTCTTCTTCACAGTTTATGTGATGAACTATTACCTGTCCAAGTCCTCTATTTTTTATATCCTTTTGCAATTTTTCTATAATTTTAAGTATTGCCTTCTGTTTTGTTCTAACTTTATCAAAAACTGAAGTCTTTCCAGCTTCTACAGTAAGTATAGGTCTAATTTGAAGAAGTGCTCCAAATAAAGCGGCTGCTCCTCCTATACGACCACCCTTTTTCAAATATTCTAAAGTATCTGGTACAAATAAAAACCTACTCTTACTCTTTATAGCCTCTACTCCAGCTATAACTTCCTCCATAGATTTACCTTCCTCAGCCAGTTTTGCTGCTTCCAAAACTGCATATCCCATTTGCATACAGTTAGATGCTGAATCTATAACTTCCATCCTAGCCTTAGGATATTTGTCCATTATCATTGTTTTTATTAGTTGATTACAAGTAGCATATGTACCACTCATTTCTGAGGATATAAAAACTCCTAATGCTTCATGTCCTTCACCTATAACCTGGTCAAAGCTATTAAATAAATCATCTATACTTGGTTGAGATGAAGTAGGTATACTATCTAGCTTCTCCAAGGTTTTATAAAACTTATCATTTTCAATTTCTATTTCTTTATTCGCTATATTATTTATAACAACACCTAAAGAAACTACAGTAATATCATATTTTTCTATGAGCTCCTTTGGTATATAACTAGTACTATCTGTTATTATTTTTATACTCATAAATCTTGCCTCCAAATAACAATAATTATATGCTTATTATTAATTATAATCATAATTAATATTTATTTTTATATTATATTTAATTCTAATATAATATTCTAATTTTCAAAAATATAAAACTCTCTACGGAGCTAACATTTAAGTAATATAATATTTAAATTAAGTTTGCATCTCAAATTTAAAATTCAAGATGCAAACTACAATATTAATTATATACAACTTTCTAAACAATATTATAATTATATCAATACCAGATTTAAAAATATATAGATAACCATTATTTTCTTAAAAAATCATACTACTAATTAGTATAAATAAAGCTAGCTCAACAATTTCATTATTGGCACCCAGGGTATCTCCAGAATGCCCTCCTATTTTGCTATTACAAAACAAATTAAATATTATAGTAACTATAAGTCCACCAAGTAAAAGTATAATAATATATTTAATATTAAAGAATAAACTTCCAATAAGTAAAGTAAGAGTTAATGCTCCTGTAAAATATACACCATTAGTATTTCCAATGTAAAAATTCCCAGTACCTTCTTTCTTAGCTGACTTTCCTATTAAAGCAATAAATACAGTAAATAATCTACTTATCATTGGTACTACTATTATCATATAACCTATAGATTTTGTTCCTATATAATATATTCCTAAAGCCTTAACTGCTATATCTATAATCATGGCTAATACTCCAAAAGAACCTACTCTACTATCCTTCATTATCTCAATTATTCGCTCTCTACTTCTAAAAGAAAAGAATCCATCACAGGTATCTCCTAGTCCGTCCATGTGAAGTCCACCTGTAATAAATATTCCAACTATAACTGTAATTATAGCAACCATAGGTAATGGCAACCATATAGATGTAATATAAAAAATTAAATATTCAATAGCCCCAAGAATGGCTCCTACTACGGGAAAATATAAAGTAGCTTTTTTAAAGTTTTCTTTCTCACAAGCCAAAGATATATTTACCGGTATTCTAGTTATAAATTGGAATAGTAAAAGAAAATTATTAAAGAAAATCTTTTCTTTTCCTATGGCTCCTAATACCATAATAGCTATTATAGCTAAAATTATCAAATTTTTAATCATAACACTGCTCCTCGTCTATCCCTTTATTTTTAGTCCTTGTCCACAACAAACTAAATATACCTCATCACAAATATTTGCTACATGTTGATTTATAAAACCTTGAATATCTCTAAAAATTCTAGATAATTTGTTTTCAGGCACTAATCCCCATCCAACTTCGTTGGTAATTAATACAACTTCTTTATCTAACTCTTTACACTTTTCTAAGAATAATGTAAATTCATTCTTTATGCTATCACATATTTTATCTATTTTATCATCACTTATATTATCGTAATTTGTAGTGATTTCAAACATTAAATTGGTAGTCATTATAGTAACGCAATCTAAAAAAATATATCTTTCAGTAAATCTCTCTATTTTTTTATGTAAGTCTTTATAGCTTTCTAAGGTTTGCCACTTTTTATTTCTGCTTTCCTTATGCTTTTCTATTCTGTGCTTCATTTCATCGTCTGTTACTATAGCTGTTGCTATATATAATACATCATCAGTATATTTAAATAGATTTTCTCCATATTTACTTTTCCCACTTCTACATCCACCAGTAACTAAAGTTAATTTACTCATTTTCTTTCTCCTCTTCTTTTATCCTCATAAACAAATTAATTAATATTAAAATTCTACTGGAATTATACTATCAATATAAAAGTACCCGTATTCTAATTTAATTATGGACAAATCTGCATTTTTAGAATTAAACCTCCAATAATTATCTAAACTACCTTCCAATATATAAGTATATATTGTTCTTATAATTCCTCCATGGGTACAAATAAGTATATTTTCAACTGATTCTTTTTTTAGTTCTTCCATAAAGCTTTTCACTCTATTATAAACCTCTATAAAGCTCTCTCCATTCTCTATGGAATACTCCTTCCAATCATTTGTCCAAGTATCATATTCTAACTTAAATGAATCTTGTAACTGCTTATAGTTTTTTCCTTCAAAGATTCCAAAGTTTCTTTCATTCAATCTAGAATCTACTTTAACTCCTTCTCCTTCATATATTTTTTTAAGGGTTTCCTTTGCTCTTTTTTTTTCACTACAAAACACTTTATCAAAGTTTATATGCTTCAATTTTTCTCCTACCAATTCTGCTTGCTTAATTCCCTTTTCTGTTAGTTCACAGTCTATATCTCCATAGTAAGTCTTTTTTATATTTTCTTCTGTTTCCCCGTGTCTAACTATATATATTTTCAATTACTACACTCCTTTATAAAAAGCCGTACATCAATAACCTATCTACACCGGTTCATATTCTATTGTTTTCTTATATCTATATAATCCTTTTTATCTATGCCGGCTTCATTAAAGGAATCCATATTATTCATAGTAAAAACAGCACTCTCTATTATTCCAAAGGCTATTGGACATCCACTACCTTCACCTAATCTCATTCCTAAACTAAACATAGGTTCAAGTCCTAAAGTTTTCATTGCATATTGTGCTCCTGGTTCTGCTGATAGGTGAGATGCAAACATATACCCTGAAGCCTTTGAGCTTAATTCCTTTGCACAAATAGCTGCAGCTGATGATATAAGCCCATCAATTACCACTGGCACTTTATATATAGCACCTCCTAAAAATACTCCACAAAGGCCAGCTATATCAAATCCACCTACCTTACTAAGCACGTCTATTACATCATTTTTGTTAGGCTTATTTATTTCAATAGATTTTTTTACCATAGCCTTTTTATGGGACAATCCATCATCTGTTAGACCTGATCCTTTACCAACTATTAAATCACTATCAATTCCAGAGAATACACTTATTATAGCTGCAGAAGTAGCTGTATTACCTACTCCCATCTCACCAGTTCCTATTAAATCATATCCTTGATTTTTTAACTCCTTAACAATATCAATTCCTATCTTTATAGCTTTGATAGCTTCTTCCCTAGTCATTGCAGGACCTTTAGTCATATTACTTGTACCATATCTAATCTTTCTGTTAATTATTCTAGGATCAGTAAATTCCTTATCCACTCCTATATCAACCACAGTAGTATCATTATTGTAGTATCTACTTAATATACACACTCCAGTAGTACCCTTTACAAAATTTTCTGTAACTGTAGCTGTTACCTCTCTTGGGCATGAAGAAACCCCTGATTCTTGAATTCCATTATCAGCACACATTATAACTATATTTTTCTTTTTTATTTTTTTTATATGCTCACCCTTAATACCACTAAGTTTTACAACAATCTCTTCTAAGACTCCTAAACTTCCTATAGGTTTGCTTAAATGATCTATGTAATTCTTAGAATTATTCATTACTTCTCTATTTACCTCTTCAATACCACTTAATAACTTTTTTAATTCATCCACTCTCATCACTCCATCTAAATTTATTCTGTAAAATTTATTCTTTAAATAGTTTTATTATAACTAAAAACACCCTTATCCTCTAAGATAAGGGTGTTAATACACATAACTAAATTTATTAAACTAAAAAATAGTTTGATATACTCTTCCCTCCGAAGGTCTCAACTAACAAAGTTTTAGGCAGGTCTCCTGGCTCACGGCTTATCCTCATCATTCCCTTCCCAGTGAATTACCAGTGGTATCATGACTTGTATCCGTACACAGTAGCGGGGGCTGCAGTGGCTTTTAACCACTTTCCCTATTAAACTTAATGTACCTTAAACTATTATTCATTTAACTTAAATTATATACTACTAGTATAACTTATTCAACAATCTTTATGGACTCCATATTAAATAATACATATATAACTTTAGGTCATTAACTATAAATATAAATTAAATTTACATAACATTCGTAAATATCCCTATTCCCTTGAAAAATTTATGAAATAGTGGATAATTATAATTGATAAGTAATATCATTTGAATTGCATTTATAACTTTACTGTGATACATAAACTGTATTTTAAAATAGTTTATAAAAATTAACTTAAGATTGGAGACGTACTATGAGTAATAGAATTAAAGGAATAATATTAATTATTTTATCTGCATTTGGCTTTGCAATGATGTCTGCCTTTGTAAAGCTATCTGGAGATTTACCCTCTATGCAAAAGGCTTTTTTTAGAAACATAGTTTCTTTTGTCATAGCCCTTGGTATGATTATATATCACAAAGAAAGTTTCTTTGGCAAAAAAGAAAACCAAAAGCTTCTTATTATGAGATCCACTTTAGGCACATTAGGAGTAATATTAAACTTTTATGCTATAGACCATCTTATTCTTTCAGATGCTAATATGCTTAATAAGCTAAGTCCTTTCTTTGTAATACTTTTCTCTGCTATCTTTTTAAAAGAAAGATTGCAGCTAAGGCATATTACTATCATTGCTATTGGTTTCCTTGGATCACTACTTATTATAAAGCCTGCTTTTAGTGTAGATGTAATTCCTTACCTCATAGGGCTTTCATCTGCCATATTTGCTGGCTCTGCCTATACCTGCGTTCGAGCCATTGGAAACCGTGAAAAGCATTATACTGTGGTGTTTTATTTTTCTTGCTTTTCTGTAATAACAATTTTCCCATTTATGATATTTTCTTATACACCTATGACTTTGATTCAATTTACCTACTTAATATTAGCCGGTATCTTTGCAACTATAGGACAATTTGGAATTACTCTAGCCTATAAGTATGCACCTGCAAAAGAAATATCAATTTTTGATTACTCTAATATAATCTTTTCAGCTATTATAAGCATGTTAATATTTAACCAATCCCCTGATATCATAAGTATTTTAGGATACATAGTTATATTTTCTGCTTCACTTTACATGTTTATGTACAATAAAAAACTAGATAACCTTAAATAATATAATAAAAAGTGTTGTCTCAAAGTTAATTCTTTTGAGACAATCCTTTTTATTATATATCTAAGGTCTTTATTTCTCTATTTAATATAGTAATTTATTATTAATTTATGTTTAGCTTAATAATTTCCTCCAAATCTTTAATAAATCTTAAGATTTATTAAAGGTATTTCTTAAGATTTACCATGTAAAATAAAACCATAGTAAAAATTATGTAGAATTAATGGGGGGTTTAAAATATGAAAATATTAATTCTTACAGGAAAATTTGGTATGGGCCATTATTCAGTATCTAAATCTTTATGTGAACAAATTCAGTCTAATCATCCTAATGCATCAGTAGTTATAAAGGATGTTTTTGAATATTCGTTACCAAATTATTCCAATGCAATTTATAAGGCTTTTAATGTTATGGTGAACAAAGGTAGTGTGTTTTATAATCAAGTTTATAAAATTACGGAAAATAGAAAATATAATATGAATCCTATGTTTTTAAAATACTTTCTTCCTAAGCTTGATAACCTAATTAAAGATGTAGAACCTAATATTATTATTTCTACTCTACCCTTTTGCTCTCAACTAATATCAAGATATAAGATGAAATATAATCCATCTCTTCCGCTTATAACTTGCATAACGGATATTAGTAGTCATTCAGAGTGGCTTAATGATAATACTAATTGTTATTTAGTTGGAAGTAACTCTTTAAAAAAGGATTTAATTTTAAAAGGTGTTCCTGAAAACAAAATATTTATTAATGGAATACCAGTAAAAGAGGAATTTAAAAAATCTATAACTAATAGTTCTTCTAATGAAAAACAGCTCCTTATTATGGGCGGTGGATTAGGGCTATTACCCAAGTCTATGGAATTTTATAACCAGCTTAATTCTTTAGAAAATGTAAAGACTACAGTTATTACAGGAAAAAATACTGAAATCTATAATATGCTTTATGGAAAATATGAAAATATTAATGTACTTGGATATACTGATGAGGTTTATAAATATATGCAAAAAGCAGATTTAATACTTTCTAAACCTGGTGGAATAACTTTATTTGAAAGTATTTTCTCAGAAACACCTTTAATTGCCTTTAAGCCTTTTCTTCAACAAGAAATTAATAATACTAACTTTATATTAAATAATGGTATTGGAAAGGTTCTTGAGACAAGTCCTGATAAATGTTTTGATAAAATAAAAAAAATTATTTTTGATGATGCAATACTAGATAATCTTTCTAATAATATAAAAATTTTTAAAAAACAATTTGATTGTACATCAATTGAAAAAGTATTACTTACTTTAGAAGCTAATATGGATGGAGCGTGTGCTTAATGTACTTTACTACTTTAACAGCTATTATTATAATTATTTTTCTAATTCACTCAATTATACCAACTTTATACAACAAATATATAAATTCAAATATTATTAAACTCACTAATAAAGATAATGAAATAATGCTAACTTTTGATGATGGCCCTGATGAAAGATATACTAATAATCTTTTAGATGTGCTTAAAGAAAATAAAATTAAAGCTACTTTCTTTGTTGTTGCAGAGAATGCTAAGAATAATCCTGAAATAATCTATCGTATGCATAAAGAAGGGCACACTATAGCACTACATTCTTTAGCCCATAAAAATGCTCTCTTTTATAGCTATAAATATACGAAAAAAGATTTTAAAAATAGTATAGAAATCATGAAAAACTTCAATTATCAAATCAACTATTATAGACCTCCTTGGGGACATAGTAATATCTTTACAAACTTTTTTGTTAAACAGTATAATTTAAAAATGATTTTATGGGATGTTATGGCAGAAGATTGGAGTAAATATGCTACAGTAGATTCTATATCTTCAAAGTTAATACTACGCACTGATAGAAATTCTATTATATGTCTACATGATGCAGGAGAGAATTCAGGGGGTGCCTCCAATGCTCCTCTTAAAACCATTGAAGCATTATCTACAGTTTTACCTAAGTTAAAATTAGTAGGTTATAAATTTATAACACCAGAAAGGTTAGGACATTAATTGTGCAAAAATCTATAAAAAAAGACAAGTTTAAAAACTACTATGGAAGTTTAATTTTTATGTTCTTACTCATTGCTATTACTTTTTACTTACTTTTTAAAGATACTTCGATAACTTCACTAATCCCTGTAATAAACACAATTAATCCTATTTACTTATTCATAGCATTTTCTATGATGTGTCTATTTATAATTTTTGAAGCTTATGTTATTTATATTATACTTAAAAATTTAAATATAAAAGTACCTTTTAAAAAATGTATTGGTTATTCCTTTATTGGATTTTACTTTAGTGCTATTACTCCTTCATCATCTGGTGGTCAGCCAGCACAAGTATACTATATGAAAAAGGATAATATAAATATATCCTATTCTTCTTTAACTTTGTTAATAGTTGCCATAGTCTATCAATCAGTAATGCTTTTATATGGACTACTTATGTATCTTTTTAAATATACTTTTATAATAAATAATATACATGGCATTAAATGGTTGTTAATTTATGGAGTTATGATAAATGTATTTATAATAGGTTTTATATTTGCAGCTATATTTTCTAAAAATTTAGTTGGTAAATTTATTAAATTTATTGTTGAACTCTTATCAAAATTTAAAGTTATAAAAAATACAGAGTATACTCTATCTAAAATTGATGTTCACCTTGATGAATATACTAATGGTGCTAATTATATCAAAAATAATCCTTTACTAATTGTTAAGGTTTTAATAGTTACAGTTTTACAAATCACAGCCATGTATTTAGTTCCATATTTCATATATAAATCTTTTGGATTAAGTACTTATGGCATTATAGATGTACTTTCTATACAAGCCTTATTAACTATAGCAGTCTCTTCTTTGCCTTTGCCTGGTGCAGTAGGTGCCAGTGAAAGTAGCTTTATGATATTATTTAAAATATTCTTTTCAAAAGAATTATTGCTCTCTGCAATGCTATTAAGCCGTGTAATTAGTTTTTATGCCTTTCTATTATTGAGTAGCATAATAACAATAATTATTCATATTAAAGTTAATGGTAGACATAAAATTCAACATAGTCATCTATATTAGTAATAAATTCTGATAGAAATTACAGTAATAGAATATTTAATATTCTATTAGTTTATATTTAAACTAAAAATACAGACTATATCTAAATAAAATTTGGATATAGTCTGTATTGGTATGTTAATTAATTTATTAGTTTTGAGTTGCCCAATCTGCTGGATATGTTACATATATGAATCTAGCATAGTTTGGAACTGAGAATTTAATTGTGCTTCCTTTTGGTATTAAAATTAATTCTCCAGCATCCGCTGATACAAGTCTTCCATCTATTACTATGTCTAGATGTCCTTCTATAACATAATCTATTTCATCATAGTTTAAAGTCCAATCGAAGGTTGTTTCTTTCATCTCCATTATTCCACAACCTAATCTTTTACTTTCCTCAAGAGTGAATAAATCTTTTGTATATACTATATCACTGCTATTTCCAGTATCAAGCCTATTTGACTCGTCTACTCTAACTGTTGGTAGTTTAACAGAGATAATTCCGCTTGCATCTTTATTTCTTACAAAATCTACAGAATCATTAGAAGCTCCTGTAAGTTTTTCTTCTATTATTTGTCTAACTAATTTTTCTAATAAGCTTTTATCGATATTTTCCATCATTATTTAGCCTCCTCCTTTTTAGCTGCATTGTTTGCAATAAATATAGCTACAAATACTGCTGTAATTCCTGCAACTAATTTACCAACTATCATTGGTAATATCATTTCTGAATTAAATCCTGCTGTAAATCCTAAGTGATCTCCAAATACAAAGGCTGCAGATACTGCAAAAGCAACGTTAATTATTTTACCTCTGTTATCCATATCCTTCATCATTCCAAACATTGGAATACTATTAGCAAGCGTTGCAACCATACCAGCTGCTGCTATATCATTCATTTTTAAAACTTTACCTAATCCCATTAATGGTTTTTGGAATACTTTCGTAATTACGTATACTAGTGGGAATGCTCCAGCAAGAACTATTGCTATTGCTCCAACAGTTTCAATACCATCAGAAATTGGTGCCATTCCTGGAATTACAACAATTCCTGTTAATGCTTCAATTACAGCCGCTGCTAATCCTAAAGTTATAACTATTACTACAAACTTCCCGAAAACTGTAAACCCTTTAATTATTGCATTTTCAAATTTCCAAAGTCCTAAAGCTATAAGTGCTGCAATTATTACTATTGGAATTAAGTTTTTTAGCACCATAATTATTGGGAATCCAGCTACAAGACCACCAACAAAAGCTCCTAATGGAATTGTAATAACCCCTGCTAATACTCCCATAGCTAAGAATTTATGATCTTCTTTTTCTATTATTCCAAGGGCAACTGGAATTGTAAATACTATAGTAACACCCATCATTGAACCAACTATTAATCCGCCAAACATTCCTGCTTGAGAATCTACTGCAAGAGCTTTAGAAAGCGAAGCTCCTCCCATATCGTTTGCAAGTAATGTACCTCCAAACATACCTGGGTCTGCTCCTAAGAAATTAAATACTGGTACTATTACTGGTTCTAATATATTTGCAAGTACTGGTGCAAGACAGATAACTCCTATCATTGCAATTGCAAGAGAACCCATAGCCATGAAACCTTCTTCGAACTTTTCTCCCAGCCCAAACTTATTTCCTAAACACTTATCTATGGCTCCAAGGGCCATAAATACAACCATGATATATACGATTATCTCGTTAATTCCCATTGTTTCATCTCCTTAATAAGTTAATTCTTTATTTATTCAATTTATTTATACTGTTAACTGTGTAAACTAAAGTTTAAGCTTTTATGTTAAATACTTAATGATAAGTTCATCTGGTGAAGGTATTACTGATGCATGAACAATTCGTTTTTCTTCTATAGCTTCTTTAGCTATATTTATTCCATGCTCTACATCACTAAGCCCACCAGAAATAATATAAACAAGTTTACCACTTATTCCAGATGCTACTTGTAGTTTTACTAAATTTAAATTGGCTCCCTTAAGAGCAATATCTAAAGCTTTAAGACCACTACTTACGCTATTGGTCTCCATTACTCCTATGGCCCCATTAGCCTTAGTTACAAACCTACTTTTCAAAGCTTGTATAATATTATTATGGACACTATTTATAATACAACTATCTATTATATGCCCCTGACCAGAGAAAATCCCGTGGTCAAGGGTTGTTCTTATAGCACCTTCATCTCCTGTTAATATAACCAAAAACCTTCCAGGACATATAGTTTTAAGATATAGTACATCAACATCAGCTTTTTTCACCATTTCATCTGCAACTTCAATGCCTTTAGCTATACTTTTAAAATCAATTGCTCCAATACTTTTACTCATTTTCCACCTCTATTGAATCAATTATTCCTATTATAGTTGCATCCACAGGTACATCTCTTTCTCCTAGTGAAACTCTAGCTGAGCCACCTCTAGTTATAAGCACATTATCACCAGTACCAGCACCTACACTATCTGCTGCTACAAAAAAACCGGTTTCTTCTACATCTATATCTTTAAGTAGCCTCACTATTAAAAACTTCTGACCATTTAGCTTTTCATCTTTCCTAGTTGCCCATAATCTACCAACAACTCTACCTATAACCATATTATCCTCCGCTAAACTCTTTTAACTTTCAGATTATGAATTCTTATAAAGTCGTTAGCCAATGGAGTGATTATGCTTTTTTTATCTATTACCACAGATTTCATTCCATTCATAAATGGCTTCCTAAGATCCATCTCACTAATAAGTTTCTTATTTCTAATTTCGAAGCTCATCTCTTCTGATATAAAATTTGAAGTTTCTAATATACTAATATCTTCAATTTTTTTATACTCTTCTTTTCTTGTGGTTTTATCTTCAACTTTTTCAATAAACTCAACTATATCAATTCCGTACACTTTAAGCTCTCTTTCAAAGCTTAAATACTTATTATATAGTGCTCTTGGAGCAGTATTTTTATACTTTCTATACTCTAGACCATTTTCAAGGACATATACCTTCTTACCTGCTAATAGCATATTAATGATAAAGTTTTCTTCTTCATTAATACCAGTTAGCGTAGCTATATTTGCCATGGACTTTATAGATAGTGTAGAAACTATGGCTATGTCAGCTTCTAGTTGTTCTTCATTATATGAAGTCACAGTATATTCTTCATCTAAATTAGATTTAGTAATAGGATCCAACTCTACATCTCCAATTATTACAGCTATCTTATGTTTTACAATATTTTTATTTGTTTCTTCTAACTTTTTATAAACTTCTTTTACTATTAAGTCCACAAGTTTATCATAGTTCATTTATATACCTCCTTTTTGAGGCCTACTTAACTATTCTACAAAGAGTTCCCTTCGTAAATCCACAAGCATTAGCCTCATCATAGTCTATATGCATATATGTTCTAAAGTCTGGGCTTACTCTTATGACAACATCATCAAATATTAGGGGTCTATTACCATAAACCTTTGCTTGAATGATTTCTTTATCTTTCACACCAAACTTCTCTGCATCTTCTGGAGTTATGTGTATGTGCCTTTTAGCAACAATTACTCCTTTATCTATTGTAAGAGTAGCTCGTTCTGTAGAAATTGTAATTCCAGGAGTACCTTCTATTTTACCACTCTCTTTAACAGGAGCCTTAATTCCAAGAACTGTTGCATCAGTTAATGAAATTTCTACTTGTGTAGATTTCCTTGCAGGTCCAAGAACAACAACATTCTTTAGTGAACCCTTAGGTCCTGTTATAGTAACTCTTTCTTTACATGCATATTGACCTGGTTGTGATAAGTCTTTAACCTTATTTAACTGATAATCACGTCCAAATAATATGTTTATATGTTCTTCACATAGGTGAACGTGTTTTCCTGAGGCTTCAACTTCTATAAAAGCTTCTTTTTTTACTCTCTTTATTACTTCATCTATGATATCTTCTACTAAAAGATTATTCATATTTCATCCTCCTGCTTTAACTGTATTCTCCAGTTCTATATTTAAATATCATTATCCAAAACAAGGATGATAATCTATTTAATGCCTTTATTATATCCGGCCTTTGAACATCACCATACTCCCCTTTAAATGCGGTATAAGCTAAAAGTTCAGTTTCTCTTATAGTTGTTCTACAAGAATTTAATGCCACAACAGCCTCACCCATAGAAAACGCTACTGGCTCATGACCAATCCCATAATATTTCTTTGGATAATGAGATTTTTCTCTCAACTCTTCTGGAGTCATACCAAGAAGTTTAAATTCTCCTACTGGTTCATTAACTACTTCACATCTAAGGAGACCTCTTACAAACTTTAATATCTCTTCAAGGTCTTCTGTTAGCTTTGAAGCTCCTAATTTATGAGTAATAACTTGAGTTTCCAATATCTTAGACTCAAGAGAATCTAACTTTCCTCTCAGCGCTATTATCTTATGATCTTTAAACACTAATAAGTTTCCATTTAAATGTGTCATATGCTCAGGTTTTTCCATTAATTCAGCACCAAATACAGTTATATATTTACTTTTTTCTTCTCTCGTTTGTAACTTTACAGGTACTTCTTCTTTTACCTTTTTTACTTCATGCACTACTTCCTCTAAAGAATCTACATACTTCAATTTAATATTATTTTCTGACAAAAATGATTTTGCAGATGGGGTTACTATTTGCCCTTTTAGAACTCTAAATTCGGTATATTCCTTAAAGTCTGTTCCCTTTAACTGTCTTCTAACTTCACTTTCAGTTAATACTGACATATCTTCACATCCCTCATTAGATGTAAGAGACGTATTGCTTATTTTAGCAATACATCTCTACACAAACCTAAATTAAACTGTTTCCTGTGTTTTTGGTAAAACAGCATCTACTTCAAAGTGTGGTCTTGGGATTACGTGAACTGATATTAATTCTCCAACTCTTTCAGCAGCAGCTGCTCCAGCATCTGTAGCAGCTTTAACAGCTCCAACATCTCCTCTTACAAGTACAGTTACAAGACCGCCACCAACTTGTTCTTTTCCTACTAGTTGTACGTTAGCAGCTTTAACCATTGCGTCTGCAGCTTCTATTGCTGCTACTAATCCTTTAGTTTCAATCATTCCTAATGCATTTGCGTTTGCCATTATAAATTCCTCCTTAAATTTAACCAATATACTTTGAAATTTTATTTTATTATCTTAATTCACTTATTATTTTCTTAACAAGTAAATTAACAAGCTCTTCTGTGTCTGCAGATGAAAGTGAACTATTATTTCCATTAACTGAATTGCTACTTCCACCTCTAAAATGTTCAATTTCTCTAACTCCATAAGCTACTTTTTTGATATTTACAAGGTGAAGTGGTCCTACATTATCAGATGTTGCACTTCCACCAATAGCTCCACAACCTAAAGTTAAAGCAGGTACTATATTTAGAGAAGCACCTATTCCTCCTAAAGTACTTGGAGTGTTTACTGGTATTCTTGATACCGGCATACTAAGAGCAAATCTTTTTACTAGTTCCTTGTCTTCACAGTGCATTGAGAATGTGTGACCAGCGCCTTCATTAATAAGTATTTCTCTACACTTAGCTTCTATATCATCTACACTCTTTTCAACATAGAATCCTAGAATTGGAGCTAGTTTTTCTCTTGAATATGGAACATTGTGTCCTACTTCTGTTTCTTTAGCAATAAGTACTCTTGCTGAAGACGGTACGTTAGTTAAATTAGCAAGTTTTGCAATAGTTTCTACACTCTTACCAACTATTTGTGGATTCATACTTCCATTAGCTCTCATTATAAATTTACCAAGTTGTTTTGCTTCTTCTGGGCTTAAGAAATATGCTCCTTGATTTTTGAATTCAGTCACCACTCTATCTTTAATAGCTTCTTCTATAATCACTGATTGCTCAGAAGCACAGATTGTTCCATTATCAAAAGTTTTAGAATCCATTATTCTCTTAACTGCAACTTTAATATCAGCACTCTTATCAATAAATGCTGGACCATTTCCTGGACCAACTCCAAGGGCCGGTGTACCTGAAGAGTACGCTGCTCTAACCATTGCTGAACCACCAGTTGCAAGTATCATAGCTGTATCTTTATTTTTCATTAATTCATCTGTAGCTTGAAGGGTTGGAATTGTAATGCATCCAATAACTCCTTCTGGGCATCCAGCCTTTACAGCTGCTTCATTAATAATTCTAACTGTTTCTAATATACTTTTTTTAGCATTTGGATGTGGTGAAAATACTATTGCGTTTCCACATTTTAATGATATAAGAGCTTTATACATAGTTGTTGATGTTGGATTAGTTGAAGGAATTAATCCTGCAATTACTCCCATAGGTACTGCAACATCCATAACTTTTTTCTCTTCATCTTCTGCAACTATACCAATAGTTTTTAGATCCTTGATATAATCATAGATATATGTAGACCCAAAAATATTTTTAATTACTTTGTCCTGCCATATTCCAAATCCAGTTTCTTCAACTGCCATTTTAGCTAGCTTCTCTGCATTTGCTGCAGCAGCCTCAGCCATAGCCTTAACTATTCTATCAATCTCATCCTGAGATTTTTTAGCCAATTTTGCTTGAGCAGCTTTAGCTGTTTTAATTAGATTTCTAACCTCTTGTATAGACGCTAAATCTTTATCTGTAAGTTCCATTATTTTTCACCTGCTTTGTTATATTCTAGTATAGTTTTAATAAGCACATCCTTTTTGGCAAATTTAATTTGTTTATTTGTCATATTCGGAATTTTTAAAGTTCTAACTAATCTTCTTAACTCTTCTACTTTCATAGAGTTATAATCTATATGATCTTTGAAATCATTTTTTATAATTTCTTCTATTTTGTTTATTTGAGGCTCTATTTCCTTACTTTTTTCTTTGGTTTCTTTTTTAGCTTCTAATTTTTCTTCTGTAACTTTTTCTACAATTTCCGCTTCAGAAGTTTCCACTTTTTCCTTGACTAAAGCCTCTTCTTTTTTATTAACTGGAGTTTCTGTTTTTTCCTTATCTTTTGTATCACTTTTTTCACTGGATGATTCTATAGGTACCTCTTGTGGTTTTTTATGTCCTTCAAAGAATAAACCTTCAACTTGTGAATCTACTCTTGGTATCACATGAGCAGTTCTAAAAGTACCTAAACTTTCTACAGAAGCCTTGGCTGCATCAACTGCAGCCTTTACCGCTCCTACATCTCCAATAATTTTAATAGTAGTTATTCCACCTTTTATTTTCTCTAGTCCAATCAAAGTAACATTTGCAGCCTTTAGAGCAGAATCTGCAGCTTCTACTGCTGCAACGTATCCTCTTACTTCTACTAGACCTAATGCTTTACTCACTTACTAAACCTTCGCCTAAAAGTTTACTGGTTGTTGAGCAACTGATTTGACAGCTTCTGCAAAAGCGTCACATGCTGCCTTACATGCTGATTGACTACCTGTAAGTAATCCACCACCATAGTTTGTTTCAGTTGGAGGTCCAAAGAATTCTTTCATTTCAACATCTGCTGCCTTAAGAGCTGCATCTAATCCATAGATAGCTTCAAGTGGTGGAGCTACTAGATAAGCTATTGCTTCTCCTTCTTTAACTCCTGCTACTTTTGAAAGATAAGTTCCAGTTCTTGAAACACAGTGTGCATAGTAAGCTATAGAGTTATCATCATTAGCACTTACAAAGTGTGATCCATTTTCCATGAAGTCTATAGTAGCATTTAAACCACTTCTTACTTCTGCTGGACTTGGTCCAGCTATTATTCCAATAACTTCACCAGCAAGTTTTGTAGATGCATTAGCAGCACCTGCATACATTGATCTTGCATATACTACATCAACTTCAGCAGCTTTTGTAGCTTCATCAAGGGCAGTGTAAGTTACGTCATCACTATCAGCAGTAATGATACCTAAACTTTTATGATGAGGTTGTAATTCTAATTTTTTAACTAGTTCTGGGCTTACATTTGAAATTATTTTAACGCTTAATACGGTTGGACGTAATGCTTCATTAATCACAATAAATTCCCCCTAAATTATATTTTTAAATTTATTCCTGATGCTTTTTTATCAAGCATTGTCTTTATAAGTTCAGCTATATGTGCTCCAGCTTCAACTGCTGTAGTACCACCTTTATGGATGTTTGATATAACTGTTCTGTTAGCCTCTGGCATATTAGCTGTTGGTCTATAAGCTATATAAGCACTCATTGATTCAGCAGTAACAAGACCTGGTCTTTCACCTACTAGCATACAAACAACCTCTGCTCCTGTTGCATCACCAATGGCATCCATAGCTCCAACTCTACAATGTTTAATGAATAATATATCTCCAATTTCAATTCCATACATTTTTAAACCTTGCTTAATTGAAGGAACTGAATCTTTTAGGTTAGCTTCAATAGCTGCAGAAGAAAGTCCATCTCCAACTACTACTAACACTTTTTGACCTGAGAACTTATCTTTTATAAACTTAGTAGTTTCTTCGTCAAATCTTCTTCCTAGGTCAGGACGAGTTATATATTGATCTTTATCAACACACATTGTATTTACTGGTATTAAATTATTCTCTTTTATAAAGTCTTCAGATACATAAGAGAATACAGAGTCTTGTGCAGCAGCATGGTCAGCTCTAACTCTTAATTGAGTTATAGTTTTGTATCTTGGACCTGATCTTCCAATACCTATTCTTGCTGGAGTTCTTTCCTTCATTTTTAGATATCCTTCTCTATCATGAGGGTTTTCAACTAAAAGTTGTTTTTTAAGGTCAATTTCTGTGATATCTGGAATACATCCATTTTCATCTACTGAACCTATTACAGCACTCATTTTATTTGCTACTTGATTTACTATGTCAGTACTACCTGATTTTTCTACCATTTCTCCTAATAACTTTTCAACCATTAATTTTAATTCTTGTTCGTTCATCAGTAGTCCCCCCTTATCCTAAAAATATTGAAGCGTCGCCAGCTCTTCTGGTTAACTTGCCATTTTCTATAATTCCCATTTTTTCCATCCACTCTTCAAAAGGTTTAATAGGTTTTACTCCTAATAACTCTCTTAATGTAGCTGTCTCTTGATATCCAGTTGTTTGATAGTTAAGCATTACATCATCACCATGAGGAATTCCCATGAAGTATGTACATCCTGCTGTAGCAAGTAATACCGCTAAGTTTTCTATATCATTTTGATCAGCTTTCATATGGTTTGTGTAACAAGCGTCACATCCCATTGGGAGTCCTGAAAGTTTACCCATAAAGTGGTCTTCAAGACCAGCTCTTATAACTTGTTTTGCATCATATAGGTACTCAGGTCCTATGAATCCAACAACTGTATTTACTAAGAATGGTTGGAATCTCTTAGCAAATCCATAGCATCTAGCTTCCATTGTTACTTGGTCAGCACCATGGTGTGCATCTGAAGAAAGTTCTGAACCTTGACCAGTTTCAAAATACATTACGTTTGGACCTGTAGCAGTTCCTTCTTTAAGTGCAAGTTGTCTTGCTTCTTCTATTGTTGCAGCAGTAAATCCAAATGCTTCATTTCCTTTTTCAGAACCAGCAATTGATTGGAATATAAGATCCGCTGGCGCACCTTTTCTAATTGCTTCCATTTGTGTAGTTACGTGCGCAAGTACACAAGTTTGAGTTGGTATTTGCCATTTTTCTTTAAATTCATTAAATCTCTTTAAGACTTTTGTTACGCTCTCTACAGAGTCATCAACTGGGTTTAATCCAAGCACTGCGTCTCCAATACCATAGCTTAATCCTTCCATTAAAGATGCAAGTATTCCATCTGGATCATCTGTTGGATGATTTGGTTGTAATCTAACAGATAATGTACCGGGTTCTCCTATAGTTGTATTACAATGTGCTGTAACTTTTATTTTCTTAGCTGCGTATACTAAATCCATATTAGACATTATTTTTGCAACAGCAGCCACTATTTCTGATGTTATTCCTCTTGAAACTCTTCTTATATCTGCTCCTGTAGTATTATCATCTAGTAGCCACTCTCTAAATTCTGCTACAGTCCAATTTTTAACTTCTGCATATATTTTTTCATTTACGTCATCTTGTATTATTCTAGTAACCTCATCTAATTCATAAGGTACTGCAGGATTATTTCTTAAATCAGACAATGTAAGGTTAGAAAGTACAACTTTTGCTGCAACCCTTTCCTCTGCTGACTGTGCAGCTATTCCTGCTAAGTTATCTCCTGATTTTTCTTCGTTTGCTTTTGCCATAACTTCCATTACTGAATTAAACTGGTATACTTTTCCGAATAATTTAGTTTTTAAAATCATGATAATCCTCCTCTCGGTTAATTAAATACTAATGTTTTTATAACTACAGGTAATACTTTACCTTCCGCTACGGGTTTTCCTATATCTATATAATCTCCATTTTCCACCTTGATACCATCTATACAAACTATGTCCTTATCAAGATGTAAAAGGGAGTAAATAGCCTGACCTAATACCTTTGCCATATCATTTTCAACAATTATAATAAGTGGAAGCTTTCTATCAATCAGTTCTTTCATCCCACCTACTAGTCCCTTTGCCATATCTTGTATTTCTGCAAAAGAAGGATTCTTCTTTCCATGTAGGGCTATGGCAATACTCTGAAGTTCATTTTCATATTTAAACCAGTTAATTTTTTCTGATATAGCTTTTTCTAAAACTTCAGAACCTCTATTCTCATCTTCTAAACTGAGCTTTAAAATTGGTAAATTTTTTATAGGGAAGTTGTCATGGGTATATGTAATTGTACTTCCACTAATATCCATAGTGTGAGAGCCAGCTCCCACTACTGTTGCTCTTATAGTTTCTATTGCTCTCGCCAATTTTAATTTTTTACATAAGTCTGAGTTTTTAATAGCTTCTCCAAGAAGTATTCCTATATCTCCATACTTAAAATAATCTTCTATAGGAGATTCATTATATACATAGTCAGCTACTCCGCCTGAAAAAGATATACACTTAATCTCCTCATTTAAGGCAATAGACTTATTAGTAACTATCATTTCAAAGATAGATGTTTGAGTCCTAATTCCTACGCTTTCCTCTAAAAGCTTTACCATTTCATCAATAACTGGAATCAACATTTCTTTAGTTGCTTTATAGCCAACTTTTATATCAAAATTATTTTGATTTATAATATTTTGTATTTTAGGTGCTATATATACTATATTATTTGTGTCTTTATCAAGTTTTATAAGTCTTCCACCTATATCTAGACATCCAGTTTCCTTCAAATCTCCTCTAGTAAACACAGCTAAATTTGTAGTTCCTCCACCAATATCTAGATTAACTACACTTGTAGAATGTTCACTGGAGTAAATGTGAGCTCCTGCACCTTTAGCTGCTATAATACTTTCAAGATCTGGACCTGCTGTAGCAACTACAAAGTCTCCTGCAAATCCACTTAAAGTATGCAGTACTTCGTTGGCATTTTCTTTTCTAGCAGTTTCACCTGTTATAATTACAGCTCCTGTTTGTATTTCATCCTTATTGATACCAGATTTTTTATATTCTAAAGATACTATATCCTTAACTTTCTCGGCATCAATTTCTGTCATAGATTTAAGTGGCGTAAAATAAACATCACTTCTATAAACTACTTCTTTATCAACTATTGATATTCTAGGTACTGAAAAACTTGAAGCAGTGTTTTCTATGATTAGTTTCGAAAATACAAGTTGAGTTGTACTAGTTCCAATATCAATTCCAACACTTAAAAGTTCTTCTCTCATTAAATCACCTCCAAATACAAATATAAAAAGGCTTAAAGCTATCAAATTAATCTTTCAAATAACTATGAAAATTAATTTTTTTAACTTTAAGCCTCTTTGCTTAAATCAAACTACTTCAATGTAGTTCTATTTTATTCAAGTTTTATAGGAAATCTAAATTTAATTCTAGTTCCCTCATCATTAGAAAATATATCTATATCACCTTTTAATTTATCAGATACGTAGTTTTTTACTATAGACATTCCTAAGCTAGAAGATTTATCTATGGAAGTATCAAAACCAACTCCATCGTCAGCTACTGATATTTCTCTAAACTCTTCCTGCTCAGTAACAATAATTTTTATAGTGCCACATTCCCTATGATTAAAAGCATGATCATAACAATTTTGTATTAATTCATTAATTATAAGAGATATTGCAGTAATTCTATCTGTATCAATATAAAAATCATCACCTGATACTTCTATGTTAATTTCCTTTTGAATGTTTAAAAAACATCTTTTAGCATTATCTACTATAGCATTTATAACCTTCATAATCTTTACCTCATCACTTATATCCTTAGATAGAAGTTCATGAGTTGCTGCAATAGCTAGAATCCTATTCACACTTTCTTGAAGACTTACCTTTGCTTCCTCACTATCACATCTTCTCCCTTGAATACGTAAAAGTGAAGCTACAGTTTGTAAGTTATTCTTTACTCTATGATGAATTTCTCTTATAGCAACAGATTTAGAGATTATTTCAGCTTCCTTATTCTTTATATCTGTTATATCTTGAACTATTTCAATAACTCTCAAGTCTTCTTCCTTAATCAGTATTCTTTTTATTCCATAATAAAAATTACCAACTTTTATTTCCTTTGTTATTACTTTATTATCTTCTGTAATCTCTAAGATTTTATTAATATTAGTAAATAGGGTATTATCTAAGGACAAGTCATCATAATGCATTCCTTCAAGCTCATTATATCCCCTACCTATGTAAATCATATCAGCTTTTCTATTTTTAATTCTTAATATTCCATTTTCATCATAAACTAAAATGGCAGATTCTAAGTTATCATTTATCAATCTATTGGAATTTATCAAGTTCATAAGCTGATGTGTCTTTTGTCTTTTGCTTTTGGAGCCATCATTAGGAATAGTAAAATCTTCTTTTATTTCATTACTTATATCATCCTCAACAATAATTACTCCTATTATTTTTTCCTTATTATAAATCGGGTATACCTTTTGCCTTACAAATCTATTTTCTTGTGTTAAAGCTCTTACTCCTTTAAAAACCTCACCGGTTTTTAGAGTTCTTATTACACCAGGCTCATTAATTCTTAAAGCTTTTTTTCCTACTACAGAATTAGTATAAATAGATTCTTTTTTTCTTCCTTCTGAAACCACTATAGCTTCTTCTGGATTTTTTGATGGCACATCTATAAAAGCATCACATTCCTCTAAATTAGCTATTAACTCAATAGAGCTAGAAACCTCTATGATTTTATTAACATCTTCATCAGTAAGATTAGTATAAATATTACATAATTCTTTTATCTTATTCATAAGCCACTATTAAAGTTTTTGCAATATCTATCATAGAGCATCTTCTATCCATACTTAATTTTCTAATGTATCTGTAAGCTTCTTCTTCATCGGAATTTAATTCTTTCATAAGTATACCTTTTGCTTTTTCTATTAATTTTCTTTCGTTTAACTTTGATGTAACTTTCTCCAGGTTATTTTCTAACTCTTCAAACTCTTCTACTTTAGCTAAGCACATTTCCACTGTTGGAATAAATGATTTTTCATCTAAAGGTTTCACCAGATATCCATATGCTCCTACACTTTTAGCCTTTTCTATAAATTCAGTATCATTAAAGGCTGTCAATAAAAGTATTCCACCTGCAAGATGCTCAAGTCTAATTCTTTTACTGGCTCCTATGCCATCAAGTATAGGCATCTGTATATCCATAATTACTAAATCAGGTTTATGCTCTTTACAAAGTTCTACAGCACTAAACCCATCTGAAGCCTCTGCTACTACATTGTAACCCTCCGCTTCTAAGATATCTCTGATATCCATTCTAATAATAGGCTCATCGTCGACTATTATGATTTTTTTACTCATATTTAATTATTCTCCTCTATATTATGAACTTAAATATTTAATTAATTCCTCTATGCCAGTTCCATCTAAAGTATTTACTTCAAATATTCTAGATACTCCAGCCTCATTTAAGATTTCCTTAGCATATTTTATTCTATCTTTGTTTTGAGCAATGTCTATCTTTGTCACTATCCCAATACATTCTTTAGCAAACATACTACAAAAACCTGGTGCTATGTACGATTCTTCTGAAGTACAATCATATACTAGTGCAATTACATCTGCATCTGCTGATGTTACTATCAAAGCTTTGTAGTAAGATCTATTTTCTAGATATTCTCCTGGAGTATCTATAGACTCATCATAAATTTCTACCGATTGAGTCTTCTTATATTCTAAATCTAAATCGTGAATCTTTTGACACAAAGTAGTCTTTCCACTTCCAGTCTTTCCTATAAATATTACTTTTTTCATGTTACCTCCTAGGTTCTAGTAATTTTTGTAGAGGTAAATTGTAATAATCCTTCAAGTACAGAAGTAACTTCCTTTAATGCTGATTCTACAGAACTAATATCTCCTGTTATAACAAGTGAACCACTAAATCTGTCTACAAACCCAAGATTAACTCCAGCAGCTTTTGTAGCTACATCAGCAGCAATTATAGAACCTTCACTTGGAGTTATAGTTAAAATACCAATAGCATCTCTAGTGCTTGCTACAAGACCTAGCTTTTTATAAAGCTCTTCTGTAGGATTTGCTATTATATGTGCAAGGGTTACTTGTTTTCCTGGAACAAACTCCTGTATGATCCTTTGCTTATCGTCACTCATATACTCACCTTACCTTTGCATTTAGAGACAACACTAAAATAATATTTTCATATAAATTATTAGTCTTAGTATTACCTGTGTTTTAACAACTATTCTTAAATAAATCTATAATTTTATAAAAATAATAAAGGCTCCTCGAAAACATAATATTTTCAAGAAGCCCCTTTGCTTAAAACCATTACACTACTTTGTGTATATTTCGATTATATATTCAAAATTTTATACTGTCAACCCATTTTTTGATGTTATTCTTTAATTTTTCCGATAATTTCAATAACATTAAGAGGAGTAGGTATTTTAGGGTTAGTTGCAGTACATGCATCTAATAATGCACTGTTTGCAATTTCTTCTTTAAGCTTTTCTAATTCTTCCATAGATACACCACAAGCTTTTAAAGTGGTAGGCATATTCATTTCCTTTTGTAATTTTTTAATTTCATTTACAATACTTCTAACTCCTGCTCTAGCATTACTACAAGGTAATCCTAATAATTTTGCTATGTTAGCATATTTAATAGCAGCTCTAGAAAACTCATTATTCTCATATCCTACTATGTCAGCATTAAAATCAACTATATAAGGTAATAATAAAGCATTAGTTCTTCCATGAGGTACATGGAATTTGCCGCCTAGAACATGGGCTATCCCATGATTTAATCCAAGAGAAGCTGAATTAAATGCAATTCCAGCAAGACATGATGCATTATGCATTTTTTCTCTAGCTTCTATATCTTCACCATTACTATATGCTCTTAAAAGATATTTAAATGATAGTATAAGTGCTTTTTCAGCTAAAGCATCTGAAAAATCAGAAGCATTTGTAGATACATAAGCTTCAAGAGCATGGGTTATTACATCCATACCTGTATCTGCAGTAATTGATCCAGGTACACTTTTCACTAGTTCTGGATCTAATATAGCCACATCTGGTAATAGATCATCTGAAACTAATGGATACTTTGTTCCCTTAGTTTTATCTGTTATTACTGAGAAAGATGTAACCTCTGAACCTGTACCGCTTGTAGTTGGGATAGCTATAAATTCCATATCTGTGACAGATGTAATTTTCTTCGCAAAATCCATTATTGCTTTAGCTGCATCTATTGAAGAACCTCCTCCTAGAGCAATCAACACTTCTGGCTTAACTTTCTGAAGCTCTTCTATACCTTGAACTATAAGCTCTATAGGTGGATCTGGAACTATATCACTAAATATAGTTATGTTAGCACTTTTTAATTTTTCTGTTATGTTATTAATCATTCCTGATTTCACCATGAAAGGATCTGTAACTACAAAAACTTTTTTATTTCCTACTTCCTCTAACCGTTCTAAAGCTCCTTGACCAAAATAAATCTGAGTTTTAATTTTAAAATTGTTCATCTTAAACTCCTTTCAAGACTATCTTATTTACAATATAGTCTTTAAAATTAATTAACTATTTATGCAGTAAGTTTATTAAAAGAAAATTCATTATTAAATTTACCCTAAAAACAACCACAAAAAGCTCCATAGGAATAATCCTATGGAGCTTCACTGCTCTTTAAGTACTTCATTGTACATATTTTCAATATACTATTTTAAAAAATAAAAGTCAATAAATATTCAATTAATTAAAATGTAAACTTATTAATTAATTGAATATTATATTTATACTATAATATTTATCTCTTAAACTACTATTTTCTACAGTATTTTTATTTATATTAATAAATATTAAAAAATTTTTCTGTTTTAAATATTTTTTATGATAAAATCCTCTAAATTTGCCGTTAAATATTACATTTTCTCGAGTCTATTATACGTTTACATATGACTATTTTTAAAATATAATATTTGTATAACATTATAACCCTTAATACTAGGAGGACGGAATGAAAAACTTTTTTTATAAAACTAATGTAAAAAATAATATTATTACTTTATATCCTAAAGAATCTAAATGTAATGTTTGGTATATTATTTCTATAAGTTTTCTCATTGTTTTTATGATATTTAATATATTCTTTTCAAATCTATTAGTCCTAGATGGTAAATTTCCTTTGCCATGGATTGTATTATTATGTATAACTGTAATTATAACCATCACTAATTTTAATGAATTTCACTCTTCTAATTTTATTATTATCAGTTATATTATAACCATTCCAATGATTTTAAATTATTTATTGTTTAAATTATACATATACATACCTAGTCATATAATTCTTATATTATCTTTAGGTATATCTATAATCTACAGAGTTACAAAAGAATTCCATAGTAAAAAATATCTAAAAATTATTATGGTGATTTTATCTATATGTACTTTCTTTTCAATTAATTATTACATATATTCTAAGAGAATTATAAAAGATTCTAACCTTAATACTACTGTAAAAAAAGCCATAGGTATGAATTCATATTCTTTAAATTCTTTGAATAAAACTGAACTTTCAAATGTAAATATACTTAAAATAAAAAATGTATCTAATCTAAAAGGCTTAGAATACATTGAAAATTTAAACACCTTGGATATTAATGATGATGGATTAATTTTAGATTATTTACCTATTACTAAGTTGTATAATTTAAAGACTTTAAGTATACACAGATGCAACTTAAATGTCTTAAGTGAAGTAGCCTTATTTGATAAAATAGATACTTTTAAACTTATATATCCTAAAACTGATTCTATAAATAGTCTGCCATTATTCCCAAAGGTAAAAAACTTAACCATTAGCTTTAGCAGTGATTTTCAGCTTTCAACTTTGAAAAATTTTCCTAATGTAGAGGAATTCTCTCTATGTTTAGAAGGTCCTTTAATTGTAGATGGAATAGAAGTTATAAATAATCTAAAAACCTTGAATCTATCCTACGCTTACATATCAGATTATTCTAAACTTTTTGATATACCTACCCTGAAAACTATTAGTTTAAAAAATTGTTATATTGTAAATTTAGAGGATTTCATAAAACAGGCTGAATCTAAAGGTATTAAAGTCATTATGTAGTTTTACATAATGACTTTAATCAAACTGATCATCTCTTTAAAATACATACATATATTATCTATATAACTATTTTTACACTTTCTCCTTCATTGGTTTTTATATCTACAAGAACTAAGCCTTTATATTTTTTATTAAGATACTTAATTACTTTTTTTAAGTTCTTCATTTCTTTATTGTTAATTGCTACCTTGGTTTTACTATTATTTTTTTTCCTATACATAGATTTTAATGCTAAAGGTAGTACAAATATTCCTAGCGAAATACAAACCCTTGGTATACATATATTTTTACTCTTATTTTCCCCTGGTTCTTTTATATTGATAATCATTTACTCAAATCCCCTTAATATATTATTTTAAGCTATTTCTATCAATATTTTATCTCCCTCATCTGTATCTACTTGTACAATTGGTCCTACAACACCTTTATCAATAGCTTCTAATATCATATCAATTTTGATATCATATTTGTCCATACTTTCAATTACATTACTACCAGCAGAAGCCATTATTTTTATAACCTCTAGTGGTATTGTAACTTTAACATTTTCTCCATCGTGAGATTTAATCCTTATATAAAGCATTCTAGTCCCGTTAGTTGATTTTGGTATTTTAAAGAATTCATCATCATCTTCGCCTTTTACTTTATCTCCATCGTTCTTTTCTAAGGTTTCTAGAAGTTTACTTGCTTGCTCCCCTGTAAGCTTTCCTTCCTCTACCATTTTTAAAATTCTTAACTTATCTTCCATGATTACTCCCCCTAATTTATATTTTATTTAAAAGTTCGATAGCTTCATCTGAAGTTATCTCACCATTTTCTAACTTTGTAATTACATGTTTTCTATCAATTTCATGCTGTTTTTTACTAGATAGCCCTAATACTTCATTTATTTCATCTAACTTACCCCTTACTGTTGGATAAGAAATTCCTAATGCCTTCTCTACATCTTTTATATTTCCTCTATATTGTAAAAAGGTTTCTACAAACCTTAATTGATCATGATTTAACTTCTCAAACTTTGAAAAAGTAAAATTATTTTCAATTACAGTATTACATTCATCACACTGTAGCCTTTTTATATTCAATTTTCCTGAACAAACAGGACATCTTGTTAATGCCTTATACATTCTTGCCACCTCCTAAATAAAATTATACGGCATATTCTTTTAATTGTAAATATATACATTGAAAATAATTAATATTATTATTCAAAAAATTAATTTTGAATAAGTATTATATTAATATAATTAATTTTAATATTAATATAATTAATTATACTCGTTTATTGATAATATATAAAAATCTTATTATAAAATATTCATTACAAACCTTAGAATAAATATACAAAGATCTAATAACATAAATCTTTTTAAATTGGTAATCATAATTATTGATAAATTTAATATATTTATTAATGTATAATCAATAAATATTGTATACAAACTATAAATAATTTAAATATTCAGTAAATTAATTGAATAATCTTCAAAATAATGGTACAATAATAATTAAAATATATGAGAGTTAAAATTGAGAGGGAGTGAATTTTTATGATGGTAAAACTTACTGTAAGAAGCATTATGAATTTAGGACTATGGGGTAGACTTTGTGAATATAAAGGGTGGGATAAACTTATAGTTAGAGAAGGTTTAATCTCTCTTGATAGTGAAGTTGAATTTGATGATGAATTTTTAAAGAAAGATGTTGTACCAATAGAGAAATTAAATGTATTCTTATTTAATGTGGATACTGAAGATGCTAGATACTGTGGAACATTATTAGCAAGAGACTTAGAAGATGCAAAAATTAGAGTTGGTATGATCCACAATGTAACTAAGATTACAACTATTCAAGAAATCACTAAGGAACAGTTATATAATATGAAAAATAAACATATGGTTCTTGCAAGAATACCACTTTAGTCTATAAATGATACTAAAATAAGAAAAATCCCCAGTTAAATTGAGAATTATCAATTTAACTGGGGATTTTTCAAACTATAATTTAAATTTCTTTAAACTGCACATTATGTGCATAATGAAGTAGTAGATCTCTTTGTACTTCTATTATGGATGTATTAATATTTTCTCCATGAACCCTTAAAGTTACATCACTATGGTCTCCATATCTTTTTAGAAATTTATCCATATCTGAACGTTTAATACTAATTGGCAAAGTATCTCCATTACTTCTAATTATCATTCCCACAGTTCTTCCTTCATTTCTAAATTTTCTTCCCTTAATTTTTAAATCTCTTAAACTAGCATCTATTATCATAGTAACCCCTCCATATTTACTTAAGTATAATTTTATATATTATATTTAAGTTTATGGAATAATATTACTTTAAATGTTAAATATTAATTTCAACTTCTACTGGACAATGGTCTGAACCTAATATCTCTGTATGTATCTTAGCTGAAATTAAATTTTCCTTTAATCTTTCTGAGGTACAGAAATAATCAATTCTCCATCCTGCATTTTTCTCTCTAGCTTTAAATCTATAAGACCACCAAGAATATGTTCCTTCTAAATCAGGATAGAAATTTCTAAAGGTATCTATAAATCCAGAATCTAATAATTCAGTGAATTTATTTCTTTCTTCATCAGTAAATCCTGCATTTCTTCTATTATTTTTAGGATTTTTAAGATCTATCTCCTTATGAGCTACATTTAAATCTCCACAGACTATCACTGGTTTATTTTCATCTAAATTTTTAAGATGTTTTCTAAATTCATCTTCCCAAACCATTCTATAATCAAGTCTTTCTAACTCCGACTTAGAGTTTGGAGTATATACTGTTACAAGATAAAACTTTTCAAACTCTAAAGTAATTACTCTACCTTCTTTATCATGTTCTTCTATTCCAATACCATAGGATACATTCATAGGTTCTATCTTTGTAAATATAGCAGTTCCTGAATATCCTTTTTTTTCAGCATAATTCCAGTATTGATGATATCCTTCTAAAGCAAGTTCTATCTGCCCACCTTGAACTTTACTTTCTTGAATACAAAACATATCTGCATCTACTTCTTTAAAGAAATCTAAAAATCCTTTTTGAACGCAAGCTCTAATGCCATTAACATTCCACGAAATCAACTTCATATATACTACCTCATTTCCAAAATAAATTTTAAGTTATAATAACTTATAACTTAAAACTTATTTTATTATTAGCTATAGCTTATCACTATAAGTTTAATGTGATTCTATTACCTTACTAATTATTGTAACATATAGTATATATTTATTTACACTACTATGGAGTAAATTGTCTACTAATTGATGCAACTATACTATTTTTCATATCCACTTTACATAGTAAAGCTCTTTCTGCAGAGATGTCCTTCTTATACTTATCTATATGCTTTTTAAAAGTATCATAATTAACTGTTTGAAAATCAATCTTATTATTATCTGGGTTTACTTCATAGGCTAATAAGTTCATAGCTACATCCTTAGATACTTCATAAACCTTTGTTTCAACTACAGAATTTCTAATATAATAGTCATCATAAACTATATAAGTTCCATCCTCTTCTTTTATAGCTTTATTATCCTTTTTAGCTTCTACTAAGGCATCTTCTCCAGTATAAAATTCTACTTCATCGAAGGATATATAAATAACATTATTATCTGTGTAAATATCTTTTACATATCCAATTCTACTATCATACATATTCTCTTTTATATTTAAGGTAGCATGAACATTTCTTCCATATTCCTTTGTCACCCCATTGTATGAATATTGTCCAGGTTGATTTAATATATCTATCTTTGATTTTTCCCAAAGAACATAATCCTTTATCTTATTGTTATCTACAATTACTTCTACCTCTTCTGGTAAAACAAATGAAAGGTCATCTTCATATATATCATAAGATAACTCAACTCCTTCCATTTTTACCCTTATACTAGTAAGAATCTTTTCCATATTTTCTGTATCAACCTTATTATCAATAGCTAATTTTATAATATAGTAAGCATCATCGTACCTCTTTTTCTTTATATACTCATCCTTTATATCTGTATATATCTGCTTATCATTCTTTCCTTTTGTTATTGCAGCTTCATAGGACTTTCTAGCCTCTGCATATTTTTTTTCTTCTAGAAACTTATTGCCCTCCTTTATATACTTTTCTATTTCATTTTCCTCAACTTGAATATCTTTGGCTACATTTTCAGATAAAACAATCTCTTTATCTTTATTTTTGCATCCTCCCATTATAACTGTACCAGTGACCATAACAAAAGCTACAGAACACAATAGAAATTTATTTATTTTCATTTTCAAGCACCCCTTACTTAATAACTTTAATATAAGTATATGATGAAAATTTTAACAACTATAGTAAAGTTATTTCCAAGTTATTAACAAGGTTATTTTATACTTAATGGCATATCTACTCTTACAGTAACCTTTTCTCCATTTATAATATCTATAGAACCTCCATGATCTTTTATAATTTCACTGCATAGGTATAATCCGAGTCCTCTACTTTCAGATTCTGAATACTTATTAGATTTTATAAAAGCTTCAAAAATATGATCATATATTTCCTTAGGAATAACTCCTGACATACTCTCTACTTCTATAATATATTTCTTCCCTTCTATTTTCCCATTTATATAAAGATACTCTTGTGATTTAGAATATTTTATACCATTATCAATTAAATTTATAATAAGTTCCCTAATCCTGTTACACTGTGCTGATACTATACCACTTTCTAAATTTCTTATAATTTTCATAGAGTATTTTTTAGCTTTTATACTCATGTCATCACTTATCTCATCTATAAGTTTATCTATTCTAATATCCTTAAATTCTTCTGTAGTATAAGATAATCCCTTGGATATTTCTATTAACTCTATAATTAAGTGATGTAATCTTTCACTCTCTAGATATATTCTTTCTATAGCTCTTTTCTTAAAAGCCTCATCCTTTACCATCCCATCATTTATCATCTCTGCATATCCAGAAATAGCAGTTAACGGTGTCTTCATTTCATGAGTCACATTATCAAAAAAAGCTTTTCTACTTTTCTCTAATTTCTCTACCTTTTGTTTTTCTTCTTTTATTGTATTTATTTGTTCTTTTATTTTTTCTTTCATACTATTAAATTCTCTTGACAATATAGCTATTTCATCATTTCCATGAGCATCTATATAAAAACTATAGTCTCCTCGTCCAACTTTTTTTACGCCTTCTGTCAATGTTATTATAGGCTTAGTAACTTTAGTTATTATAAAAAAGCATAAGCTAAATATAAAGAATAATATAATACCTTCTACAACAGTTATAAATAAAAGCATCCTATTATTTTCACCATAAACCTCACTATAATCTTTTATAATACTAAGAACCCCTAGATTATCTTCATTCACAAAAATAGGATAGGACAGAATTCCATAGAGTTTTTTATCTTCATATTTAAGATTAACAATAGCAGTTCCAGATCCAGCATTTTTATTTCCACTATTTAATATTTCCCTAAAAGATTCATCTACGTTCTCACTTAATATCTTGCCATCTGTATCACTTATTTCTACAGTGCATTGGAAATTAGATGATATATATCTATTTAAGTAATTGCTTTCTTTAACTAAGCTATCTTTTTCATACTCTAACTCTGTAGCTAGCAGTCTATATTTTATAGCTTCTCTAGTACTATACATAATTTCATTTAGTGAATTACCTATGGATGTCTCCATTCTAATAATTAATATATTCCTTATGGATAAATTCAATATTACTCCAAAAGTTATAATTATAGATAGTATAGAAAATATAAATTTTACTCTTATTTTCATATTATTACCTCATCACATATCCTACCCCAAATACTGTATCTATAAGATATCTCTCATTTTCATTATCTAATTTACTTCGAATTCTTCTTACATGAACATCTACAGTTCTAATATCTCCATCATAATCATATCCCCAAACTTTATTAAGAAGTTCTTCTCTTGAAAATACTCTATTCCTATTCTTCACTAAGAATTCAAACAAATCATATTCCTGTGGTTTCAATCTGACTTCTTCTTCATCCTTTAATACAATTCTACTATCTATATTTATTTTTATATGATTTGAAACTTCTAAAAATTCACTTTGGCTCTTCACTTTGTACTTTTCTACACATCTAAGAGCAGTTTTAACCCTTGCAAGGACTTCCTTTATATGAAATGGCTTAGTTATATAATCATCAGCTCCTAGCTCTAATCCTAAAATTTTATCTACTATATCATTTCTTGCAGTTAATATTACAATTGGAATTAAATACTTACTATTAATTTCTTTACATAACTCGAAGCCACTTTCATCTGGTAAATTTAAATCTAACAAAGCTAAATCAGGTTTATAATTTTTTACTAATTCTCTGCCTTCTTTAGCCGTAAATCCACATCTTACATTATATCCTTCACTTTTTAATGCAGTATATAATATATCACTTATAGATATTTCATCTTCTACTATTAAAATCTTTATACCCATATCTCTCTCCCAAATTAAAAATTATCCACTAATTATAATATACAGCTTCATATTATATATGGCAAATATATGAAGTAACTGTCTCAAATAAAAAATCCCCATCTATATTAGATAGGGATTAAAACTATATTCTTTCTACACTTTCTCTTATAACTAATTCAGATGTATACCTATACTCTGATTGTTCTCTTGGTTGTCGTAAAATTATAGATATTAACTCTTCAGTGGCTTTTCTAGCCATTTCTTTTATAGGTTGTTTAAACGTTGTAAGTGCTGGCGTTATAATTTCAGAAAAAACCAAATCATCAATACCTATAACAGATAAATCATATGGTATAGATATCTTAACCTTATTAGCAACTTTATAAACTCCATAAGCAATAACATCAGAACAAGCTACTATAGCTGTAACCTTACTTTTACAATTTAAAAGTTTTTCCGCTCCCTTAATACCAGTTTCTACATCATGCATAGAAGAGTGTGTCCATTCATCATCTATTTCTAAGCTATGATCTTTCATAGCTTGTCTATACCCTTCCATGCCATCTCCACAATTTGCTAACCAAGGTGTTCCATTAATACACCCTATATTTTTATGTCCTAATTCAATAAGATATTTAGTTGCTTCATAACCATCCCTATAACTATCTAGATATACATTGCAAACGTCTTCACTACTACTAATGCTACGATGAATAGCCACCATAGGATACTTAATTCTTAATAAATCTTCAAATTGCCAACTCTCCTTTATTAAACTAGGCGCAATTATAATGCCATCTACACAGTGCTCTCTCATTAGGTTAATATACTTATGTTCATTTTCTGCATCATTATATGTACTGCAAACTAATATGCTGTATCCATGCTCCTCTGCCGTTTCCTCAATACCCTTAATTATTCGTGAAAAATAAAAACTAGAAATATCCGGCAAAATAACCCCAATAAGCTTAGTTTCTCCATTAACCAAACTCCTAGCCATGGCATTCGGTTTATAGTCAAGCTCCTTAATTAAATTTAGTATTCTCTGTTTTGTCTCCTCTGTAGTTTTTGCTGTCTTTCCATTAATAACATTAGAAACCGTAGTTGCCGACACTTGGGCAATCTTCGCAATGTCCTTTATTGTAACCCCCATACAGATTCCTCCTACTTTATGTCATTTATTAAGCTATAAATATATTATATATGATACTCTATTAAACTACAATAGACCATATGCTCCCCCACATTTATCAAGTAAGCACATGGTCTATGTTAATTATTTTATCAACTTCTACTATTTCTTATATTCAATATGTCTAGCCTTAAAATTACAGGAACAAGATCTATTTATTGTAGTACTTGTCATATATCTTCTAACCTTAAGATAGAAAAATATAGTAGCACAAATAAGTATAATAAAACCGTATAAATAATTATATCTATATCCCAAGTTATTCAAAATAGTTCCACCAAGAAAATTCCCTATAGCTAATGAGAATCCATTAGCTAGCATCTTTAATGATGCAAATATATCTCGATGCTCTATGGCTATATTACTCATCATCAGACTATCTAAAGAGTAAATTATAAGACCAACAGATATACCTCTAACAACTAAGAAAAGTATAAACAATTCACTGCTAGAAACCACTGCTAACATAAAACAACTGATAATTGCAATTATAAATACAGTCAGGTTAAATTTCTTTACCCCCATCCGTTCTATAATCCCTGGCATTAAAATAAGCCCAAACATACTTAAAATAGTTAATGAAAAAGTTATATAAGATATTATATTATTTCCTAAACCAAAATAATTCTTTAATATTAAGTTATTATAAGGTGCTACACCACTAAATCCTATGGCGTTAATAAATAAAAGCATAGAAAAAAGTCTAATTTGCTTATCAGACTTTAAGCATTCTATTGTTTTCCTCATACTTTTCTTTATTTCTTCATTCTCTGCTACATTAGTTATATCCTTAGGTAGCAATAAGCATCTAATAGTTGAAGTCACTATTAGAATTATAGCTGCTAGTAGAAATAACTTTTTATACCCTATTCTCGCAAAATATTCTATTCCTGTTATATTTCCAGCTATTAGTGCTCCTACAGCTCCGGCTATTAAATTTACGGAATACTTATAGCTATAGGCACAACATTCCTTTTTACCTATAGTATATGAATACAACAATTGTAACTCTGTAACATTTATAAGACACGTACCTATATTTATAAGAATTTGACCAAACATAAGAATTATCATTGCTCTAAACCCCATATGAAACCCAACTCCTATGGCACAAATTAATAATCCTATACATAAAATTCTCTTTCTTCCAAGTATTTTAATAAATGGTCCTACAAAAAAGCCTGTCAAAGTAAATAGAGAGCCTAGAGAAAATATTGTTCCTATAGCTTCAGCTGATAAACCTATAAAATCATAATATAAAATTTGCAAAAAGAAAAACATTCCCATGCCCAGAGCACATAGAGCTTCACTCGCTACCATTATATGTATATTTCTAGGAAATGTCTTTATTATTTGTAACGTCTTTAATTTACCCATTTTATGTCCACCTTAAATAATCATTCTCTATTTAGGGTAAACAAAATTTCAATACTTATACAAAAAGAGAGCATTATTGCTCTCTTAAAATTAATTATATTCAACTTCTTTTAAGCATAATCCTTTAGCCTGAGCCATTGGTCCAGCTTGTGCTCTCTCTTTTGCCTCTAAAATTTTAGCAACATCACTTGGCTTTAACTGATTTTTCCCAACTTCTAAAAGAGTTCCAACTATTATTCTAACCATATTTAAAAGGAATCCATCTCCATTGACTTCTATTTTAATAATCTCATCATCCTTTGTTATATCAATATAATTTATAGTTCTAACAGTGGATTTATTATCTGATTTTAAGCTTGTGAAACTCTTAAAATCATGGGTACCAACCAAAATATCTGCAGCTGCCATCATAGCATTTAAATTTATTTCTTCTTCAATGTGGTATGTAAATTTTCTATTAAATACATTTCTATATTTTCCATTGTTTATAGTATACTCATAGGTTTTTGCCTTTGCATTATATCTAGAGTGAAATCTTTCGTGAACATCAGTTACTGATTTTACAACTATATCCTCTGGTAAAAATTCATAAAGATAGTTCAAAATATCTTCATTGGTAAGGGTAGATTTAGTATGAAAATTAGCTATATAGTTTTTAGCATGTACTCCTGTGTCTGTTCTACCACAACCTATAACTTGAATATCTTCATTAGTCATCTTACTTAATACATTTTCAATTTTATCTTGTATAGTAGCAACATTATCCTTTTGCTTTTGCCATCCTTTATATCTAGTTCCATCATATTCTATTACCATTTTTAAATTTCTCATAAAATCTCCTTTATTATCTCTACTAGTTAAATTCTCTATAGAATAAACAGAGTTCTAACTCTTAGCTCATTCCAATTAAGTATATACTCTTTACTAAAATAAAGCTATAAAATAAAGCTATAAAATTATGTAGTTATATTATTTAACTGTCTTGCAATTTTTAATTATCCCTTGGTAGAGGTATTCTAAATGCTCTACATCCACATTTTCAGCCTTTAAACTATCAATTCTTTCTCTAGCCTTTTCTATAGCCTCTTTTGCTTCTGCATAATCCCTTTGTTTTATAGCATTACTGGTATATTGAAGCAAATAATCTACTTTTAATAAAATTTTGGCTAAGTCTTCTCTATCATCATTTACTAAATCCAATAAAAGAGAATATATCTTAGGGGATGAGCTATTTCTATGAGTATTTAAAAAGTCATTATTTTTACTATTTTTCTTTGCCATAATATAATTTCTCCCTTCTTAATCCTAAAATTTTTATCTATTTTCAAACACAACTTTTCCTTTACATAGAGTCTTTACAATATTATACTTATTATCTAATATTACTATATCACAGTCCTTGCCTTTATCTAAACTACCCTTCCTATGAAGTATATTTAAATTTCTAGCTGGATTTGTACTTGCCATAGTGACAGCGTCTTCTAAGGTACATCCAGTGAATTTTATTATATTCTTTACAGCATCTATCATAGTTAAACAACTTCCAGCTAAGGTTGTATCTTTAAGTCTAGCTTCATTTCCAACTTTAATAACCTTTTGTCCACCAAGTTTGTACTCACCATCTTTTAACCCTTTAGCTTCCATAGAATCTGTTATTAATATTATTTTTTCCCTTCCCTTTATTTTATAAACAGCTTTTATAGTGTCTTTGTGAAGATGTATTCCATCACATATTATTTCTACACCTAATTCATCAAAAGTAAAACCAGCAGTAACTACTCCAGGTTCTCTATGATGATGAGAGCTTTGTCCATTGTGAAAATGTGTAACACTGGAAAGACCCTTTTCTACTGCTATTTCTATTTGAGAAAAAGTTCCATCACTATGCCCTACTGATGGAATAATGTTATTATTTGTAAGACATTTTATAAATTCGAACTTATTGTCTAATTCAGGAGCATAAGTAACCTTTTTAATGTTATTGTGAGAATGTTTTATAAGCTCCTTCATTATCTCACTATCTGGGGTTAAAATATAATTCTCAACCTGAGCTCCCTTATACTTTTTATTTATAAAGGGACCTTCCAAATGAAGTCCAATTATTTCTGCTCCATCTACTTCATTATTATCATTATGGTTTTTAACCTTTAAAGTATTATCAATAGCTTCTCTTATTTTTTTCAAACTTGCAGTCATGGTGGTTGGAAGAAAAGCTGTAACTCCTTCTCCTGGCAATTTATTAGTTAGATTTCTTAAACCTTCATAATCAGTGTCCATGACATCTATTCCGTATCCACCATGGGTATGCTCATCTATAAAGCCAGGTACTGCATAACATCCTTTTTCTATAACTAAAGACTCTCCATGGTCTGCAATTTTTCCATCTTTAATATATATTGTTGTATCTGTTAATACCTTTATCATTCCCACTGCCCCTTAAATCTTTATTTTTCATTAACAAAGCAATTATTAATATTCATATTAAATATATTTCCAATCTTACTATTTAAATGAAAAAACCTTGAAACCCGCATGAATAGAACAAATAGTTAAATAGTTTCCTATATAGCTATTTAGCTATTTGGCTATTTACCTATCTAAATAGTGAACTATGGAAATAGTACGATATTCTACATTTCATTATAAGATAATCTTACTAAAGGTTAAACATATTTTTATTACTATAGTAGAAAAACTTTTTGTATTTTTTATTAACTATAAACACATGCTATTCGTATATTAATTACTAAAGTCACTAATGATATTCTAAAAAGGAGGATTAAAATGAGTAAAAAATTTATATGTAATTTAAGTTTAGTCCTTGTAATTATAAGTTCTTTTATGTTTGTTGGATGTACTTCTAACACAGGGTCTACCTCAAACTCAACTACAGACAAGGATGAAAATAAAAGTGTATTTAATACTGTGAAAGAAATTGATGATGAAATAATTAAGGGAGCTTCTCAAAATGATCAGAGAAATCCTTCATCCTCAAAAGATGATTTAGCAGTTAAGCCGTCAGAGGTAGATGAAAATATATCCAATGATAGCTCTAATAACCCATCTAATGAAGATCCTGCTCCAATAGCTTCAAAAATAGATACTACTAATCTTAGCAATCAAAAAATAGCATGGTGGTTTAAACCAAATAAACAACATGTGACACCAGAAGTAAATTTAAATTTAAAGTTTGATTTAAATAGATATGATGCTCATTACGTAGGAGATACTAGTAAAAAGGTACTTTATTTAACCTTTGATGAAGGTTATGAAAATGGATATACCCCTAAAATTTTAGATATACTAAAAGAAAATGATGTTAAGGCTATATTCTTTGTAACTTCACCTTATGTAAAAGATAATCCAGATATTATAAAAAGAATGGTAGAAGAAGGTCATATTGTTGGTAATCACACAAATCATCATCCTTCTATGCCAGATGTTACTAGATCAGAGGAGAAATTTAATAATGAATTTTCAGATGTAGAATCAAAGTTTAAAGAAATTACTGGTGAAAATATGCCACTTTATTTCAGACCACCAATGGGTGAATACTCCGAGAAATCTTTAGCTATGACAAAAAATCTAGGTTATAAAACATTATTTTGGAGTTTTGCATATCATGATTGGGATATAAACAAACAACCTGATCCAGTTAGAGCAAAAGATACTATAATGAACGGCTTACACAATGGCGCAATTCTTCTTGTTCATGCAGTTTCTAAGACCAACACAGAAATCCTTGATTCTATACTAAAAGAAGCCAAAGCACAAGGCTATGAATTTCAACTATTCCAGTAGATTATAAAATATATTACTTTAAAGATGCTCTTAAAATATTTTCAAAATGCATTCTTCCTAAAATATAATAAGCAAGAAAAGGAGTATTAATACATTTGTAAGCAGTATTAATGCTCTTTTCTTATAATTATCTTCAATCTTTTCTTTACAATGTCATTACTTAAATATATAATTATTGTATCGTTACAATAATTATATTTAGAATAATGAAAGGAGTATTAATAATGAACTCTATTTCAATAGAATTAGATAAATCATCTACAATACCTATGTACCTTCAAGTAGCTAATAAAGTTGAAGCATTAATAAAATCTAACACTTTAAAAATTGGTGATAAGCTTCCCCCTATTCGTAAATTAGCTAATGAATTAGAAGTTAATAATGTAACTATAGTTAATGCATATAAACAACTTGAGATAAACGGATACGTTAACGCTATAAAGGGAAGTGGATATTATGTAGCAGAGCAAGATAATATCTATATGAGTTATGATATTTCATCCTCCCCATCCAATAGTAGAGGTATAAATTCTGAAAATCTAGATTCACATAATACCTATGTAGCTTCTCCTAACTACCAGGAAGACTTTAAGCTTATGTCTAATGGTCAAATTGCTATGTCTTCAACTACTATTAACTTTGCTAGTGCTACTCCTGATCCAGGTATCTTCCCTTTTGAAGCCTTTAAATCTGCTTTAAATGAAGTCCTAGATAGAGATAAAGGTTACGCATTTGGATACCAAGAAAGCAATGGTTATGAACCTCTTAGGTCTTCTTTATGTGATTATTTTCTTCAAGAGTATGGAATAAATGCTACTTCAGATAGCATTCAAATAGTTTCTGGTGCTCAACAGGGTATCGATATAATTGGTAAAGCTCTACTAAGTCCTGGTGATTATGTTATTACAGAAAATCCTACTTATACAGGAGCTGTTGCTGTATTTAAATCTAGAGGAGCTAATATCATCGGTGTACCCATGGAAGCTGATGGCATAAACTTAAAGTTATTAGAAGCAAATATTAAAATATATAAACCTAAATTAATATATGTAATGACTCAATTTCAAAATCCTACTACAGCCTCTTATTCTGAAGAAAAACTTAATCAGCTATTAGCTTTAGCTGATAAATACGATTTATATTTGGTGGAGGATGATTCTTTATCTGGACTTTCCTATGATAGTTCTTTTAAGAGCAAAACCCTTAAATCTATGGATAGTAAAAATAGGGTTATCTATATCAAAAGCTTCTCAAAGCTTTTAATGCCTGGACTTAGAATAGGATTTATAATTTCTCCTAAAGCTATAAAAGATGAACTTTTAGCAGCAAAACATACTACTGACATTTCTTCTTCTGGATTAATTCAAAGAGCACTGCAACTTTATTTTAAAAATGGTTACTGGGAAAAACATCTAAAATATATGATAGAGATGTATAAAATAAAATATGATGCCATGAAATCAGAACTAAAAAAGCTTAAAATATATGGCATAGATTTTATAGATCCTAAAGGTGGTCTTAACTTTTGGGTAAAACTTCCTAAGGGCGTTTCTGCTAGTGAGCTATATGTTCAATGTTCAAAAAAAGATGTATTAATTGTTCCTTGCAATGTATTCTATGTAAATAAAGATAAAAATATAGATAACACTTTAAGACTTAGTTATGCTGCCACTAATTTAGAAGAAATTCAAGTTGGCATGAGTATAATTGCTGACTGCCTATCAATGCTTATAAATAAAGGTAAAAGAACCTCTTATATAAGTCCTCTTATATAAGAAAAATAGGTTCTGTATGCAAATAGTAAACTATTTATACAGAACCTTTAATTTTATCCCAAAAGCTTTCCTTCTATATTTATATACTCATGTGCAGCCTTTAATCCTTCTTCTCTCGTATTAAACACCGCTTCTTCACCTAAGGATTTTACAAACTCCATTTTAGTAAGTGCTTTTTTAGGTTGTAGTTGTAGATTGGATATTATCAGTTTTATATTGTGCTTATTACAATGATTGTGTAACCTTTCTAGCGCTGAAATTGCACTGGCATCTAATGCTTGAGTATGCCTCATGTCTAATAATAATACTTCTGCTGCAGTCTCAATTTTACTTATCATCTTAATAAAATCTTGAACTACTCCAAAGAAGAAAGGTCCGTTTACTTCATATATTAAAATTTTATTATTATCAATCTGTATTACTTCTCCATCTTTATTTCTTTTGCTTTTTATTCCTTGAACTTTTTTAATATCTGTAGTTTCAGCTAATCTTCTTATCCATAAGAACATAGCTAGAATCATTCCTATCTCTATAGCTACTACTAAATCAAATACTATAGTAAATATAAAAGTTAAAAGTAAAATTATAATATCACTTTTTGGTGCTTTAAGAAGGGATTTAAAGGTTGACCACTCACCCATATTATAAGAAACTACAATTAATACTGCTGCCAAAGTTGTCATAGGTATCATTTTAGCTAAAGGCATAAATAATAGCATTATTAATAATAAGGTTATAGCATGTACCATTCCTGAAATTGGACTTCTACCACCATTTTTAACATTAGCTGCTGTTCTTGCAATGGCTCCTGTAGCTGGAATTCCTCCAAATAAAGCTGAACCTATATTTCCAATACCTTGAGCAATGAGCTCCATATTTGAATCATGACTATCATCTATCATTCCATCAGCTACAACTGCTGATAGTAATGATTCTATAGCTGCTAATATTGCAATAGTCATAGCTGGCTTAAATAAAACTTTTATTGTTTCTATTTCAAACATGGGAATTGAAGGCACTGGTATACTAGATGATATTTGTGCATATCTACTACCTATTGTTTCTACTGGTAAATTAAATAACTGAACTGCTAGAGTAGATACAATAAGTGCTATAACGGAACCCGGAATAGTTTTATTTACCTTTGGCCAAAACACCATTATCAGTATACATCCAATTCCAACTAAAAGTGCAGTAATATTTAAAGTGCCCATATTAGAAAAGTAGCTTTGCCACTTAGGTATAAACTCTGCTGGTACATTTTTAATATTAAGTCCTAAAAAATCTTTAACTTGTGTAGATAATAAAGTTATGGCTATCCCACTAGTAAAACCTACAGTTATAGTATGTGGAACATACTTTATAAGATCTCCTAATTTTAATACTCCCATTATAACAAGCATAATTCCAGCCATAAGGGTTGCTATTATAAGACCATTAATACCATACATTTGTACTATAGTATAAACTATAACTACAAAAGCTCCGGTGGGACCTCCTATTTGCACTCTACTTCCACCTAAAAAAGAAATTATAAATCCAGCAACTATAGCAGTGATGAGGCCTTTTTCCGGAGATACTCCAGAAGATATACCTAGTGCAATTGAAAGTGGTAATGCTATTATAGCTACTATAATTCCAGCCATAACATCCTTCATTACTTGCTCTTTAGTAATCTTTTTCTCTTTAATAAGAGTAAAAATCTTTGGTGACATCTTTTCTCCATCCTTTACTTTAGCTTTAGTCACTCAACAATATTCTATTTTAATACTTATTTCTACCACTAAGTACTAAAGTAGAGTATCGTGGCAACGAACATAGCCTCAGGGGAAGATTATCGTCCTCTGAAGCCTAATGCTTATGCTATTATTTATGGGTGCAAAATAAGCTTTACACCCATAGATATTTTATACCTTGCTATTTGAATTGTCAAATTTATATTCTATATGGAATAATTTACATTTTATAAATTGATAAGGTTCGATCTAAAATACCTGTTAAATATGCAAGTATAACTCCATAGTTAGTTATAGAAACCTTCTTATCTTTGCACTGATTTATTCTGTTAATAACAGTTTTTCTATTTATCATACATGCTCCACAATGAATTATCAAATCATATTTTTCAATGTCCTCTGGGAAATCATGACCAACTCTATATTCATAATTAAGATCAAATCCTACATGCTTATTTAAAAGCTTTGGAATCTTAACTTTTCCTATATCTTCATGAGACACATTATGAGAGCAGCTTTCTGATATAAGTATTCGTGAATTTTCATTAAGGTCTTTGATTTTATTAGCCCCCTCTACAAATACAGATAGGTCTCCTTTATGTCTTGCAAAGAGCATAGAGAAACTAGTTAATTTAATATTAGATGGAACTATTTTATCTACCTTCTTAAAAGCTTGGGAATCTGTTATTACTAAGTCTATATCCTTAATATCTACCAGAGCAGATTCCAATTCTGTATCTCTTACTACATAACTTTTTATTCCATAATCTAAACAATCTCTTATGCATTGAACCTGAGGTAATATTAACCTTCCTTTCGGTGCTTCTGAATCTATAGGTACTACAAGAACAACCTTACTATTATAAGGTAATAAATCACCTATTATGGGAAGTTCCTCTTGATTCTCTTGTACCATAGCTATAATTTTTCCCTTTAAAGTTTCAATTCCTTCACCAGTTATGGAAGATACAAATACACCTTCAGAAAACTCATTTTTCAAATCTATTATTTTATTATTATTTAAAACATCTATCTTATTAATGACAAGGATATGTGGCACATTATACTTTTTAAAATTTAACTTTACTTCTTCGTAAGCTTTTATGTCTATATCATCAGAATCCATAACATATAGAGCTAAATCTGTCCTCTTAACTATTTCAAGAGTTTTCTCACTCCTTACAGCTCCAAGCTTGGTATCATCCCAAAGTCCTGCTGTATCAATAAATAGAACTGGACCAATTGGAATTAACTCCATTGCCTTTGAAACTGGGTCTGTAGTAGTTCCTCTTACATCTGAAACTATAGAAATTTCTTGTTTAAGAATTTTATTTAATAATGATGATTTTCCTACATTAGTTTTACCATATATAGCTATATGCGTTCTATTAGAATTAGGTGTAGTATTCATTCTCTCTCTCCTTCTAATCTATTGCTTACGTATCCAGTCTAAATTATCTCCTCTAGTAATATCTAACTGGAATCCTGCACTTTTTATTCTATTTTCAATACAATATCTACATTCTGCTGCTTCATCTCCAGTGCATATCTTTCCATCATAAAGAGAATATTTCTCTCTCACACTTCTTGGTGATAGGTTAGGCATAACAACATTTGCTCCAGCTTTAATTCCCATCTCCCTTCCCAAAGGATTAATACTACCTAGTGCTGTAGTAGCAGGTAATAAAATATTTGGGACTAAAAGTCTTACTAAAGCTAGCATAGTAATAGTTTTTTCTAAAGTTCCTGATTTACAATCCTTTAATACTGTGTCCTTATGGGGTATAAAAGGACCCAATCCACACATATGAGGAGATAGTTCTTTTATAAATCTTAAGTCATTAACTAAATCCTTATTTTCTTGTCCAGGTAACCCCACCATAAATCCTGCCCCTATTTGATATCCTATTTCCTTTAGGTTGTATAGGCATTGTCTTCTATTCTCAAAGGTAGCACCTGGATGAAATCTATCATAAAGTTCTTTTGTAGCAGTTTCGTGTCTTAATAAGTATCTATCTGCACCTGCATCATAAAGTTTCTTATAGGATTCATAACTTCTCTCTCCTAAAGAAATTGTTATAGCATTTTCAGGATATCTTTGTTTTATAGCTTTAATAACCTGTACTAATCTTTCATCTGTATAATATGGATCTTCCCCTCCTTGTAATACAAAAGTTTTATATCCTAGTTCATCTCCTAGGTCTGCACATTCTAATATCTCTTCTAGAGTAAGTCTATATCTATCAGCATTTTTATTTTCTGCTCTAATTCCACAATAAACACAATTCATGCTACAGTAATTAGTGAATTCAATGAGACCTCTTATATATACTTTATCTCCATATACTTTCATCCTAGTTTCATGAGCTTTTTCTATTAAATATTTTTTACTTTCTTCATTCAAATTATCTAATATGTACAATAACTCCTCTGAAGATAAATTATTAGTTAAAGCTAACTTATCTATTAAATCTCTTATCATAATTTTCCCCTTTACAATATAATTTTATAATATACTTAACCTAAAATAAAAGTCTAGCCATCTTAATATAGAAAGAAAGCTAGACCCATAATATATAACAATAACTATGGTTCTGGTTTTATAGTTTTCTTTCAGATTAGATTGTTTTATCTTTTCCGTTAGATTTTTAAACCTTTACATTTATTTTTATGAAAATTTAAATTTAGTATTCCATCTTTAGAATAATACTTTATTATAATAAATTCAAGCCATTTATTGCAGTGACTTGAATAAACCAATTATTTATTGATTATTATATAATCTATTATAATAAGTTTCGTCTATAGAAGGATTCTTTATAATAATTACTCCTTGAAAATAATCAGTAGTTACCCCTGGTTTTTTCCCTATAATTCCTCCAACTTCTTCCCCAGCTACATCTTCTTGTGAATATAAGATATCATCTGGAAATGGAAAATATATAGGAGTAAATTTTCTTTTATATGGACTTCTTGAGTTGTTTAAATCTATTACCATATCCTCTTTATCTAACTTTATTTCTTCGATGAGCGTATTTAAATCTTCTCTTGCTGCATTTATTTGCATATGTGTATTATCAAAATTAAATTTACCTTTTTGGTATATAACATTAATCCCTAAAACCTTATCCTTAAATTTCTTATCCTTTGCAATTTTTGCTCCTAAAAAATCTACATCTAAAATTTTATGTTGATAGCTATATATCTGGTATACATGGATATAACATCTTTTCATATTCATATCTTTATAGAAACTATTCAAATTATCATATAAATATTGAGAATACTTTTCATTTCCATTTGTATTATTTGAATCATCTTGATGATATGTTTTCATAATTTCTTGCAAATTTCTTATATTATCTAAAACAATTTTTATGTTATTTAAATCATCATTTAAAGCTTCTTTATATTCTTCTTCATTGGCATTAATATCACTATAAAAATTATCAATATGCTTTAAAATTATTTCATTTCTTTTTTCTAATTCCTCATCATTACTTATATTTGTTATAATCTCTTCACTTTTTAAGTTTTCCAAAATATTATTTATATTTTCTATCTGCTTATCTGTTAAATCAGGATTTCTACTAATTATCCTTTTAAAATATAAGTCAACAGATTGAACGGACTCATTTATTCCTATTCCCATTATATTTAATTTTTTATTATCGGGAAGTTGGCTATTTTTTAGGTATAATTTTTTTAGCATTTCCTGCTTTGAATCTCCAATAAATGCATATCCCATAGAACTATTATTATATGATTCTAATAAGGATTCATCTCCAGTCTGTAAGTATTCATTTATAATTGCAGCTTCTGCATACCCTACATCAACTAAAAAATATTTTAACTTCCATGTATCCATTAAGTAAGATATAAATTTATATTGAATTTGCGCATTCTCCTTTATTCCAATTTCTTCATTAGTCAAAACTATCTTTTTATCCTTTACACTATCATCAAAAATTTCTAATGCAGAATAATCCTCATAATTAGTGAAATCTATATTAGAAGAATTTTTGCCTATATAGCTTTTCTCATTAGCTGGCAATGATATGTACATTCCTCCTATTAAAAGGATAAATCCTATCACAAAGGCAAGGGTAATAATAATTTCTTTTTTTATTTTATAATTCAATATGTCTCCCCCTTTTTATCGTAAAATTCATATCCATAATATATCTAAATTATACTTAATATTGAATTATATGTAAACCTAATTATACTTTGCTTATATGTTGTTATAGATTTTTCAATATCTTTAATCATGGGGAAAATTTCTTGTAGAAATAAGACTCAACTTACCATATCTAATGATAAATTGAGTCTTAATAACTATCTTGTTAAGTAAGCATATAATAATTTTATTGTTCCTTCTAAAGCTGTGTAGTGAGTTCTTTCCATTCCATGGGAAGCATGAACTCCAGGTCCTATTAGTGCACCTTTAATATTATTTCCACCACTAAGTGCTGCTCCAACATCTGAACCATACATTGGATAAATGTCTACAGCATATTTTATTTCGTTGCTTTTAGCAAGATTTACTAGGTCTGTAGTCATATTAAAATCATATGGCCCATTAGAATCCTTAGCACAGATAGAAACATCATATTCTGTACAAGATAAATCTTCTCCAATACATCCCATATCTACAGCTATCATTTCTGTTATATCTGATGGTATATAAGCTGAACCATGTCCAACTTCTTCATAAACAGATATAAATACTTTAGTAGTATAGGTAGGAACTATCTTTTCGCTACTTAATATATGAAGAAGATTCATTAAACATGCAACGCTACCTTTATCATCTATAAATCTAGATTTCAAAAATCCACTTTCTGTTATAGTAGTTTTAGGATCTATAAATATAAAATCTCCAGGGCATATTCCTAGTTTTTCTACATCTTCTTTAGATTTTACAACTTCATCAAGTCTTACTTCCATATTCTTTGGATCACGAGCTTTAGATTTTGCATCTTCAAATACGTGAGCTGCTGGACTTGTACTTAGGAATGTTCCATTATATATTTTTCCTTCTCTAGTTCTAACCTTACAATATTCAGCATCTAAAGTAGGAACTATTGGTCCTCCAATTAAAGTAAACTTTAAAGTACCTTCGCTAGAAATAGATCTTACCATAGCTCCTAATGTATCTACATGTGCAGATAACCCTATTACTTTATCACTACTTTTTCCTGGAACAGTTATAACTCCACAGCCTTTAACAGTCTTTTCAAAAGCATAACCTAGTTCTTCTGTCATTGATTGGATTTTGTCCATAACGTCATAACAAAATCCACTTGGGCTATCAATAAGCAATATTTCTTTTGCTGTATTTAGAACCTTTTCTTTGTTTACTGTTATCATTTTTCGCCCTCCCGATAATATAAATTTTATATTCCTATTATTCTTTAATCTTAGATATAAAAGTAATTAATTTTTAAAATATCTAAATAATTATAATAGTCATATAATTTAGTCTCTCTAAATATTATAATATTCATCTATAAATTATTAAAGGGTTTATAATAATATTTTTTATAAAGTTTTCTATTCAATAAATCCCTTTTCTTTCATATCTTCAGCATTATTAAATAAAGCCATACCAGTTTTCATCTTTCTAAAATTAAAGCTATTATAGAATCCTTCTTTTCCCATAGCAGCATATAAAATCACATTGCATCCTGGCAATGACTCAAGTATAGTGCTTACAATTAACTTTCCTATTCCTTTACCTTGATACTGTGGCAATATGGCTACATCATAAATTGCACCTTGATAAACTCCATCTGATAATGCTCTTCCAAATCCAATAAGATTATCATTATCATATACAAATATAGCAATATAGCTGTTTTCAAAGGCTTTCTTATGGGTTGCTTCATCAAAATACCCCATACCTCCCAGCTTTAATATTTCTGGAATCAAGCTCCAATCTACATTATCACAGTTTTTTTCTATTTTTATATTCATAATATCGCTCCCAATTATGTTCTTTCATGTTAATTATTCATTCTTATATTTATCAATTTTTAAGGTTTTATATAAGCATAGCATTATTCTTGTTTCTTTACAATTTCTTCTTCTTTGCTGCTCATATTTAAGCCGTTGATGTATTTGTCTGGTCATGGTAAAATGATAAAAAATACAACCATGCAAATATTTACTAAAAGGTAGTTGATGAGATTTACGCTTATAAATTGAATTTATATGATAGGTGGTGATTATTTTGAGCAAAGAGTTTGAGATACAAGGCTGCGTAGAAGTGCCAATGAATCTATCTGAAGATGAATTTTTCAATAAATTTATTGGTTTTATTGAATCCAACAACTGGTCATTTGGTGGAGGTATCAATGAAATCATTGATGGATTTTATATTAATGCTGATGGCACAAAAGGAAAATATGTACTTGAGGATATGTCCGAAAACTTGTATGATAACCTAGCAAATGAGTTGTTTCAGTATCATTCCTTAGCTGCATTGTTATATTTGATAAATGCAGGGCGTGAGCTTGAGTTTTCATACAAGGAGATAAAATGCTTTATTTCAAAAAACGGCTCTGCCAAGACGGTTTCTTTGTGGATATCCGAGGATGAGCAGGCATTTGATAGCATAGAATCCCTAATTGAAAATGCTGTGTTCTGCAATCAACAGTTTATGCATATATTCCATGACACTACATTAGAAACTCTTTTTTAGGAGGATGGCTTATGATAATGAAAGACACACCATTTGTAATTTCTTGGTCAAATCTCTGCTGGATTGATGATTCTGAAGACGCTCCAAAAGATTTATGCCTACACGGAGATGTTACAGTCACAATCGGAGATACACGGTTAAATTACTCATGCTGTACAAGTGCTTCTGCACTACAGATGCTTAGAACCTTAACACATGATCATGCGATTACTCCTTATGAACAGATGCTTCCTTGTTGTGGTAACAGTTTATTTGCATCTGACACTTTGAGTGAAGTAACAATAATTGGATGCGATAATGGTATTGATTATTCTGTTACGCACAAGACAGATGTGGTTGTTATCCAAACGGAAGAAGGAACCACCTACACGGTTTCATTGCTAAAATATCGAAATGAGGTTTTACGATTTTCTAGGGCTGTTGAGAAGTTTTATAACCAGTGTCACCTAAAATTTTACCAGACGAACCTTATGAAAGAGATGGATATTTTGCCTTTTGGAGCGAATGGTCACATCATACGTATGAAGCAATTGGAATGTTTAGAAACCAATTGTTAAACCAATCATTATTAACTACCCACTTCTGTAAAGAGTTTCCATTAGAGTGTGATAATCCCTATGATGATGCTCTAAATGCAAGAACGGAATATATTGATACTTGCTCTCAGCTTGCCATAAAGCTCTATATACAGAAACATTTTACTAATAATTTAGCCGTTATTTATGAAGATAAATACAATCGTGCGGTAAAGAACGAAAAAGAATTTGTTGAGTCATGCCTTGCAGCGGCCGAAAACCAAACCATTCCCTTTCATTGGACTGACGAAGAAGAAACCTTTCATGGTATAAGATATATATGGAAAACCAATAAAATTGATATTGAAACACTTTTTCGTAAAATAATTACCTCTGATTTAGGGGATAACACAGAGCTTGATTGTTCTGTTTACATCATAGACCTTGAAACAGGAACTGTGTTTTTCTTATATGACGACAGAGGTATTGATATTTTTGAGGAATTAACTCAGTACACTTAAAGTCTCTATTACATTAAAAATATAATCTGTGCTCCCCAAATTATATAAGAATAATCATATTCTTCTTATTGGGTTTACACAGATTATTTTATACTTTCTTATAATGTTCCATAATTATATTTATCTAAAATAACTAAAGCTCTAGTTAATTCTTCCACATGTTCCTTTTCATCTCTAGTTATTTCATTTATTATTTTAACTAAAGTACTGTTATCTAAGTTTCTAACAAATTGTTCATAAAGCAAAATAGCCTCTAACTCTCCCTTTATTCCCTCTCTAATAGTTACAAGTAGATTAACATCCTTATCATATTTATTAGTGTAGTCTTTATACTTTTCCTTAGATGATATATTTACATGTTCCCTAGCTTCTTCTTCTAAAGCAGCTTGCTCTGGATCAATACATCTTAGAGCATTTAAAAACATTGCATAATGTCTCTTTTCATCTTCCATAATATGATGAAATAGTTCCTTAAGTTCTTTATTTTCTGTAATTGTTATAAAATGACTATAATCATTTATTGCTACAACTTCTGCAACAAGCCCTTCTCTTAAAAATCCTTCTGCACTTTTGGCAATACCTTGTGGTTGTCTTTCAGTAGTATAACTCATAATAGCCCCCTTAATTATTTATCTATGTTATATATATTATAAATAATTTTATCTTATGAATGCTTCTTCTACATTTAGACGTATTGCTTCTATATCTAAAGGGATTTCATATACACATTTTTAGATAACTCATTAAGTCTATCCTCATCTAATATATATATTTTTTTATTATCACATTTTATAATTGATTTTGATTCAAACTCTTTAAATGTTCTCACTAAATGCCTATAAGTTGTTCCTAAAAATTCAGCAATCTCTTTAAATGATGAGTTTAAAAGAATATAATTTCTATCATCTTCTAAATGCTCAACTAGGTAGCTAGCTAGCCTATTTACAAGAGGATATACAAAGTTATATGAACTATTATTAATGGTTTCATGAAGTTTTTCACTTAAAGAACCTACTAAATGATGTAAAAAGTTCACATTATCAATATAATTTGCTCTAAGTATAGTTGATGGTATGGCAATTAAAAAAGTATTTTCTATAGCTTCAACATTACATTGTATGGACTTATTTTTTAAAAACTCTAAATCTCCTATAGTATTAAAGTCTTTATAAAACTTTAATAGCATTGATTTACCATTTTCAAAAAGATATGATATTTTAACTTTCCCATCTACAAGCAAATAGTAATATTCAAGTTCATCCTCCGCTTCTAATATAACTTCATCTTTTTCATAAAAATGGAGTTGAGCATAGTTTACTATATCCTCATCAAATAGATTTTCTATATTATACTTAGTAAAATACTTGTTTAAGAGTTGCTGATTCAATATTTTTTTCATAAATTCTCCTTATCATGACATATATCCTATAGATATATACATCAATATGGTAACTTATGCAATAGAGGATGTAAAGTATAGATGGAGGTTTATTATGAATTACGAAGTTATAATTTTTGATGCAGATGAAACTTTATTTGATTTTAAAAAATCTGAGAGATACGCTCTTAAAAATACTATGATTGAGTTTGGCATAGATTATGATGAAAATTATCATTTAAAAGTATATAAGGATATAAATACAATTATATGGAAAGAGTTTGAAGATGGACTTATCATTCAGAGTGATTTGAATATTGAAAGATTTAGAAGACTATTATATAAATTAAATGCTAAATTTGATGAAGTTAAATTTGCAAAATCATATGTAAAACATTTATCCTGTGCATCATTTTTATATGATGATAGTATGGCTCTTATAGAAAGTCTACATAAATATTATAGACTTATTATAATTACTAATGGTCTTAAAGATGTCCAAGATAATAGAATAAGAAAATCTGTTATAGGAAAATACTTTGAGGATGTAGTAATATCTGATGAGATTGAAGTATCTAAGCCTGATCCGAAAATATTCCAGCACGCTTTAAAAAATATAAATCATACTGATAAAACTAAAGTATTAATGGTAGGAGATAGCTTAACTTCAGATATACAAGGTGGAATACGTTTTGGTATAGATACCTGCTGGTTTAATTCAAATAAGATTATAAACAAAGGTTCTATAAAACCTACATATGAGATTACTAATCTTATGGAACTTAAGAATATAGTTTAAAAATAGGTAATATTATTTCACAGCTAACAATATAAAGTTTATATATTTATCTTAACAATGGATGCAAAAGTGGATTCACCAAGAATCCACTTTTACATATGCAAATTATTTTTTCTTTAATTTTAATCTTAGCTTCTAATACTCATTATCATGCACTCTTTAGTTTATACTATCTACTACAATATTCTGCTAATATTGATTGTACTTCATAAATGTTACAACTGCTACTAAAGGTCTTTTCTATAGGCATGCTCATTCCTGAAACAAATATTTTAAGTTCTGCATCTAAATCAAAATGTCCTGATGTTTCCACTTTGAAATTAGTAATTGCTCTATATGGTACTGAATGATACTCTACCTTTTTACCAGTAACCCCTTGCTTATCAATAATAATTAATCTTTTGTTTGTAAATATAATCATATCTCTTACTAGCTTGTATGCTTTTTCTATTTGTTCATTAGAACCTAATAATTTCATATAGTCTTCCTTGATTTTATTGATATCCACCTCTGACGCATTTCCTATTACACTACTAAATAATCCCATTACCATCACTCCCTTTATAAAATTAATTTAATTATACCCTAAATAACAAATATTAGTAAATATTTTTATATAGTTTATCTTACCTTAAATGTGTTTTTGTCTCCCTATATTTCCTTTTTATATACTGTAATTAAAATCTATCGCCTAATTTAAATAATCTTATACAAAAAACAAGCTTAAAAGCTCTTGTTTACTTACATTTCCAAAATAACTCTTTATATTAATATTATCTATTACTCTGTGAATTTCTTCAGTATTATGCTTTTTACCTATAAGAGCTTTTTCAATATCTTCAATATTTCCTTCTCCAAAGAAATCTCCAAAAATTCTTATGTGCTTCATTATACCCTTTTCAACATCAATACTTAATTCTATAGTACCAGCAGATAATTTTTTCTCATTATAAAAATTATATTTGGGCGACTGTCCAAAATTCCACTGCCAAGTTTCATATTTAGTTTTAACTAGATTTTCAATCTCTTCAATTTCCTCATTATCTAAAGTAGTTATAACCTTATCTTTTTCTTCTCTACCGATATACTCGAATATTTTATTTTTAAAATCTATAACACTAAAGGATTCCTGTAAATGTTCACTAATATTTGTAATCCTACTAGATACAGATTTAACTGCTTTATCTGAAAATTTTATGGGTTTAGAAATTAAAGCATCACTTAAGTTAACTATGTCAGAAGAAAATAATAAAGTCCCATGATGCATTACTCTATTTTTATATTTACATTGAGCATTTCCAGAAAACTTTTTACCATCTATTAAAAGATCATTTCTCCCTGAAAACTCTGCCTTTACTCCTAATTCATTTAATACACCTATGATTGGAATAACAAAGGTCTTAAAATCATTAAACTTTTTTCCATCATCCTCAACTATAAATGTAAAGTTTAGATTCCCAAGATCATGAAAAACAGCTCCGCCTCCACTTTGTCTCCTTACAACTTTTATATCATGCTTTTTAATATATTCCTCATTAATCTCTGATAAAGTATTTTGATTTTTTCCAACCACTATACAAGGTTCATCTCTCCAAAGCACAAAATATTCACCATTCACTCCTCTTAATAAATATTCCTCTAGAGCTAAATTGAAATAAGGATCTGTGCAATTATTATCAATATATCTCATTTTTTCTCCTTTTTATTTTGAATATAATATAATGCATATTTTAAAAATAGTAGTTACCTATTTATACTGTGTATGGCTTCTTTATTTAATCCTAAGACAGCTTCATGTAGTGCCTCACCTAACGTTGGATGACTATGAACCACTTCTTTCAGCTCTGACACCGTCATTTCCTTTTCAACCATGATAGTGCCTTCTAGTATTAAATCTGACCCATGGGGTCCAAGAATGTGCACACCTAAAATCACATTGTTTTCATCACTTATAACTTTTACCAAACCTTCACCTTCACCTAAAGCTAAAGCTTTTCCATTGGCACCAAACATAAATTTATTTTTTTTATAGTTTATTCCCTTTTCTTTAGCTTCTTCTTCTGTAATTCCTACTACTGCTATTTCAGGGAAAGTAAAAATACAAGAAGGAATCACTGCTTTATGACAAGGTTTATTTAATAATATATGTTCCACAGTTTCCACCCCTTGGTGAGAAGCTGCATGAGCAAGAAGTGAAATCCCATTAACATCTCCAACAGCATATACACCCTTTAAAGAAGTTTCATAATTTTCGTCAACCACTATGCCTTTTTTATATGTGTTTATTCCTAACCTATCTACATCAATACCTTCAAAATTAGGTTTTCTTCCCTTTGCAAGAAGTACTTTTTCCCCTCTTACTTCAAAGTCACCTTTCTTACCCTGACATTGTATAATTATTTCTTCAGTCTCTCTAAAACTTATAACTTTAGTTGAAGTAAGAATCTCTATTCCAGACTTTTTTGCCATAGCTGAATATCTCTTTGAAATATCTTTATCTATATCGTATAGTATAGAATTTCTCGCAACTATCACTGTAACTTTACTTCCCATAGTATTAAAAATGCTGGCAAACTCCATTCCAATTACTCCACCACCTATAACTACTAAGGATTTTGGTATATGATTAAAATCTAAAAGTTCAGTGCTTGTTATAATATTTTTACTATCATATATTCCTTCAATGGATGGGATTTCAGCTTGAGATCCAGTAGCTATAATTATATTTTTTCCTTTAATAGTTATTTCTTCTTCACTGCATACTGTTACAGTATTTTTATCAATTAATGTAGCTTTACCCCTTATAAGTTCTACATTATTTCCCTTTAAAAGAGCTTCTATTCCAGTTACTAAGGTTTTTATAATGCTTCCTTTTCTTTCTTGAATTTTATCTACATCTATTTCAAAATTATTTGCTTTAATACCAAAGTCTTCAATATGACTTAAGTTATTAAAAAGTTCTGCAGTTCTATATATGGTTTTAGTTGGAATACACCCATAATTTAAACATGTCCCACCTAAATTTTCTTTTTCTATAAGGCACACTTTTGCTCCTAATTGCGCTGCTCTAATGGCAGCCACATAACCACCAGGTCCTCCGCCTATTACAATTATATCTTTCATAACTACACTCCTCGTATTAATATGTTCTGTATGAATTACTATATTAACTTTATATGCAAGCTTATTTTAGTTAAAACTTTAACAAATATTTATAAAAAGGCATTAATATAATCTTTGACATTATTATATTAATGCCTATAAATTTTAATTCTTAAAAAGTTACTTACTCCACTTTAAGATTGGTGTTCTTGCTGCTTTAACTTGATCTAACCTTCTTACTAAAGCATTTTGAGGAGCTTCATGTAAAACTTCTGGATTCTCCTTAGCTTCTATAGCTATTATCTTCATAACTTCAACAAACTCATTGATGGACTCTAAGCTTTCACTTTCAGTTGGTTCTATCATAAGAGCATCTTCAACTATTAGAGGAAAATAAACTGTTGGTGGATGTACACCATAGTCAATCAATCTTTTAGCTACATCTAAAGTTGATATATGATTTGGGTTATCTTTTAAACCAGCAAAGATAACTTCATGCTTACATACCTCATCTATAGCTACCTTATAATAATCTTTCAAAGCTTCTTTTATATAATTTGCATTTAATACAGCATTCTCTGAAGCAGCTTTCAGTCCTTCACTTCCCATAGTTAGTATATAGGTATAGGCTCTAACTAACACTCCAAAATTCCCATAAAAACTTCTTACTTTTCCAATAGAATCAGGTCTATCATAATCAAATACAAACTTCTCTTCTTCCTTTTTTATAATTGGAACCGGAAGAAACTTAGAAAGTTTACCACATACGCCTACTGGACCTGCTCCTGGACCACCACCACCATGTGGTGTTGAAAATGTTTTATGAAGATTTAAATGACACACATCAAATCCCATATCACCAGGACGAGCTTTTCCCATAATAGCATTTAAGTTTGCTCCATCATAGTATAAAAGTCCGCCTGCTTCATGAACCAACTTACTTATATCCTCTATATTTTTCTCAAACAAACCTAAAGTATTTGGATTTGTAAGCATCAGTCCCGCTATTTCATCATTTAAAACTTTTTTTAGTTCTTCTATTGAAACCAATCCATCCTTATCAGATTTAATTTCAACTATTTCAAAACCTGCCACTTTTGCACTTGCAGGATTTGTACCATGAGCTGAGTCAGGAACTATTATTTTTTTACGTTTAAAATCATTTCTACTTTCATGATATGCTTTTATTAATAAAAGTCCTGTGAATTCACCATGAGCTCCAGCAGCGGGTTGCAATGTAAAATCATCCATACCTGTAATTTCACATAACTTTAAGGAAAGGTCGTGGATAAGTTCTAATGCACCTTGTACATTTTCTGCTGATTCTTTAGGATGAATTTTACTAAAACCAGAAAACATAGCCACATCTTCATTAATTTTAGGATTATATTTCATAGTACAAGAACCTAGAGGATAGAACCCCTTATCTACACAATAGTTTTTATTAGAAAGAGCAGTGTAATGTCTAACTACATCAACTTCACTTACTTGTGGAAGATATGCATCCTCTTCTCTTAACATATTTTTAGGTATAACAGACTCTATATTTATATCCTCCACATCTATTTGTGGAAGCGTATAACCTACTTTACCCTCACATGATAGTTCAAAGATAACTTTATTATAACTTTTCATTATATCTCCTCCATCACTTTAACTAATTTGTCTATTTCATCCTTCGATCTTTTTTCTGTTACACAAAGTAACATAGAATTCTTATATTGAGGGTAATCTTCTTCTAAAATATATCCACCTAAAATATTATTATCTAGTAATTTGTTATTTATTTCACATAAGCAAGTATCAGATTTCACTGCAAACTCTTTAAAAAATGGTTTATTGAATAGTGGCTTATATTTACCATTCTCTATTAATTGATTAAAAGCATAGTGAGACTTTTTGATGCATTGAGCTCCTATTTCTTTTATACCTTCTTTTCCTATTGTAGCCATATATACAGCAGCACCTATTGCCATCAATGTTTGATCAGAACATATATTAGAGGTAGCTTTTTCTCTTCTTATATGTTGTTCTCTTGCTTGAAGTGTTAATACATATCCTTTGTTACCATGACTGTCGTCAGTTTCTCCAACAATTCTACCTGGCATTTTTCTCATAAGCTTTTTAGTAGTATTTAGAAATCCTAGACCCGGTCCTCCAAAGTTAATATTAGCACCAAGACTTTGACCATCCCCTATAGCTATATCTGCCCCTAGTTCACCAGGGCTTTTTAAAACACCTAAAGATAATGGATCCACACTCATAATAAGTAAAGATTTATTTAAATGGATATCCTTCTCTAATTCCTCTACCTCTTCTATAATTCCAAAGAAGTTTGGACTTTGTATAATAACTCCTGCTACATCTTTATTTAATAATGATTTTACCTTCTCAATATCTGTAACTCCATTACTTTCATCAACTTCTAATAAATCGTACCCTTTATATTTTAGATAAGTTTTTAAAACTTGTCTTGTGTCCGGATGTACTGTTTTAGAAACTATTATGGTATTTCGCTTTGTATTTTCTATAGCCATTACAGAAGCTTCTACTGCTGCTGTAGCCCCATCATACATAGATGAGTTTGAAACTTCCATACCTGTTAAGTTACAAATCATAGTTTGATACTCAAAAACTGCTTGTAAAGTTCCTTGGCTAATTTCAGGTTGATATGGAGTATAAGCTGTATAAAATTCTGTTCTTCCAGTTAAATGTTTACATATAGAAGGAACATAATGATCATACATGCCTGCACCTAAAAAACAAATAAAATCTTCTATAGATTTATTTTTATTAGCTAAGTTAGTCATTATTTTCTCAACTTCTAACTCAGATAAACCTTTATCAATGTTTAATTCTCTATTTAATTTTAAATTATCCGGAATATCTTTAAATAAATCCTCTATTGATTTTACAGAAATAAAATCAAGCATTTGTTTTTTTTCTCTTTCTGTAATAGGAATATAAGGAAACATATTATTCACCTTCTTTACATAGGTCTTTACATAATTCTTCATACTCTTCAGCTTTTAATAAATCTTTTAAATCATCTTTATTTGATAATTCTACACAAATCATCCAAGCGTCATATGCATTTTCATTTACTAGAATAGGATTATCAGTTAACTCTTCATTAACTTGTAGTACATTACCACTTGCAGGCATGAAAATATCTTCAGCAGCTTTAACAGATTCAATTGTTGAAAAAGCTTCTCCCTTAGAAAACTCATCATCTTCTGATGGTAAATCTACAAAAACTATATCACCTAATAATTTTTGTGCACAATCTGTAACTCCTATATAAGCTTTATCTTCCTCTACTCTTATCCATTCATGATTCTTTGTATACAATAAATTTTCCAATACTAACATGATTAATCCCCCTTATTTTTGAGTTTTTTTACTATAAAACTTTTTATTGACAACCATTGCCTTTAATTCTTTATTTCTAACTTTTATAAAAATTTCTGTACCTAATGCTGCGTACTTAGCATCAATTAACGCAAATCCTATTGTTTTGTTTAAGGTAGGAGACATATATCCAGTGGTTACATGTCCTATTTCTTCATTATCCTTAATTACTATATAGCCATGTCTTCCTATACCTCTATCTATCAATTCATATCCTACTAATTTTCTGGTTACTCCATTTTCCTTTTGTTTTATCAAAACATTTTTACCAATAAAATTTTCTTTATTAAGTTTCACAAAAAATCCAAAACCCATTTCTAATGGAGTTATAGTTTCATCCATTTCATTCCCATACAATGGAAGGGTAGCTTCAAATCTTAGTGTATCTCTAGCGCCAAGTCCAATAGGTTCAACACCTTCATTTTCTCCAGCTTTAAGTATTTCTCTCCATAAGACTACTACATCCTCAGGTTTTGCATATATTTCAAAGCCATCTTCACCAGTGTATCCTGTTCTTGAAATTAAAACTTTTTTATTACATATGTCTATATCATCTTTAAACTGGAAAAATCCTATATCTGATAAATTAAGTTGTGTTAATTTTTGTAATACTTCTTGAGCTTTTGGCCCTTGAAGTGCCAATTGAGCAACACTATCAGAAATATCTTCAATGGTTACCTCAAAATTATCTTTGTTATCTAACATCCATTTAAAGTCTTTTTCTTTATTGCTTGCATTTACAACTAAATAATAATAATCTTCTGAAAATTTATACACTAGTAAGTCATCTACAACACCACCATTTGGATAACACATGAAACTGTATATGACATCTCCATTTTTTAGTGTTTTCACATCATTTGTTAAAAGATAGTTAACAAATTTTTCAGCATCCTTTCCCTTTACTAGCACTTCACCCATATGAGAAACATCAAACAAACCTGCTCTTTCTCTTACGGTTTCATGTTCATGTAGAATTCCCTTAAATTGAGTAGGTAATTCATACCCAGCAAACTCTACAATTTTTCCACCATTCTTCTCATATTCTCCTCTTAAAGGAGTAACTTTTAAATTGTCCAATTAACTCCCTCCTTAAATTAAAAATAATGTATATAAGTCTATTATAACGCTAATTTATTTATATGCAATATTTTACTCAAAATACAATATTTAAGAATAAAATAATTCATAACTATATTAATCCTCATATAAATTTCAAAACTAAAGTGGCTATAAGTTCTATAGCCACTTTGTACAAAATCTACGATCCAACATTTTTTTCTAATAAATATTCTATATTATTTCCACTTAAAACTAATATATCACCTTGATTAATTAGTGTAGAGCCTTTTGGAACTATTATTTCACTATCTCTTTTTATCATTACAATAAGTATCTCCTCTGGAATATCCGCTTCCATTATAGTCTTTTCTTTCCAACTACTGTTCGAGTCAACATTATACTCTATTAATGTTGTAGACCTATCTTCTTGATAGTCGGTAAATGTTTTTAATACTGTTTTTGTATCATCTACTAAATCTAACTTTCTAGCTACTTTAGGGATTAATGTGCCTTGAATAGCTACTGATAATAAAGCTATAAAAAATATTATATGAAATATATCATTTTCTAATGGTATCCCTGATGTTATTGCATATATTGCAAAAACAATTGAAGCTGCCCCTCTTAATCCTACCCAAGAAACAAACAACTGTTGTTTAAATGGTATCTTAAACCAACTTAAAACGCTAAAGGTTGCGATTGGACGTGCAATTATTATCATAAATATTGATATTAATATAGAGCTCCCTATAACACTTGGTAATTCAGAAGGAAATGCTAATAAACCTAATACAAAAAATAGCATAATTTGCATTATCCACGATACTCCATCAAAGAAATGAACTAAGCTTCTCTTGTGTGGAATTTTGCTATTTCCAATGATAATACCAGCTATATAAACACTTAAATATCCATTACCGCCTACCCATTCACTTAATGCATAAGATAAAATGGCAATTGCCGTTATGAATATTGTATAAAATCCATCTACTTCAAAATTTGCATTTCTCATTATATAGACCGTTAGCTTAGATAATATCACCCCAATTAATATACCAAAAATAATTTGTCCAATTACTGTAGGTACTATTGAGCTGATACCCCCATTATTCATTAATGTTAAAACTATTAATGTTAGCATATATGCAATAGGGTCATTACTTCCACTTTCAACCTCTAGTATAGATGCAATTTCTCCTTTTAAGTTTAATTTCTGTGAACGTAATATAGAAAATACTGATGCTGCATCTGTAGACCCAACTATGGAGCCTATTAGCAACCCTTCTAAAAGACTTGTTTTAAGGACAAAATAACAGAATAATCCTGTCAATCCTGATGTGATTATTACCCCAAATGTAGACATTAAAATGGATTCTCTTGCAACAGGTTTAGCTTCTTTCCAATTGGTACCAAACCCACCATAGAACATTATAAATACCAACCCAAAGGAACATAATTCTCTTGTAAGCTCATAATTATCAAAATATATTCCTACTACACCATCTGAGCCAAATAACATTCCTAAAATGATGAATATAAGTAACATTGGTACACCAAACTTATATAATACTTTACTGGATGTTATGCAAATTAGTAATACTAATCCACATATAATCATTAACTCAAGCATATTACCTCCTTAATTTATATTATTTATTATAATTAATTTTTTTAATTTTAGATATTCTCATATATATATTATACAATAAAATTGAATTCAATACATAAAAATTCCTCCCTAATCAAATTATATTTGTGTAAAGTCTATTAAATTTAACAAAAATTTTAATGAATTTTCATTATGATATAAAAAATAGTAGCTCACCATAAATAGGTTAGCTACTATTTTTATACTATTTTTATACTATTTAGATTTTATTTCAATCCATCTTTCATCATAAAGCTTAATGTTGTCACCAAGGTCTATGAATGATTCACATTTATCAAGAAGAGTCTTATCTGGATAAGCTACTGGATTAGATTTAACATCTTGTGAAAGCATTTCAAGAGCTGCTTTATTTGGTGTAGAATATCCTATATAATCTATGTTTTGGACAGCATTTCCCGGCTCTAACATAAAGTTTATAAATTTCTCTGCATAATCTTTATTTTCTGCATCTGTTGGTATGCATAATGCGTCTACCCACTTATTGGTACCCGTTTTAGGGATTCCATAAGCTAGATTTTCATTTTGTTCCATAAGAGTTATTGCATCTCCAGAATAAACTATTCCCATAGCAGCTTCTTCTCCTAAAAGTCTATCTTTACCTTCATCATTAACATAAGCACGAACTAAAGGTCTTTGAGCTATTAATTCAGCCTTAGCTTTATCTAGTTCTTTTTCATTTATGCTATTTTGAGAATATCCTAACTTCATTAAGGCAATAGCCATAGTATCTCTAACTGAATCAAGCATTAGGATTTCTCCAGAGTATTTCTCATTCCATAAAATGTCCCAACTATCTACAGGATCACTTACCATATTTTTGTTATAAAGAATACCAAAAGTTCCCCAGAAATAAGGTACACTATATTCATCATTTTCATCATAGCTAGGCTTTTTAAAGCTTTCATCTATATTTTTATAGTTAGGAATATTAGAATAATCTATCTTCTGGATTAATTTCTCATCCTTCATCTTTTCAATCATATAATCTGATGGAACTATTAAATCATATTTTGATCCACCACTCTTTATCTTTTGATACATGATTTCATTGGTATCGTAGGTTTCATATACTACCTTTATACCAGTTTCTTCTTCAAACTTTTCTATTAGAGATTCATCTATATAATCCCCAACGTTATAAATATTTAAAACATCACTAGAGGATTTTGTCCCACAACCTGTAAGCATAGCTGTCACCATTACCCCTGTACATACTAGAGCTATAATTTTTTTTAATTTTTTCATCTTATTACTCCTTCCCTACCATTGCTTGCTTTCTGTTAGATAATAATAATAGTATTAATACTGTTATAAACATTAATGTAGTCAGTGCATTAATCTCTGGTTTAATACCTCTCTTTGCCATAGAATAAACCTCGATTGATAAGTTAGTTACTCCATTTCCAGTGTTAAAAAAGCTTATAATAAAGTCATCTATAGACATAGTAAAAGCAATTAAAAATCCTGAAATTATACCTGGTTTTATCTGTGGAAGTATTACCTTTCTAAGGGTATACATAGGTTTTGCGCCTAAATCCATAGCAGCTTCTTCTACATTGTCTGGAAGTTGTTTTAACTTTGGCAATACAGATAAAACTACATATGGTATATTAAAAGTTATGTGTGCAAGTAACATAGTTAAAAATCCTAACTTCATATTAAAAAATATAAAAAGTATCATAAGACCTATTGCTGTTACTATATCAGGATTTAATACAGGTAGATAGTTTATATTGAGAAGCATTGCCTTTTTAGGCCCCCTCATTCTATCTATCCCTATAGCACTTATTGTTCCTATGACTGTAGCTATTGCTGATGCCAATATTGCTACTACTACAGTGGTTATTAAAGCTGAAATTATTCTATCATTATGAAACAATTGCTGATACCACTTAAAAGTAAACCCTTGCCATCTTGCCATGGATTTTGAATCATTAAAAGAAAATAGTGCTAGGGCAAAAATAGGAGCATATAAAAATATAAATATTAAAATCAAATATATATTTGAAAATATTTTTTTTGCTTTTACCATAATACTCTACCTCCTCCTTTTTCATCATCATCTGAAAACTTAGAGGTTAATCCCATAGCTAATAAAATTAATATCATCATAAGAATAGATATTGCAGAACCAAAGTTCCAATCTCCAACAGAAGTAAACTGCTGCTCAATTAAATTTCCTATGAGCATGTGCTTTCCACCACCTAAAAGTTGCGAGATTACAAAGGTAGATACCGCTGGCATAAATACCATAGTTATTCCTGAGATAACTCCTGGTATACTTAAAGGAAAAATTATCTTCATAAAAGCTGTAATTTTTCCGGCTCCCAAATCATAAGCAGCATTAACTAAATCTTGATCCATCTTTAATAGCGATGTATATATTGGTAGTACCATAAATGGAAGAAAGTTATACACCATTCCAAGAAGCACTGCACCATTTGTATATAGTATATCTACTGAGTTTAACCCAATGATATTAAGTAAGTTATTAAGCAAACCATTCTTTCCTAGAATTGCAAGCCATGCATAGGTTCTAAGCAAGAAATTCATCCACATTGGAAGAATAAATAACATTATAAGCATTCCACGTTTATTCTCTGGTTTTCTTGATATCATATACGCAATGGGATATCCCATTACTAAACATAAAATTGTTGATTGTAAGGCTAAGCTAATAGATCTAGTAAATACCTTTATATATAAAGGATCCATTAATCTTTTAAAATTATTTATAGAGAATTGGTAGCTTCCGCTCACTTTTTCTGTAAAGCTAAAAAATACTATTAGAAGAAGAGGTACTATTATAAACAAGGAACTCCACAATACATAAGGATAAGCTAAATATGATTTCTTTTTCATTCTACGCTTCTCCTGACTTTTTCATTATGTGAATGTCTTCTGGATAAATATCCATTCCGATTTCTGTACCTATAGAAAAGTTTTTAGTATTATGAAGAATAAAGTTCATACTCTCTTCCTCTACTTCTAATTCATAGTGAACTCCTTTAAATACAGAAGATTTTACTATCCCTTTTAAGTTTCCTTCTTCTTTATTTACTATTTTTATATCCTCTGGTCTTATTACCACATCTATATATTCATCTTTATCAAAGCCTTTATCAACACATTCAAATATACGTCCACAGAATTTAACCTTAAAGTCTTCTAACATTATTCCGTCTGTAATATTACTTTCTCCTATAAACCTAGCTACAAACTTATTCTCAGGTTCATTATATATATCTTCCGGAGTACCCATTTGTTGAATCACTCCCTTGTTCATTACTACCACAGTATCAGACATAGTTAGTGCTTCTTCTTGATCGTGGGTTACAAATACAAAAGTAATTCCCAATTGTTTTTGTATTCTTTTAAGCTCTATTTGCATTTCTTTTCTAAGCTTTAAGTCAAGAGCACCTAAAGGCTCATCAAGAAGTAATACCTTTGGCTCATTAACAATAGCTCTTGCTATAGCTACTCTTTGTTGCTGACCACCGCTTAGAGATTCAATTTTTCTTTTTTCAAAGCCCTTAAGATCTACTAATTTTAAAACTTCATTTACTTTTTTATCAATTTCGCTTTTAGAAAGTTTTTTTATTTTTAATCCAAAAGCTATGTTTTCATATACATTCATGTGAGGAAATAGTGCATATTTTTGAAACACTGTATTAATCTGTCTTTCATATGGAGGTAAGTCATTGATTTTCTTATCTTCAAATATAACTTCACCTTCATCGCAAGTTTCAAAACCTGCTAAAATTTTTAATGTAGTAGTTTTACCACAGCCACTTGGACCAAGTAATGTTATAAACTCATTCTTTTTTATCCCTAAAGTTATATTGTCTAAAACTTTGTTGTCTTCAAAGGTTTTAGATATACCTTTAATTTCAATTATATTATCACCCAACATAAACACCTCTTTTATAACATAATGCTAATTATACTTTTGTGTCACCTTATTAAATTTGTCTACTTAAAATGACGGTGGTGTACTTACCCATATTACTGTTGCCTCAGTTTTTCCTGTATTTGAAATATAATGATTAGACTTTGGCTTAAAATAAAAGCTTTCTCCCTTACGTATTTTATATACCTTATCTCCTAAATGCAGGTTCACAATACCATGAAGCACAAGTCCAAATTCCTCTCCCTCATGAGGAGTTTCTTCTTTGTATTTTCCATTTGGTTCTAATGTGAGCATTATAGGCTCCATCTGATTTTTTTGAGCATCTGGTACGAGCCACTTTAATCTATACTTTAGATCTTCATCCTCAGTTTCAAACATATCATCATTTGTAAACTTAACTCTTTCATTAATTTTCTCACTAAAGAATTCATTTAAATTTGTGCCTAGTATCTGAAGAATATCCATAAGTGTTGCAATAGATGGAGATGTGAGATCATTCTCAATTTGAGATATGAACCCCTTGGATAATTCACATCTGTTTGCAAGTTCTTCTTGTGTTAACTGTTTTTCGATTCTAAGACTTTTTATCTTCTCTCCAATTTGCACGATTCCACCTCAATCTTATGTATTATACTAAACCTTAAGTTTACATTTACTAAACAAACAATATTATTCTATATTTTTTTTATTAATAAATCAATAGATTTATTAAATTTTTTTTATATTTTCATGATTTTTTTTTCATAATGAACCTTTGAATATACCTTATGTTTATGAAAATATGTTTATATTAATATTCTTCATGTTTAGTAATACTAAGTATATTCCATAATAAAAACTTCCTAGTATTAATTGTACTAACCTTCTACCAAATACTAGAAAGACAATTTACTTTAACTATTTTAAAAAAATACTTTATAATCACAATAAATGCTATATATTTTTCATTGTAAAATAATGTAATTATTAACATTTTCCACAACTCTATCCACAATATAATTAACACTAAGTGGATAAATCTTAGATTATCAACCTTTTTTCTGAAAATTTACTTTATTTTATCCACAATTTATAAATTTTAAAAAAATAATAAACAACTAAGTAATTAACACCTTAGTTGTTTATTTTTCATTTGATTCTACTAGTTCTCACTTAATTCTTCCAAAAGCCTATCAAATTCTCTTATTTCAACCCAATCATAAAGATTAATGTTTTCCTTTGAATGATATACTCTGAAATCTTCTATGGATACTTTAACTTCATTTTCTCCATCAGTCGTGAACCATAGGTATTTTTCATTACAAGAATTCAATTCTTTTATTTCGCTAAAAGGGTTAATATCATCCTCATAATAAAATCTAACTCCACTTTCAGCAAGACTTGTATAGATGTCTATTATCCTATTATTAAGCTCATCCATAAGTTTCCCTTCCTCCTAGGTTACAAATGTTTAATTAGTATTATAACCTACTTTAGCTAGAAATCTTCATTTTATTTTCTAGAGCATTCATAGCCATTATATATCCATATTCTCCAAAACCACATATCTGACCTATACATGCTGGAGCAGTAACTGATTTTTGTCTAAAATCTTCTCTATCATAAATCTGTGATAAATGAACTTCCACAGTATCTATGTTTACACTTTTTATAGCATCATAGATTGCATAACTATAATGGGTAAAGGCACCTGGATTAATTATTATTCCATCATATTTTTCATAGTATGCCCTTTGGATGAAGTTAATAATTTCTCCCTCTATATTGCTTTGTAACATCTCTATGTCATGTCCTAAGGATTTAGAGCATTCCTTTATGTAATTTTCAATCTTCTCAAAGCTTTTTGAGCCATATATATGTTTTTCCCTTATGCCCAAAAAATTCAGGTTAGGTCCATTTATAACCATAATTTTCATAGCAATCACCTCTTATAATTAACTAAACTCTCTATTTAAAATTTCATATATATCTTTAATTACTTGGTCATCAATAGAATTCTTTTGCCATATTTCCTGTGCTTTTACGCCTTGTCCTATGAGCATAGATAATCCCCCTACAACTTTTTTTCCTAACTCTTTTCCCTTTAATAAAAATTTTGTTTCTGATGGATTATATACTATATCTACAACTGTTTGAAAATTATTTATGATAGTATCATTAACAGGAGTGGCATCTTCATTAGGAAACATACCTACTGGAGTTGTATTAATTATCATATCTCCTTGAATTTCTTTTAACTGCTCATAACTTATTAGTTGAACTTTTTCATGATTTATTCCCTTATTTTTTTCTGGTGTCCTACTTACTATATAAACATTTTTAGCTCCATTGTCTAATAAATAACACACAGCAGCCTTTGTAGCTCCACCATTTCCCAAAATTACAGCTATTGAGTCTTGTATCTTAACATTATATACCTTTAACATATATCCAAAGCCATAGTAATCTGTGTTATAACCATATAGTTTATTATCCTCTAGTGATATTGTATTAACAGCACCTATCCTTTGTGCTTCTGGTGATATCTCATCTAAATACTTAATAATTTCTTCCTTGTAAGGAATAGTTACACTGGCTCCTTTAATTTTTAAAAGTTTAAGTGCATCTATGAATTTTTCTAAATTTCCTTTAGGTATTTCAAATAGTTTATATGCACCTTCTACTTCCATGGCCTGAAATATTATCTTATGTATTCTTGGTGATAAGCTATGTCCTAATTTCTCACCTAGTATGCCGTAAAACTCCATAACATTACTCCTTTATATATGATTAATTTAAATAACTTTACTTATGCTTTTTTATAATGCTCTCTTGCAAACTTCTACTTAACTCCATTATGCTTAAGAAAAATCTTCTTGCTAATAAATCATAGTTCTTATTTTTTAAATTGTCTACATTTTTTTTAATAACCTTTGATTCTCTCTCCTCATCATATATCGGTAAATCATTTTCTTTTTTACAATTAGCTACTCTTATAGCAACATCCATTCTTCTCTCAAATAGATTTATAAGTTCTTTATCAATCTCATCGATTTCTTTTCTACATTGCTCTAATTCATTCACTGCAATTCACCCTTTTCTAAATTATCTATATACATTAATTAAATTTTACTAATATATAATAACACTTATTTATATATTATTTCCACTAAAAATAAATAGACTCCTATAGGAATCTATCTTTTTATCTATATATTTTTACTTTACATAATATTTATTAAAGTTTTTTTATTCCAAGTTTTCTCTTTATTCTTCTTGTATTTCTAGCTATCCAACTTTCCTTATTTTTTTCTTCAAATTCTTGTAATTCACTGTCCATAGCCTGTCTTTCTAATTCTTCGATTAATTGATATCTTGCCATTTCAAAAATAGGTTCTAAAAGATTTTTTGTATCATAGTAACCTCTTTGAATTCTCTTGTTTTTAGACTCTTCATCTAGATTTAATAATCCATCTAATATTTTTGTTTCTATATCTGAAGGAATTAGTTCTATGATTTTTGCATCTGGAAAATCTTCTCTTTTTATTTTAGCTTCTTTAGATAATAGTACAGCTATTATTATATCACACCCTTCTTCATATACTGGTTTTATAGGAGTATTATCTACTAGTCCCCCATCTAAATATGTCTTTCCACCAATTTCTTCACTTTCATATATCATAGGAAGACAAGCCGTTGCTAATAATATACTTCTAGCCTTTTCTTCTTCATAGTCATTTATTTTAAAATATTTAGCAGAGAACTCCGGCATTTCAGTACATGATACATAACATATTTTATTTGACTTTTTTAATTTATCAATATTTATATATTTCTCTATAATATCCTTAGCTCCATCCCTAGGAATATCACCCTGCTCTAATTTCTTTGTCATATATTTTTTTACTAAATTCATGTTTCTACTACCAATAGCGAGGGTTACGCCTTTCCTTATTAAGACTTTACTATTTACTGGTAACAACTTCTCTATAGTAACCTCTTGCCACATTTTCTTAGCTTCTTCAAAATCATCTTGAGCAAATAAAGCTGCATTTATAGCACCTATAGAAGTACCTGAAACTACTTTTATGTATTTATCTATATTTAACTCTTTTATAGCTTTCCATACTCCTATCTCATAAGCTCCTTTTCCGCCTCCACCAGATAATACTAATCCTACTCTCATTCCCCTTCATCGCCCATTAAAATATTATCTTGATTTTAAAATATTTATTAGCGACTTTTTATTATTATATCATTTTAAGAAAGTTTTTTACTTCATTTTCATATTTCTCTTGGTTAGTGGCATAACAAGTATTATGCTTAGCTCTTGGAATTATACATAAGCTTTTTATTCCCTTTTTAATTTCATACATTTCCATAGACATATAACATGGTATTAATTCATCTTCATCTCCATGAATGAACATAATTGGTACTTTGCTTTCCTTTACCATATCCATTGGACTTATTTCTCCTAAAGAAAAGCCACATACTTTTTTTATTTTATGATTAGCGAGATTATAGAAAGGGAAAAATGGAATTTTGTATTTATTTAACTTTCTTTTTATAACCTCTATTGCATTTGCATAAGCTGATTCCGATATTATAAAATCTATTTTATTCTTTCCTAAAACTGAATACATAAGACCAGTAGCAGCTCCCATAGAATGTCCATGTACACCTATAAAGCATTTCTCCCCAACTTTTTGTCTTATACAGCTTACCCATAAATCTAAATCTTCACACTCATATCTTCCATAGGTAGCATAAGTTCCTTCACTATTACCATGACCTCTTTGATCTACTAAAAGAATATTAAATCCTTCTTTTATAAAAAACTTTATATATTGGCAAGACCTGTAGTGGCCAACCAAGTATCCATGCAATAATATTATTATTTTTTTTGAAGGTAAATTACAGTTTAGATAATATCCTTTTAACTTATATCCATCTTTACTTTGTACAATTAGCTCTTCCAATTTTAACTTTTCATACTCATCAAGAGAATATAATCCCATGGTGTAAAGACTATTAAAGGTTTCTATCTTATCACGCTTTTTACCAAGAGTAGCATAATAAAATAAACAATTTATAGTTTTGATAAATATTATAAAAAGTACTGTCATTACAATTAATATATTAACTATTATCATAATTTGCTCCTATTATCATCTTATAATGTTTTAAAATAAAAAAACTTGTATTTAAAATACAAGTTTTTATTTTATATATTTTAGTAATCCCCTACTTTTTATAATTAATGCACCTTTAATTTCTTTTATAATGTCACATTATTTAATACTAAAGTCATAGACCTAAATCATTTTTTCTCTAGTAAAAACTAATTTAGTATTGCTACTTAATTCTTTATTATAGCAATAACCTTCTTCTTTAAAATTCTTTAAATCTTCTATATTATCTATATTATTTTTAACAATATAAGTTACCATAAGCCCCCTAGCCCTCTTAGTATATGTTCCTATAATCTTATATTTTCCCTCTATGTTTTCTTTAAATTCAACATCATAGACATTAATAGTATCTAGCTTACTTTTATCTATGGATTTAGAGTACTCTAGAGAGGCCAAATTCAAAATTGTCTTATCTTCTTTAAGATTTAAATCATGAACTATATTTTGAGTAATCTTTTTTGTCCAAAATTTATATAAATTCTCTTCAGGTATACCTCTTAACTTTGTAGCCATTTCTAGCCGATATTCTTTTATATTATCTAAAGGTCTTAAAACCCCAAATAAACCTGATAAAATCCTAATGTGCTTTTGTGCAAACTCTATGTTTGATCTGTCATATTCAAAAGGATTTATAGCTCTATATACTTCCCCACTAAATCCAAAAATAGCCTGCCTAGTATTTACTTGTTGGTCATAAAAGCATTGAAATCTATTATAATTTACCTTTGATAACTTATTACTAATTTTCATTATCTTAGCTATTTCTTGTAAATTGTAATTTTTAATTATATCTACTAATTCTCTTACTTCATTCATAAATACAGGTTCGGTACTTTCATCTATAAATATTTCTTTTTCAAAATCTAAAGATTTAGCTGATGATATTATTGTTATCATATGTTTTCTCCTAACTTTAAATATCCTAATTAAAATTCATTACTCTGGCAGTCTCTTTAATACATCTATTCCTTAATTACAATCCCTAAAATTCTCGAAAGCGATAGTGCTTGCATTGGAGTAACTACTATTCCATATAAATCTCTTACATCTCCAATAAGTCCTTCTATATCACTATTTCTAAAATCAATTCCTTTCACCATAGCCTTAGATATATCAATTTGCCTCATACTTACATTTTCAAAGTTTACTTTATTAAATTTACTATTTTCAAATATTACATTATTAAATGACGAATCTATAAAATTTACATTTTTAAGAGTAGAGAAAGATATGTTACTATAGTCACCGCTACACTGATTTAATGTGACATTTTGAATATTTGTATCTGCCAAATCTATACCTATAAGCTTACAGTTTTTCATTTCTACCCTATGCAGAATTCCATTATTTAAATTAGAATTTGATAAATCACAGTTTTCAAACTTTACATCTATAAATTCAATATGAGGAAATTTTACATTTCTAAAATCTACATTTTTAAATATAACTTCCGAAAATTCAACATGTGATGCACACTCATTACTTATGTCACAATTAAGCATCATTACATTATTAAAATAATCTTCATCATCTATATTCTTCTCTAAAGAATATACCTCTTCATTTATTGCTGTAATTTTAGGTAATAATACATTTTTTACTTTTCTTTCTTCCATATTTCTTCTAGCTATGTACTATATATACTTAACATAGCTAATCTTCACCCTCCTTCACTGTTTTCATTTAATCTAATTATTATCTATCATATTTAAATATTCCCCAGGTAATCTCAAAAACCTTCATAAACAGAGTTCTTAGCTTCTATGATGCTTAGAAATCGTTATCCAGGGACATAGCAGGTCTTTTACTTCCACTTTGAAAAAGGTGGGAGTATTAGAGCTGGTAGTCATCGGATAAACAGAGTTCTTAGCTTCTTTATAAGTCAAAGATATTTTAAAACAGATAATAATATATTCACATACCTACATAATCATTAATACAATAATCATATAAGCTACAACGGAGGTGTCTAATGTCTACATTCAGAATTATTGTATTTGATGGTGGAGGAATTCGTGGTGCCCTATCCACACGTATATTAAAACGCATTTATAATAAATATCCTGATATCTTAAAGTATACAAACTTATTTGCTGGTACTTCTACAGGTGCTTTAATAGCCTTAGCTCTAGCTTCTGGAAAGGATGGAAATTATGTTGATAACTTGTACAACTATGAGACTGTAAAAAGTATATTTTATCCTTCTCATCTTAACCTTTTCAGACCTAAATTTAATAATAAAAACTTAAGAGAAGTCATATTATCTGTATTTACAGAAGACCTTACCCTTGGGGATCTTGAAAAATATGTATTCATCCCATCCTTTAATGTAAAAGGTTTTTCATCCGATAACTGGCAATCTGTATTTTTTAATAACCTTTCTCGTGGTTCAACATACACATCTAAGGTTGTAGATGTGGCTTTAGCTAGCTCTGCCGCTCCTACTTATTTCCCTTCATACAAGAACTTTATAGATGGAGGTGTAATTGTAAATAATCCTACAGCCGCCTCTATGATTTCCGTAATGAAGCTCCTTAAGCCTAAACATTCACTATCTGATTTTCGTATATTATCTATTGGTACCGGCTCAACACTTAACCAAATAAAATCAGATACATCTTCTTGGGGTGCTCTCCAGTGGATGCTCAGACCAAAATGTAATGTTAAAACACCTTTGGTTTCAATTCTACTAAATGATACACCTCTAGAAGACTTATATTGCAAAGAGCTTATCGGTCCAAACTACTTTAGAATAAATCCTATACTAAAATATAAAATTCCTCTTGATGACTATTCAAAAGTTCCATTACTTAAAGATGCTGTGGACAATCTAGATCTTTCCGATACCTTTAAATTTATAGAAAATAATTTTTTACATTAGTACAGAATTAATTTAATATAAAAAGTTATTCTATAATAATTCCTTTTATCATTATAGAATAACTTTTTTATTTTTATGTACATTTTCTAATTAACTAACTTTATATAACTAAGAATAATTTTCATATTTTACAAGTTTATTTTTCCCTTCAGCTTTAGCTATATATAATGCTTCATCTGCAAAATTAATACATTGATCAATGCTCTTCTCTTTACCTGAATACATAAATACACCTAGGCTAGATGTTACTTTTAATTTAGATTTTTCTCTATAATATATATTAGCTCTTTCAATTGATGTTCTTATATTGTCACAGATTGAATAAATCTTTCTTTCACTTATACCTTGTAAAATCACTAAAAATTCTTCCCCACCATATCTCCCTGCAACTCCATGATTTTTAACATTATTTTTAATTATGCCTCCAACCATTTTTAATACACCGTCTCCATAACTATGTCCATACTTATCATTGATTAATTTAAAATCATCAATATCTATCATTATGACAGCTAATTTCTTTCGTTCTCTTTGACAATCCTTAAATATTTTTTCTCCCTTTTCAAATATTTCCATCCTAGACAGTAATCCCGTTAAAAAATCATGAGAAGAAAAATATTTAGTTCTATTATAAAGACAGGAATTCTCTAAAGCTATAGCAACATAGGATGCTAATATCTTTAATTTGTTTAAATCATTTTCTGTATATGCATTTTTCTTATAACTTTGTACATTTAAAAATCCTCTAACCTTATCCTCTAGAATTAAAGGACAATACATTGCTGATTGAGTATTATTATCACTTACTTTTACCTTAAGGGTTGGTACATACTTTTTATATTCTTTATACAGATCATTAATTAAAATAGTGCTTCTATTTCTAACACAGTAAGCTCCTATGCTTGTTTCATCTTCTATATGAACATTCTTTAAATTCAGCTTATTTCCTCTATCTATAAATAGTGCATAATCTAAAATCCCTTCTGATTCCTTAAGGGTAGAAACACCAACCACTTCTGCATCAATAATCATTGATATTTCTTTATGTATATTTTCTAATATATTATCAAAATTAAGATCTGAAGTTATTTTTTGCCCTATAGTTGATATTACTTTAATGTCATCATATAATGACTTGAATATAGCTGCTTCTTGCTTATTCTTTTCATTTTCTAAATCAGCAAGACTTAATTCACTAGTTATACAGTTCAATTCATTATTTATTTCAACATACTTCTCATAATACACTAATGCTTCCTTATATTTATTAATCTCCTTGTTAGATAAATACAGTCGTTTATATATATTTCTACTAATTAGTACGTATTTATTTTTTTCAGATATTTCTAATGCCTTTACTAGCTTATTAATAGCTTCATCATATTTATTATTAATTAAATCACTCTGAGCCCAAGACTCTAATATGCTAGCTTGAACTTCATAATAATCCCTCTTTGTGGCATGCTCTAATGCAGCTGAATAATCTTCTTCTGCTTCCTTTTGATTGCCAGCCTTAAAATTAATTTTTCCCCTTATCCTTAAAGCTTCACTTCTTATAATTTCATAATTCAGCTTTTCTCCAATTTCAATAGATTCATTAATAAAATTCATGGCATTTTCTAAATTGCCAAGTTCACATTCAATTTCAGCAATAACTTGATACATATTTATTTTCAAATTATCATTATAACCATAAGGTATGTCTTGCAATGAATCTATAATTTTTTTAGCTTCATTATATTTTTCCAGATTTAGATAATTAACACAAATATTATTTAATATTATTAAAAAAAACTTATCATTTTTTATTTCTTTTGCTATTTTCAAAGCAATCTTTCCCCATTTTGTACTCAATTCACATAATCCTAATTGAAAGTAGGCACTCATAAGACCATTTGATACATATAATTTCCCTTTTTCATCACTTATGCTTTGAAATAATGTATTAGCTTTTAATAGCCACTGTACTCCCTTTTCATATGTACCTGAATAATTAAAATACCACCCTATAGTTCCACTACACCAAGCTATTCCTTTGATATTTTCATTTTCAGTACATATTTTTAAACCTTCATCTAATATACTTTTAGCGTTGTCTAGGTTAATTACTAGCTGTTCGTTAATATAATCTATAAATTGGTCTATGTAATCTGAATCTTCCCTAAGTCTATTTAGTACATCTTCTTTTGAATCTTTATACATAGATTTCATAACCCCCTATTTTTATTATGTTATAAGGTATTAATTATTCCTCTTCTTCTATGGCAAAATCTCTAGTAACATCTCTTACCCATTTCCCACTACTTACTCTTACTATACTAACCAAAGATTTTATTATCTCATCACACCTAATTATAAAAAATACAGCTACTATTGGTAACCCTAATATATCTACTGCTATGAATCCTCCTGGAATAGCTACACACCACATAAATATAATATCATTTAATAATACAAATCTTGCGTCTCCTCCACCTCTTAGAACTCCCATCATCATATTACTTCCTAAAGCTTGGAATATAACAATAATAGAGGTTACACTCATGATTTCCATAGCAATTAATTTTGTGCTTTGTGGAACATTGTAGAAGTTTACTATTACGGGCTTAATAACATATATTATTCCGCTGGCAATAAGCCCTGTAATTACACTAAATACACCTATTGTAAAGGCATATTCCATGGCTTTATTCTTTTTACCTTCACCTATGGTATTACCAATAATAACAGCTGCAGCATTAGATAATCCAAATATAAACACTGTTACAAATTGTTGTGCAACTCCATTTATACTATTAGCTGCTACTGTACTTGTTCCCATTTTTGCTACAATAACTGAAATCATAGAGGAGCCTGTAGACCAAAGCAATTCATTAAATAATACTGGTGTACATGTAGATACATAATCCTTTAATATAACCTTATCCACCTTTAATAGATGCTTAGGTCGTAATTTTATCTTCTTCTCAAAATAAATCATAAATATTATAACTATTATAAATTCTGTGATTCTTGCCATAACGGTAGCAATAGCTGCTCCTCTTATGCCTAATGCTGGGAATCCAAATTTTCCAAAAATAAATATCCAGTTAAAAAAAGCATTTACCAACAATGACACACTATATACTAACATTGAAATTTTTACCGTTTTTACAGAACGAAGCATCATTATTGTACAGTTTGTTAAACCATAGAATATGTATCCTATGCAGACTATTCTAAGATAGCTAGCCCCACCTTGTATAACAGCTATATCATTAGAAAATATACTCATGAACTGTGTTGGTAATAGTGCTGCTATGGCTATAAATATAATTATTATAACAGTACAAACTCTATACATAATTGCAAGTATCTTATGAATAGAATTTACATCTTTCTTCCCCCAATATTGAGATATCATAATATTTGATCCACTAGCTAGTCCAAAAAGTAGAATCATCAAAATAAAAAATAAATTATTTGCTAAAGCTACTGATGATAATTGGACTTCGCCTAAAGATCCTACCATTAAGGTATCTATCATACTTACTGCAAAAGTAATTAAGTTCTGTATAGCTATGGGTACTGATATACTAAAAAGTAATCTGTAAAATTTCTTATCTGTAGTTATTTTCATATAAATATTCTCCGTATTAATCCAATTTAATAAAATAATTATACCATATTTCACATATAAAATAACCATACATATTTCTACAAATGTGCATGGTATGTATGGTTATTTTAGAATAATAAATATATTAATGCAAATTTCTTTATTATGAATATATTAATAAAATTATTTATGCTCTTAGAAAATTTCATCAACTTCCAAAATACATATTTTCATCTATCTTCTTATTCTAGCTTTTCTTTCATTTATTCTCTCTTTAGCCTTTCTACGTTTTTCTTCATTAGCTATTTCTTTTTTTATTTTTTCATAACTTATAAATCTCTCCTTAGATAATTCTCCTCTTTCAATGGCTTGTTGAACAGCACATTTAGGTTCACTTTTATGCTTACAATCTGAAAAGTGACACTTCAATGCAAGATCTTCTATATCCTTAAAGGTGGCTTCTACGTCTCCCTGACTTAGCTGAAGTTCTCTCATTCCTGGAGTGTCTATTATAGCTCCCCCTGTTGGCAACACAAACAACTCTCTATGGGTTGTAGTATGCCTTCCTTTGTCATATTCATCAACTTCCTTAGTAATTTGTACTTCTTTTTCTAATAATTTATTTATTATAGTAGATTTTCCAACCCCTGAAGATCCAATAAAAACTACAGTATCATCGCTTTTTATAATATTCCTTACTACCTCTACACCTTCACCAGTTAAAGAACTTACACTTATCTTATCTATACCTAATGCCACCTGATCTAAGGATAATAATTTATCTTCTAAATCCTCACATAAATCTAATTTAGTTAATAAGATAACAGGTGTAGCACCACTATCCCATGCTATATTAATATATCTTTCTAATCTTCTTAGGTTAAAATTATTATTTAAAGACATTGTTATAAAAATCTTATCTATATTTGCAGCTAAAGCCTGTTCTTCATTTTTTACTCCTGCTACCTTTCTACAAATAAGCGTTTTTCTTTCTTGAATCTGATGTATTATTCCTTCTCCATAACCAAGCTCTTCATAATTAACCCAATCCCCTACAACTGGATAGTCCTTTTTATTAATTAATTCATATTGTAACTTCCCCGATAGGGTAGCTGATATTTCTCCCTTTTCAGTTATTATCTTGTATAAATTTCTATGCTGAGCATACACTCTTCCTATTGAATATTCATTTATATTATTTTCTCTCAACTATATAATCCCTCTTTCTAACTTTATACTTTAATTTATTTTCATTTAATAAGACGTTGAACTTATGCCCTTTAGCTTTTTTATAATAACCTTATTGGTTAAAAAACTTTATTTTTGCATACAAAAAAACCTTGGATTAGGCTACTCCAAGGCATAAGTTCAAATTAAATATAGTTATAAAATTAGGATTATAATATTATTATACTTCTAAGGTTTTAAACTGAATATAATTGTTAATATTAATCCACTGAAACTAACATTTAAATCTTAAATTTGGAGCGGCTGTATATACTTCATCTAATATTAATCTTTCTCTGTTCATCATAATACAACAACTCCTTTCAAATTTGATTTATATATTTATAATATCAATACATATATTAAGCATACATCAAATATACATATTTGTAAATAATTAAATGACAAATTTCTATAAATATTTTTCATTTTTAGGATTTTATATAATTTAAAATGCTTATATGTCCATCTTTATTATCTATTTATATAAATCCACGGCTAAACTTCTAAGTATTTCTTCATTAATAATTTCATATCCGTAATTGTCTTTTTTTAATACTTCCCTATTTATTAAATTATTTATAGTCCTTAATAGATGTCTATAGCTAGTTCCTAGCAACTCAGCAATTTCTGTTAATGTTTCATTAAATACAACTCTATTTCCTTCTTCCCTTGTTGCCATTATATAGCTAGCTAATCTGTTTTCCAGTGGATATAGTAAATTAATTGATCCATTCCTAGAAACTGTGTCCATTTTATTGCCTAATGAACTACAAATAAATCTTAGAAATTTAGCATCATTAAGTAGTTTTTCTCTTACCTTTTTAAAAGATAAGCCAATACAATAGGCCTCTTCTATAACTTCCATATTTGTAGTTGCCATTGTAAAATTAACTAGCTCTAAATCCCCTAGTACCATAAGTGGATAATAAAAACATATTAAAAGCGATTTACCATTTTTTAAACTAATATATACTTTAGCCTTCCCTTCTACAAAAAAGAATAAATAATCTATAGGCTCATCTTCTTTACATAAAAATTCATTTCTCTTAAAGTGAAATAATTCCATATATTCTCTCATATCACTGGTAAAGATATCATTAATATTGTATTTATTTATATATGTGTTCATAAGTTCTGAGTTATTTATTTTCTTCATATTTATCTCCTAAATCATATAAATTACTTATTAAAATTATTTCTCATCTTAAATACTTTCTTAATACAACTATGACATATGTCATAATACTTCTCAACTGCTTTATGATAAATTCAATATGTAACTAAAAGGGGGATTGTCATGAATATTTTTATTTCTATATTTATAGGTGCATTAATTTCAGTAATGCTTGTGTTTAATGGAACCTTATCAGGGACTATTGGTAATTATTCTTCCAGTGTACTCATTCACATAGTAGGTTTAATTACTATTATTACTGTATTATTTGCTACTAAGTCAAAATTAAAAATTCAAAAAGGTATTCCTATTTTATGGTACAGTGCTGGAGCCGTTGGAGTATTTACAGTGCTTTTTAGTAATATAAGTTTTATGGCTCTTGGTGCTTCTTTAAGCATTTCTCTAGGATTACTTGGTCAAGCAATTTCTTCTATTATCATTGATAACTATGGATTACTTGGAATGAAAAAGATTAAATTTAACGGTAAGAAGTTCATAGGTTTATCAATTATGATTATAGGTATCGTAATTATGACTATTTTTAAATAATGATAGGAGGTGAACTTTAATAAGATTATTTATTCTATAACCTTATTAAAGATAAATAATGATATATATTATAATTTCTATTTTAGCTGGTGTAACTATTGTTATAGGTAGAACTATAAATTCTAAATTAGCAGAGAAAATCGGTATATTTCAAGGAACCTTTTTTAACTATGTAGTTGGACTGTTTTTCTCAGTAGTATTTCTTTTATTCAGCAAAGAAACCTTTCCTTCAACCTTTAGTAGCTTTAGCACAATACCCTTCTTAGCATATTTAGGAGGACTCCTAGGAGTTATAACCATAGTTATTTCAAATTACATGACTCCGAGAATATCTTCTTTTTATCTAACTCTCTTTATATTTATTGGGCAATTATTTATGGGTATAGTAATTGACTATATCACCTTAGGTAAAGCATCTACAGGAAAAATTATTGGAGGTATTTTAGTTCTTATAGGGTTGGCCTATAATCTTATAGTAGATAAAAATGACACTACTTGTGATGAAAGTGAAATTCTCAAAGCATAGTCAAATGAATACATTCAAATTATTCATCAATAATAATAAGTCCAAGTATAAGTAATTAAAATAAAGATTACTTACGCCTGGACTTGAATTATTTTATAGATATCCTTTTATTTTAAATGCTCAATCCGATATCCGATTTCTTTATTGGCTAATCGATATCCTTCTTCTATTAATTCTTTCTCTGTAGGTGCAGTTCCAAGGATAGTATCTATAGTAACTTGATCTCTATCACTAAAATATTTATCTAATAGATTTCTTTCCATATCTTCCTGAGAAGCTAGAGAATAATCGTCTAATATATGTCCTACAGTGAATCCATGATCTCTTAAAGCTCTTCCCACTAAGATGCTTCTATGACATCTTATAGGATCTTGCATCGCACCTAATAATGCTATTCTATATCCTTTTTCACAGCCATCCTTTAGCCTTTGAATACCTTTTATAAAATCCTCTTCATATACTACCTTCTCGAAATCTGAATACCCTTCATCATAATAGGATATCCTATTTTCTCTCTTAGCAGCTAACTCTTTAGCCATATAGATATAAATAAAGCCTTCCTTCTTCAAAGTTTCCCTTATTGTTTCCTTGTCAAATTGAATATTATACTTTGAATAAGGAGTTCCTCTAATATCTACTACACAGTCAATGTTATAATGTCTTAGCATATGAATTAACTTCTCTACAGTATAATTAGAATGTCCTATTGTAAATATTTGCATAATCTTTTCTTCCTTTATTAGTATAATCTATATTATTCATCACTCCTCTCTTTTCATACCCTTGATAATACTTATTATACTATAATTATGTAACCTCACAAATTTATGAGCATAATATGATTTTATAGAGTTATTGGAAGTGATGTTATGACAGGTGTTATTCTATACACTTTAGCTTTAGTGCTACTTCTTATTTCTTTAATCAAAGATAAGAAGAAAACTATTAAGGCTCTAAAAATTTCCCTTAAATCCTTTGAAAACATAATGCCTCAATTTTTAGGTATCATTATCACTGTAGGAATTCTCCTTGCTATAGTAGATGCAGCTACCATATCAAAATTAATGGGTTCTAATTCTGGATTTTTAGGAGTTATTATTTCTTCTATTACTGGTTCCATAACTATGATGCCAACTTTTGTAGCCTTTTCATTAGGTAATACACTACTTGAAAGTGGAGCGGGTTATCCACAAGTGGGAGCTTTAATTTCTACTCTAACCATGGTTGGTATCATGACATATAGCTTAGAGTCAAAATATATAGGTAAAAAAGCTGCCTTTCTTAGAAATTTTATAGCCTTTGTCTTTTCCTTTGTAGTAGCTTTCTTTATTGGAAAGGTGGTGACTTTATTTTGATTAGACTACTTAACTTTCTAAAAAGGTATTCCTTTTTCCTTTTAAGTTTATTAATACTTATCTTAGTATTCGTCTTTAATTGGGACTTAGGAACTAAAAGCTTTATTAATGCTCAATCTAGCTTTATTCAGATGTTATCTGTACTTCCACCTATTATGATTCTTCTTGGCCTTATTGATGTGTGGGTTCCAAAAGAAGTATTAATGAAATATATGGGGAAGAACTCCGGATTTACTGGTGTTTTAATTGCTATTCTTATTGGCTCTATAGCTGCTGGCCCCATGTATGCTGCATTTCCTTTTACTGCAGTGCTTTTAAAAAAAGGAGTTAAATTTAGTAATATTATTATTTTTATGAATGCTTGGTGTGTTACTAAAATTTCTACATTACTCTTCGAAATTTCCGCTATAGGTTATGCCTTTACCCTATCTAGATTAGTAATTGATATACCTGGAGTCATCATAATGGGTTATTTAGTTGAAGGGCTTATGAAAAAAGAAGATATAGATAATCTATATTTACGTTATGATACTTAAGAAGTATAAAAATTAAGGAGTTACTAAGTCAACTAAGGTTTTAATTTCATTATACTGAAATTAAACTTAGTTCTAACATTTTAGTAACTCCTTTAATTCTGATTTAATTTTTATACACAATACAATCAAGTAAGCAATATAGACATAATTATATTACTTATTATAAATACTATAAGTCCTCCCACAGCTATCCAAGACTTTGGATGAGCAAAGTTTACTGTCCAACCTACACCCAATCTTTTCTCTACCATCCAAGCTGGATCATTTTTATTATAATAAATGCTTCCTAGTATCCATTTATCATCATCATCTTTATATAACTCATCTTTTTCACCTTTTGTTTCGATATTTCTTCCACCTTGACCAATTTTGATAAAAATAATGATAAATATAATCATAGTTATCATGAAAATTACCATAAATACATAGTTAATTATCATAGGATCAAAGTTAAATAATATAGATGCTTGAATTAACGAAAACATAATAAGCATTTGTAGTATCATTACCATCATTAATATTGACCCTATTTTTTTAAACTTCCTCTTTCGAATAATGGCCTTCTCAATACTTCCACTATTTAAATCCACCTTAGAATTAATAATCACTTTGTTTATTCCATATAATAATGCTGTTAAAAAAATTTGAACAATTGGAAATTGATATATTATAAAATGACCTCTTAAAGTCTCCTTTTTAAACACCCCAAAGCTAGTATAAGGAATCTCCATCACCTTAGGTAATGCATCATATCTATACATAGTTACTAAAATACTTACTAAAGGAAAGATAAATAATAATAAAAACCATTTTGAGTCTATAGGTTTTATCTTTTCATCCTTTTTAGGCTTTCTTAGAGTAGTCTCTACCACTACTACATTTCTTTTAGTATAAGTCCAGTCTCTATGCTTTTTTAAGGTTTTAACCTTTTTATAATATGGAATATATACTATAAAGCTTATTATTAAACTACCTATAATAAGTATTGCCATTATAAATCCTAAAGTATTTTCACTATAGTTATCAAGATTAAAGAATAAAATATTTACTCCTAAAAGCATAATAAAAAATATGATTGAAATAATTATTCTATAAGATTTTTCTATATCTTTTAGCTCCTTTTCTTCTTGATATTCCTTAGGAAATCTCACTCCAAAGAAAATGCCACTATTAGATGTTTTGTTCACAAAAAAACTAGTTAAAAATATAAATAATAACATAAAATTCATAAATACTAAGAATAACCATTTATCCATATTAGCTATCCTCCTTCTTAAATCCACTAAAAATAGCGTCAATATAGCTCTTTATATCTTCTTTACTTATGCCTCTATTAAAGCATTCAGCCATATAATACTCTAGTTCATAATTTAAACTTTCTCTAAACTCCTCATTAGAGCTTTTTAAGCTAAGAGATACAAAAGCTCCTTTTCTTCTATCTATTTTAATATAACCTTCATCCTTTAAAAGTGAATATGCTTTATTAACTGTATGCATATTCACTCCAATATCATCAGCTAACCCTCTAACGGATGGAAGTTCTTCGCCTTCTTCTAGTTCCCCTCTTGCTATACCTTCAACTACCTGATTCTTTATCTGGACATATATAGGTATATCTGAGTCAAAGTCTATTTTTAAAATCAAAATCTCATCTCCTATTTAACTCCTTAGTTTATTAAACAACTTTTCTCCCTTAGTTTTCAATATTGTACATACTAATAATATCAAAAGTACTAGTAGTAATGCTATAACCCCTAGATATAAATTTATATTTGTAATCGCAAATACCTTGTTAATTCCAATAGTTATAAAAATCACTACAACTACAAGCACTGCTCCCATAAGAATACTTATCATAGAGCTTAAACTTTGCTTTACAACCTGTACTTCTGAAGTCCAGTCTAACTTAGGGAAAAACAAGTTAATCAAAAGGCCCCCAACTGATACTAAAATAGCTAATAGTGTAGGAATTAATATAGTCCACATAAAATTTATTAGGGTTAACTTAAAGGCTATGGCAAACATAATTGAATCCACTACTATAGTTGGTATTAGTAAAAGAATATTAACTCCTATCTTACCAATGAATATATCTTTAACTTCTAGTGGAGATGATTTTAAAATCCACAAATTTCTTCCTTCAATTGATATAGATGAACCTGTAGTGCAAGTTAATCCTATACCAAAGGATAATATTATAAGTGGTGCAAATTGCATTACCTGTTTTAATAGTGGTGCTAGTACCTGAAGGTCTGAATCACTAGATTGTGCCATCTGATCTATGAGAAAATCTCCTCCCATAACTAGAGATGATACAGCTGCTACCGTTACTAAAACTATACCTATTATTGTATTTGTAACATATACAGAAGATGAAAAATATCTCTTAAATTCTTTCTTTATTAAGGCTCCCCTTAAAGTATTTGTTTTTAAGGATGTTAATTTATAATTAGATCTTTTAAAAGTTTCTCCTAACCTTAAATTTATTGACTTAAAGCTTCTAGCAAAGATTATTAAAAATATTATGAAAGGAATTATAGACCATAAAATAAATTTTGTCATAGATAATAAGCTTAAATTAGCTAAAGCATCCGTAAAGTAATAAGAAGGTGGATAAATAGTTTTTATCCCTTGGATTATAGATGTACTGTTCTCTATAACTATATTTATAATCTTATCCATTTTAAATGAACCTATCATTACTACAACTACAACTATCAAGGTTCCTATATTTAAAATTAAAGTTTTACGTTTCATTCTTGAAGATACATAGCTAAGAGCAAAGGCTATAATAGCTGCCATAACTATAGGTATAAGCGGAATAAAAATTATTCCTATGAATAAATAAATAAAAAATATAATACTTGTACCTGATTTCATAAAATAAACTATAGCTGGTGGAATTGTTACTAGTGCTACAAATAAATAATTCAATAATAATAATTCAATCATCTTACTAGCTAAGATTATACCTGGTTTTATAGGTAAACTCATTAAGGTTTCAAAATCCCTTGATGAAAAAAGAACACCCTGAGCCTTGTATACAGATGTAAACAATGAAAACATAGTACTAAGAAGCATTGCACTCATCAAAATAAGACTTAAATATCCATACTGACCCAATTGCTCTACTACAGCCAAGGAATACATTACAATTAACATACCTATAGAAAATATGCCTAGTAGTATTGCTAAAAATATGGATATGTTTTTTACTTTTTCACTCTTTGATTCTTCCTTTAGGAATTTATTTATTCCCCAAGTATTCCTAATGTTATTTTTTAATAGAACTTTTAAATTACTCATTGTCAATCAACTCCATAAATATTTCTTCTAGACTACCATCACCTTTAACTTTATTGGTGTCTCCTGAAGCTACTATCTTTCCACCTTTAATGATAGCTATCTTATCACATAATTTTTCAGCAACTTCCAGTACGTGGGTAGAGAAAAATATAGCTCCCCCTTCATTACATAATTCTCTCATGAATCCTTTTAAAATATGTGCTGCTTTAGGATCAAGTCCAACAAAAGGTTCATCTAGAATTAGTAATTTAGGCTTATGAATAAGTGCTGATATAAGGGCTAACTTTTGCTTCATTCCATGAGAATAGGATGAAATTAGATCTCCTAGAGATTTTGTAAGTTCAAAGGCTTCACTATACTTTTTTATAAGTGTCTCCCTTTCTTCCTTTGATACCTTAAAAATATCTCCTATGAAATTCAAATATTGTATACCTGTTAATGAATCATATAAATCCGGGTTATCCGGAATATATGCTATATCCTTCTTACACTCTATTGGACTAGTCTTTATAGAATTACCATTTATTAAAATTTCTCCTTCTTCAAAATCTAAAATTCCTACTGCAGCTTTAATGGTAGTAGTTTTTCCAGCACCATTATGACCAATAAATCCAAATATATCTCCTGGTTTCACTTCAAGAGATATACTATCTACAGCTTTTTTACTACCACTATAAGACTTTGAAAAATTATTTATCTTTAACATTTTACATACCACCTTATTTGTTATATCTGTTATATATAATATATAACATATATAACAAATATTCAAGTGCCTAATAGATCTTTTCATAACTTACTTTTAATAGTTTTTCTAAATAAAAAAGGGCTTTCACAAAATATTGCTAATCTTTATAAAGTGCTTCGCATTTATATAAGATTTAGTTCATTTTGTGAAAATCCCTTTTAATTAAGGTATCTAAAAATAAATAATAAGTCAAAGATGCGCAGTATATTTTGAGTTAGACAAGGAAATAAGTTCCGCATATAGTAGCACTATCTAAGCATTCTGTTGACGCAGTATAAACAGATTTCTTTGCTTCAGAGGGGGTTTTTACTCCCACTGAAGCTTATTAACTGAACTCCTAGTATCAGTATTTTCGATACTTAGAATTCGTTGTCCTTTAGGGGAAATCGTTAGCTAGGGGCGTCTCTCACTTTGAAGTAGATGTGAGTATTAGATCGGGTAGTCATCAGATAATATAAAATAGACGATCATTCTGACTTATTTATTTTTTGAAGATGCCTAACCTATTCTATATAAATAGTGCTTCCCTTTGGAACATTATCATATATCCATTTTGCATTTTCCTTTGCAAGCCTTATACATCCATCAGAAATCCTCATTCCTAATCTTCCATCTCTCACTGTTCCATTTAAATTATATATTATAGAATGAAAAAGGTAATTTCCCTTGATTTGTGTATAATAATAGCATTTATAACCATGCTCTACTCCAAAGTATGGTCCTTTTATACCGACCTTAAAGGTACCTTTTATAGTTGGTGTAGATGATTTTCCTATTGAACATATATAAGACTTTACTAAAGACCACTGATTACCCTTCTTTTTAAATACATTAGTCCTAAATTTATTAAGCTCTACATATATTAAATATTCAGTATCACTTTTCAATTCTTTTGAATTTACTAGTTGTGTAGCTGTTGTATTATAGTCACTCCTATATACCCCCTGTATTCTCATTCTTATAGAGTTTACTTTACATTTAACTAAACTTAATGTACCTTTTACATATTTCATAATTACTCCACCATAATACTATATAATCATATATTATGTACTCAATTATAAAATGCCAATGCGAATTAACATTAATTCTAATTTCTATTTTATACTATTTACCTTTTATCTTATTTATAGCATAATCTAAAGCTCCCTCTAAGTTGTTATTATTCTTTCCACCACCTTGAGCTTGATGACTACTTCCTCCACCTTTACCATCAATTAAAGTGATTGCATCTTTTAATAGTTCATTCATAGATATTCCTTTAAAATCCTTTGATGCTGCAAAGATAAGGTTTGCTCTTTCTCCATTTTTAATTGCCATTAATGCTATAGTATTGTTATTTTCAATAATCTTTGAAGTTACCTTATTTACATATTTAATATCTTCATTATCATAAACTTTTTTAACTATAATTATATTTTCTACTTTCTCCCCTTTTTCAACCATGTCCTTTACTTCATAAGCAGCCACTTCTTCACTTAGCTTTTTATTTTTATCTAGAGCAGCTTTAAGATTTTCGTTCATATTTTTTATGCCATTTATAGCCTCATCTTCACTGGCATTTAAATATCTACATACCCTTGTAGTAAATTTATCTTTTCTAAAGGAATCTTCTATTGCTCTTTTCCCTGCTACATATTCTATTCTCGTTGCTCCTTTATGTTTTTCCCATCTTCTTACCTTAATCATTCTTAGTTCTAAGGTTGACTTTGGATGTACTCCACAACATGCATTAATATCTAAATCTGAAATCTTAACAACTCTTATTTCTTCATTAGTATTAGGTAATGCTCTTCTTAATCCCATCTTCTTTAACTCTTTTTTATCTGGCACTAAAAATTCTACTTGAAGATCATCTCCTATAATTAGATTTGCAGCCTTTTCAGCTTCTCTTATCTTTTCTTCTTCTAATATTCCCTCTATATCTACAGTACATATTTCTCTTCCCATATGAAAACCCACTGTATTTGCATTAAATATTTTATAAAAACACCCTGATAAAACGTGCTGTCCGAGGTGTTGATCCATGCCATCCCTTCTTCTTTCCCAATCTATAGAGCACTTTAATTTATGAAGCTTTATAGGCTTTTTATTAAGAACATGATATATAATTCCTTCTTCTTCGTAAACATCTATTACTGGTTCATTTTCTATAAATCCTAGATCACAAAATTGACCTCCACCTCCTGGGAAAAAAGCTGTTTTATCTAAAACCACATGAAACTTCCCATCTTTCTCTTCTACCTTCTCTAATTCAGCTACAAATTCTTTAATATATTGATCTTTATAATAAAGCTTCTCCATTGTATCTCTCTCCTTTAACCAATGTATAACTAAAGTTCTAACTTTAGCCTTAATTTAAATATTACTTTGTCTTTAAATCTCTATATCCTGTAGATAAGTTAACTACATTCCTGAGTTCCTCTCCCTTTATAAAGCGTTCTAAATTATTAACAGCAATTTTAACTATACGATGGTGGGTTTCCTTTAGATTATAATTTCCAGAAACATGAGGTGTAATTATTGCATTTTTTATTCCCCAAATCCTATGATCCTTTGGCAATGGCTCAGGGTCTGTCACATCTAAAGCTGCTCCTAAAAATTTCCCACTTTCTAAAGCATCACAAAGTGCTTCAGTATCTATAGCTGTACCTCTACCTACATTTATAAGTACAGAATCCTTTTTCATCTTAGAAATTTTATCTTTAGAGAATAATTTATAGGTTTCCTTAGTTTCTGGTAAACTTAATGCTACCACATCTGCTTTAGGCAATAACTCATCAACCTTATCCATAAGATATAATTCATCTAAATATTCAGGTTTATTAGTATCACTTCTTCTTACTCCTATAGTATATCCACCTAGAGCTTTTATTCTCTTGGCAAAGTCTCCTCCAATATCACCAAGTCCAATAACTAAAGCAGTACATCCACAAATAGATTTAACTTCACCCTCATTCTTCCAAAGACTATTATTTTGATTATCCCTATAAAGGTATAACTTTTTATATATAGAAAGTAGTACACCTATCATATGTTCTGATATAGCGAGTCCATAGGCTCCAGTTGAATTAGTTAGTTTTACTCCCCTTGGAAGCACCCCTTCTTTTACAAATAAATCAGCTCCTGCACTATCAAGTTGTAACCACTTTAAGTTTTTACATCCTTTAACCATATCTAATGGAGGATTACCTATAATTATGTGAGCATCTTGAAGAGTCTCCCTATTTATCTCTTTAGCTGAAGTAAATATAAAATTAGATCCAGGTGCCACTGACATTAAATCAATTTTATGGCTATCGTCCATAGGCATTAACACAACTACATTAATTTCTTTTTCCATAATTAATCACTCCTAATATATTAAATTTCTAATAATATTTATTTAAGACAATGAATATGTTCCTTAACTTCATACCAAGGAACTGCATAACCTACACCCTTAGCACAAAAAATTGAAGATGATGTGTATTCAGGATCTACGTCCTTGTTATAGCTTTTAGCTTCTATAACCTCTTCTGGATTATGACATATATCATACCCATGAAATACTAGACTTAAGCTGCCCTCACCCTTTGTGAATGCTTGAAAGTCCAAAGCATAATTCATAAAGGTAGCTACAGGACCTCTTCCTCCAATTATAACTCTTTCTCCATAACTTTTAGGCTCATTAATGCTACCACTCATTTTTTGAATATCACTGATAACTCTACCCATTAAGTTTATCTCTACATCTATTTTAAATTTGTAATAGGGTTCTAGTAATAGATTTTTAGCACTTTCTAATCCTTGTCTAAGGGCTCTTTTAGTTGCTTCTCTAAAATCTCCACCTTCAGTATGCTTTAAATGTGCTCTTCCATTCATAAGGGTTATTTCTATATCTGTAATTGTACTTCCTGTAAGTATTCCCTTGTGATCTCTTTCAAATATGTGAGTTCTTATAAGATTTTGATTTCCTGTAGTTAAAAAATCACTGTGACATTTATTTTTAAAAGTAATCCCTGATCCTCTAGGCCCTTCTTTTAACTTTAAATAAACCTCTGCATAGTGACGAAGAGGCTCAAAATGTCCAAAGCCGTCCACTTCCCCTTCCATGGTTTCCTTATATAATATTTCTGGGGTTCCAAAATCCACTAATAAGTTAAATCTATCTTTTAATATTTCCTTTAAGACTTCTAGTTGTATTTTTCCCATTATACTAATATGAAGCTCTTGTAACTCCTCGCTCCACACTACATTCAGACTATTTTCTTCACTTTCTAAAATTTTAAAGCATCCTAACACTTCTCTAGGGTTTATACTTTTATCAAACTCTACCTTTGCTCTTAAGGTTGGAATCATAAAAAACTCATTTAAATCTAAAACTCCTATGCCCATACCAGCTCTTAAAGAGCTTATGCCTATAATTCCAAAAATTTCACCTGAAACAATTTTATCTTTACTCTCAAATTTATTTCCATTATAACTTCTAATTTCATTTATTTTTTCTCTTATCTCTTCTCCATTTGTACTATATATAATTTCATCCTTTACCTTTAACTCACCCTGTAATGCTTTTATAAAGGTAATTCTATTACCTTTTTCATCATATTTAATCTTGAATACTCTACCTTTGAAGCATTTATTATCTTTTATCTCTTCATAGTTAGTATAACTAAGACTATTAAAGTTCTCTAAAAACTCTTTTACACCTTCATCTAATAAAGCTGACCCTTTTAAAACTATAAATATTTTTTCTGACTTAATAAGCTCCTTTAATTTATCTACCCATAAGTAGTTGTCATAGCCTTTACCTAGATAGGTTTCCAGTAATTCCTCATTTCTTTCAGCTATAAATTCTATATTTTCATTACTTAAATTATATAAATCTTCTTCAACTAAACAAACTTCACTACTTAAGTTATTTCTTATCTCATGGATAACCTTTTGTAAGTCAGCACCTTCTCTATCTGTTTTATTTATAAATATAAAAGTAGGTATATTATTTTTTCTTAGTAGCTGCCATACTGTCTCTGTGTGACCTTGCACTCCCTCTACTGCACTTATTAAAAGGATAGCATAATCTAGAACCCCCATAGCTCTCTCCATCTCTGGCGAAAAATCTATATGTCCTGGAGTATCTATTAAATAATATTCTGAATCTTCATAATTAAAAATTCCAATATCAGAAAAAACTGTAATACCCCTTTCTCTTTCTATATTATGACTATCTAGAAAAGCTTCTTTGTGGTCAACTCTTCCTCTAGTTTTTATACTCTTTGTATGATAAAGTAATTGCTCAGAAAATGTAGTTTTACCTGCATCAACATGAGCAAAAATTCCTATGGTTTTTTTCACTATAAACTTCCTCTTTATTGTACAATATCATTAGATTTATTTTACCACAATATTCTTTTATGTTTCAGTTATAAATGCAACTTCCCCTAAAACTTTATTTATATAAATAACTTTTTACTAGTAGATATATTATAACAATCTAATATTGTTATAATAATTAAAATCCCTATTACAAAAAACCACTCAATTTGAATTTCTTCATATTAAGTGGCTTAATTTATTTATTCAACTTTGTATCCATATAGAAAAACATTCATTGTAACAAGTTTACTCTCACAGGTTGTTTCAAAACTTTTTTCAGCTAAACGTTCAAACCCTTGACTATCATAAAAACCATAATTACAGGTTGAGTCTGTGTATAAATAAATATGTTTTGTGTTGTGATTTCGTAAATAATCACAAAGATTTGAAAGTAGTTTCTTACCTACACCCAATCCTCTACAGTCTTCTGTAACGGCAAATAGTGTCAATACTCCATCAAACTCCGCCTCTCTACCAGCAAGAAGCTTATGATAAATGTGATGCATATTTCTATAATCACTTATATTACTTTTATATTGTATAGCTTTTAATGTCGTTATTGAATTATACAATACTACTCCTAAAATATTTTTTAAATGAGTCAATATTTTATAATCATTTTTAGACTTTCCTAAAATCACACCAACAATATTTCCATCTTTTTCTGCAACACAGCTAAAGGTTTTCTCTGCTAAACAGCTTTGTAAGTATAATTTTAAAAGATTTTTTAATACCTTTTCATTATCAATATACCTATAAAGTCCAAAACTCTCATTTATTATAGATTTAACGGTTTCATAATCATCTTTTTTGATTTCTCTATATATTATCTCATTCATTGCTAATTTCCTCTTTTTTATTAAATTCTCCTGCCCACTCAAAAGCCTTTTTAGATGCTATAACTGCGATAACCTCGTTAATAACCGCTGCCGCCGCAATTGTTCCTTGGATGACCTTAGCGTATTCTGGTGCTGGTCCTGATAGAACAGAAACAGCTATACCTGTAAATACGAGAGATACACCTGAATGAGGAAGCAATGTGAGTCCTAAATATTTTTTTACGGTTTCTGGTGAATCTGTTATAACAGCTCCGAATAATGCTCCACCATATTTACCTACAGCTCTTGAGATGATATAAATTGCAGTAAATAGTCCGGCACCTAAAATCAGATGATAGTCAAGCGGTGTTCCCAGATTTAAGATAACTACAATCATAGAAATACCAAGAATAGGATTAAATGAGTTCATAATCCGCTCTAGACGTTCTTCTGAAATCATATTAGAAAACGTTGCTGAGAAAGCCATACCAATAAGCATAAAGTTAAGTACAGGCTTTGGTAAAACTAAATCATTAAATATAAAACCAACACCTGCTGATATTAGTATGGTTGCACTCAGTAGCAATACAGTTACTTTTGTTGAACGTTCTCTTTTCAGTACAACTCCTGCAAGCAATCCTACAACAATCCCAATAATAATTGGTAATAAAACTACAAGTAATATCATATAAGCCGGTAGTTTTTGCTCAGATAGATTGGCAGATATAATAGAAATAGTTGAAAAAAATACAATTACTCCTACCATATCGTCAAGGGCTGCCATAGGAATTAATGTTTTAGTTACAGGTCCGTCTGTTTTAAACTCACGCACAATAGAAAGTGCTGGTGCTGGTGCAGTTGCAAGAGCAATACCTCCAAATATAAATGCAAGATAAATAGGAAATCCTACAAAATAAAATACAACCCCAAATACCAAGCTCACAACAAAAAATGTTCCTAATGATTGGGTTAATGTTGTTATGATAATTTGCTTACCCGATTTTTTAATTTTCTTCCAAACAAGCTCCGTGCCTATTAAAAGTCCCACTACACATTCTAAAATATGCATAATTGGTTCATACCAATGAGCATTTAAAACTGCATCATTTACAACTCCAAATGCATGTGGTCCAAGTATCATACCTGTAAGTAACCATCCTAGAATAGCAGGCAACTTTATCTTTGAAACAAGCTTACCTACAATAAAAGCAATTGCAATTGCCACTAAAATCCTTAAAATTAATAATATCATTATTTCTACTCCTCCTTTGAAATACCATAAAGCATAATATTTAGTATTTTTGACAGTTTCAGTTCGTGCATTTCTATTAGTGAATTAAAGTCCAGATTTTCATAAGCTTTACTTTGAAAATAACCATTGAACATTTCTTGAAAAACAAAGAAGTATTCCATTGCTTCTTCTTCTGTAATATTATCTCGTAGTGTTACATTACTTAAGGCCATGCGATAGTGACTTATATTAAGTGTGTCAAAATTAGCTCTTAAGTCTTTGATTTGTTCTTTCAAATGTATAGGTGGTTGTAAAATTGCATGAAAGAATATATGACTGTAATAATTATTCTCTTTAAAAAAACGATACCTTAAATCAAAATAATTTTGCATGTACTTCTGAAAATCCAATTGGTCAAATTCTTCTTTACTAAGATAATCTACAAGCTCATCAAAGCAAACCTTAACACATTTTAAAAATAACTCATCTTTATTTTTAAAATAGTGATAGATAAGTCCCTTTGAAATTTTGTTATCGTTGCATATATTATTCAGCGAAGCATTTTCATATGTCTTTGTTCCAAACTCCGCTATGGCAGCATTTAATATTTTATCTTTACTTATCTGACTTTTCTCTTTTTGATTCATAATACCCTCCAAATATAAATATTGACCACACGGTCTATTATATATTATCAAAAACAAACCACGTGGTCAATAATATGAATTATTAAATTTTTTAAAGACCTTCAATTAAATTTTAAGTTTAAATTTACTGATAATTATTAATAGACATTTATTCTTATCTATTTTTAACCTTAACTGCTCCATCTTCCATAAAAATGTTTTAAATTATATAAATAAACTTATATAATTGAATGGCATCTTTACCATTAACCCTAACTATCTTAGGTGGCCTAGAATACTCTATACTTATTTTTTGAGTTTCCTCTTCTAATAATAACCCTCTAACCTTCATAGCATTGATTAAACTACTCTTTCTGTTATTAGGAAATATTATATAAGCAACACTTTTTCTATCTTGCTTTAACAATTCAACAATATCATTTGCTAAAACATCCAATTTGATATCGAATGGTGGATCACATATAACTCTATCAAATTTTTTTAAATATTTATTCTGTAAAAATTTTGTTAAACCAATATTCAAATCAAATTTTACAAATTTTAGACCACCATTTTCTCTAAATCTGTTATCTCGTTCAAAAAGGACTATGTTTTTATTTATCTTATATGCATACTGTGCTACGGATGGAGTAACTAGACATGCTGTATATCCTTCACACAATTCCGCTAGATTTGCTGTAGTTTCAACGGAAAAGAAATATTGCATATACTCTAAATTCTGATTTAATTTAACATAGGCTTCAGAATTACTATAGGAGAGCTCCACATATGGAAATATTAAATTATTCCTATGAGCATACAGTCTATCAATGTTGTTATCATGCATTAAAGATAGTATATTCCTCTTATGCAATTCCAGATTAAAATTTATATCTCTTTTAATGAACCTTAACCAAATAAATCCATTAGGATGTCTATTACTATCAACGTATAGACTATAGCTATCATATTCTAATTGTAAACCAAGGTCATGAATTAAACTCCATAACTTTAATATCCATCCTGGTTTCGTAAGTACTACTAATCTTCCATCTTTTTTTAACAACTTACTGGACTTTGCTAATAACCTTTCAAACATCTCATATTCTATTCCAGTTTCAAGACTAAACCTGTTTATCTGTACTTCTTCTGAGATATTAATTAAATTAGCAAAACCCAAAATTGCTACGTCAAAAGATTCCTTCTCATATTCTACAAGTCCTATATCAAAATTAGAGCTAATAATTTCTGTATATTTATAACCTGATAAAAGTTCATTGATATTTTTAAATACTCCATTATCAATACCACAACTTATATCTGAAATCTGTGTCACTAACTTTTGTGGTGCATAGATATATGATATTAGTAATGTGGTAATCTCTAAATGTGAGCCTATTGTAATTACATTATCAGTATCATTAATACAAGCAAAATTAATAAATGATAAGGCTTTATTTAACCCAAATATATTTGAAATTAACATATTTCTGATTTCATGTTCATAAACTAACTCCATTGCACAAATTACATCTTCTTCATGTGCAAACTTCAATGTTTTATCCATTGATATAGCCTCCTTAAAATAAGTTTTGAGGCCTAACCATTGATTTATTAAATATAAAACAAAAGGCTACAAAAAAGCACTGCTTTCTTGTAGCCTAAAAATCTGTAATCAATTTTATACTTAAATAAGTTTATCTAATAAGAACTATATATTTAATGCAATAAAAATAAATATATACAATCTCCAATTACTATAGCTCCTGTCCTAATAAACTTAACGTCTATATAAAACATAAATACAATTTTAGTTCTATAAGAGGTATGTCTTTTAATTGCCAATTTAAAAGAAGTACACAAAAAAACCTAATGATTAGGCATTTTATTCTTTCTTTCATCAATTTTCAATTATGAAAATTAATTAGCAATTACACAATTTCATTGTTGTACCTCCTATATTTGATAAAATCACTATAGCAAATATTTGAAATTAAGTCAATAAATAATAATGTAGTTTCAACAGAAAAGAAATATTGCGTATACTCTAAAATCTAATCTATAATTGAGAAAACTTCGTAACATATATTTACTTTCTTATACCACACATACTAAATAACTGATATGGTTGCTCCTTACCTTCACTTTTCTTCATTCCTGAATAAAATATTTTTGAACCTATGACTTCAAGCCCAGCTTCTTCTATTAAGCCTTCCATTTCTGTAAGCTTAAATCCATTATGTCCACTAAAATCCTGTACTTCATCATGGAAACCACCATTATCAGGACATAGATCTACAACTATTAATTTGCCCTCTTTATTTAGCAAATCATATAGCTTCTTTATTACCTTTGGTAGATCTTCTATATGGTGAAAAACCATAGATGTATAAATCACATCAAACTTTTTATTATCGTTAAATTGAAATAAATCCCCACACCAAGTTTTCATATTTTTTATTTTGTTTTTTTCTATTTTTAATTTTAACTGTTCTATCATTCCTTCAGATAAATCCATCATCAATATATCAGAAAATCTATGAGTTAAATTTTCTGATATAAGCCCTGTACCACATCCAAATTCTAAGGCTCTTAAATTGTTATCTTTATCCAAATAGTTTTCTATTTCAGTACTAATTTTCTTTGCTCTTTGAACCCTATATTCTGTATCCCATTTTTTTGACTCCTCATCAAAGTGCATATCTTCATCCCCTTAAAATAAATTTTTTCCTTTAGTTTATATTTCTTCTTTGCTTCTATCTTTTATAAATAATTTATTTATAAGGATATAGCCTCCAAGAATTATAACTATTCCTAATGCCCATTTAAAAATCTCTGGAATATCTACATCCCTAAGTAAATATCTAAAGCCATCCGCAAGTAAAAATCCTATTATCCAATAGAATATTGATTTAATATCCTTCATTTTAACTATATAGATTTTGCCTTAACATACATAAGACAAACCATTTCCCCCTTTTAATTAAATACTATATACATTTTATCATATATTGAAACATAGATTAAGTAAGGTAAATCTAATATTTTATCTTAATAGTCTTAAAATAAGCTCAGCTGTTCCTCTTCATAATTCTTTCTATAATCCTTGATTATATCCTTCATTTTGTATATAATTCCATATTTATTACATTCTTCAGTGAAGGTCTTCCAAAGCTTCTTTCCATTAGAAGATTCACATTCATATCTATCACCATAGGTATGAATATATTTTCTAACTAAGTTCTCCCTTTGAAATAGTCTACTTAATTGTTCATAGTAATAGGCCCTTTGATTCCCTCTAAGGGTAAGCCCCATTCCATAAGCAAATATAAATTTAGCTCCTGAATTATGAGCTTCTCTAACTATATTTCTTATATTATCTTCTGAATCATTAATAAAAGGAAGAATTGGCATAAGCAATATTCCTGTATATATCCCACTATCACTAAGCTGTTTTATAGCCTTAAACCTTTCGCTACTAGGTGCCACATTAGGTTCTATCCTTTTACATAAATCATCATCAAAGGTAGTTACAGTTATTTTTATTAACACAGGAGAGCGCCTTGAAATCTCCTTTAATATATCAATATCTCTAGTAATCAAAGGGCTCTTGGTGGCAATGGAAACTCCAAAATTATACCTAGTAATCTCCTTCAAAGCTTCCCTTGTTAGCTCATATTCTTTTTCAAATGGATTGTAAGGATCACTCATAGCGCCTGTTCCTATTACACCTTTTTTCCTTTTCCCTTTAAGTTCTTTTCCTATAGCTTCTACAGCTTTTTCTTTTGCTCTAACTCTATCAAAATCTTCTATTTGATAACATTCACTTCTGGAGTCACAATAAATACATCCATGGCAACATCCTTTATAGATATTCATATTATAATTGATATCAAACCATGAATTATTAGGTATATATTGAGATATTAATTTTTTTGCTTTTATGTATTCTATGCTAATCACCCCCTAACTTAAATATAAACTTTTAAAATAAAGTTTATCTTCATACCTCTCATATCAATAATTAAAATAATAACATTATATTTTATCTAAATCATTTTCTGTATAGACTTCAATCCCATTTTTCATTAATAATTCTGCTACTAATCCATTGCCTTCTATTAGTTTTCCTGAAAATGTTCCATCATATACCATACCGTACCCACATGAAGGACTTCTAGACTGTAGTATTGCCTTCTTTATACCAGCAGCTTTAATAATTCCTAAAGTTTTCTCTGCTCCCTTTAAAAAACTTTCGGTTAAATCTATACCGTCCTTACTAATTACTCTTTTATTAGAATTTTCATCTATAAAAATCTCACAACACGCCCTTGGAGTGGGCAAACCAGCTAATTGTTCTGGACATATCGCTATAGCTTTTCCTGCTTTTACTAATTCGGCTACATATTTATTCTCACTATTACTTCCATTATATCTACAATTGACTCCTGCTAAACATGAACTTACTAAATACATATATAGTCCTCCTTTGTTTTTTATCTATAACTTATACTACAATACCTATTAGTAATTTATAGATATAATTATATCATAGCTTATTTTCAAATTAATATATCTTAACTTTCTATGGAGATATAGGTATAATAAAATATGGAGTTTATTCTAAAGAATCATAATTAAAATAATATCTTAATTTAATTATGTAAGAAAACAATCTAACAAATTTAATTTTAAGGAGTTGACATCATGAGTAGTTTAATTCTTGAAGGTGGAACCTTTAGACCTATTTTTAGCGCTGGTATAATGGATGCCCTTTTAGATAATGATATTATGTTTCCTTATTGCATTGGCGTTTCAGCAGGTATTACCAACGGCTTTTCATATATATCAAAACAAAAGAAAAGAAACTATGATATTCTAATTAACCATAGACATGATAAAAGATATATAGGCTTTAGAAACTTTTTTAAATGTAAAAGCTTATTTGGTTTAGATTTTGCTTTTGATGAGTTACCTAATAAGATTTATCCTTTTGATATGGATACCTTTAAAAGCTATGAAGGTAAAATTTTAGTTGGTGTGACTAATGCTAAAACTGGAGTTACCGAATATTTAAATGGTAAAGATTTAGATGAAAAATGCAATATGTTAAGAGCTAGTTGTGCTATACCTCTTTTCTTTCCTCCAGCTATAATTAATGATAATGAATATTTTGATGGAGGCATCTGTGATCCTATTCCTGTATTAAAAGCCATGGAAGATGGAAATGAAAAGCATCTAATTATTCTAACTAGACCTAAGGGGTATATTAAAGAATTAGGTAAAGGCAATATTTTTGCTGCTAAAGTTTTAAAAAAGAAATATCCTAATTTAGTAAAGCCTCTTCTTACACGTCATGAGCTTTACAATGATAGAGTTAAGTATTGTGAACAACTTGAAAGAGATGGCAAAGCTATAATTTTAAGACCTACTGCAGAAGATGGTATTGATAGCTTTGAAAAAGATCTTAATAAAATTAAACACGCCTATAACCACGGATATAATATAGCTTTAGAAAGAATTGATGAAATAAAAAAATTCTTTAGCATTTCATAAAAGTATATGAATAAAACTATTTAAATATTTACCTATAAACCTATAAAACTATATAAATATTAATATATAAAACTAGTTAACTATGAAAATAGTTAACTAGTTCTTCTGTTCATGCGGGTTTCAGAGAATTTACTATTTAGAATATATAGTTATTACCTTCTTTAAAATAGGAAAATCCACATCTAAAATTAGTATAAACAGACTTATATCCCACCGTAAATTATTCCTAGTATTATTACCAATACTGTTATAAGGGTAAACCCATATTTTGAAAACATAAAAAATTTATTTCCTAACTTTCTCTTAGCACCTCTATTTATTTCTTCTAACACCTGTTCTTTGTTGTACATAAAGTAAAATACTATAAATACTAACAGTGCAGCTAATGGTGATATTACTATAGTAATTACATCTGCAAAGTTGCTAAACAAATTCATATTTAAATTTAAAGGTATTGATAATACAAATGACACTACAGCTATTAAAATAGTAGCTGTTTTTCTGCTTAATTTTGTTTGTGCCATAAAAGATTCTACTGGCCCTTCTAGCATATTTATTGAAGAACTAATTGCTGCAAATAATACACTTAAAAAGAATAGTATCATAAGTATTTGTCCACCAGGGATAGCTTTAAATATAGTTGGTATTGTTATAAATAATAGAGGTGGACCTGCTGCTGGATCTAAGCCAAAGGCAAATACTGCTGGCATAATAACAAAGGATGCTAATAATGCCGCAATAGTATCAAGTACAGCAGTACTCACTGCAGACCTTGGAATGTCTAAATCCTTCTCTATGTAACTACCATATACCACCATTCCGCATCCATTTAAAGATACTGTGAAGAAGGCTTGACCAAGTGCCATTACCCATGTATTTATTTTAAATAGGTATGACCATTGTGGTGTTAATAGGTACTTCACCCCATCTATCGCCCCAGGTAAAGTTAATGATCTAATAGCTAACAATATAAAAATTCCAAAAAGCATAGGCATTATAATTTTATTTATTTTTTCAATTCCCTTAGATATACCCATACATACAATTATCAAGGCTAGTACTATTGCTAGTAAATTCCATGGTATAGTTTGGGTGCTTCCTGCAAAACTTTCAAAGTACTTAGGTATATCAATATTTTTTATATTTCCACTAAGGCTAAGTCCTAAATACTTAATTATCCAACCTACTACCACATTATAAAACATAAACACTCCTGCAAGTCCTATGGCTGGTATAAATCCAAAGAGAGTTCCTCCCTTTAAACCTTTATTCTTAAATCCTTTTTTAATTCCTGTTAAAGCTCCTCCCTCAGCACCTCTTCCAAAGGCAAACTCTGTAATTAACCCTGTTGATCCTAGTATAAGTACAAAAATAAAGTATGGTATTAAAAATACAGCTCCCCCATTTTGACCTAACCTGTAAGGAAACATCCATATATTTCCAAGTCCTACTGCTGCTCCAATACAAGATATCACAAATCCTGCTCTACTTGTAAAGTTCTCTCTGTTTTTCATGTTCTAATCTCCTTCCTAAAATAAATAAAACCACATAGATTGATTCCATGTGGTTTAAATAAGAAGGCATCAAATATAAAAACCACATAGATATATCTATGTGGTCTAATCACTAAACATTTGAGTATAGCAAATCTTCCTAACCATCATAGACACAAACCAAATTTGTTAAACTGGCTTGCATCTATAATTGTTTATAAATACAAACCCTATCTATAATAGCTAAGATAATATGCCATATTAACTTTTGTTGATTTAAAGTTAATTTCTCTACTCATTTTAATTCTCCTAAGTGTTATATTTTATTAAATACTACCATCATTATATATGTATGTCAACAAATTTTCTTAATACTTTTATTATATAATAATAGTAAATCATAATTTTTATTTTATTAAAAACCTAATTAACTTCTGCATCATATGGCGTATTTCTCCACTTGCATACATTAGATACTAAACCTATAGCTAAAATATTAATTAAAAGTTGGCTTCCACCATAACTAATAAATGGCATGCTTACTGAAACTGTAGGTGCTAATGTCAAGCTAACAGAAATACTTAGTAAAAACTGCACTATAAATAATGCACAAAATCCACTTACTAGTAATTTACCATAGGTTTCTTTAGTACTTTTTCCTATTATACCCATTCTTATTATGAATGCTAAAATTAAAGAAATTAGTATTATTCCAGCAATCCATCCAAAAGAATAAACTATATAGGTAAATATAAAGTCTGTATGAATTTCTGGCAACATATTTGGTATAAAATTTGCTCCCTGTCCAAACAATCCCGCCGATTCCCTTAATTTAACTAGTTGATTATAAATCCATCCCATTCCATCTACATCTAATGAAGGATTAAAAAGCACATGAAATCTTTTTATTCTGTAAGGTTCACTAACCATACAAGATAAAAAGATAACCCCCATAGCTCCAAAGGAAGTTATAATATGTTTTAATTTCACACCTGATATAATCATCAAAGTAATAGCTGATATGGCATATATAATAATGCTAACTGAAGCATTTCCAATAATAAAAAATATTATTGGTACAAAAGCAATAAAAATCCCTTTTAATATACTTTTAATCTCATTCCAATTCCACTTATCAAGCATTCCAGCTAAAGCAATGATTAGAAAAAAAGGTGCTATATTAAAAGCATTAAAACTAATTGGCCCAATAACTATCCAGCCCATTTCTCCATTTATATAGCCTGTATTTATAAAGATTTGGGATATTAACAGAATTATTACTCCACTATAAACATATTTAGAGTACTTTTTTAATTTTCTATAATCAATTTTAAGTAAAACTGCTGTTAATATAATTCCTCCTGATGCATAAATTATAGTCTTACCTAAAAAATTAGCATATGAACTGTGTGTCAATGCATTATTCTTCTGAATGAAGCCTAAAGTAAATATGCTAACTAATATAAATATAGCGGTTATACCTAAAAGCATCCAATCAGGAGATGCTTTATGAACCATATTCAAATCCCTTCCTATAACTTCGTATGAACCCATTTGCATAATAGCTTTATCTATAGCTTCCTCCTCCGTTATTCCAACATCTCTGTACTCTTGTATAATCTCTTCTATGTGATCTATAAGTTCCTCTTTTATTTTTTTATGAACTCTTTTATTTTTAACTAATCCACATACTTCTTCTATATACTTTTCTACCTTCGGATGGTTTACTGTAGACATAAATCTCCCTCCCCTAATACTTCATTAACTGTAGAACTAAACAATTTCCATTCTGCTTCTTTTTCTTTGAGAATTTTGTTACCATTTTCCGTTATCTTGTAATATTTTCTCTTACGCTTTCCTTCGCCTTCATCCCAGTAAGCTTCTATAAAATTTTCATTTTCTAAACTATGAAGAATAGGATATAGCGTTCCCTCTTTAAAAGAGAAAATACCCTTAGACCTTTCTTCTATCTCCTTAATCATTTCATATCCGTACATATTTTTTCGATTAAGTAGACTTAATATAAGTATTGTCGTGCTTCCTTTCAAAAGTTCTTTATTTATTTTCATAATTCCACCCCTTACCTCGGTTTACTATACATAGTATATCTATGTATAATTATATATGTATATATTTACATTGTAAAGTATTATCTATTCTAATATTTTATGAATTTTGCTTTTTCCTTAATATATGTTATCATGGTATAAGTATATTTAAGGAGGTTGATGCATATGTGGGCTTTGTATAAGCTCTGTGTGTAATTAATAGTGCTTAGATTCATTTATATACTGAGCTTAATAAATCAACAAAAAATTATTAAAAATAAGTGAGGGATTTATTATGAAAAGTACAACATTTAAAGTATATGAAAGAAGCTCAAAGGAGAATTTAAAGAAGCTTAGAAATTTGGGAGAAGTACCTTGCGTAATCTATGGTGAATTTTTAGAAGAACCTATCTCTGCTAAGATGAATAAAACTGAACTGTTAAAAATGTTAAAAGGCAGTTTTAGTGGTTCTATCATACCTATTGATTTAGAGGGAAAAACTCTAAACTGTGTAGTTAAAGATATTCAAAAAAACAATCTACACGAAATTATACATTTTGATTTACAATATGTTAAACCAAATGAAGTAATTAAACTAACTATTCCTATAAATTATATAGGTCAAGAAAATTTGGAATCTAAAAGACTAGTTTTAGAAACCTTTAGACCATATCTTGATTTTCAAGGAAATGTAGAAAAGATTCCAGAATATATTGAAGTTAATGTAGCTAATATGCAATTTAATGATAAACTACTAGCTAAAGATATTAATATTCCAAGTGAAGTAACCCTTCTTACTCCTGAGGACACTATCTTAGCTGTAGTAAATGGCTAATGCAAAATGAAATTTAAATTTAAAAAAGTGCTGATCTTATAAAAGACTAGCACTTTTTTCTTATATTTATTTAAATTACGTCTTAAAAAGATAACTGTTTAAATCCCTTTCCATGAGCTTCATTCACATTCATTATGGATATCACTGCATTAGCATCAATATCTAGTATAGCTTTCTTGGCCTTTTCCACTTGTTTAGAACTCATTATAGAATATATAACTTTCTTTTTCTCTCCTGTAAAAGCACCTTCTCCATGAAGAAAGGTAACACCTCTTCCCAAAAGTTCCAAGATAGAATTTTTTATTTCCTCTGGATTATTACTTATCACTATAATTAATTTTCTCTCATTAGTCATAGTAATAGCCTTATCTAGAATATAGGCTCTTATAAATAGAGATATTAACGTATAGATAGTTATAGTTAGATCATTTAAAATTAACCCTGTAAAAACAATGACTCCATTTAATATAAATGTCATAGAAGCTAAATTAACACCATACTTTTTCTTTAAAGCAATAGCTATTATATCCGTTCCACCTTCTGAAGCCTTATTTAAAAATATTATGGCCATACCAAAACCACATAAAACTCCTCCACTTATGCATGATATTAATAAATCATCTACTTTAATAAATCTAGTTATATCTTCAGTTAATATTAAAAATATGGACATTGATATCATACCAATAAAACTTAAAAACCCAAATTCCTTATTAATTACCTTAATTCCAAAACAAAATATAGGTATATTGATAAACAATGTAAAATACCCTGAAGGAATATCTGTTACATATTGTAAAAGTAATGCTATCCCAGCTACTCCCCCACTTAAAAACTTATGTGGAACTATAAACATATTTACACTTAAAGAATAAATTAAACTTCCTAAAAGAATTAATGATACTTGACCTAGTTTTTCTTTGATATTACTATCAGAGATAAATTGTTTAGTTACATATATACTACTCATTGTAATCTCCTTGTCTTAGCTAATATTATTAATGACCTTAAGATTAATCACTCCCCTGCATTTCATGTATATAAACTTATGTTTTTATACATGAAAAAAGACATCCTATACGGGATGTCTAGTATAACAATTAAAAGATTTACAAAAGTAGTTTCTCTTATGAAAAGCACTAAATACATCTTTCATGTTAGACACCTCCCAGTTTCCCCGTGGGTTTTTTGGTCTATATCCTATGGCAGGTCTCCTGACTTCATATCAACATGTATTCTAACCTTCCCATTAACTAAGTTAACAGTGGCTTATCTAGAATACACTCCTTGTTACAGTGACGGGTTCGTGTTGGATTTTCACCAACTTCCCTTTTAATTTAAAGAATAAACTTTAAAACCATAAAATATATTTAATTTTATACATTCATTATATCATTGTTTATAGTGAATTTAAAGCCAAATCAATGATGTTATACATGAACCATATTTATTATTAAGCTTTATTTGCTTCACCTGCTTTAAATATTGCAATTTTAGTACATAGTGGGCCTATTAACTCATATATAACAGTTCCTGCCAATATTATAGTTCTAATTTGGGTACCATAAGCTGGTAATTCATTTTGAACTATAAGTGCTAGTCCAATAGCTACTCCTGCCTGTGGTACTAAAGTTAATCCTAAGTATTTTTGAACTATAGGTTCTGATTTAGCTATCTTAGCTCCTAAATAAGCTCCTAAAACTTTACCAATAACTCTAGCTATTACATAGCCAGCTCCAATTATACCTACAGTCTTCAAAACTGACATATCTAGTTCTAATCCTGATATGGTAAAGAATGCTATAAATATTGGATTAGTAAATTCATCTAATACAGTAAGTAATTTAGTTTTACCATCGGTAATGTTACTAATGGTTCCACCCATAACCATACAAGTTAATAATCCAGACAAATGTAATTTGTTAGCTAGGCCTATAGCTAATAAAATTACACCTATAGCCATGCTCATAGTTTGCTCTCTACTGTTAGATAACCTATTAATAAATGCTAACACAAATCCTAGTATTATTCCTAAAACAGCAGATCCTATAATCTCTATAAAAGGATTCATTATTGACATCACTGTCAAAGCTCCTGTACCATTTGTTAAAGCTTTTGCAATAGATAAAGCTATTCCAAAGGCTATAACTGCAATGGCATCATCTATAGCAACTACTGGTATAAGAGTATTTACTAAGGGTCCCTTAGCTCTATATTGCTTTAGAACCATAATTGTAGCTGCAGGTGCTGTTGCTGAAGCTATTGCGCCTAAAGATAAACTAAAAGCTAATGGTTGCTTAAATACTGTTATCATAACTAAAGTTACAACTACTACTGCCATAAGTGCTTCAAATAAAGCTATAATTATAATTCCAGAACCAATTTTCTTTAAATCCTTAAAATTAAGAGAACTACCTATACTATAAGCAATAAACCCTAAGGCTGCCTCTGAAATAACTGTTAATCCATGGATAGCTTCAGTAGGTACAATCTTTAAAACAAAAGGTCCTATTATTATCCCTGCTACTAAGTATCCTGTTACCTTTGGTAGTTTAATATAACTTACTAGTAATCCTAAAAATATACCTGCAAGTATTACTATCCCTAGTACATATAACCAATTCATCTTTAACTTCAGTCCCTCCTATTTTTGTTGAAAGCTACCTCCAATTACTCTATTAACCGGAATTGTAAATGCTATTCCATTACCTGGACCATTTAATCCTCCAGTTACTTTGTTAATAATCTCTAGTGCTTGTTCTATTCTTTCTTTCTTTAAAACGGTAAATACTGTTTTATTAGATGACCTTCCTTTGTTTAATAACAATTGAAGTGAAGAAAACATACTTGCATCTTCACAACTAGATAAAATATTAGCCATCCCTACAGTATCAATAATTGTAGACCCACTTATACCTATGTTAGTGAATTCAACCATTATTTCCTCTAAATCTCTTGGGTCATTTAATACAAATATAAGAACTTCCATTTATATCCCTCCTCTTCCTTATATATCTATTATATATTTTCGGTTGATTAAAATCAAATTTACATAAATTTTATTTAATTAAACTAAATTTAACAAAGTGCATAAAATATTTATATTTTGCGTTCACACACCAACTTACTACAACATATTATAAATTATATTGTATCAATAAAATGGAGTGTATTAATATGAGAATGGCTAATGATAAATTTAGTATTAACGATATAATTATGAATCATGGTATGCCTGAACCAACAGCTTATGCAGTAATTGAAGGTGGACCTTTAGCTCCTGAACTACGTGGCAGAGCATTATTTTGCTGTTTAGATGATGGGATAATTCTTAGAGTATATATTACTGGTATTCCAAGATACAACTCTGAAGGAAAACCTTCACTTTTCCATGGATTTCATATTCATGAGTTTGAAAGTTGTAATATAGGTGATCCAAGTGATCCTTTTAAAACTACTGGTGGACATTGGAATCCAACAAATGAACCTCACCCTTATCATTATGGAGATCTTCCACCACTAATGTCATCAAATGGTATTGCTGCAATGGATGTTTATTTAAGCAGATTTTCTATAAAAGATATTGTTGGAAAAGCTATCATAATCCATGAAAATGCTGATGACTTTACTAGTCAACCTGCTGGTAATTCTGGGAAACGATTAGCTTGTGGAATAATAATGCCTACTTAGATACTGTTAATACTTATTAATTGTTAATACAAATTCTATATATCAAGCTTATAAATTTTATACTAAAGTAAAGAACTATATCAAAACATATCTTGATATAGTTCTTTACTACTTTATTTTACTACTTTACAATATTTCTTTTTAAAAATTCTTTCTTACTGTTTATAATATCATCTAAGGTTATAAAATTTATACTATCTCTACTAAATTCTTCATCACATATTCTAATACTCTGAGTTCTTATAAGATTATCTAAATACTGTTTTATCATTAATCCATTTTTTATTACTAAATTTGGATTACCGTATATGTCTATTATAGTTTTATTAATTTCCTCTTCTGCATCCTTCGATAAAGAATATCCCTTTTTACTTAATATACTTAATGCTATATTACATAGTCCCATATAATCATAATCTTCAAAATCAAACCAAGTTGGAAATCTATAGTTAAAGGCTGGATTAGATAATACTAGTTTTTTCATCCCTTCTTTTTCTCCTGAAAGGATTAATATAACCTTATTATTTTTATCTAAGAATTTAATGAAATCTGATACTATTTTATTATATTGCTGTTCCTCTAGGAGAAGGTCTACCCTATTTAGAAATAGCATTTTCCCTGAAAATTTACTAAATATATCTTCAATTTTTATTCCCTTATTAATCATTGCCATGAATTCATATTTATCCATTTCTACAATGTTTTTGGCTTTAACTATTCCCATACTATAATACATTTCTGAGAGAATATTAGCTACAGTTTTCTTCCCTGTTCCATTTTCCCCTGTAAATATTATATTCATATATCTATTGATATCTGAGCCTAATCCTAATTTCTTTCTTCTTTCTCTAACTTTTAAAAGCTTATATTGATTTTTCAAAAATTCCTTTGCATCCTCATTACCAACTAATAGCTCTAATCTACTATCTAGATTAAAGATATTATCATCTTCAATAACATTTATATTTTCTACATCCTTAGCAGTTATAAGGTTCATCTCATAGACACTGATATCCTCTTCTACAATTCTTATGCTTTGATTTCTGATTAGTTTTTCCACATAATTTCTAACCATCCTTCCATTTCCTGATTGTGCATCTGAGTTATTGTAGATTTCAACAAAGCTTTTCTTTAAAGCTATGTATCCATTCTTAGATAACTTAAACCCCTTTGCTTCAACAAGCTTTACAGCCATCTCAAAAAGTTCATTGGGATTATAGTCTGCAAAATTAGTCCATAATGGAAATCTTGACCTTAATCCAATGTTTACATCGAAGAATTCTTCCATTTCTTCTTCATACCCAGCTAATATCACTATTACTTCTTTAGAATAATCTTCAATTAACTTTAACAGAGTCTCTATGGCTTCAATTCCTAATGAATCATTGGCAAGGGTATATGCTTCATCAATAAATAATACTCCACCTAAAGCTTCTTTAAACTTCTCTTCTGTTTTCTTTGGGGTTTCCCCTGGAATTTCTGATACAAAACTTGATCTATCAGTTTCTACTAGTTGGCCTACCTTTAATAATCCCATACTATTTAGCATTTCAGCTACTAATCTTGCTATGCTTGTTTTACCTGTACCTGGATTACCTGTAAATACCATATTTAAATTTTGCTCTATCTTAGTATTTACTCCAACAGACTTCCTTTTTTCTTGAGCAACTATAAGCTTATATTGACTTCTTAATAGTTTTTTAACGTCATCAAGTCCTATTATTTCATTTAATTTTTCTTCTAAATCAAACTTTGCATTTGCTCTAAAGTTAAAGTTATCTCTATCTAATAAATCAATTTCCTTATCACTATTAGTTAGATACTTTTTAGAAGCATCAATTATTGCATTTTCCACTATGTTTCTTACAAACCTAGCATTACCTAAATCATTTTTGCCTGTAATTTGGTTTCTTGTAAATAAATCTATTAACCCTGCTTTTACATTTTTGGTTATTCTATACCCCTTAGATTTAGCTATGTTAACTGCTATTTCATACATTTCTACTGGATTGTAATCTTTAAAGTGTATAGTATTCGAAAATCTAGATTTTAGACCTTGATTTATAGTTAAAAATCTTTCCATATCCTTTTCATAACCAGCTAATATGACTATTAAATTATCTCTATTGTCCTCAATGCCCTTAAGTAATGCATCTACTATTTCCTTACCTACCTTATCTTCTTCACTTTCACATAAGGAATATGCTTCATCTATAAATAGTACTCCTCCTAAGGCGGAACTAATTATATCATTTGTTCTCTTAGCTGTATCATTAATGTTCTCTGTAACGAAATCTGCTTTACTCACCTCTACAAATACACCTTTAGATAATATACCTAAGGCGTTTAAATATTCAAAGGTAACCCTAGCTGCATTAGTCTTTCCTGTGCCTGCATTTCCCGTAAATATCATATTCATAGATATCTTTGAAGTTTTTAGTCCAAGTCTTTTTCTTATTTTTTGTACCTTCCAATTATTTTCAACATTTATTATAAAATTCTTAAGTTCCTCTATACCTATTATAGAATCCAATTTATATTTTACTTCTTCAAGGGTAGGTACTAGATAGTTTTCTAACTTGTATATTTCATCATCTGATTTGCAATATATCTCATTCTTATCTACATATATTAAAATCTGACTTTCATTATAAAGTCCTTCTTTTTGTATTAGGTTCATAATTGGTTTGTAAATTTTATAGGATATATATTCACTGATTCCAAAATTGCTATCTTCTATGAAGTTTTCTTGTAAGAAACTACAAATTCCAAAGTTATCTTCCTCTTCATCTTTATTCTCTATTCCAAGAACTATATTTCCTTGCATATGCTTTTGTATACCATCTATTGACCTTAACACTTCTCTTCTAATTACTTTATTTTGTTCCTCTTCTGTAAGGCTTTCAGTATATAATACCTCTTCCCTATTATCTAAAATTCCATCTCCTATTACATTATCATCACTATTATAAATAAATATGAAAAACTTATTATGACAGATAAATTCTCCTATATTGTCTATATCCTTAATCTTTGCTTCAATAAGAAACTTATTTTTCATAATGTAGTTATCTTTTAACTTTAAACAAGTATTAGGATATATTTCTGATAATACCTTTAAAATATTTTCTGAAGCTTTTTCAGTATTTTTGAACATTATTACCTGTGAACTACTATTTAGTTTTTCATATAAGTCACTTAAAAAAGCATTATATCCTAAATTAAAATTGTAAGAGGCTAAATCTATTTCATCTATATGATAATCTTCAGTTATTCCTTCCTCGTTAAGTTTTTCAAATAATAGCCTTACACTAGCTTTTTTAAAAGTTCCTCGTTTACCGGCTAAAAGTAATATGCCTTTCTTATCTTCTTCAAACTTTTCTTTAAAATAATTGCACAATTTATGAATAAATTCTCCTTGCCCTATTATTTCATTATTCATTTTTTTTACTATATTTAAAAAACCATTACTTAAACTTTTGTCTTTCATATATAAATTCACCCTTTCTTTTGTTTATGTAGTTATCTTTGTATTATAATTTCTTTACTAATTATATAGTTCTTCTAAATCTTTTAGTAATTGAATTTTTCCTCTTGATATTAATAAATACCCTTTTTTCTCTAGTTCCTTAAGCTTTCTGCTTATTACTTCTCTTGAAGAATCTAATTCAAAAGCAAGTTCCCCATGGGTTGTATAAATTATTTTAGTATTCTTACTAAGTAATAATTTAACCAATCTACTTTCTAAAGATTCATGAATTCTAGCTTCTTTGTTTTCTATAACCCCTCTAAATTTTGCATATAAATCTTTATATATAACTTGCATAAATCTAAAATCACTTAATAAATAGGCCTTCACTATATCTGATGGTAAAATAGCAATTAAAGAATCTTGCATGGCTATGCCTTCAATATTTAATGATTGACAATTTACAAAGCAGCTTAATGCTTCATGACATAGCTCACCACGCTCTACATTGTACAAATTAGTTTCATTTCCCTCTTCTGTTACTTTTTGAACCTTTATAATTCCACTTATAACAAATAACATACCTATACAGTTTCCACTATCTGTTTTTAAATACTCCTCACTTAATAGACTTTTAAAAATTACATTTTTTCTTATAATTTCATGGCTATCATCTATTTCTTTTAATACAGGATAAGCATCATACAAAGCTTCAAGTCTTTTATTAAATACATCTAAACTATTTAACATATTGTCCTCCTAAAAAATTGCTTGTGTGACTATATCACATATTTTCTTTTAATTATACAGTTATAATATGCTTACTACAACATTTATAAAACAGGAGGATATAAATTTATGGAAAAGAAAATTGTTAAAAGGAGGGCTTATGTGGATACTAGCTACTGTGTAGCCTGTGGTGCTTGTGAAAAAGTCTGTCCCCTTGGAGCCATTGCTATTAACAAGGGTATTTTTTCAAAGGTTGATTATGATAAGTGTGTTGGATGTGGAAAATGTGTTAAAGCTTGCCCTGCATCTACTATAGAAATTAAACAACTAGGAGGCAACTAATGAAAAAGAAGAAAAAGCATCTTTATGAATATCTTTGGATATTATCATCCCTATATTTAATTTTAGGGTTATTTAATATACTCTTTGCTTGGCTAGGATTAATTTGCTTTATCGTACCTTTATTAATTTCAATAGTTAAAGGAAATAAAGGCTATTGCAATAAATACTGTGGTAGAGGACAACTATTAGATTTATTAGGAAATAAATTAAAATTATCAAGAAATAAGCCTATGCCTAAATTTTTAAAATCTAAATATTTTAGATACGGATTTTTAATTTTCTTTTTAACTATGTTCATTAGTATGGTATTTAACACATATTTAGTTTTCCAAGGGACAAATACTCTAAAAGAAGTTCTTACTATACTTTGGACCTTTAAATTACCTTGGAACTTCACAGATTTATCCTATGTTTCTCCTTGGATAGTTCAATTTAGTTTTGGCTTCTATAGCTTAATGTTAACTTCAACTTTCCTAGGTATAATTACCATGGCCCTTTATAAACCACGTTCTTGGTGTGTTTATTGTCCAATGGGTACCATGACTCAAGGAATTTGTATAATTAAAGATATGAAAAAATAGAGGGCTAACCCTCTATTTTTATTATATCTAGAATCTAAAATCACGTTTTCCTTCATTAAGTTCTTTTAGGTGTTCCTCTACAATACCCTTAACTTTAGGATTAGGAATTTTCATAGCTTCATTTTTTATGACTTCTTCGCCTTTAGCTTTTGTATCTTCAGATGCATAATCCTCTAGATACTCTTTTAAAGTCATTAGGGCGTTAGGTAAACAACAGTTAGAAATTTGACCTGATTTTACTAACTGCATAAATCTGTCTCCTGTTCTACCTTCACGATAACAAGCAGTACAAAAACTAGGAATATATCCCATACCAAGTAACCAATTTACAATTTCATCTAGAGTTCTTGTATCACTGATATCAAATTGTGCTGAATTTTCTTCTTCTTTTTCCTTCTGAGCATATCCTCCAACACTTGTACATGAAGCTCCACTAATTTGAGAAACTCCAAGATGAAGCACTCTTTCTCTAGATTTTTGAGATTCCCTTGTAGATACAATAATTCCTGTATAAGGTACTGAAATACGTAAGATTGCAACAATCTTTGCAAATATATCATCAGAAATTCCATTAGTAAAATCTTCTGGATTTACTTCATCAGCAGGACAAATTCTAGGTACACTGATAGTATGTGGTCCTACTCCCATGGATGCTTCTAAATGCTCTGCATGCATAAGTAATCCAACAAAATCATACTTATACATGTTTAATCCAAATAAAACTCCTATACCAACGTCATCTATACCACCCTCCATAGCTCTATCCATAGCTTCAGTGTGATAATTATAATCATGCTTTGGTCCTGTTGGATGTAATTCTTCATATAATTTTTTATTATAAGTTTCTTGGAATAATATATATGTTCCTATTCCAGCTTCTTTTAATTTTCTATAATTCTCAACAGTAGTAGCAGCAATATTTACATTTACTCTTCTTATAGCACCATTTTTATGTTTTATGCTATATATAGTCTTTATACTTTCTAATACATATTCTATAGGAGAATTTATAGGATCTTCACCTGTTTCTAGTGCAAGTCTTTTATGTCCAAGATCCTGTAATGCAATTACTTCCTTTTTAATCTCTTCTTGAGTAAGTTTCTTTCTAGCTATATGTTTGTTTCCATGGTGATACGGACAGTATATACATCCATTAACACAGTAATTAGAAAGGTATAATGGAGCAAACATAACTATACGATTACCATAAAATTTATTCTTTATCTCCATAGCTAGCTCTTCTATCTTTTTATTTTCTTCTTCTAAATCACATTCTAATAGTACTGCTGCTTCTTGGTGGTTTAAACCTTTACATTCTCTAGCCTTCTCTATAATACTATTTATTAACTCTTTATTATTTTTATTTTTCTTAGCATATTCAAGGGTTGATAATATTTCTCCATCTTCAATAAATTCAGTTGCTACCTTAGATTTTACATTATACATACATCTACTCTTCTTTCTTAATAAGATTTTAAGTGCTTTATTCTAATATATACCTAATTCGTTCTGATTTTATATATTTACTCTACTTCTTTGAATAGATCGTTTTTACAGTAATACCATCGAGCATACCCAACTTACCAGATAATGAACTAATAATATCATTAGTTGCATCTATAATTACGCTGATAACACACACCTCCTTGTCGCGATATGGTACCCCCATTCTCCCAACAATATATTGTCCATAGTCATGTAAAATATTATTTAATTTTTCTGTAGCTGTAGTATCCTCTACTATAATTCCAATCAATGCGATTCTTGTTTCCAAAGCTTAAGCTCCCCTCAAAAAAATACTCTCTGCGTCCCAATAGAGAGCAGAGATAGTATATCGCTATCCTATGACACCGCCTTATCATTTGGGCTAACCCTCATGTAATTCAGAACGATTTAAATCTATTACTCTTCCTCCTTGGATACTTCCTTAGAGTAAGACTACATTTTTATTTTAACACCTATTACAAATATTATCAATTATTACTTATACATTGAAAAACACTTTAACTTTGTATACAATTAATTGGGACAACCATATAAAATATGAGAAATAGATTAACAAAATACTAGAAAGGATATTAATTATGGGAAATTTGATTTTATCAATTAATGTAGTTTTACCACTGTTTCTTACCATGGCTTTAGGATATGTATTAAAGCGATTGAAAATGTTTGATGACAATACTCTAAAGGTTATGAATAGTATCACCTTTAAGGCTTTTTTGCCTCTATTGTTATTTTATAATATATATAAAACAGATTTAAAAGGAGCTATAAATCCGAAACTTATTTGCTTTGCACTTATAAGTGTTACCCTTACCTTTATAGTACTATGCATTCTCATTCCCCTTATTGAAAAGGATAATAAAAAACGTGGTGTTTTGATACAAGGTATATTTCGTAGCAACTTTATAATATTTGGTCTACCTGTAGCATGTTCCCTATTTAGTGAGGACAAAGTTGGTGTTGTAGCTATACTAATAGCCACTGTTGTTCCTTTTTTTAATATGTTAGCAGTGATATCCTTAGAAATTTTTAGATGCGGAAAGCTAGATATTAAAAATACTCTAAAAGGAATTATTACTAATCCTTTAATTATAACATCAGCAATTGGACTATTATTTCTTATCTTTGGAATAAAACTTCCAACAGCTATTGAAAAATCCATAAGTGATATATCACGAATTGCTACACCTCTTTCCCTTATTTTACTTGGTGGTTCCTTTTCTTTCACCGATGTAAAAGCTCACTTGAAACAAACTATTATAGGTGTAACTGGTAGACTTATTGTAGTTCCTAGTATTCTTATGCCTATAAGTATATGGTTAGGTTTTAGAGATATAGAACTTATAGCGTTAATGCTTATCTTTGCATCCCCTACTGCTATTTCTTCCTTCACTATGGCTCAAAAAATGGATGGTGATAGTGAATTAGCTGCCCAAATAGTAGTATTTACTTCAGCCTTTTGTATACTTACAGTATTCCTGTGGATATTCACATTAAAACAGTTTAGTTTAATTTAGGGGATAGATTAAATATATAGTTGGACTATGTAAAAATAATCCGTCAACATGTTATAGATTGTATATTCTATCACTATAGTTTTCAACAGAACCATTATTAAAAGAACTGTATGAAAATAGAAGCACTTATTTCTATTTTCATACAGTTCTTTCAATTCTTAATTATATTTTAATGATGGTCACATCCATCATGATTACAAGTATGATTCATAGCGAATTCTGATAACTCACCATTTTTAAGCTTCTCTAAGTTTGTATTTATAGTTCCTTCTGCTGCTCTATATACCTTTATTCCTTGGGAGTTTAACTTAACTATAGCCCCTTGACCAATACCACCTACAACCACAGCATCTACTACTTCTCCTGATAATGCTTTCATTGGTTGACACATACCATGCTGATGACCTAAATCACCATTTCCTATAGTCTTAACCTCATTAGTTTCTAAATTACATACTACAAACATTGGAGCTGTTCCAAAGTGTCCATATGGTACACTCTCCATACCTTCATTAGATTTAACTGGAAAACAAACCTTCATTACTCTTCCTCCTTTAATCTCTCTTTACAGCATTTCTTTACCACCTTACAATTTTTTTCACATTGTAAAGCATGAAAGCTCTCTAAACTTACATTAAACTTATCATCTATTGAGCATATGTCATCAGTAATTAATACATTAATAAATTCTATAGCTTTTTCTAAAACTTTCTTATTTAAGTCATAGATTACATGATATCCTCTTTTGTAACCTACAATTAAATCTACTTCCTTAAGAATTTTAATGTGTTGTGATACTGCAGCTTCAGAAATTTGTAAATGCTTAGCTATTGCCTTTGCACAAATATTCTTCTTAGATAATAATATTAGTATTTTTATCCTTGTCTCATCACCAATAGCTTTAAAAACTTTTACACTTTCTATCATATATACTCCTTTTATAATATAATTTAATTAAGCATTAACTTAATTAAATTATATTACTCTTAAGTGATTATATCAACTACAAATTAAAATATTCTATACAATAATTAAAGTTATTTTCTTTTAGCCCCTTTATATGCTCCAATACCACCTCTAACATTAATCACATTAAACCCTTCTTTAGTCAATCTCCTACAAGCAAGTGAGCTTCTCGAACCTGTTTGACACATAAAGTAATATTCATCTTCTTTTTTAAGATATCTATCTGGATTGTTTAAAAGATTTCCCATTGGAATATTTCTAGCTGTTTTTAAACTTCCATTTCTATATTCATATATTTCTCTAACATCAATTAAATTAATCTTACCTAACAAACTATCTATACCATTAATACTTATTACTTTTCCATTATCCCTTTTTAAAAAGTTAAATATTGTAATGCCTCCCTATATATGATAACTCAAAATCTGCTTTTTATTATACATATATTTTACCCTTTTTAATATTTTATTTATGTGAGTTAATCACTTATTGTTTATTATTAATGGTCAGATGGATTTTGCAGTCACTAAATTTAGATTTAACTAATTTTCATATAAAATGTAATAAAAAAATAAGAACTATAAAACTGAAAGTTTATAGCTCTTATTTTTTAACAGCCTAATGTTATATATTGTCTTCTTTCTATTTTAGTGCTTCACATATAATTGATTCATGAAAATCAGTATTCAATATATCCATGAAGACTTCGTCAAACTCATTATTTCCATATATAATAGAGTTTCTTCTTCTTCCTATCTCTTTAAAGCCAATCTTCTTGCATAAGTTAATGGCCCTTTCATTAAAAGAAAAAGTCTCTATCATTATGTTTCTAAGATTTATCACATTAAAAGCAAAATCCAATATTAGCTTTGTTGCTTCTGTTCCTATACCTTTATTTCTATGATTCGAATCTCCAATAAACATTCCAAGAACAGCATTTCTGTGTATGTGGCTTATTCTCATAAGCCTTATGACCCCTATAGCCTCGTCGTTTTTAGAGTCAACTATATAGAAGGCATATCCTCTCTCATTCATACTATTTAAATACTCTCTTTGAGCATCAACTGTTATCATATCTGATATATCTCCAGTTCTTAAGGAAACCCTCAAGTCATTACTCCATTGAGCTACCTTATCTGCTAGTATATCATCCACTGGAGAAAGATAACATTTATCTCCAACTAATTTCTTTAAAAATTTCATCATATCTCACTTTCTTTTATGCATGCTAAATCTATTGTATTTTACGGAAACTCCTTCTCATATATATTCGAATGAGTAAGTTCAACTAACTAAATCATAGATTTAGAGTCTCACTTAAGTTCCACTGACCAAATATAAAATTTGGAGTGATGTTGCTAAAGCAACCTTTCGCTTTGCTCTCGAAGAAACTCCTTCTCACATGCGTTCGAATGAGTAAGTTCCACTGACCAAATATAAAATTTGGAGTGTCACTTATATTTCGTAGATTTCTCCGTATTTTTTATTTAGGTACTCTAAGAAATATTTAGGATTTAACTCTTCTCCTGTTACTTTTACAATAAGCTCCGATGGAGTATAAAGAGATCCAAACTGATGTATGTTTTCTCTTAACCAATCTTTTATCACTGCAAAATTACCATTTTTAACTTCTTCGTCATAGGTAGGTATATCTTGTCTCATTTTATTTAAAAATTGGGCTCCATATACATTACCAAGAGCATAGCTTGGGAAATATCCAATTAAACCTGCACCCCAATGAGTATCTTGAAGAATTCCTTCTGAATCATTTTTAGGCTCTACACCTAAATATTCCTTGTATTTTTTATTCCAAGCAGCTGGCAACTCTTCTACTGTGATTTCATTATTCATGAAAGCTCTTTCTAACTCATATCTAATTATAATATGAATACTGTAAGTTAATTCATCTGCTTCTGTTCTAATTAAAGAAGGTTCTACCTTATTTATAGCTTTATAGAAATCTTCTAAATTAACTCCTTCAAATTGAGGGAATCTCTTTTGAGCCTCTGGATAAAAATAAGCCCAAAATTCCTTACTTCTTCCTAGAATATTTTCATAGTATCTAGATTGTGATTCATGTACACCCATAGAAGTTCCACCTGAAATACCTGTATATTCTAAATCATCTGCTGAGTTTTGCTCATAAATACCATGTCCACCTTCATGAATATTGCTAAAGAAAGCACTTCTAAAATCATGTTCATCATAATTAGTTGTTATTCTAACATCTTTATTTCCGAAGTTAGTTGTAAATGGGTGAACAGTAGTATCTAGTCTTCCTGCCTCAAAATCATATCCTAATTTTTCTAAAACAAATTTACCAAATTCATCTTGATCTTTGATAGGAAATTGCTTTTTAAAGAAGGACTCGTCTATACTTACCTTAGAGGCTTTAATCTTCTCTAAAAGCTCCACTATACCATCCCTAAGCTCTTTAAATACTTTATCTACCCTATCTACAGTCAATCCTCTTTCATAATCATCTAAGCACTTATTATATATATTTCCTTCATATCCTATATATTCAGCAAATTCCTTATTAAACTCTATTATCTTTGCTAGATATGGCTTAAAGCCTTCATAATCATTGTTAGCCTTAGCTTGTTTCCAAAATGCTTCTGATGTTGAACATAACATTTGATACTCTTTATTTCTTTCAGGTGGTATCTTTATAAGTTCATCATAGTTTCTTTTTAAATTTTCTATAATCTTTTTATCCCTGAAAGATAATTTGTCCATTTTATCTGAGAAATACTCTATCCATTCCCCTATTCTTGGAGAAGTCATAAGTTTTATACACTCTGAATATAGATATCCCACTACTTCAATTCTTCCATCTATAGCTTTAGATGGTATTCCTGTTTGCATATCCCAATGTATTAAGCTTTCTGCATGAATTAAATAAGTTACGTTTTTAATATGCTCCTTTACTTCATTTAATTTTTCATTAATAATCTCCATTCTCCCCACTCCTTATAACTTGTATTACATAATTTTCGTTGTACTAATTATATCTTTATTTTCAATATAATTCCATAGTTATTTATTAAATTTATATATTATTGCTTTATGCTACTTATTTCATTAAAAAACTTTATTCAATTTATACACCTAATTTTTAATCACATTAATTTCCTTCTAAAATTATTTATAATCTAATCATAATTTTGTCACACAGATGTCACAATATACCCTTATTATAAATATCAACAGGAGATAATAAATATTTCGTAAGTAATTCCCCAAGATTATATAAGAGATAATTAATTTCCTAATATTTAAAGCAAATAAGTTACACCCTGGAATAAGTATCTCCACTTTTAATATTACTTTTTAGTAATATTAAAAGTGGAACCCCTAAGTATTAAGTAAAAAGTACTTCATAAATAATCCCCCGATTATAAATGAAGCTAAAAATTAACCCCTCAAATAAGAAAACCCTGTGTAAATCACAGGATTTTCTTATTTACATTGATTTTGTAAATTTTCTTGATTATAATGAATATAATGTAAAGCAATGGTTTTAATTTATAACTCATTACTTTATGTTTCTAATTAATCTTGTTAATAATAAGATTAATTCATATATAATATGTGAAATTAAAACATATACTAAATCAAAGATTGAAAGGAGAATAAATTATGAAAAAAGGTATGAAGGTTTTCCTTCCTATAATAATTATTGTGATTATTATTGCTGTATTTTTAGTTGGAAATTACAATAATCTTGTAACTCTTAAACAAGGAGTTAGTGCAGCGGAATCAAATATTGATACTCAGCTTCAAAGAAGATCAGATTTAATCCCTAACCTAGTTAATACAGTAAAAGGATATGCAACTCAAGAAAAGGAAATATTTACGGAAATAGCTGATGCTAGGGCTAAACTTGCAGGAGCTACAAATATCTCTGACCAAGCAGCTGCAGATACTGAACTATCTAACGCTCTTTCTAGATTGTTAGTAGTGGTTGAAAATTATCCTGACTTAAAATCTAATCAAAATTTCTTAGATTTATCAGTGCAATTAGAAGGAACAGAAAATAGAATTGCCATTGCTAGACAAGATTATAACAATGTAGTAACAAATTATAATACTAAAATCTTAAGATTTCCTACCAACATAATTGCTTCATTATTTGGATTTGACGAGAAACCATTTTATAAAGCAAGTGCAGGTGCTGCAGAAGTCCCTTCTGTAGACTTTTCTAAATAAATATGAAGAGTGCAATTAAGTTTTTAAAACACTGTCTTTCTTTGCTTATTGTTATACTACTACTCTCTTCTTTTAGTGCATTAGCACAGGATACTTATCCTAGTCCAACTGTATATAAATATCTAAATGACTATGCAGGTATTATAGATAATGAAGATGCCAATAAAATTATTTCTCTAGGTAAGGAGCTTGAGGATAAAACAGGTGCTCAAGCTGTAGTTGTTGTAATGAACACCCTAAACAATACTCCAATTGAAGATTATAGCAATAGTCTCTTTAGAACCTGGGGAATAGGTGAAAAAGGCAAAGATAATGGTCTTTTAATTCTTGTAGCCATAGATGACAGGGAGTGGAGAGTAGAGGTAGGAAGAGGTCTTGAAGGTGCAATACCTGATGCACTTTCAAGTAGAGTTATGACTTCCATCGCAAAACCAAGTTTTAAAAGTGGAAATTATAGTGAAGGAATTCTAAATAGTTATAGTGTTTTATGTGATTATGCTAGTAAAGAATACGGTGTCACCTTAGATAAGTCTTTGAATGTGACAATGCCTAGTGAAGAAAATTATGAGGATAATGATGGTTTTAATATATTTATATTTATAGCTATCATCATCATTGTATTTATAGATTCCATCTTCAATAGGGGTAGATTACTACGAATGTTGTTTTGGACTAGTAGAGGTGGAAGAGGTCCTAGAGGTGGCGGTGGCTTTGGTGGCTTCGGCGGCGGTGGTTCTTCCGGTGGCGGCGGCTTTGGCGGCTTCGGTGGAGGTTCTTCCGGTGGCGGTGGATCATCTGGTAGTTGGTAGTTATAAAAAAAGAGAACAAGTTCATTTTTTCAATGAATTTGTTCTCTTTTTTTATTAAAGTTATCATTTAATTTAAGCTACTAAGGTAATAACCTTTGTAAATACTAACACAGCAAGTAGTACTCCTACTGCTACTCTGTATATAGCAAATACTCTCATAGGCTTTTTCTTTAAGAAAGTAACAAATTTGTCCATAACTATTATTGATACAACAAAGGCAACAATAAACCCAACTATTAATGCAACCCATAAGGTTGGAGTCATAATAGAATAGTTAAATTCAAATAAATCTTTAGCTGATGATCCTACCATTGCAGGTACTGCTAGGAAAAATGAGAATTCTGCTGCTACTGGAGTGGAGAGCCCTGCAACCCAACCTCCCATTATGGTAGATGCACTTCTTGACATTCCTGGCCATACAGCAAGAACTTGGAATATTCCTACCTTTAATGCCTGCATAGGTGTTATATCATCTATGTTTTTAACAGCTTTACTTTTTCTCTTTCTAAAGAAGTTTTCCACTATAAGTAGTAAAAATCCTCCTACTAATAATCCAACAATTACTGATTGAAGATTAAATAAACTTTTAATTTGCTTATAAAAAATTACTCCTACTATTCCCATTGGAATACATCCAATCAATACATTAATTCCAAATTTAAATCCAGTTTGACCCTTCTTACCAAATGTGAATATGAATTTAAAAAATTCTATTACACTATCCTTAATCTTATTCCAATATAATACCACTACTGCAAGTATGGCCCCTAGTTGAATAACTACCTGAAACATATCAGCAAACTCACCACGGAAGTTAATAGCATTACCAACTAATATCATATGTCCTGTAGATGAAACTGGAATAAACTCTGTTAACCCTTCTACTATTGCAATAATTATTGCCTTTAATATAAATATCAAATCTAAACCCACTAATTTTCACTCCTTGCTACTTGTACCCATTTTTGACATACATATAGTTTACCTTACATGTATAAATAGAACAAGAGGATAACCTTACATATATCTTTCAATGATGTAAGGTTGTCCTCTCTAACACCTATAAACCTTGTATTTACACAGGTCTTGTAATTTTAAATTTTATGTTAATTAAATATTATGTATATTTAATTTCAACTTCTTTATCATATTCTTTAAACTTTATCCATCCTCTTTTAGATATGTATTTTAAATAAGTTACTAATCTATATAGCTCTCCATCTACATTTTCTTTATAAATTTCTGCCATGAGCTTTGCAATATCATAAACAGTTCTATTTCCATCTATATACTTCCATACTGTAGAACATCTCTCATCTAGTTCTAATTTAGTTTCAGGAGTTCTTTTAACCATCCAAGCTAGAAACTTTTTAACTGGATCAGTAACTTTTATATGGATAACAACTTTACCATCTTTTTCTTCCCAATTTTGTTGTTTAATTTCAGGTACATAAAGGGCAAAATTATGCTTTGTATCTTGAGCTTGTTTTTCTATTTCTTCTTGCTTTTTCTTATTTTTCATGCAAAATTCCTCCTAACTTATTTATAACTATTAAATATAAGATATTCTTTAATTCATTTTATTATTCTTTATTATATAAATTAATTTGTTACCAATTATTAAAATCGCTTGTCCACAGATAGACTTTACCTGTGGCAAAGCGATTTTAAGTTGTTTTATGATTTACTATTTAACGGCTTTGTCTTTTTTACAAGAGAACATGTAAATCCATAATCCTAGTAATAAGAACATTACACAAGCAAATAGATTACTTTGAGTTATTCCTGTTAAGAAATTCTTACCGAATGCTATATTTACATTAGCAGCTACTAATCCAGCTACTACTATACCCATCAATGCATCTCCTGCAACTAAACCTGATGCAAGAAGAGTTCCTTTTTCAACAACTTCTCCTCTTCTATCTTGATCCTTAGCAAATTTTCTCTCAACGATTTCTCTGATTATTCCACCAACTAAGATAGCAGCATTTAAAGTTATTGGAAGGTATATACCTAGAGCTACTGGTAATACTGCTATTCCAGCTAATTCACAGAATAATGCAATTGCAGCACCAATTATTATTAGTGTCCATGGCAATTGAGCTGTCATAATACCTTCAACTATCATTTTCATAAGTGTAGCTTGAGGCGCTGCTACATCTGCAGAACCTATTCCATAAGCAGTATTTAACATGTTAATTACAAGTGCTGCAAAAACTCCTGCTACTGAAAGTGCAATAAACATTCCTATTTGAACCTTTTTAGGAGTACCACCTATAATAAATGTAGTTTTTAAACTTTGTGCTGCTCCACCAGCTACTGCTATAGCGACACAAACAACTCCACCTATTAGTACTGCTTTAGTCATATACTCTTGGCTTACTCCACCAGTTAATTTAATTACAGTAGTTACAAATAACATTGTAGCTATAGTCATACCAGAAACTGGGTTGTTTGATGCTCCAATTATACCAACCATTCTAGCTGAAACAACAGCAAAGAAGAAGCTGAATAAAACTGCCATGATTCCACCTACAAATCCACCATTAACCATTGGTAATAACCAAGTTAATGCAAATCCAAAAGCAGCTGCTAGAATAACCCAAGTAAGAGGTGCTTCTAAATCAATTCTACTTACTTTATCATTTTTACCTGCACCTATTCCACCCATAGCTTGTTTAAAACTTGTGATAATAGTAGGAATAGACTTAGCAAGAGAAATAAATCCTCCCATTGCAACAGCTCCAGCACCTATATATTTAATATAGTTAGCCCAGATTTCGTTAGCACTCATTTCAGCTATAATTTTAGTAGCTGGGAATAAAGGCTCTGCTAGTCCAACTCCTAAGAATTTGATTAATGGTATAAGTGCAAACCAAGCTATAACAGAACCACCAAACATAAGTAATGATGCTCTAGTACCAACTATAAATCCAACACCAAGAAGTGATGCTAAAGTGTCAAATCCCATCATTGTACCTTGATAACTTTTAATAACATAAGTAGCTTGCTCTCCCCAAAGTGCAAATCCACCTGAGAAAAGTTTATATCCAGCTCCTACTCCAAGACCAGTCATGACTGTTTTGAATCCTTGTCCACCTTCACTACCAGTTACAAGAACTTCAGCTGCAGCCATACCTTCTGGATAAACTAAATTTCCGTGTTCTTCCACGATTAAGTATCTTCTAAGGGGTGTAATGAAAAATACTCCCATAACTCCACCAATTATTGTAACAATAACAACAGTTAGAATACTTAATTTTAATCCCCATAAAATTAATGCTGGTAAAATAAATATAATTCCCCCGGCAATGGATTCTCCCATAGCAGCTAAAGATGCTACCATGTTTGCTTCTAAAATGTTATTTCTTCTAAACATTCCTTTTAATACTCCAGTTGCAATAATAGCACCTGGAATACCAGCTGATATTGTCATACCAACTTTCAGACCAAGATATGTGTTAGCTGCTGCAAAAACGCATGCTAAAATAATACCTAAAATAATTGAATAACCTGTTGTTTCTGGCATTGCCATTGATGTTGGAATAAAAGGAACATATTCTTCACCTTTGCATCCACCATAAGCACTTTGAGATAATTTTCTTTTCTCTTGGCTCATAAATTTTTTCTCCTCCTTTGTAACTCTTTAACAAGGCACCCTAAAAAAGCCACTAATTACTATGTTTAAAAGTTTAATTTATCTACAAGCTATATCTTTATCTTTAATTAATACTATTGATAAAAATATAAACACATTAACTAGTACTCTTCAGGATGCCTAAATCAAATTGTTTATTTTTATATTAAATATCTAAAGTAAAATTTACCTTAGGCATTTATTTAATATTTTCTAATAGTGCTTTTATAAAATTCCATACTCTTTCAACAGATGATATACTCATATGTTCATTTGGAGTGTGTACATCAAATAAATTTGGTCCAAAGCTAATCATATCTACATCTGGCATTTTTTCTTTTAAAAGTCCACATTCAAGTCCTGCATGGATAGCATCTATTTTTGGTTCTTCACCAGTAACATTTTTATAAGTTTCTATACATAAATCTCTTATTGGTGAGTTTGGTTCATACTGCCATTCTGGATAATCAGAATCATTAATAACCTCAGCACCAACTAATTCTGCTACAACATCTATTCCATCTGTAATGGCATTTTTTAATGTTTTTACAGAGCTTCTCACTGCAGAAACAAAGGTAACTTTTTCTTCACTAAATTCTATAACTCCTAAGTTAATACTACTTTCTACTAACCCTTTAATATCTTCACTCATAGTTTGAATTCCATTTGGAGCTACTACTAAGTAAGAAACTATTTTTTCAGTTACTTCCTTAGTTAATTGTTTGCTAGTTTCTGATTTTTCAACTATTACAGTTACATCTGGATCTTGTATTCTTAACTCAGTTTTAAATATTTCTAATGATTTTGTAGCTATTTGTTTAACTTTTTCTACATCCTTAGCTGCTACTGTAATTGTAGCTTCTGCTTCACGAGGAATTGCATTATTTTTAGCGCCTCCACTTATATGAGAAATATTAAAATCTACCTCTTTTGATATAGCATTTAATAATCTTCCCATAAGTTTATTAGCATTTCCTCTTTGTTTTATTATTTCCATACCAGAGTGTCCACCTTTTAAACCTTTAACTTCTAGTTTTAAAGCTTCATTAGAGGCATCTTCCCATTGAGTATTTATATTTACATAGTTAGTAACTCCACCAGCACAGCTTACAAGGAATATTCCTTCTTCTTCTGAGTCAATGTTTAATAATATTTTTCCATCAAGATTTTTAGGATCTACTGCTATAGCTCCATACATACCTGTCTCTTCACCTGTAGTAACAAATAGTTCTATAGCAGGATGTTTTAACTCTTTTGAATCTAAAATAGCTAATCCATAAGCTACTGCTATTCCATTATCTGCTCCTAGTGTTGTTCCATTAGCATAAAGATAGTCCCCATCGATTCTAAGCTCTAATGGATCCTTTTCAAAATCATGTACCTTATCCTTATTCTTTTCACAAACCATGTCCATATGACCTTGGATTGTTACTACTGGTGCATTTTCATATCCTTGAGTAGCAGGTTTTTTAATGATTACATTTAACTCATCATCTTGTATTACTACAAATCCTCTTTCCTTACCAAAGTTAGCCAAATAATCGCTGATAACCTTTTCATTGCCTGAACCATGAGGTATTTTAGTTAATTCTTCAAAATAGCCTAGAACCTTTTCTGGATTTAATCCTTTTAATATAGACATAAAAATCCCTCCATTTTTTTGTATTTACTTTATAATTAATATGTACTTTATATATATTTCAATATATATTTCAACATTTTATTACGTTCTTCGACTTGCAAATTTATATTAATTTTATACTTATAAATTTATAAAGTCAACATATATAAAATAATTATTTTTGAAATATTACCTATAACCCATTTAATAATTCATTTAAATTTTTTATATTTTATATAATTAAAAAAAGTATTTATAAAAATAGTATTATTTATTATTTCTTAAAATATAATTCTATATAATACCTATGTTAATAGAAAGAATTTATGCTACCTTTTTATAACAACTTTTTCTAATCTCATAATTATTATATCTTTTATGAATTAATTTCATACATTTTAACCTAAGAAAAGCAACATACTCTTTACATTTTAATAGTATATTGCTTTTTCTTTTATATTCTAATATTTTAATATGTCGTTATTCTATAATTACTTTGATCAATGGCTTCAATGAATTATATTTATAAATAGTGTAATAATTGCAGAATTTACGAAATCTATGAATAAGCATCCTACAATTGGTACGACAAAATATGGGGTAGGTGCAAATCCAAATTTATTTGAAAGTGCATCCATATTAGCTACAGCATTAGGTGTAGCTCCCATTCCAAATCCGCAGTTTGCAGATGCAAAAACTGCCGCTTCATAATCTCTCCCCATAATTCTAAAGGTTACAAAATATGTAAATATACCTATGAGAATTGTTTGTGCTATTAACATAACAACCATAGGAATTGCTAAATCTAGAAGTTCCCATAACTTTAATCCCATAAGAGCCATAGATAAAAAGAAGGATAAGCTGATACCTCCAAGATTTTCAATTTCTTTTTCTACTAACTCAATATTTGTGGCATCACAAATATTTCTTATAATTGCAGCCACAAGCATAGCTCCAATATAAGATGGAAAAGTTAAACCAATTCCCTGAATAAAATTAGATATTATAGATCCTATTCCCATTGCTATAAAGATCCAAGATGCACCTGACATTAATCTTTTATGACATAGTATATCTTGATTATCTTCATTAAAATCTCCTAGTGGCATACAGGTATTATCATCATCCTCCTTCATAGGAGTATTAAGCTTATGACGTATAATTAATGTTCTAGCAACCAATCCTCCAATTATACTTCCCATAACCAGTCCAAAAGTCGCAGAAGCAAAGGATACAGTTGTGGCACCTGCAATTCCCATTTCTTCTAGAATAGGTCCAAATGACCCCGCTGTACCATGTCCCCCTATCATAGGAATAGAGCCTGTACAAATTCCTAATAAGGGTTCTAAATTAAACAAAGTTGCTAAAGCAACTCCAACTGTATTTTGTAGAATTACTAAAAGCACTGATATAATTAAGAATGTTAATACTTTTATACCACCTTTTTTTAATATTCTAATACTAGCCGTAAATCCAACGCTAGTGAAAAATGCAGTCATAAAAATATTTTGAAGAGTTGTATCTAAATTAATAGTTATGAATCCTGTCAGCCTAAATATAAGCATAAGTATTGCAAAAATAAGACCTCCTACAACTGGTGCTGGTATGCAATACTTTTCTAATATAGATATTTTTTCTTTTAAATATTTTCCAAAATAAAAAACCATAGAAGCTAATGCCATTGTTTGAAATATGTCTAATGTCAATTCCATAAATTTATCTTTCCTCTCATCATATGTGTATCTTAGTGCGTAAGTATTAAATTTTTAAATCATTGAGTTATCTCCATATTATGAAACACCTTATTCATATCGTAATGTCCATAATACCAAAAATACTCGTTTATACTTGCACTATCATCCAAGTGTAAAATGTTATCAATAATAACTTGTTCCTTCCCCTCCCTATTTCCCTTAATTAAAGAAAATTTATTTTCTTTATCTTTTCTTATAAATACAAATTCACTATCATCATTAATATAGTTAGGATAAAAATCCCATCCTACAGATGAGTTAGTCAATTTAGTAATTTCATTATTTTCTAAGTTTACTTCATATATATGTTGATTGTTGGAATTTTCCCATTGCTGAAGATTTTCACTATAAGTTGAGGCTGAATAAACTATATTTCTACCATCACTAGAATAACTTGGAGTCATAGCTACTTCTCCATCCTTAGTGATCTTTTTAAAACTTTCATCTTCTAAATTTAAGATTCCTAAAGTTTTATCTACATTCATAAACCTATATGCACCATTTATAATAGCCACTAAGTTATCATCTATTGGTGATACAGACATCATATCCTCATAAGTTAAAACTATAATCTCTTCATTAAGTACTTCTCTACACTTGTTACTTTCATCATTATAAACTCCTATGGGCACTCCATCTGCTGTCATTGATGCAGAATTAGGTCTACACCATACAATTAAATTAACTCCATTAATTGAGATGGTAGCCATCTTTGGATCCAACCCTAAATCATGATTTTGGGAACTTATAGGTATATATGGTATCACTACTTTTTCTGTTTTAGTTGCTAAATCTAACTTAACTATTCCTAGCGGAAAAGGATAATTATCCGAATTACCTTTTTTCATAATATTCTTTGTGGCAAATAAAGAGTTATCTTTTCCTAATAAAATTTGTGTATAAAACTCTTTTCCTCCAGTGAAAATTTCTTTAGTTTTATCTTTAACTCCAAATATATATACTCCACCTGTGGACTTAGAATAAATTAAATTTCCATCTTTATCCCATTGATATGCAGTAATACTATCATCTACATTAGTAGTATTTTCTACTTTTTTATAAAAATCTATTTTTGTTACATACAAGTTATTCTTAATATCCCTATAGGCTACATAACCATTTTCACTTATATTTGGCTCTCTATAAGCCCCTTTGTTAAGAATTATTTTCTCTGAAGGGTTATTTATATTCACTGCCCAAATACCATCATCTTTTATAACTACTGCTACCTCAATTTTATTATCTTCTTTTCTAAGTTCTAAGACATAACTTCTATCCTTAGCAAAAGCTATATCATATAATATAAAATTGAAAATAAGTAATACAAAAATAACTCTAAGTAAGTTTTTCATGGATGAACTCCCCTTTTAAATTTCGTACTCTTATTATTATTTTTATTATAAAAATATATACATGTTTTAAAAGTAAAGTCCCAGTCTTAAAGAGAGTCTTTAAAAGTTCACTGAGCTATATAGAATCATTGCCTGTTATATTATCATTTCACCTACAGGAATTTTAGGGTTTTTATATTTCTTTTTATTAATTGTATATTTTCCATATTGGATGGCTTCCTTAGGACAATAACTTATACATGCTAAACATTGACAGCAGTTATCTCCCCATTTAGGAACTTTATCAACTTTAATGCATTTAGTATTGCATACCTGTTCACAAAGTTTACATCCTATACAATCATCTGTAACATGAAACTTTTTAGTATTTATAGCTAACTTATTGAATATAGGATTAGCTATAGCTGTCATAACCTTAGGCATTGGTCCTGTTTCAACTTTAAATACATCCCTAACTTTATCACCTATAAGATTATTTACTTCTCCAATGGTCTCCAAAGCCTTAGACATCTTACTATTCACAATATCATCTTCATCTGCTCTTCCAAGGATAATATAATTATTAGGCATAACAATTGAAAATCCACTATTTAACTTTAACCCCTTAGCTCCTAGCTTTTTCTCTAGTATTTTCATGTTATTTCCTATGTTCTCGCCACAGGTTACTACTGCTGATAAATAATTGTTCTTATAGTTATTTAATTTTAATTTACTAATGAATTTAACTACTGGTGCTGGTGATGCCCAAGCATAGATAGGATAAACAAATATTATCTTTTCTCCTGGTTTTAAGTCATATTCATAAAAATCTTTATCTTGTTTCATTTCCTTTGAAATTGCAATTAATTCTTCTCCTTGGTTACTGGATAAATTTTTTGCTACGTATAAAGAATTTCCTGTGCCTGAAAAATAAAATATCATGAATAAACCCTCCATATATATTTTTTTGCTATTGTTTTAATATACCATATAGATATATATTTATGAAATAGTCTTTTTAAAAATATTAAACTAGCATCTTTATATTTTTAATGCTAGTTTAATATTAGTTTAGAATTTAGTTTTTATCAGGTCTAGAGACATTTAAATTCCTATCTATCCACATATTCAAAACTACAGTTATCACTTTCTATATCAAAGACTAAATTATCCTCTATATAAAACTTATAGTTAGCTGAGCAAGCTGCATTTTCATGAATAGTTCTGCACATATTACCACTTGAGGGTGCTAATAACTTTTGTGGATTTCCATCAGTAACTTTTATCTGTAGTTCATACTTACCTCTTTTTAACATTAGTGACTTGCAATTATATTTAAGAATCTTAACTCCATTATAGGTGGATAATCTATATTCTCTTCCTTTATAATATACAACGCATATACATCCTTTAAAATTTATTCCCATAAAAGGTATATCTGCTATAGCTGCCATTATAGATATTTTTTCATTTTTAAAATCATTACACTGGGTCCATAAATAAGTTTTGGGGAAAGAGTTGCCTCTATCTGTTTCAATATATCCAACTCCATCATTAAAACTTACATATTCACCATTAATAATTAAATTCCCCCTTAATTTATGATATAAACTAATAATGCCATGGCTACATTCCATAAAAGGTATAAAGCTAAAAGGTCCCATGATGTCATATTTTACAGGAGTCAATAAGTCATATTCTATTTTTCCATCTATTGTTAAGCCCTCATCTTTAATGTGGATTTCAATGCCTTTAGATGAAAAAGTACTATCTCCAATTTTTATTCTTAACTTATCTTTATAAACTATAAATTTAGAAAAACTATAATTTATATTATATGAATTTCTATTAGTTATCACTTGTATAAAGGCTGATCTATTTCCTTTACTATCTATATTTATGCCAGGTATAAAGGATATAGTATCCTCACCCTTTTGATGTTTAAAATACCAGCCCTCAAAAAAATTCTTTTTCCTTGTATAACATTTAATTTTATTCATGGGATAATCCCCTAATAGCTGGACTTTCTATCCAATTACCCTTGTAATCAAATCTAGAACCATGACATGGACAATCCCATGATAACTCATCAGGATTCCATTGAAGCTCACAGCCTAAATGAGGACATTTTGTAGTTACAGTAAATATATTACCATCATTATCTTTGTATACCCCAACTTTCTCTCCATTATATTCTACAATTCCACCATGACCAGCTTCTACCTTCTCTACCTGCTCACTTGGAATGTGAATTTTTTGTGCTATAAAATTCTTTGTAGTTTCTATTACATCCTGGGTTAGGTTTTTACTTGATGCTGACATATCAAATCTTGTAGGAGAAAATATCTCTGCAAAATCATTTTTATTTCCGGATATCATATCAGATAAAATCATAGCTGCCACCATAGAAGATGTCATTCCCCATTTTTTATAACCCGTTGCCACATATACATTAGGAGTTTCAGTGGAATATTGACCAATGTAAGGTATTTCATCTATAGGAATACAATCTTGAGCAGACCAATGATATTTTTCCTTAGCATTGGGATATAACTCCTTTGCTACCTGTCTTAATTCTTCATATTTACCACCAGCTTCATTCTTACCAGTTCTATGAGAACCTCCACCAAGCAATAATAAGTCCTTATAATTTCTAAAAGAGTATCCCCATTTATCAATACCAATGTACATTCCATTGACATCTTGAGCATTCTCTAAAGCTATAACATAGGATCTTTCTTGATGCATTCTAATGAAATAATACCCAGGTGTATTCATAATTGGATAGTGAGTAGCTACTACTATTACCTTAGCAGCAACCATCCCTTTATCTGTAACAACTAGCTCCTCTTTAATTTCTAAAGCTTTAGTATTTTCGTAAATGGTTAAGTCTTCAGTAATAACTTCTAAAAACTTAAGGGGATTAAATTGACCTTGGTTATAAAATTTCAAAGCTGCCTTAACCTTAAAAGGAAGCTCTGTATTTTCTAAAAGTTTAGCTTTTATTCCTAACTTAGTTGCCGCTTCTAATTCTTTTTTTAAAGCTTCAACATTGTCCATAGTATATAGATAAGCATCCTTCTCTTCAAAATCACACTTAATTCTCTCATTCTCTATTATTTCTTTATATTTTTTTATAGCTAACTCATTGGAACTTGCATATTGTCTTGCCTTCGCTTCTCCAAATTCCTTAATTAACTTATCATAAATTAAGGAATGCTGAGAAGTTATCTTCGCAGTAGTATTTTTTGTATTTCCACTACAAATCTCTTCAGCCTCAATTATAACTACATCTATTCCTTTTTTCTTTAGCATATAGGCAGTTAATATTCCTGTTATACCAGCTCCTATAACTACTACATCTGCCTCTATATTTCCATTTAAGGATTCCCTCTTTTTAAAATTACAGCTTTCACTCCATACAGATTTCATAAAATCACCTCATAAATAGTATTCCACTTTAGTGATTTTATACACAATTAATTATTAATAAAGGTGATATATCCACACAACTATAACATTTTGTTGATATATCACCTTATATTATCTTTTTCCTAATATATATTCTAAGGAATCCATATTAAAATTTAAAACAAGTTTCTCTGGGAAATCTATCTCCTTAAGTAACTCATAGCAGGATGAAAATTCTCCTACATCATAATAAATATGAGCGTCACTGCCCATGATTATTTTAACTCCATGTTCTTTACATAAGTTTAGAAGAGTTATTTGATTTTCTCTAGCATTTCTTCTAAAGCTCTTTGGAGATATGGATGTATTATTCATTTCAAAAACCATATTTTTTTCTTTAGCCGCTAATACTACTTTTTCATAATCTAAAGGAAATCTACTATCATCAGGATGACCAATGATTTTAACATAAGGATTATCCATAACCTTTATTAAAGCATTAGTATTTTCTTCAATGGTTCCTGGTGCTACACAAGGTGGATGCATACTAGCTATGACATAGTCAAGTTCTAGTGCCAGCTCCTCTTGTACATCTATTCTACCTTCATAATCCATTATGTTAGCCTCTATTCCTTTTAGAATTCTAACTTCCATAATTTCATCCTTAATCACCTTTAAATTATTAAAATAATATTCATGAGCTGTACCTGGCATAGATATAGCATGATCTGAAACTCCAAGGACCTTTAGCCCCTTATCTCTAGCTTCCTCAATATTTTCCTTTAAAGTACTATAAGCATGCCCACTAGAAATAGTATGGGTATGTAAATCCATTAAAGCCTTCATTATATCCCTCCATTACTTTATTTTTCTTTAGTCCTATCACTATCCTCTATATTACCCCAAAACTGCATAATAAAAAAGGGATGATTCTTTCTATGTATTGCTCTATGAGTTATTCACATATTGAAAATCACCTCCAAAATAAAAAGCACATAAGCTTAACAATCGAACTTACGCTGTTAAGCTACGTGCTATATCTATATTATATCAAGTAAAAAATTTTATTTTAAAGCTCGTTAAAAAAATTTTAACAATTTATTATGCTGACTTTTTCTTTTTCTTAGCAATATATCCACCTAATGCAATTACCACAATTCCCATAATTGCAAATGCATCTGGGGTTAATGGAGCACCAGTTTGAGGTAATTTGCTTGGATTGCTTGGTTTACTTGGATTATTAGTATTTGGAGTTGATGGCTTATTTTCTTCTTCTGGAACATTAGGTTCTGTTGGTTTTTCTTCTGTAGGCTTATCTACAGTTGTATCTTCTCCTGCTACTAATACATTAAAATCTACTTTAGGGACACCATTTTGGTTCCAGTCTTCAGCCATTGCATCTCTCATAACTACATTTGTGTTAACTGCATTTATAGCATTAGAGAAATCATATTTATCTCCACCTGTTAACATAAAGTCATTTATTGCTATCGAATAGTATTTATCCATATCAATTTTAGTTCCATCATTTAATCTTATAGATGAAACTTTGCCATCTTCTGGATTACACCAAACCTTTATACCTGCATATTGACCCCATGCAAATCCCTCTGTATTAATTCCATGTTCTATGATGCCATATAAGTCTGAACCCTTAACATCAAGAGTTACTATAGTGTTATCAAAAGGAAGAATTTCGTACATATCACCAATAGTGACATTTCCTTGTTCTAGACTTCTTCTAATTCCACCACCATTAGTTACAGCTATCTCAGTTCCTACTATTTTTCTCATAGTTTCTGCTACAGTTACACCAAGTGGAGTTACTGCAGTGTTTTTATCATCATGACTTAAACGCTCTTTAAGTGAAGTTACCTTTTGTCCTAATATTTCACTTAAACCTGAATTCATATCATTTACTTCCTTTAATACATTTTCATCTACTGGAAGGGTAGCCTCTTTACCTAAAAACACATCCACACTAGGCTCTACGTCTATAAGTTTGTTGCTATGATCAAAGGTAAATGTAAGCTTAGCTAAGGCTCTACCATTATATCCACCTTCTACTACTGGTACTCCATTTACCTCGCCTGAAACTACAGAATGGTTATGACCTGCAATTACAGCATCTACACCTTCAACTTTTGCTATATCAGCAGCTTCCCCAGTTATTTCTTTTGTATTAATATCTTGATACGCTCCGGCATGCGCTATAACTACTACAGCATCAACCTTTTCTGTTTCCCTAAGTACTTTGTTCCACTTAGCAACAGTATCTACTGGATCTAAGAAATCTACATCTTTTACATTTTCAGCTAAAGTAGAAGTTGCTGTCTCTAGAGTAGAAATTCCTATTAACCCTATTTTTGCTCCATTTCTTTCAACTACTTTATATGGTTGCGCATAGCTTACTCTTTCTTCAGTACCTTTTTTAACTATATTGGCAGCTAAGAAGGAGAATCCACCTTCTTTTGACCAAGCATTTATATTATTAATGCCCCAGTCAAATTCATGATTACCTATAGCAGATGCTTCAAGTCCCATAGCTTTTAGCATAGCTGTTACTGGTTTACCAGTGGTAAGATTAGAAATTGCTGTCCCTTGATATAAATCTCCTGCTGATACTGGTATAACACCATATTCAGTAGTAGCTTTAGCTTTATATTCATTTACAACTCCTACTAATTTTGCAGCTCCAATGTTTTTACCAGACTCTAATACATTGCCATGGAAATCATTAAAACTTATAATGTCAACTACCTTGTTAACCTTACTTAAATTAGTCTCCTCTAGTAATTGTGTCTCTATACTGTTTTCGTCACTAGCTACAGCTTGGCTATTATTTGTTTTATCATTATCTTCTGCATATGCCTCAGTAATATTTATTGGCATTACTAAGGTTGCAAATAAAAATAATGACATTATAAACGCCGTAAGTCTTTTTTTCTCTTTCATACCCTTTCCCCCTAATTATAATTTAATGGAACATAGTTAACTATATTCCTTATACCTTATATTGTATTACCCATTATTTTACTTTTCAATAGTTTTATTCCTTACTTGTAATTTATGTCATTACAGAATAATTAAATTAAAAATAAAATTCAATAGGATTTTAACCATAAACTATTTAAATATGAAGCTATAAAACTATGTTCCTATTTAAATATATACCTATAAACCTATTTAAATATTTACCTAGTTAACTAGTTGTTGTGCTCATGCGGGTTTCATGATATTAGGTTACTTAAACTATAAAATTAAATGTATATTTAATTTTATATTGTGATATATGTATATTAAAAAAATATAAAAACGTCTCTTAAAAAGAGACGTTTTCTAATATTATTTAACTTCTTACTTCTTCATTATTTCTAAATTGACTATTATAAAGTTTCTCGTAAAAACCACCCTTTATCATTAACTCTTCATGAGTTCCTTGCTCTATAATATTACCTTCATCTATAACTAAAATTAAATCCGCACTACGGATAGTTGAAAGTCTGTGGGCAATAACAAAGCTTGTTCTTCCCTTCATTATATTCTTCATAGCTTTTTGAAGTAATAGCTCTAGTCTAGTATCTACAGAGCTTGTTGCCTCATCTAATATCAATATGGCAGGATCTGATATTATAGCTCTAGCAATAGTTAACAATTGCTTTTCACCTTGAGATATATTAGATGCTTCTTCATTAAGAAACATGTTATACCCATCAGGGAGAGTCTTTATAAAGTGGTGTACATTAGCTATCTTAGCAGCTTCTATTATTTCCTCTTTCGTAGCATCAAATCTACCATACTTTATATTATCGTAAATTGTACCATTATACAGCCATGTATCTTGAAGAACCATTCCAAATATTGAACGTAGATCTTCCCTCTTCATGTCTCTAATGTCTACTCCATCTATCTTTATAGCTCCCTCTTTGATATCATAAAATCTCATAAGCAAGTTTATAAGAGTAGTTTTACCTGCTCCTGTAGGACCTACAATGGCTACCATTTGCCCACTCTTTACCTCTGCACTTAAGTCCTTTATTAATGGCTTGTCGTCACTATACCCAAACTTAACATGTTCAAAGATAACATTACCACGTGGATTTTCTAATTTTATTGAATCTTCTTTATCTGAAATTTCTTCCTCCTCATTTAATATTTCAAATACACGATCAACTGCAGCAAAAGCTGATTGTATAGCTGAGGATAATTGAGTTACCTGTGAAAGAGGTTGATTTATCTGCCATATATAACGAATAAATGCTTGTAGGTTTCCAACAGTAATGGCACCTGCTATGGCATTAATTGCACCTAATACTCCAATGGCTGCAATTCCTAAATAACTTACTAGAGAAACTAGGGGTGACATTATACTTGATATAAATTGAGCTTTAAATCCAGTACTACAAAGTTCTTGATTTATATCTCCAAATTCTCTTATAACATCATCTTGCTTTCCATATAATTTTATCTCATTAAAGCCCGTATACATCTCCTGAACCTTACCATTTAGGTTTCCTAGAGCCTTTTGTTGCTTATAAAACAGTTTCTGTGATCTTCCAACTATAACTCTAGATATCATATAGCTTATAGGTATTATAAGTATAGCTACTAGTGCCATCTTCACATTTATTGTAAACATCATTATCAAGGCAAAAGTTAATGAAAGAACTGCATTAACTACTTGAACAAAACTTTGCTGTAATGCATTAGATATAGTATCTATATCATTGGTAATACGACTTAATACATCTCCATAGCTATTTTTATCAAAGTAACTCACTGGTAATTTTCTAATTTTATCTTGAACTGCATTTCTTAAATCCCTCATGGTATTTTGAATTGCATTAGTTAACATGAAGCTAGCTGCATATGTTGATGCTGTACCTCCTACATATACAAAGGCTAAAACTATTAAAATTTTTATTATATAATTAAAGTTTACTGAAGCTCCTGCTACTCCTTTCGCCATATCAAAGGCATCCTTGGTAAGCTGAGTTATAATTAATCCTTCTGTCATGGGAGCTAGAGCAGTAAAGACCGCTGCTATAATTACAAATATTATGGCCCCTATAAAAGGCCATTTATAAGGTTTTACAAAGGGAGAAATTTTACTTACTGTATTTTTAATCTTCTTCATTATGCCAACTCCTCCTTTGTTAATTGTGATGATGCAATCTCTTTATATATATCGCAATTTTTCAGTAACTCTCTATGAGTTCCTATTCCAACTACTTCACCTTCATTTAATACTATAATTTTATCAGCATCCATAATAGAGCTTATCCTTTGAGCAACTATCAATACTACAGCCTCTTTAGTTTCATTTTTAAGCTTAGCTCTAAGAGTAGCATCTGTTTTGAAATCTAAGGCAGAAAAGCTATCATCAAAAATATATATTGCAGGCCTTCTTATTATAGCTCTAGCAATAGATATTCTTTGCTTTTGACCTCCAGATACATTACCTCCCCCTTCACTTATTAACTCCTCAAACTTCTTAGGTTTTTTAATTATAAAGTCATAGGCTTGGGCCACCTTTGAAGAATATTCAACCTCTTCTACAGTAGCTTTCTTTTTACCAAATCTAATATTTGTATCTATACTTCCTGTAAATAACCTAGTCTTTTGAGGTATAAATCCAATTTTTTTACGTAAAGTCTTTAAATCATATTCTCTAATATCTATCCCATCTATCTTTATACTTCCTTCAGTAACATCATAAAATCTAGGAATTAGGTTTATTAGTGTACTTTTTCCACTACCAGTACTTCCTATAAACGCAATAGTTTCTCCTTTTTTAGCTGTAAAGGAAATATCTTTAAGCACAGGTACTTCTCCATCTGGATAAGTAAAGGTAACTTTATTAAATTCTACATTTCCTTCATTATTACTTTTCTTGATTCCATTCTCAGGATTCTTGATAATAGGTTCAGCATCTAATAGCTCTTGTATTCTATTAGATGAAACTTGTGCTTTGGGATACATAACAAATACAGTTGAAAATAACATAAGTGAAAACATAGCATGGAATAAGTACTCTATAAAAGCAACTAATTGTCCTACTTGAAGAGTTCCGACATTTATCATGCTACTAGAAATCCAGAATATGGCTATGATTGCTAAATTAAGCACTAAGAAAAAGCTTGGCTGAGATATAGACATAAGCTTGAAAATCTTCTTTGAAATCTCAGTATAGTCCTTATTAGTTTTAGCAAATCTTTCTCTTTCATGATCATCATTACCGAAAGCTCTTATTACCCTTATTCCTGTCAAATTTTCTCTAGATATTCTGTTTAACTTATCTAAATTTTTCTGTTGAATCTCTGACCACGGATGGGAAATTTTAGCTATTATGAATACACCAATAATTATAAATGGTAATGTAACAGCTAATATACTTGATAAGGATGAACTTGTTTTAAGTATCATCACTAAGCTTACTATAAACATTACTGGTGTAATCAACGCTAATCTCAGTAATATATTTATAAATTGCATTACTTGAAATGCATCGTTGGTAGTTCTAGTAATCATTGATGATATACCAAATCTATCATATTCACTATGAGAAAACTCTTGTGATTTCTTAAATATATCATTCCTTATATCTCTAGTTACATTTGTAGATATTTTAGATGAACAATATCCTAACAATATTGTCCCTAAAACCCCTATTATAGATATAACTACAATTATAAGTCCCATTGTTTTTATATATTCTATATCACCATTAGCTATTCCCTTGTCGATAACTTTAGCCATAATAGTTGGTATTCCAAGTTCAACTAAAGCAAAGCCAAATACTGATATTATATTAATCATAAGAAGCATTTTATAATTTTTTAAGTATTTTAAAATTAATTTCATTTTATAATTCCTCCTTTGTAAATATTTTTTAATACTAATAATATAAATTAATAATTTAATTATCTGTTCTATAATTAACTTTAATTATTTACCACTATTAGAACATAATACCCACAGCTTAACTATGAAGTCAATGGAATTTATAACCGTGAATACAATTACATAAAGAATTATTAATATTTATTATTTTATTTCCTCTATGTGTGTTGCAACTTTCCCCTTTTTAATATCTTCTAAAATTTTTCACCATTTAATACCACATCAAAACACATCTTCCTCGTTCTCAATTTTAATTATTTCTGCATCTGTATTTTCTTCTATAAAATTTATTATATTTTCCATGGTAGAATGGACCTGAGCTGATGTTCCACAAACTCCTGCAATACCTATAACTAATGTTTGATGTATATCTTGTTCATCAACTTCGCCAACAGAAATATTAAACTTATTTCTTAGTCTTTGCATTAAACTCTTTATCACCATTCTCTTTTCCTTTAAAGAATGTACCCACGAAGCTCTTAGTGTCACACGCATTATTAATATTTTCATTATATTATCACTCCATTGATTTAATATTTTATATTAATTTCTCCAGTTTCAATAATGTTATGTTCTTACATGGTAAACCCATTGATATTACTGTAATTAAGGCTCCTAGAGCAAATCTAATCAATTACCTCCAATGTACCCTATTATTCTAATTTTATCACAATATTCCTATATATATCCTTCGTTGCTCTTCTTTTACATACATCCTATAATGATAAGGGGATTTTTTTATCTTAAGGTATATATAAACTTAGTTTTAAATTATAAACTTTAGATTAAAATCTATAATTATATCATTTGAGGAGGTAAACTATTATGAACTCTGAAACTATCACTAAAAGGGATAATAAGATTAAAGATAGTTCTATCACTGATATGACCATTGGAAACCCTTTTAAAATTTTATGGACTTTTTCTCTTCCCATGTTACTTAGTTCACTTTTTCAACAACTTTATAATATTGTGGATAGTATTGTAGCAGGAAAATTTATAGGAGTAAATGCTTTAGCTGCTGTAGGTGCTTCTTATCCTATAACTGCACTATTCATCGCCGTAGCTGTAGGCTCTAGTATGGGATGCTCTGTTGTAGTTGCACAAATCTTTGGTTCAAAAAAATATACTACTATGAAATCTGCAATTTCAACAGCTATAATATCTCTAACTAGTCTTAGCATTATTTTAACTATCTTGGGTAGTATTTTTTGTAAGCCTCTTATGAGACTTCTTCATACTCCAGAAAATATATTTTCTGATTCTGCCCTTTATTTACAAATATACATAAGCGGAATTATATTTTTATTTTTATATAATACTGCCACCGCCATATTTAACGGTTTAGGAGATTCCAAAACACCTTTATATCTTTTAATTTTCTCTTCTATATTTAATATTATTTTAGACCTAGTGTTTGTTATAACTTTTAAAATGGGTGTATCTGGAGTTGCTTGGGCTACTTTTATTGCTCAAGGTCTTTCTTCTATACTAGCTATAGTGTGCCTTATTATGAGATTACGTAAAATTGAAGTCACTGAAAAGTATCCTTACTTTAGTAGTTACATTTTAAAGCGTATAAGTAGAATTGCCATACCAAGTATAATGCAACAATCCTTTATATCTGTAGGTCAAATTTGTGTACAAGGTCTAGTTAATAGTTATGGAGCCATAGTCGTAGCAGGATATTCTGCTGCCTTTAGAGTTCATACCATTGCTCTTACTTCTATGAGTACTATGTCTAGTGCACTTTCTAGCTTCACTGCACAAAACATTGGTGCAAAGAAAATTTCCCGGGTGAGAGAAGGATATAAAGCTGCAGTAGCTATAACCTTAAGTATATGTGGTGGAATTCTTATTCTATTTTTAATCCTTGCTCCAAAATTAATTGGATTGTTTGTAGATTCTAGTGAGAGCATAGATGTAATTAATGTGGGTACTGAGTTTCTAAGAACCCTAGCACCGTTTTATTTAGTAGTAGGTCTTAAGATGGTATGTGATGGTGTTCTACGTGGAGCTGGAGCTATGAAAGACTTTATGTTTGCCACCTTTTCTGATTTAATACTAAGAGTAGCCCTTTCCTTCATTTTAGCTTCAATAATAGGATACTCCGGTATCTGGTGGGCCTTCCCTCTTGGTTGGATAATAGGAACTGCGTTATCTGTATACTTTTATTATAAGGGTACTTGGAAACCTTCAATTAATTAAATATATAATTATATTTAGGCTATGTTTTACTTAATAATTAATTTATAATCAAAGTAATACATAGCTTAATTTTTAAAATGGAGATATACAAATGAAAATAGTACAAATTTATAAAAATCAAATTATAAAATTCTTTAAAACCGAGACTATATTAGTAATAGCTATAACTTTAGCTATTCTCTCTTCCTTTATAGCTATACCCAAGATAGAGTATATAGATTTTAAGGTTTTATTTTTATTGCTAAATTTAATGATTATTGTGGCAGCCTTTAAAGATTTAAAGATATTAGACTTCATTGCAGTGTCTATATTAAATAAATGTACAAGCTACACATCATTATGTTTTTCCCTAATATTTATAACCTTTTTCTCCTCAATGTTAGTAACTAATGATGTAGCTCTACTTACCTTTGTACCGTTAACTATAATAATTAGTAAAAAGATTAAGGTTAATCCATTAAAACTAGTAATTTTTCAAACTTTAGCTGCCAACTTAGGTAGTAGTCTAACCCCTATGGGAAATCCACAGAATCTTTTTATTTATTCCTTTTATAATCTAACTCCTGTGGACTTTTTTAGGATAACTCTACCTTTAGTTATAACTGCTATTATATTTTTAACTATATTAATTATAAATAATAAAGAAAATATTAAGGTTCCTAGTCTAGATAATATTTCCGGATTCAACACAAAAGGTATTATTATTTTTACTATTTTATTTATTATAGCTATTTTATCTGTATTTAGATTTATAGATTATAGAACTTCCATGGGGGTAACCTTGATATTAACCTTGATAATCAATAAAAATCTATTAAAGGAAGTGGATTACTCCTTACTTATTACTTTTATAGGTTTCTTCATATTTATAGGCAATATTTCCTCTCTAGGTGTTGTAAAAAGCTTTTTATCACAAATACTAAATAGAGCTAATAATACTTACTTTGCATCTATTCTGCTGAGTCAAGGTATAAGTAATGTACCTGCTACAATGCTCATTGCAAACTTCACAAATTATTATAAAGAGCTTTTACTAGGTGTTAATGTTGGAGGAATGGGCACAATAATTGCATCTATGGCAAGTGTTATATCATTTAAGTTATATGTGAAGGAATTTAAATCCTATAGTGGTAAGTTTTTAAAGAAATTTACCTTCTACAATATTTTAGGACTTTTTATATTTATTCCTATTATTAAATTGTTATAGTTGTTATAATTTGAATAACTATGGTAAATCATGTAGAATAGTACTAAATATTTAAAATCCTACAATAAACTAAGGATTATAAGGAGGTATACTAATGTTAAGTGATAATTTATTAAAAAATCTTAATGACCAAGTAAACTTTGAATTTTACTCATCTTACACTTATTTAGCTATGGCAGCCTATGCTGAATCTGTTGATTTAGGTGGAATAGCTAATTTCTTTAGAGTTCAAGCTCAAGAGGAATTATTCCATGCAATGAAACTTTATGACTATATTTTTCAAAAAAATGGTGTTGTTGAATTAGATAAAATTGATAAACCAGAGGGCAAATATGAAAGTATAATAGATGTATTTGAAACTGGTTATAAACATGAACAACTAGTTACAAGTAGAATTTATAAGTTAGCAGATATTGCTTCCGAAGAAAAAGAACATGCAACTATAAGCTTACTTAGATGGTTCATAGATGAGCAGGTTGAAGAAGAAAACACCTTCAACACTCTTCTTAAAAAGATTAAAAGAGCTGAAGATAATCCAGCAGCTTTATATATGTTAGATGAAGAACTTGCTACAAGAGTTTTCACTCCACCAACTACTGCTTAATGTGAAAATCAATTACTCATTATAATATTTAGTCAGTATAATGACAATGCAAAAGACTTACTTAGTGATAAAACATTAAGTAAGTCTTTTATAATATATATAAATTTTTTATAGGCAATTTATTTTGCTACAAATTAAGTAGATGTTATTACTTTAATTTTACTAGTAATTGTCCTGTCTTTACTTGTTGTCCTTCTGATACAAGGATGGAGTCAATAGTACCATCCATAGAAGCTACTATATTAGTTTCCATTTTCATTGCTTCTATTGTCAGTAAGCTTTCTCCCTCTTTAACTTGTTGTCCTTTTTCTACTAAGACTTTAATTATAGTTCCAGGAATACTCGCTCCAATCTCTAGCTTATCCTCAGCATTAGCCATCTTTATAGAGCTATCTTTACCATTACTCTTTAAAGCACTTGCTGTTTTATCTTTAATTTTAATTTCTCTTCTATTTCCATTAATTTCAAAGGCTAGAGTTCTATATCCTTCTGAATCTAATTTACCTATTTCTATAAATTGAACTATAAGGGTCTTGCCTTCTGCAACTTCAACTTCACATGTTTCACCCTCTGCAAGTCCATGGAAGAATACATCACTACCCATACGACTTACATCACCATATTCTGAAACAAATTTTAAGAAATCTTCAAATACTTCAGGATATAAAGCATAACTTATAACATCTTTTTTAGATGGAGTATATTTATATTTATCCTTTAAATATTCTTCAATTTTATTAAAGTCTTCAGGTGGTAATAATTCTCCTGGTCTATCTGTTATAGCCTTTTCACCCTTTAAAACTATCTTTTGTAGTTCCTCTGGGAATCCACCTTCTGGTTGACCCATCATCCCTTTGAAATAAGATACTGCCGAATCTGGAAAAGCCATATTTCTTCCCTTTTCACAGATATTTTCAGAAGTTAATCCATTTTGAACCATGAAAATAGCCATGTCCCCTACCATTTTTGAAGAAGGTGTAACTTTTATTATATCCCCTACCATATTATTTACCTCTTTGTACATAGATTTAACTTCTTCAAATCTATGACCAAGTCCAAAACTTTCTACCTGAGGTTTTAAGTTTGAATATTGTCCCCCTGGAATCTCATATTTATAAATTTCTGCTCTACCTGACTTAAGTCCTGATTCAAACTGTTCATATACTGGTCTTACAGCATCCCAATAATTTGATAACTTTTGAATTTCACTTACATTTATGCCAGTATCTCTGTCTGTATTTTCAAGAGCTGCTACTACAGAGTTTAGAGCTGGTTGGCTAGTTAAACCAGACATACTATTAAAGGTTGTATCTACAATATCTACTCCTGCATCGGCTGCCATAAGCACAGTTGCTACACCATTTCCAGTAGTGTCATGAGTATGTAAATGAATAGGTATTGAAATCTCATTTTTTAATGCCTTAATAAGTTTTTTAGCTGCATAAGGTTTAAGCAATGCAGACATATCCTTTATAGCAAGTATATGAGCTCCCATTTTTTCTATTTCTTTAGCCTTATTTACATAGTATTCAAGACTATATTTATCTCTAGTTACATCTAAAATATCTCCAGTATAGCATAGAGCAACTTCTGCTAATTTCCCACAGTTTAAAACTTCATCAAGCGATGTCTCTATACCCTTTAACCAGTTAAGTGAGTCAAAAATTCTAAATATGTCTATACCACTCTTTGAAGATTCTCTTATAAATTCTCTTATTACGTTATCTGGATAATTTTTATATCCTACTCCATTAGCTCCTCTTATCAGCATCTGGAACATAACATTAGGAATTCTTTTTCTTAATTCCTCAAGTCTTTCCCATGGAGATTCTTTTAAGAATCTGTAAGCCGTATCAAAGGTAGCTCCCCCCCACATCTCAAGAGAAAACAAATCTCTTCCATAGGCTGAGGTCGCCTTTGCAATGTTGAACATATCTCTACTTCTCACTCTTGTAGCCATTAAGGATTGTTGTGCATCCCTCATAGTAGTATCAGTAATTAATAGTTTTTTCTGATTCTTGATCCAATTTACAACACCCTGTGGACCTTGTTCATCTAATATTTTCTTAGTACCTTGTATTCCTTCTAAAGAGTCTATAACTGGAATAACTGGTACGTCAAATTCTCTCTTATTTCCCTTAGTTTCATTTACTATTTTTTCTCCAATGATTTTTAAAACCTTATATTCTTCATCAGTTCTAGGTTTTATATCAAATAATTGAGGATTATCTGCTATGAAATTAGTATCACATTGTCCTCTTCTAAAGGTTTCATTATTTAATACGTTTATTAGAAAATCTATATTGGTCTTAACTCCAGTAATATTCAACTCTTTAATGGAACGTATGGATTTTCTAATTGTATCTTCAAAGGTTCTAGAATAAGCTGTTGTTTTTACAAGTAAACTATCGTAATATGGACTAATTACAGCACCACTAAATCCATTTCCTCCATCTAGTCTTATCCCAAATCCTGAACCTGTTCTATAAACATCTATTTTCCCTGTATCTGGGGCAAAACTATTAGAAGGATCTTCTGTAGTTACCCTACATTGGATTGCAAAACCTCTTGGTTTTACATCTTCTTGTGAACAGATTCCTATTTCCTTAGAATCTAAACTATATCCCTGTGCTATCAAAATTTGACTTTGAACGATATCTATTCCTGTAGTCATTTCGCTAACAGTATGTTCTACTTGTATTCTTGGATTCATCTCAATAAAATAGTGATTGCCATGTATATCTACTAAGAACTCTAAAGTTCCGGCACTTATGTATCCTACAGATTTTGCAATCTTTAAAGCATCTTCACAGATAACTTGTCTTTTTTCTTCACTTAGAGATACTGCTGGGCTAAATTCAATAACCTTTTGATGTCTTCTTTGTATTGAACAATCTCTCTCATAAAGGTGAACTATATTACCATGCTTATCTCCAAGAACTTGAATCTCAATATGTTTAGGTCCTTCTAGATATTTTTCTATAAATATATCATCTATTCCAAAAGCCTTTTTTGCCTCATTTTTAGCACTTTTAAAAGACTCAAGAAGTTCTTCTTCTTTTCTTACTATCCTCATACCTCTTCCACCACCACCGGCAGCAGCCTTTAGCATGATTGGATATCCACATTCTTTTGCAAATTTAATTGCTTCCGTCTCTGAATTAATTGGTTTTTCTACTCCTGGTATTACAGGTACACCAACTTCTTTTGCTACAATTTTTGATTTTATTTTATCCCCTAATCTATCCATCATTTCTGCTTTAGGTCCTATAAATTCTATTCCTGCCTCTTTACACTTTCTAGCAAACTCAGGATTTTCAGATAGGAATCCATAACCTGGATGGATGGCATCTACACGCTTTTTTAATGCAAGATTAATTATTTCATCAATATTTAAATAAGCGTCAACAGGGCTTTTATTCTTTCCAATCTGATAGGCTTCATGAGCCTTTGTTCTGAAAAGAGAAAGCTTATCCTCCTCAGAATATATAGCAACAGTTCTTATTCCAAGCTCGTGACAAGCTCTAAATATTCTTATTGCAATTTCTCCTCTATTTGCTACTAATACTCTTTTGAATTTTTTCTTAGTCATATAAAAAACACCACCATCTTTTATTATTTTCAACTAAAAACTTTATAAATTTATGCAATATATAATCTTTAGTTTATGCAAAATATATTTTTTTAACAAAAATAATTGGACTCCCATAACATGTTTTTAATTATATCACACACTTTTTATAAAGTATAGCATTTTTATAAAATTATTATGTACAACTGAAATTTAATATTTTTATACTTGCAAATATAATGACTTGAATGAAAAAATGATTTAAAATAATTCTATTCGAACTATTTTAAATCATCTTCAAACCCTTGTATTTAGCTATTTTGCTTATAATCCATTGTATATTATCATACATTTTTAATTATGCAAGATAATATTTTATGAATTTATATTCTTTAAATATTTTATTTGTGTTAAATCAATTTATTGTATTTTTATTTAATATTAACTAATTTATTGTATAAACCACCTATAATATATTAATTAATTCCATTTTTAGTAATAAAATATATAAAAATTTATGATGCTAATTAACATTTATCATTTTATATAATTCATTTTCTTCCTTGGTAATCCTTGTCTCTATAGCTTTTAATATACACTTAGTTTCTTCAACAAATTCCATTAAATTAGCTTCAATTTTATTCTTAGTATTAAATTTATTTTTATAACTAGTGAATACTTGTGAAATTTCACCCATTTCATTCATATATAAATTAGCCATTTTCTTAAGTGATAAATCTTTACCATTAATCAAAGTTGGATATAAAAATTTATCCTCTGATGTTAAGTGAATTTGTAATTTCCCTGCGAGTTTATTTATATGGCTTGCTGCTTCCATTGCATTTAATGCCATAACATTTTTATTTATCATTTCTTTTATTAGCCTTATTTCATCTGATATGTCTCCGTGTTGTCTCATTAAATTATTTAAATTCATGGTAATACCCCCCTACTGATTTACTACCTTTATTATAAACAAAATGTAGCAGAAGTTATGTACCATTTGTTACAACCTTTAGCATATATCCTCTATTTTAATTAATATTAGAAAAGGTCATATCAAAATAATCTATTAATCTTAAATTAATATAAGATTTAATATATTTTGATATAACCTCATTTTTAATTTATACCTATTTTCATATAATTTTTACAATGTTCTGCTACTTCATTTGCAGCAATCATTGCACTTTTTATTGCTCCTTGTATCCATCCATGTTCCTGTGAAATATGTTCACCAGCAAAATATACTCTATTATCATATTCAGGCTGGCTAGAAGCATAGGCAAATAGCCTTTTTTGGCCAGGCATATAATAGCAAACAGCTCCAAAAAATCCTTGTTCATTATCCCATTGTATGGTTTTACTATCTAATACTATATCATCAAGATATCCTTGTTTAAGTCCTTGGACATGCTCTACTTGTATTTTTATCCATTCTAATCTAGTTATTGGTTCTAAATTACCAAGACGCATTGCATCTCTAGATAGATTGTAGGATGCTAAAAGAACCCCAGCCCCTCCATAACTTTTATACTCTCTTCTCACAGAAGGTATTACCTGACTTTCCAAATCGGCAATATTGTACTCAATATTATAAGATGGGTACCATATACTTCCTATTGGTAAGTCTGTATAAGAGGCTCCACCTATTATTGCTTTACTAGGTCCCCCTTCTTCCCAAAATTTCTCCTTACACATAAAGAGAGTTTTTTGTCCTGCTATATAATTAACCTCTTTGATTGCTTGCATTTTTTCTGTGCTAAACATAGGATATATATTTACATTACGAAGGCTAGAAAATGGTATAGTGCATATTACAAAATCAAAGCTCTGGTGGTGACTACTTATTTCTTGTTCACTTTTATATTCTAAAATAACTTTATTATCTTCGTTATTTTTGTATATACCTTCTACTCTATTCCCACTTTTCCAAGTTATATGTCCTAGTTGATCCTGTAAAATGTCATTATACTCTTTAGGGTCAAGTGACATTAATGAATGATACATTGCAATAGGTAACCATACTGTTCCTCCATCAATTTGGTACCTAAAAGCATCATCTACAGCATACTGTTCTTGGAGACTTTCTATATAACTATTATCATAGAGCCATCCAGAAAATGTAACAATAGATGATAACATTTCTATAGCACCTTCACTTAATCCCCGTTCTTCAAGTTCTCTTCTTATGCTTAAGCTGTCAAAGTATTCAATTTCTGGAGAGTACCTTTTTTTATTTTGTAATAACTCTCTTCTTATATCTGGGCTAATTTGAAGTAAGCTAGCTCCTAAGCCATAACTTACAAGCTTTTGCCATGGCTCTTGTCTTTCCCATGGTGCTAAATTAAATTCAGGATATATTTTCTCCATAACACTTATTCCATCTGGATCATTGATAGCTCTTTTATTTCTCACATAAATAAAGGCATTATCATTATTTTGAATAAAAGGTGTTGTTCTTAATTTAAATTGATTTATATACTTCCATGTAGCTTCATGACTTACTGGTATTCTCATAGCACCAAGCTCACCATAAAATCTTTTATTTTCATCAAAATAGTAAGTATAAATTCTTCCTCCTATACGTTCCTTTTGCTGTTCAAATATAGTTATGTCAAAACCCAATTTCCTAAGCTCAAAAGCAGCAGATAAACCTGCAATTCCTCCTCCTATTATACCTATATTAATGCCTTTGCATCCACCCGGTGGTAATATGGTTGTAATGTCCTTTGGCGGGCTAAGTAGTTCAATTAAATTATCATAGTCTTCTATTCGACCTACTTCCTCTAAAGCAAGCCTTAGCATACTATGCCTTTCCTCGTCTGTAGGATTACTTGGCTGCACAACTTTAATTTCCCTAGCCAAATAGTTTCAACTCCTTTTAGTTCTATAGTAATTATAATATTCTACTTTACTAAAAAGAGTTCTATGGTTTAATTATATAATCAAACTAAAAATAACATATTACTGGTGTACCCTGAGTTATATATTCAAATATCTTACTAGCAACATCATATGGAGTATTTATACATCCATGAGAACCATCTGTTATATAAATTTGCCCTCCAAATTTTGAGCGCCAAGTAGCATCATGGATACCAATATCCCCATTGAAAGGCATCCAATAACTAACGGGTGCCGCATAATTTTCTCCTCTTAAAGTTGCATTTTTTTCTTTGTAAGTTAAACTGTAAATACCTGGTGGAGTAGCATGCTTACTATCAGCATTACCACTAACCATAGGCCCTTCCGTAATTAAAACTCCATCATTGTAAAACCATATATGCTGGGTTGTTAAATTAATTTCTACATATGTATTTCCGAAATCATTTGCACCATAAGCTACAGCTGTTTGAGCATATATAGGTTGTCTTTCTTCCTTTTTTCCATCTTTAATAGCATTAATTAAAGTTTCAGTTTCTTCACTATAATTAATTAACCATCCATAGTTACCTCCGCTTACATTTACGGTAGTTCCAATGGAGGTTTTAAAATTTCTTGTAGCCCCATAAGTATCGTACTTAATAGACAGTGAATTTACATATTCTCTTGCCTTTTCTTCATTAATAGATACCTTAAAGTTTTTATCAATATCAAGCCAATTATGAATAGAATCTCCATTTAATACTTCTTTATTATCTCCAAATTTATGAGTAATTACTGAGCCTATATACTTATCAAGAGTATTTTTAGCATTTACCACTTCCTTTGAAGCAACAGTATACTTTGGTTTTTCATAGCATTCAATTTCTTCTAAATTTATTTCATCTACTTTATTATTAAGTGCTTCCTTAACTTTTTTATATAATATATCTTTATTTACCTTATTTCCTTGTACTTCATCTTTAATTACGTATTCCTTATTTTCATATTCAATTTTAGCACTCTCAGGTTTAATTACATTATCATTCTTAAAACAATTTAAACTACGAAACTTCTTTTTTAACAATTCATCATTATAAGATACTTTTTTTTCTAACTTATAATCGCTAGTATTAAAAACTCCATAAATCCATCCAAAAGCACTTTGATTATCCTTCAAGTCTCCAATTTTGTTTTCTAAATTATACTTATATTCAATGTCGCTTCCATTTATATTTTCTTCAATATTACCTCTTTGCTTTAACTTTAATATATAAGCTTCACTTTCTGCTAATATATCAGCTTCTATATCTTCCGTGGTTTTTCCAGTAACACTAACTCCATTAATCTTAGTTCCAAAATAAAATCTCTTCATAAAATATAAAGATGTACTTAAATATATAATTAGCAAAATACTAATGGAAATTATAATACCTATAATTATCCTCTTCTTTATATTCACACTTTTTTCTACTTCTTGATCTTTAATCTCCATAATAACCCCCTATATAACTAGCAATTGCAAATAAATTTACCCCGATTATTTACAATTAAATAATATTAATAAATATATTCTCATACTATATATACTAATCATACCACTTTAAAAGTACAAAAATATAGGTTGTACCTATTATTATTAAAGTACAACCTATAAGTTTTAATTTATAGCTTTTTCAACCCTTAATTTATAGTTTCTGAAGCAAGCGTAGCCTTATTGAAAGTTTTATCCATTTTACCGTTACATAGTAACTCTGCTTCCTCTCTTGAAATAACATTATTTCTTATCATAGACATTAATACAACTTCACTTCTTTCCTTTGCTCTTTCATAATTTTTAGATAATGCATAGTTTTCTGGTGATTGTGGTAATCCAGCTAACAACAATGATTGAGATAAAGTTATTTCATTGGGTGATGTATTAAAGTATCCTTTAGAGGCTTGTTTAATTCCAGAATAGCCATCGCCATAATATATTACATTTACATATAGCTCTAATATTTCTTCCTTTGAGTAATTATTTTCTAGTTCTCTAACCACAAAAATTTCCGCAATTTTTCTTTCCAATCTTTGCTCATGGGTAAAAAATAAGTTTTTTGCTAATTGCTGTGTTATTGTACTTCCCCCCATAATTATTTTCCCTGCATCAATATTACTAATAGCTGACCTTCCTATGGCTATTAAATCTATTCCATTATGATTATAAAATCTATGATCTTCTACGGATACAATAGCATCTAGGAAGTCTTTAGAGATTCCATCTATAGTTACATAATCCTTACCATTTCTTATATCATTAATTTTTTCTTGTACCCCTATATCAGAGGTAGCAGCTCTATATAAAGAATATCCATCTTGTAAAACAAAAACTCCAAGTGCTGTCATTAAAACAATAATCCCTAAAGTAAGTTTAACTAATAACTTCTTCATTGCAACTCCTCCTTATAAGTTTATTATACATCTCTTAGTTCACATATGTTATCGAAGTAACTTACACTTATCTTACACTTTTGTAATTTACAATTTTATAGGTTAACATATTAATTATTAATTACTAAAATTAATTAATATTATAGTCAATGACTAGTGATTTAAAGAAGGCTTTAAAATAAAAATACTATCATCAAAGAATTCATAAGTATTCCTTAATGATAGTATTTTCCTATTTAATTAAGAGTCTATGGATTTTAAAACTTGATATTGCTCTATTACTTTTAAAATTTAAATATTGTATTTCTTTTTAACTATTATATCTATACTTACTAAACTAGAATATAATTCCCCACATTATTGTAGAAACTAAAGTCATTGATAATCCTACTAAAGATTCATATGGTATTAATTTCAAACGCTGTCCTATGCTCATCCCTGTTGCTCCTGCTGTTGCATGGAAGAAAGAACCATGTGGTAGATGATCAAGAACTGTAGCTCCAGCATGAACCATCGCCGCTCCTCCTATAGGTGATATACCTACTCCCACTATGGCTTGTGAGAATGTAGCTGATGCTATAGTTGACCCTGAGGTTGTTGAAGCTGTAGCAGCACACATTAATATTCCAGAAATAGGTGCCAATACAAATGCTGGCATATTTAAAGCATTAAGCACTCCTATAGTTGTAGCCTGTAATCCTGATGCCTTTATTATTCCTGCTACAGTACCTGTCCCTATTAAAAGTATTGCTACAGGCATCATTTTAGATAATCCAAAGGTTAGATATTCGTTAATATTTTTACCTTTACCCATAACTAAAACTCCTATAATACCTCCAACTGGCAATGCTATAAGTGGATCTATTGATATTCCTATTAATGGTCTAAGTGATAGTAAAATTATAGTTACAATTGGACCAATTATTGCTGCAAAGAAAGATGGCAATTCCACCTCTTCAACATCTTCTATTTTTGTTTCTTTTGCACCTCTATACTTTTTATTAAGTAAAGAAGTCAATATTACTGTAACTACAAGCCCAACTATGGCAGGAATTATATTAGCTACCATTAAAGATGACAATTCTACTCCAAAATTTTCTGCTGCTGCTATGGTATTAGGGTTTGGCGATACTATATTTCCTGCCTTACCTCCACCAATCATAGCTAAAAGTATAACCATAGGTGAATATCCTAATTTCTTCGCTATTGCAAGGGCTATAGGTGCTACTGTTATTACTGCTACATCTATAAATACTCCAACAGCTGTTAGTATCATGGTTGATAACGCTATGGCAAATAGTGCTCTTTTCTCACCTAAGCTTTTTACAATTTGATCTGCAATTTTAGCTGCTGCTCCTGTCTTAATAAGTACTCCTGCTAAAACTCCAGAGGTCACTATACGAAGGATTGCTGGCATGATATCTTTTGCTCCGCTTATCATTACACTTACGGTTCCTTCAATTCCAGCTCCACCTACTAACCCTCCAACTACTGCACCTAATATTAAACTATATACAGGTTGTACTTTTTTAATGATTAATACTATGGCTACTACAAGCCCAAGTAAAGCTCCTAATGTTGTAATCTGTACTTCCATTATCGTCACCCCTATTTAAGATTTTTATTCTTTCATTGTCTTTATAAGTCTGAAAATTTGCGTCATTGTTGATGTCATATTCTTTATAGCTGTTTCTTTATTAACTGCTTCTTCTATAGTCATAGCTGAATTTATTATAGAAAAATAGGCATCTATTCCTTCTTCATTACACTTAACAGCATCTTCTGTAGTGCATCCTGCCACTGCTATTACCTTAACCTTATGTTTTTTAGCAAGCTTAGCAACTCCTATAGGCGCTTTTCCCATGGCAGTTTGATTATCTAGTCTACCCTCACCAGTAATAACTAAATCTGCATCCTTTAAGGCTTCTTCTAACTTAATTTCTTCTAATATTATCTTAATTCCAGATTCTAGTTTTGAATTTAAGAACCCTAAAAATGCAAATCCAAGTCCACCTGCTGCTCCCACACCTTCTGTCTCAGCTATATCTTTTCCTAAGTCTTTTTTAACCACCTGTGCAAAATTTCTAAGTCCTCTATCTAATTCTTTCACCATATCAAGAGTTGCACCTTTTTGTGGTCCATAAACATAGGCTGCTCCATTTTCTCCATACAAAGGATTGGTCACATCACAAGCTATTTTGAAGGTACACTCATCTAACTCCTTCAATTTATTATGTGTTTTTATAGTTTTTATCTTATTTAATACCTGGCCACCAAAACCAACAGGTTCATTATTTTCATCATAAAACTCATATCCTAAGGCCTGTAGCATTCCTACTCCTGCATCATTAGTAGCACTTCCACCTATTCCAACTATAAAGTTTCTACATCCTTCTTTTATGGCAGCTTTTATTATTTCTCCAACTCCATAGGTAGTAGTTTTTAAAGGATTTCTTAGTTCTTGTGGAACAAGTGCATAACCTGCCCCTTGAGCCATTTCTATTATTGCTGTATTGTTATTTTTTAATATCCCATACTTAGCCTCCACCTTTTCTTCCACTGGACCTGTAACAGATATAATTTTACCTTCACCATTCATGCCTTCTACTAAGGCATCTACAGTTCCCTCTCCCCCATCTGCTAAGGGCATTATTTTTATATCTGAATTATTATCTACATTCAATATTGCTGTTTTTATTGCATTAGCTGCTTCAATTGAGGTTAAACTTCCCTTTAAAGAATCTATAGAAATTACAATTTTCATTGCTACCTCCTCCTTTTATCAAATTATATCAAAGGATTTTTGTCACTTCTATGTTACACACAACAAAATAATACGTTTTCACACCTTAATTTTTGTCATATCTAATATTGAATTTTCAAATTTAAAATCCTTCATAAAAATATTTTTACTTATAAACAAAAATATCCCAAAATTGGTTATAATTAATCCTCATTTTTATTTGATTGATACCTATTATTCCATATAGATACAATTTCAATAAAAATTTTAGATTTAATCAATTTTGAGATAATTCATTATTAAAAATTTCTTTGCATTTTGCCTTTTATGATAGTTTTATAGCTAAATAAAGTATTACGGATTCATTAAATTTCCTTGGATTAAATCCTGATTTTTCATATATTCTTTCTAATCTGTACTGAAGGGTATTTTTATGTACATATAACTCTTCTGCAGTTTGTTTTAGAGACATATCATTTTTATAATAAACCTCCAATAGATTTATATCCTCTTCATCAAGAGATTTTAATACCTTATCCTTATACTGATTTTTTGTTTCAGTATCTACACTCTCTAAAATAAGCTCTAAATTCAAGCTATCAAGATAAGTTAAAATATCATGGTTTTCAGCGGAGTATTTAAGGGCAATTCTAGCTTCTTCATAGGATTTATACGCTTCATATAAACCCTTTAACCTCCCTACTCCCCCAGTTAAAATTCCATGATACTTACTTAATGTTTCCAAATGAGTGTTTCTTAATTTATTATATCTTTCTTGGTTTACTAACGCTATGAATTCATTAGGATAAATATATAGTTTAAATATATTACCAATATCATCTAATACACCTTTTATATGGTTCTCTATAGTCTCTAGCTCTCTAAGATTATGATACTTATTTATCTTTAAAATAACTATTGCAAACTGCTGATCTAACTCTATTCCAAATTCCTGAAGAATATTTTCAATTTCATTTTTATCTTCAACATTATTATATATCAATGACTTTACAACATAATTTATTCTCTGTTTATCTGCTTCGTATTTATAATTTAGCTGCTGTTCTTTTATAAATATTTCTGTGATTTTAGTGACTAAAAATCCAAATTTACTAACTTCACTAGGCTCTCCAGTTATACCTATAGCACCTACTGCAATATTATTTATTTTTATGGGATAGTTTATACCTTTTCTACTTCCTTTATATTCCTCATTATCTTCAACAGTTACATTACTCAAAGTTTTTATAGCATTATATCCTGCTTGATGAAAGGTGTTAAGTCTAGATTTATCTGTACTACCTATAATTATCCCATTAATATCTATAAAATTTATATCTTTATCTACAACCTCTTTAACTGCATTTACTATTTCTTGAGCTAAGTTAAAATTGATTTTATTAATTATCATAATTTAAATCATCTCCTTGTGAAGCACTATATACAAACTTAAAGGAGGTTACCTTGTAACAAATATTATATACCACTAAATTAATTCATCCTGCTTTAATAAATTAAACAATGTAGGATTCAAATTAAATTCATTCATTAAAGCATTAACCTCTGAAAGTGCCTTTTCCTTTTTTTCCTTAGCTATACTAGCCTTTGATGCCCTAATTAATATGTTTTTAGGAGAATGAGCTATATCTATAAATTCTAAAAGCTGAGTTTTATATCCTACAGATTCTAAAAGATTTCCTCTTACTGCATCAGTCATGAGAGCTGCTACTCTTTCTTGAACTATGCCGTATCTAGTAAGTATAGATAAGGATTCTGTGTTCATTTGCTTATTAAACTCATGCTGACAACAAGGTACAGAAAAAATCATTTTGCTATTCCATTTAATAGCATTATATAATGCATAATCTGTAGCAGTATCACAAGCATGTAAGGTAATTACCATATCAACCTTATCATTATATTTAAATCCATTTATATCTCCAAGTTCAAAGTGTAAGTTTTCATAATTATATCTTTTAGCTATATCATTACACTTTTCGATTACATCCTTTTTAAGGTCTAGACCTATCATCTTAACATTAATTTTCTTAATCTCTACAAAATAGTAATATAGTACAAAGGTTAAATAAGATTTGCCACATCCAAAATCTAAAATTGTAAGCTCTTTATAATCATTCTTTTTAATTTCATCATCAATGATTTCAACAAATCTATTTATTTGTTTGTACTTATCATACTTAGAATTTACCACTTTGCCTTCTTTAGTGAAGATTCCTAAATCTATAAGGGGCTCAATTATCATTCCTTCTTTAATGATATAATTCTTTTCTTTATTATGTTCTTTATTAATAAGACTTTCATTATTGCTTGTTTTCTTTCCTAAATGAACTTTACCCTTTTTAGATATTCTTAAATCAAAGGTAATATTACTTGCCCAAGCAGAAACTTGTTTATAATTATCCATTGTATACTCTAAGACTTTTTCCTTTAATAAATCTAAAGGAATATTTTCATGAAATACCTGCTTATCAGTATACTTTTCTATTTGATAATACTCCTTCGAGTTGTTTTCCTTTAATATAAATATTATTTTGTTATATTCTATATCTTTATTCATCTTATTACTAATAACTAATTTTATAATATGTTCTTTTATAATTTCATCAATTGCTTTTCTTAATTCTTCCATCTTTACACACCTTACTATTTATATTTGTATCTATTGTATCATATATTAAATTATTGTGTTCTAAAAGAAAAAGTACATCCAAAATATTATATTATCTACATAGGGTAGGGTATAGATAAATTTTTAATTTTCTATGAAATGATAATATATAGCTTTAACTATTGGTTATAAAAATGAATATTAAAAAGGGAGTCTATGACTCCCTTAAACTTTATAAATTAACTTAATATATATACCTTACAATCTATCTAAATCGCTAATTATATCTTTTCAGTTTTCAGTGCCTTCCACAGTGAAACGCAACATAAAAGCATTACTATAATAAACGGAAATGCAGCAACTACAGATGCTGTTTGTAATGATGCTAATCCACCTGATAACAATAAAGCTGTAGCTAGTAGTGCCTGAAGTATACCCCATATTATTTTCTTTTTATTAGATGGATTTAAATCTCCATTTGAAGATAACATACCTAACACAAAAGTTGCTGAGTTAGCTGAAGTAATGAAGAAAGTACCTAATAATATTATAGTAAATACTGAAATTATACTTCCTAGTGGATATTTAGTTATAACTTGGAAAAATGCAGTTTCTGGTGATGCAGCTAAGTTTTTTAATACATCCATTGTGAGCTCGCCAGTAATACCAAGATTTACTCCAAGAGTTCCAAAGACTGAGAACCAAATTATAGATACAATACTTGGTGCTACAATAACTCCAATTATAAACTCTCTAATAGTTCTTCCTTTGGATATTCTAGCAATAAATACTCCTACAAAAGGTGCCCAAGCAATCCACCACGCCCAGTAAAATATTCTCCAACTATTTACCCATTTATTACTTGCAAAAGGTTCAATATGCAGGCTACTCTCTATAAACTCTGCTAGATAACCACCTGTACCATTTAAAAAAGTATTTATTATCTTTATGGTTGGTCCTATAAATAGAGATAAAATTAAAATCCCAAAAGCAATGACCAAGTTTATATTTGATATTGCACTAATTCCTTTTTCAATCCCACTAACTGCAGTCCAAATAACTATTACTGTTATGACAAATATTATAATTAACTGAACTATAGGCGTTTCTGGAACTCCAAACATATAACTTAATCCACTATTAATTTGTAGTGTTCCAAGTCCTAAAGAAGTTGCAACTCCAGCTACTGTGGCAAATACTGCAAGTATATCAATAGTTTTACCAATTGGTCCATTTACTCTTTCTTCTCCTAATAATGGAATAAATATGCTGCTAATTAGTCCAGGTTTATTTTTTCTAAATTGAAAATATGCTAGAGCAAGACCTATAATACTATAATTTGCCCAAGGGTGGAATCCCCAATGCATAAAAGAAGATTTAAAAGCAAAATTTGCAGCTTCAACGGAACCTGGATCCATACCTTCTATTGGTGCTACAAAGTGAGATATAGGCTCTGCAATTCCCCAAAATACTAGTCCTATTCCCATACCTGCTCCAAATAGCATTGCAAACCAAGCAACGGTGCTATATTCTGGTTTTGAATCATCCGGTCCAAGTTTTATTTTCCCAAATTTACTAAATGCTAATACTACTGCGAATACTACAAATATCATCATAGAAAGCAGGTATGCCCAGCCAAATTTTTCAGTTAAAAAATTAAGAGCACTATTGGATATTTTTTCAAAACCACTTTTATCTAAAATTCCCCAAAATACAATAGCAAAAGTTATAATCAATGAAATAATAAAAACTGAATTTGTCCCTTGCTTTCTTTTAGTCTTTACATTTAGTGTTGTATTTATATTAGTGTTATTATTCCCCATAACAATATCCTCCTTAAAATTAGAGTAGATAATTATGCCGTAGGTTTTCTTTAGGGGCTGTAAATTTACTTTCACAGCCCCTTAAATATTAAAACTTAACTTTAAAAACAGTTTGTTCTTTTACATCTGTAGCTAAGGCATCTAATGCAACTCCAACTCTGTGGTAACGAAGTTTCCATTGTTCTTCTTTTGAAGTTCCTGGATCTCCTAGCGGATATGGAATAGATATAGTAGGAATAATCTTGTTTGCTCCTGCTGTTTTTGAAACTGGAATTAAGTTTGCCATTTGTACAATTGGCATACCTGATTTTTCAATTTCCTTAACCATGGTTGCACCGCAACGCGTACAAGTTCCTCACGTAGAAACCATTATAACTCCATCTATACCTTCATCTTTAAGATGAACTAAAATCTCCTGTGCCATTCTCTTTGCCTCAGCTTGAGTAGTTCCAGTACCAACTGTTGAATAGAAATACTCATGTAATTTTTTGAATTTTCCTTCTTTCTCATATACTCTTAATGCATCTATTGGAGCTATTACATTTGGGTCTGCATCTGCTGCTGCAGGATCAAAACCAGCATGGATTGTTTTATAAACTCCACCTTTTAGAGCATCTACGCCATCAATATTGTATCTTCCCCATCTTGTTGCAGACGCTGATTGAATTCTATCTGGATTATCTACAGGGACGATGCCTCCTGTATTTAAAAGTGCTATAGTTGCATTTTTAAGATCTTTAATTGGCTCTGCTATAGGTACTATATCTGTTTTAGGAATTGGAAGTTCAGTGATAAACGGTCTTCCATATAATTTATCTATAAGCATTTCTACTGCTCTATCAGCACCAAACTTACCATCTTTTCTCCAAATTTGATGTCTTATCCCTCTAGGATAATATCCTTCTACTTCAGCACCAAGGGTTTTTTCACCTTTTAAAAGCTTATTTCCAAAGGTTGCCATAGCTTTTATATCACTTCTCATTTTAGCTGCACTATGTCCTCCTACAAAAACATACATATCTCTTTTAAACATTTCTACCCCAGGATTTTCTATGTGCATAGAAGTAATTACTGGAACATTAAATTCTTCTTTAACAGCATTACAGATTTCACCACACGCAACACCATATCTTCCTGCTTGAAAAGCTGGGCCTGCAAAGAAAATATCAAATTCTATATTTTTAAGTTCAGATATAATTCTTTTTATAGCTTCTTCTGTATTAGATCCCATAAAGTTATCTCCACAAATTATTGTATGAGTAACTTCTGCATCTAAGTTTTTATTTAGCTCTATAGCCGGTCCTATTGTGCCTTCCTTAATTATAGGCTCAAAATCCGCCTTATCTTCTCCACCTATTTGACCAAAGAATTGGTTTATATATATTACTGCCTTTTTCATTTTATCCCCTCCTAGTTACTAAAACTCTATCATTGTTTTTGGCGACCAACCACAAACCTGATCTCCACAGAACATAGCATTATTCTCCATTATTATTGATCCATCTGATCTTACAGAAGGTCCAAGTATCTCATCATTTTCCCAACCACCAGATACACCGTCTCTACCTAGAGATTCTAATTCTCCTATAACAGTTTCCATTGGTGGAAGAGTTATTAATTCTGACACATTACCACAAGACACTATAGCATCAGCCTTTTCGTCCATAGAAACTAGTGGCTGTGATTGTCCATCTCTTCCAGTACACTCATTAGTAAGTCCTACAACTTTTACTCCCGCATCTTCAAGAGCAACTATACAAGCTGTAAAATCTGCATCAGGGTTACCATACCCTTCCTCTGCAACTATTGCACCATCAGCTCCAATAGACTTTGCAATCTGTGCTACAAATAGTGCGGCACGGTTTTTTTGTTCTAAAGCTACATTCAGATTTGACATTATTATTCCTAAGAAATTTATTGTCTTTCCATGTTCTTTATAAAGTCTTTTTATTGTAGGATTATTTTGAAACTCATAAGTTGACCATTTAGATGAGCAAGGCATGAAACTACCTGATACCAACGCTCCATCTAAAACTTCATTTGGATGCATAAAGGTTGGTAGCATACGATTCATGTCCCATCCATATAAAAATGTGTTATACCCTAACTCTTCCATTTGAGATTGAGGTTGCATAACAAATACCATACTTGGAAGTTCATTTACCCTTTTTTCACGTTTTATTACTGGTTTTAGTTCATATTCTTCAATTTCTTCTGGCTCTAAATCTTTAACAACACTGCCTATAAATTCTGCAAGTTTATGACCTGCTTCTCTTAAAGCTTTATTTTTTTTCTGTTGTTCTCTTTTTTCAAATTCTTCATCTGTATCAGCAACTAGTACTATATTTTTAAGTTGAGAATAGTAGGTATATTTTGCACCTTCTCCACTCATATCAATAAGTCCATCTTGAAATCCACCCCAATGTTTTCCCACTACCAGCAGACTACAATCCTTCAGTGCATGAGTTCTACCATTACCTGCTTTAACTAAATCTCCTGTATAACCTGGAAATAATGAATCTCCATTCAATTTTACTCTTGGCTCTATAGCTTCTTTTACTGGCATAAGTCGTACATTGTCACCTGGTTTAACAATAAATAAATCTGCTTCAATTATGTGCTTGTCCTCTAAAACAAAATCTAATGCTTCCTTTTTATTAATAGTTAGTATTCCTTGAGTAAATTCTGTTTTTTCGCCAAAAACTATATCTTCCACATGAAAATTTCCAATTTCTAGTTTCATACTCCCACTCCCTTATTATTTTTTTAATATTCTTAATATTTATAATATTATTTTATTCCTCTAATTGCATTTTGTAAACGCGTTTACGTTTTTTTGTTATTTAATTAACAAATTCTATGTATTTAAAAATCAAATAGTTAATCTTATATCATTATAAATTTAAATTTTAATGTTATAATAAAGATACATATTAATAATGAGTAAATTAAAGGGGTAATCTTATGACTAAGTCAGCCATAGAAAGAAAAGAAATGATAGTTTCTTTCATAAGTTCAGCTAATAAACTTATAGATGAAGAAGGTATAGAAAATGTTACAGCAAGAAAAATTGCTCATGCTACAGGATATAACGTTGCTACTGCATATAAGTACTTTAAAAATTTAAATCATATTTTGTTTTTTGCTTGCATGAAATATTATAATTTATATATTCAAGATCTTCCTAATTATATTAGTGAAGACAATTCATCTTTAGAGAATTATTTAGGTATTTGGAAGTGTTTCTCTATACACGCTTTTAACAATCCTAAAATCTTTAAATCAATATTTCTAGATCAAGGTCATCTTAGTGTTAAAGATACTATGAAGGAATATTATGAAATTTTTCCTAATGAATTAAAAAGTCTCCCAACATCTTTATCTACTATGCTAGATAAAGATTATATTAATGAACGTGATCTTGCTTTACTTGAAGTATGTATTAAAGATGGGTATATAAATCAAGAAGATGTTAAAGAATTAAGTGAAAATATTATTATTTTTTTTGAAGGTTTATTGATGAAAGTTACAAACCATGTTGATGGATATAGTAAAAAAAGGGCATTAGAAATTATTCTAAAATTTATTTATAACACCTTGCATTATTATAACTTAAAGTCTTCCAATGTTTTATCACCTTTTTTAACTCTATAAAATGCCATTAATGTAGATGTATTTAAAATGAATATTAATTTAATATTTACATATATTGTGTAATCACACTTTTAAATAATTTATAATTTTTAAATATAAAAAACCCCTTAAATAGTATAACTATTTAAGGGGTAAATATTTACTAATTAAAAACTAGATAATAGTAATATTTTCTGCTTGTGGTCCTTTTGGTCCTTTAGCTACATCAAAAGAAACTTTTTGACCTTCTTCAAGTGATTTATAACCATCAGAATTTATTTGAGAAAAGTGTGCGAAAACATCTGTTCCATCTTCTCCTGTAATAAATCCAAAACCTTTTTCTCCATTAAACCATTTTACTGTACCATTCATAAATGTATACCTCCGAAATTTTATTTTTCTTAAATTCATTGTAATAATTCACTAACAAAATTTCGATATTAACATACTCTATTTATTAAGTACTAATTGAAACATATTGGTTTATATTATTTACTATTAATTTAAGTTCTTATTAAGCATACTACACTTTATTATATAAAGCAAGTTATTTTATAATAATTTACTTGTTTTATTAAAAATAGTTTTATTTTCCTTAATTTTTCCTTCATTACCTACTATACAACAATAATTTTCATTCATTCCTATCTTAATCATTGAAGCATAACTTCTTATATCTTCATTAGTAGTACTTAAAAGTTCATCTCTCCATCTTTGAATGTCTTCTTGAGTTACATTGCAAATATAGTCTGCAACTGCTTTTTCACCTTTTCTATCAGGAGTTAATGGTTTATATAACTGTCCAACAGATCCTATTATAAATTTTTCCATATCCTCCTTGGTAAAATCTACTTCTTCTAAGAATTTATAAGCTTCATTATATACATCTATAGTTCTTGTAAGATTAGGATCACGATAGGAGAAAATTGCTAAATTACCATCCTTATTCATGTCACTATAACATCCATAAGCACCACCTTGAAGACGAACTCTAGGATATAAATATTCATTATCTAATATATTTAAAAGCACTCTCATTTTCCCTGAATATTCATAACCAAGATCTGCAAAATTAAATCCCTTAACTACATATTGCACATTACTAGCAGTTATTATAGCTTCTATATCCTTTTTGCTCTTATGCTCAAGATTATATAATTTAGTAGGTTCAGTTTTAATGTTACAAATAACCTTATTAATATTAGTTACTACTGTTTCAACTTCTTTTTCTTCTCCCACCACTGAGATAATTAAATTATTTTTATTAAATATTGTTTCATAAACCTTAATAAGATTGCTTCTAACTTCCTTACCAGATTTCTCAATACTTTTTTCTAAATTACAGATGAATTCATAATAAGTTGCACCACTAATTTTTTCCCAGTATCCTCTACCACAAGAAGTCTGTGCAAATACTCTGTTCATCCCAACCTCATGTCCTGCATTTATAACTCTCATTTGAAGCTTTGATTTTGTTTCTTGAATAATTTGTTTAAGCCTACTTAAATCATCAAATTTAGTAGTAGTAATTATTTCATTTACTAACTCTAGTAGAGATGAAATGTTTTCTGCAATTACCTTTGATTTAACTATAAATTTAGGATGATATGCCTGACTATTATTTTTCTCAGTGTATACTTGATTTTCAAAAGTTATTCCACCTGTAGTTTTATAGATTTCTGTGATTAATTGAGAATAACCTCTTTTCTCAGTATCAAGCTCCCCTAAAACATCCTTTAAAAGTCCTAAATAAGGAATATACTTTTCTTCAATTACTTTTGCATCAAATAGCAGATTAATATACACTATTTTATTTGTAGAAATATGATGTTTTAAAATGGTTATTCCTTGTTCTTTTACAACCTCTTGAGGAATTTTTTCTACTTTTTTATCTACCTCTTCTATAGGTAGCTTTGGAAGAGTATCTTTTTCTTCTTGGGTATCAACCCTAACTTGAGCTTCTTTTAACTTCCTATTTCGCTCCATAAGCTCTTTTATTTCTTTTTCGGATAAAGAACTTCTATAATTTTCTAGCTTTTTTTCTAATGCTTTATTTCTAGCATCTTCTAATCCCTTTTTAGGTGTCAAAACTACTAAGGAACAATGGGGATTTTTAACCATATTCTTTTCAATAAACTTCTCAAAATATCCATTGTCTAAAGCAGCTTTTATCTTATTAAGGATATCTTCATACTTCAAGTGAACAAGAGGATCTCCATCATATATCCAACTATTTAAAACCCAATCATTATATTCGATTCCCTTATTAGCAGTTCTCCATGGATCAGCTTCACGCAAATCAAATTCAATGGTGTTTATAGCTGCCTTCAATTGATCCTTATCTAATCCCTTGTCTACAAGTTCTTTAAGAGTATTCATAATAACATTTATAAATTCACTCTTCTTTGTAATATCTACATTCTTAGCTACTATTGGGAATAATATTTCCTTAGTTGCATCCATATTCATATCATCCCTTGTTATAATACACTCACCTATACCAGCTTTAAGTAAGGCAGCTTTTATTGGAGATGCTGAGGATTCAATTAACATGTTATAAAGTATTTTTGTAGCTAAATATGCCTCTCCATTACGTGTTTCTTCAAAGGCAAAATTTAGTGCTAAAAATGCCTTATTTTCTTCATCTTCATCCTCCCTAATAGAATAATTAGCAGTTCTTTCTACCATACCTTCAAAATTTTTCACATCATCTATATGAGAAGATATCTCTATTCTGTCAAATTCATAAAGATATTCATCATTTATAAACTTAAGACATGCATCCAAATCCTGATCCCCGTATAGATAGATATAACTATTAGATGGGTGATAAAATTTGCTATGAAACTTTTCAAAATCCTCTTGAGTTAGATTAGGTATATCCTCTGGATCTCCACCTGAAACAAAGGCATAAGTAGTATTTGGAAATATTGATCTATATATATCACTACAAATAACTTCCTCTGGTGATGACATGGCTCCTTGCATTTCACTATAAACTACACCCTTATACGCTAGTTTATTAGTATTTTCATCTAATTCATATCTCCAACCTTCTTGACGTAATATTTCATGATTTTCATATATTCTAGGATGTAAAACTGCATCTAAATATACATCGATTAAATTCATAAAATCTTTACTATTTCTACTTCCTACAGGATACATAGTTTTGTCTGTAAATGTCATAGCATTTAAAAAAGTGTGTAATGAACTCTTGGCCATATCTCCAAAAGGATCCTTAGCCTTAAATTTTCTTGAACCACAAAGTACAGAATGCTCTAATATATGAGCAACTCCAGTACTATCTGTAGGAGTTGTCCTAAAACTTATAGAAAATAACTTATTATCATCTTCATTTTCTAAATGTAAAAGTCTTGCTCCACTTTTCACATGTTCAAATATTCTAGCCATGGATTGTGCCTCTTCTACCTTCTCCTCTTTTAATAATTTAAATCCATAGTAGATTTCGTTAGTTTTAAATTGCATATAAATTCCCCCCACAATCACTCCTAATAGTGGTTTAAAATCATTTTAAACCATTACTATTCATAACTTTATATTAAATAAAAAAGTCATAGATATACCTTAGTTAAACCAAGATATCTACAACTTCTCATTTTACTAAAAAAATAAAAAGTCATAGAGTCCAAACAACCCCATGACTTAAAATATCAAAATAAATATGTTAAAATCTATTCTTAAGGCCGTTATAGGTATTATAAAATTCACTTTTATTCAAATTTTTTATACTTTTCACTTAAAAACGACCTCCTTTCAATATTCTAACTATTCAATCATAACATTTTTTAACATACTTGTAAATACAATTAATATAAGTTATGCTACATACATAAACAAGCTCTTCAATTTTATATACTATAAAAACTTTATTAAAACTTATACATCTTATAAGTCAGAAGTACAATGAGGGCATTTTGATGCTTCAATTGAGATTTCTGAAATACAGTAAGGACATTTTTTAGTTGTTACAGGTTTTGCTTCTTCTTTGCCTTTAAACCTATCAAGTTGCTTTACCACAATAAATACTACAAATGTCATAATTAAAAAGTCTATAAGTCCAGTTAGAAAAACTCCATAAGCAACTACTGAGGCTCCAGCTTCCTTTGCAGCAGCTAGAGTTACATATTCTTTTCCATCTAAAGCAATAAACAAATTTGAAAAATCGATTCTACCTACAAAAATACTAATAATAGGCATTATTACTGTCTCAACCAAAGATGTTACAAGCTTAGTAAAAGCTGCACCTATAATCATACCAATTGCTAAGTCAATCATATTACCTTTAATCGCAAATTTTTTAAATTCCTTTAACATACTTTTCCTCCTCAAAATAATAAAAAACTCTACTTGCTATACCTAATAGCCTAAAAGATCTATCATCATAATTACCATAGGATATAACTTGTCCATTATAACATAAATGAACATGTCCAACAGACCCTATTCCATCTAATGTTACATATATAAATACTTCAATGTCAACATCTTTATTACTACTATTTTTTTCATCTATGACAACATCTTTTAAAAGAAGTTCCAGCATAATATAAATTCTATTATACTGAAACTTCTTTGATATTCTTAGTTTTTAATTTCTACTATTAATTTCTTCTGTGATTTTACTTATAAGCTCTTCAACCTCAAATCCGCCTCTTTCACTAATCATATCTAATGTAGCTATAGATGCCATAGTTTTAAATAATACTGGATTTTTTAGTTTACTAAACTTAGGGGAAAGGTTTAATAAGAATTCTTTTAGAAATGGATATTTTTTTACTAAGTCACCTATAACAGTTTCCTTTGTTAATCCATATTGATTTTTTATAACCTCACCACTTATCTCATCCTTTTTACTTTCTTGTTTTTCATTAGTCCAAGATAATAATCTCTGACTTCCCTGTAACCCTCTAATCTTTGTTACATCCTGCATCATCTCAAGTACGCCTCTAAAATTCCCTTCTTCATCTCTTACTGCATTATAGATTATATAAATAAACTTACCACCGATTTCTAACCAAAATTCTGCCTGATCTTGTTCACCAGCTCTAAACGCTCTAATAATTTCTTCTACCATATGAACACTTTCTCTTGGATGGCAATTTTGCACCTTTCTTCCTATAACTCCTGCACTTCTTGGAAATACTCGATGTTTTGTATCACTATAAAACTTTACAATCTCATTTTCATCTACATAGGATAAATCTACTTGAAGGTGTTTAAAAATTAAATTTATCTGCTTAAGTGTTAACTTTCCTTGGCTTACATCTAACACTTCATTATCTTCTTTATTGAATATTCCATGTTTTTGTAAAACCTTTGCCAAATCCTTCAAAAGCTCATTATTAGACGCATTTTCGTCTTTCTTAACTTCATCTTCTTTGTAATAAGGTGGTTTCTCAATTAGACAATATCCAATTTCATCATCACCTTTTCTCATCTTAATAAAATCTTCATGGTCAAGAAGATCCATTGAAGTTGGATAAAGTATTTCTTCTTCTTTTATCATCATATCCTCAATCATTTCAATTACTTCATTTTGAATATCTAAAAACTTTTCATCTTCATCCCGATCTAAATACTCTTTAGCTTTTTTAATAATATCTTTTATATTATTCTCTAAGGTCCACATTACTTTAGAAGGTTTATCGAAGCCCTTATCCTCGAGAGCAGGATATAGTTGATTTTGCTTTCTTGAAAAATGTATATTAATTTCTTCTAATTTATCATATATCTCAGCCCATTGATTTTTAATAAACTTTTTATTTAACATATTCTTAGCTTCAATTAAAACATTTCTTATAGCCTTTACTTCCTCTAAATAGGTTCTAATTGGATGACCTAATTTAACGTCTATTTTATTACTTGTAAGTATTCCATCAAAAATTTGCAGAATTTCATCCATTCTCTCTGCTAATTCATCATCAGTTATACCATATTGCTGAAGATATTGCTCACATATAGCAAATTCTTGAGCTGTTACACTTTTAACTGATGTTATCATTTCTTCTTTTGCTAGTTCTAGAGATATTTCTCCTCTTAAATACTTAAGTTTTATTTCCATGATCTTTTTAATTTTATCATGGTCCATTTCTAAATTATCCTCCATTTGAATTTTTTCTATTTTCTCTTTAGGAGTGAAGTAAACATGAAATTCTTCATTACTTAACTTCTCTACATGTTTATCAAAGCCTTTACCATCCATCATTTTATACATAGGAAAAGGTTCGAAATCTTTAATTACATGTATACCTTCATTTGATTTTAACTCCTTAATTGCTTTAGTAATACAATCTTTAAAAGTCTCATGGTCTCCACGTCCATCAATGGTAATGTAGTTAATTTGCTTTTTCATATATTTTCATCCTCCTCATATTTTATATAAAATTTAAATCTATTATTTAAATTTAAAGTTTCTATTTAACATCATATTGTTTTTAATTGATAATGTCTTTCATTTACAATGTATCATTATTTTATTTATAAATCTGTGATTACTATCACAATATTTCTTAATATTATTTAATTATCTTCAGTATAACAACTGCAATATTGTCAATATCTAAAACTGAATAAAAAAAGATGATTATATCAATTGCACTATTGATATAATCATCTTCTTAAAATCTATTTAATTCATGTACTTTTAATTATGTCCAGCAAAGCCTTTATTTCTCCACTTACCTCTCTTAAAGAAAACTGTAGTTACAATTGCTCCAAGTGTCCAAGAAACAAGTAGTGATATAAATGTAGATTCTGGTCTTCCAGTAGGATAAGCTGCACTACGAGTTAAATATGCAATACCATAAGCAACAGGTACACGTAAAATCACCGTAGTAATTAGAGAAATCCACATAGGTGTCATAGTATCCCCTGCACCTCTCATTACACCTGATAAACTTTGAGTTACTGCCATAGCAATATAACCCACTGCAAGAATACGCATCATATGCATACTTAAGTCAACTAATTCTGCTGTATCAGTGAAAACACCCATAAGGTATTTACCAAAAATTAAAATTAAAATTGTTATAACAGTAGAAACTCCAACAGCGATCATAGTACCATCTTTAGTCCCCTTATCAACTCTATCCATCTTTTTAGCACCAATATTTTGACCAGCATAGGTTGTCATTGCATTACCAAAGGTGAAGTTAGGCATCATAGCAAATCCATCTACACGCATAACAATTACATTACATGCTATAACCATTTCTCCAAAACTATTAGTTAGAGATTGTACAACAATCATTGCAATAGAAAATATGGCTTGAGTAAATCCAGATGGCAATCCAAGTTTTATAAGCTTCATCGAATATTCCTTAGCTGGTACAAGCATCTTAAGATTAAAATCAAAGGTACTATTCATTCTTGCTAACTTAATAATACAAAGAACTGCTGATATACCTTGAGCAATAATAGTTGCCAAAGCAACTCCTGGTACACCCATTCCAAGTCCTGCAACAAACCAAAGATCAAGGAATACATTTAAAATTGTAGCAATAAGTAAAAATCCAAGAGCAGATATAGAGTCGCCAAGTCCTCTAAGTACTCCTGCTAAAATATTGTAATAAGCAAAGCCTGCTATACCTACATAATAAATAACAAGATAATCTGCACACCAATCTATTATAGATGCTGGAGTGTTAAGAAAAGATAACAATGGACGAGTAACTAGAGGCCCTATAACCATTATGATTAGAGATGCTATAGCAGTAAGAGATATGCATACCCCAATGGTATGAGAAAGCCTTTCCCTATCCTTTGCTCCAAAATATTGAGCAACCATGATTCCTGCTCCTGTTGCAATTCCAACAAAAAGTACAAGTAAAAGATTTAATATTGGAGATGCACTACCTACAGCAGCCAGTGCATTATCACCTACATACTTACCCACAATAATAGAATCCGCTGTGTTATAAAACTGCTGAGCTATATTACCAATAAGCATTGGTAATGAAAATTCTACAATTCGTTTCCACGGTGTCCCCTCAGTCATGTCTCTGGGAGAAAAAAGTTCTGAAAATTTTACCATACATCTACCTCCTGATTAAATTTAATAAATTAAACTTCAATTTTTCCTTAATTTAGAGCTAACCATAAATGGTTAGCTCTAAATTTCATTCTTTTATAATTTATTTTCATTTTTAAAATTTATATAATAAACAGAGTTCTTAGCTTATTTGAATCTTACCAACAAAATTCTTAATATCGGTATTTTTGATACTTAGAAGTCGTTATCCTTTAGGATAAATCTTTTAAATCCACAGGTCTTTTGAAAATTACTTCGATACTCGAATCAATATTAGTGTATAACAATTCTGAATTATTGTCAATTTTTGTTTTAAATTTAATGTTGTTGTTAAATGATAAAAATTCATTAGTAAAAATTTTATCTACTATAACAATAATTTAATTCTCAACAAAAAAACAACCCTCCCAGTTTATTACCTAAGATGGTTGTCTAAAATTTTTTCTTTATTATTTTATTTACTCTCATATAAAAGATTATTATGCTGCTTTCTTCCAGAATATTTCCTTTGTAATATGATATTCTACTTCTTTTTCAAGTTTTTTTATTTCTCTAAATCCAATTCCCTTTACAAGGTTTTGAGACCGTTTATTATCTTTCTTAATTTTTGCAACAACTTTTTCTGTCCTCATTTCAAAAAATGCAGTTTTTAATGCTTCCATAACCGCATTATGTCCTATACCTTTTCCCCACAGTTCCTTTTCTCCCACAGCTATAACAATTTCAATTGTTTCACCTTTTGGGATAAGTCTTAAAAAGCCTATAGTTCCATATGGATTTTTTATAGTAAAAAATCTACAGTTGTTATTAAATAAATGAGTTAAAATTGGCATATTTACTCTATCTATAACATTAATTAAGTTCTCTCTAGCCTTATTATCTTCATTTAAATACTTTACAATTTCCTCATCACTAAGCCAATCAGCTATCTTTTCTGCATCAGATCTATATACTTCTGGGCTTAGGACTATACTGTTTATTTCCACAAAGTACAACTCCTTAAACCTATTTAATGCTTGCAAACATATGTTAATTTACTAGTAACTATGATTTATAATACTATTAATCTCAATATAAGTAAAAATCTTAATTGCTGATTAACTAAGTTTAACTTGTTTTTATTGTACTTTCCTTTGTTTTCTACAACTTTTCCAATTAGTTTATATTTTCCATTTTTAGCTTTTTAATCCCAGTTAAAGTTATTAAAAGTCTTTTTATTACATTTAATTTCACCTACTCTAAAGATTTTTGTCTGGATAAAACAATAGATGCTCCAATTATAAGAATTCCTCCTAATATAGAGTATACGGATAAAGATTCTCCAAATAATATCAATCCCCAAGTTGCATTAAATAATATTCCTATATACCTTACTACTTCTACAATTACAGCATTAGTATTTCCAAACGCACCTGTTAAAAATATTTGTGCTAATAAGGAAACAACTCCTAAAATAAACAATAAAACAAATTCTCTAACTGTTGGTACTACAAAATTATTTCTCATTAATATAGCCGCTACTATTGTAGATGCAGCTAAAAAATAAAATACAATTTCATAAGAATGATGTTTCTTAGATTTTGCTAATTTTCTAATAGTTATAGAAGCACTTGCTGATAGGATTGCACTTAACAATCCAAATATAGCATAAAAAGAATATGTGGAATATCTAAATGGATTTATTATAAGGCTTGCCCCAAATAAAATAATTATAATAAATATCCAAGCATTCTTTGGTAGTCTTTCCTTCAAAAACATTGCAGAAAATATCATTACAAAAACACCTGATAAATGTGCTAATATAGAAGCATCTCCTAACTTCATTGTAGAAATTGCAAAGAAGTATGTTACCATGTAAAGTCCTCCTAGAAGCCCTCTCATTAATAAAAGTGGTTTTCCTTCTTTAGAAAACTTTACATTAGTTCCCTTCATTAATATCAATATTAAAATCACACCAATTATGCCTCTAAAAAAAGCTATTTCATTAGAGGGTATTCTATTACTAACTAACTTTACTAAAACATTCATTATACTAAACGTAAATGAAGATAGTATTGCCAATATTACACCTTTATCTACTCTCATTTAATCGCTCCTTAATTATAATTTTTGCATTGTTTATGCTATGATCTTCAAATACACTATTATTTATATTATTCTCACCCTTATCTTCAATAAATTTATTTAAGTAAATATCAAATAAGTCTAATAAATATTTTGCATTTTCCATGTCTATATTTAATTTTTTTCCTATAGCATATAAAAGCTTGATCTTTTTATAATCTTCAAATGGCATTCTTGGTATATTCCATTTTCCCCTATTATCTTTATAAATTTTTGGATAAGGAATCCTTGAAAACTCAAAGTATCTTCCATTTTTATCTGGTATGGAAAACGGATCAATTAATATTGAGGAATATCTAACATAAAGTAAATATTCTTGTTTTATGGTATCATATTCCATATATTTATCTATATTTTCTCTTGATATAGATTCTTCTAAAACTGGATAATTATCATCGTTTAAAAACTTAAGTATATTAATAGGTTTAATCCTGAGTTTCATATACACTTGACATATTTCTTTCCATAAAGAACGCATAATAGATATAGTATTCATTGTTATAGGTCCTTCTGGATATAGCTTGTATACATATTTATTTGTTTTATCATAATCAAATACTTGATTTAAACTAATATCATTAATTAAAAAAGCTGGATGTACAAACATAGTTATGTTTCTGCTTTCAACTTCTAATGGATCATTTAATATTTCTGAAATAACTCCAATATCTTTTAGAAAACTTTTTAGAACTTGTACTTTATAGCTATATTCTAATGATGAACCTATATATATCTTTTTTTTCAAAGCTTTTGTTGTTACTTCTATTAATGATTTTGATGATGAATACTTAGTTGCACCGAAATAATTAGACAAAGAAATTATCTCTAATTCCCTTATCTCTCTATTTAAGTAATTAGAAACTATTATACTAGACCCAAACTCTGGTGATACTAAAATAATCGTTTTTACTCTAGTAAGCCTTAGTAAATCTACTTTTTTTAATATGTCCATATAGCAATCACATGGAACACACAATACCATAGTCTCCCAAATATCATCTATATTAGCATGTCCAATATATAATTTTTTTAATTTATAGCTTCCTTCTACTTTAAATAATTCTCTTTTTGATGAGCTCCCCATTATTGTAAAATTATTATTTTTTAATTGTTGTAAAAAAGATATAGTTTTATCACTTTCTCTAGCAACCATACCTATTTCACCCAAAAACCCTTTAGATAAATTAATTGTCATATTCATTGCTACAGGTCCTGAACCTACTATTAATATGTTTCCCAAATTATTATATATATCTTTAAGCATCATACAGATTTCTCCAAAACTATACTTTCATAAATATATTTACTGTCTTTTATTATTGTTTTTTGACAATGTTTCAATATCTTTGTATCCAAAGGGTAATTAAATATACTTTTTAACTCATTTCCATACCTTAAAATAACCTTTGTATCTCCATTGATATTTTCTAATAAAAATTTTGCAATATCTAATTTTTCTTCAACTAAAGAAGCTATAATAATATGAGTAAAGTTGTTTAAATCAAATTTACTTACATCTTGGGATGAAAAGAATATATTTTTGATCCCATACTTATCTGATAATCTTTGAGACAAATCAAGTGCTTCTTTATCAATATCTAAACATGTCACTTCACAATCAACTTCATTTTTTATAGTAAAAGCTGTTATAGGCATAGCTCCAGAGCCAATAAATAGAATCCTTGATTTGGTATTTATTTCAAACTCCAGTATTTCATTTTTCACAGCAAGATTTAATTCATCAGAATACTTGAATGAATCCACACTACCGCTTAATATGCTATGAGCTTGAAACTTTTCAACCCATCCTAAGGCATTTGAAGTAGAGTTTCTAAGTTCTCTAACTAGAGAATCATACGTTTCTTCTGATAAATATTTCTTCCATTTTAAATTATTTGAATTATCTAGTATAAAATCACATACGTAATCAAGTTTATCTTTTAAGACTGAAAAACATTCATTATGCTCTTTGCATAAGTTCATAATTTCTTTAATATCTATGTTTAACAACTTTAAATTTAATAAAAATTTATGTTTATTCATACCCTCTCACCTCAAAACTTTATTTTTACTATTATTTAACTACATGTAATAGGGGTAACTGTAAAATAACCTTTCTTCGTGCAGCAAACTTCTACATCTACCTTATAAACCTCTTTCAATAATGATGGTTGTAATACTTCCTCTGGTTTTCCTTCCTTCATCACATATCCTTTGTTAAATAATACTATTTTGTCACTATATCTAGTTGACAAAGCTAAGTCATGAATTACAACTATAGTAATAGCATTATTTTCTGTAGTATACTCTCTTGCTAGATCTAAAACTTGTAGCTGATGTCTTATATCTAATGCGCTGGTTGGTTCATCTAATAGTAGTATTTTGGGCTTTGAAACTAAGGTTTGTGCCATAATCACTAATTGTTTTTCTCCTCCACTTAAACTAGAAAATTTATTATAACTTAGATGACTTAAATTTATTTTTTTCAATATTTTATTTGTTTCTTCTAGTTTATCCTTAGAAATTTTCCACTTTAAATCCTTCATATGTCCAAGCAATACCATTTCAAATACAGTTAAACCAGAACTACTATTACTCATCTGCGGCACATAGCCCACTTTTTCCATGGATATTTTCTCCTTATTATTTTCATTCATATATATATGACCTCCATAGTTAACCATATTAGATATAGCTTTTATAAAGGTTGTCTTTCCTGTACCATTAGGACCAATAATTGAAGTTATTTCACCTTGGTTAAAAGTAGAAGTAATATCTCTTAATACCTCTTTATTTTTATATTTAACTGAAACCTTATCTACTGTAATAAAACTCATTACTCTGCCCCCTTAGATAGTAATAAAAAAAGTAAAAAAGGTACTCCAACAATAGATGTAACAATGCCTATAGGTATTAATGCACCTGGTTTTATTACTTTAGATATTATAGAAGCTACAACCATGATTAATGCTCCAAATATAGCTGAAACGGGAGATAAATATCTTTGATCTTCTCCAACGGATAACCTTGCAAAATGCGGAGAAATTAATCCTATAAATCCAATAGGACCTATAAATGAAACAGCTCCTGTAGTTAACAAAGTTGATATTAAAAATACCCTTAACTTTAATTTGTCTACATTTATTCCAAGACTTCTTGCTCTTTCTTCTCCGGCAGATAGGGCTGTTATTTTCCATACTATAGTTGTAGTTAGTAAGAAACATAAAAGAAAAATACTTGCAGTAATAAATACCCCAATCCAGGTAGATTTTAATAAACTTCCAAACATCCAGAATACAATTTGTTGTGATACTTCTGGTGCTGCCATATACTGAACTAAAGATTGTAGTGCCTGAAATAGAAAATGAATAACAATACCTGTTAACACCATTGTTATAGACTTCATACCCTTACTTTTACCTATAAAATATATACATAAACTAGATATAAATGAAAAAGCAAATGCCATTAAAGGTATAGAAATCCATCCTATGTTTCCAATAGTAATTCCTGTGACAATAGCAAGAGAAGCCCCAAAGCCAGCTGCTGATGAAATACCTAAAGTATATGGACTAGCTAATGGATTACTAAGTATAGTTTGCATATGAGATCCTGCTAATCCCAATGAAGCTCCCACAAATATACATGTTAATGTCATTGGAAGTCTTATAGACCACATAACAGCTGAATTTATATTTTCTTTAGTAGGTCCTTGTATTAAAGTCCGTATTACCTCTGATAAAGACATCCCAGAAGGTCCAACAATTAAATCTAAAATAGAAAATACAAGTAATGCTATAATTGTAATAGCAAATAAAATAAATCTTTTTTTATTTATGTTCTTATATACATCCTCTCCCTCATTTAAATCCTCCAATACTTTTATTTTATTAGTCATTTGACTATTCCCCCTTTATCATAAAAGTACCTGCTGGTTTTACTGGTAAATATTTTTCATAAAATTCATTTAGATTTTTCATTGGATCTACATCTTTAAACTTTTCCGGATGAATTGCCTTTGCAGCATATTGAAGATATACATAATCATAAAGAGTTCTAAGTCCGCTATGATCAAAACCATATACTTCTTTATTTTTTACCGCATTTAGATTGTTCCAACCTGGTCTTTTTAAATACATATTCATTGTTTCTACAGCTCTATCCTCATTTACATTGAATCCCATCTCAAATCTTTGTTTTCCCTTATCTTGAGAATTAGTTTGTCCTGAGAACATTATAATATCAGGATTGCTGGAGATAACGTATTCAGGATTTAGTGGACCATATTCTTCAACTTTCTCTTCAGCAATATTTTTACATTTTGCAGTTTTAAGTATATTTCCCCATAAAGAGTTTCCATAAGAATTTCCATAGGTATCTGGACCTTGACTTGCAAGTTCAAAATAAACAGATTTAAGCTTATCTTCTGGTATATCTTTTACTCTATCTTCAACATTTTTTATATGACTTTTATAATTTTCAACAAGTTCCTTTGCTCTTTCTTCTTTTCCTAATAATTTTCCAAGTATTTCTGTACTTTTTACATGCTTATCTAAAGTAAAAGAATTGTAGTCAACTACTGCTACAGGAATCCCTAGACTTTTTATAGTATTAATCCCATCCCCTATTTTTTTTGCCTGATAAGGTGCAAGAATTACTAAATCTGGTTTTGCCTCAATTAGTTTCTCCATACTGAAACTATCTAAGTAAATAGATCCTGTATCAATACACCCTTCTAAATTAGGAATTATTTCTGCATACTTACTCCACATTGCATTCATTAAATCCTTTGTTTCTCCTTTTGACATAGCAACAATTCTATCTAGTTTAAAATCCCCAGACACTGCAAGATAATTTTCTATATAAAATCCTAAAAATATTTTTTCTGCTGGCCTATTTAAAGTAACTACATCACCATTTATGTCTTCTACTTCTATAACAGTACTTTCTTCTGAGTTTTTTTCCTTTTCCTGTGAGCATCCTGTTAGCCCTACTATCATTATTAAAGATACCATTATACTAACTAGTTTTTTCATAAAAAATCACTCCTCTTACTTTCTATAATACAATTTGGTTTTCATATAAGAATGTTTAGCCACCTCCCTCTTTACTTCTATTATGATTTATTAACCTGTTAATGATAATGAATATCAATTTCATAAAAACATAGTATCATATTTGAAATTCATTATCAATACAAAATTGGTAAAAAATATAAAAATATAAATAGTGAAAATAAAAAAAGTCCTATTTCTAGGACTTTAAGCACACATATACACAGAATAAAAAATGTATACTAAAATATACATTTGATATCTACTAATAATCTTTGCCGCTTTAATTTCCCACCGAAATTGCAAACTTTATTTTATGGTAGGTCTCCTGACTTATAGCTTCAAACCTAATTCTCCTTGCCTTCCCATGAATTATTTTCATAGTGACTTTTAAAGAGTTTCGTAGCTATTACAGTAGCGGGGGCTGTTGAGGATTCTAACCTCATTCCCTGTTATTGCGTATGCAACCATAAAACACAATATGTAATTTTATATCTATATAATACATATACTTATATATTTTGTCAAATAATTCGAATTATTTGTTTTCATAATAACTCAAACTTCGCAGCACAAAAAGTATTTCAACCATTGCACTATCAATATCGAAGTAATTTAATAAGCATAATTATTGCAAAATTAAGCTACTTTTTTAACTTCTTATAGCAATTTGATTTTTAATGAGACTACATAACTTTAAATTGCTTCATATAGTTTAAAATGAATTTTATTAAATCATTTTTTTTGGGTTATTTTGTGGTAAACTGTTCATAAGATAATTCATCCAAAAATTTAATATATTGTATTTTGGGTATTTACATCATATCATTTTCCAGAGGAATTCTCTGCAAATTTGAGCACAAAACCTTTGATAAATCAATGGGTTAAGCTATATTTACATGTGCGAGGTTTGAGTAATTAATTATAAATAATGAATGAAATGGAGTATAAAAAAATGATTTGTAAAGTTGAAACTGAGAGATTAATAATTCGTAACTTTACTCCTGAGGACTGGAGAGATTTACATGAGTATTTTTCTGATGAGCAAGTATTAAAATTTGAACCCTACAAGCCTTTCTCCGAGGAAGATTGTAAAGAAGAAGCACTATCCAGGTCAAAGGGTGATACATTTTTGGCTGTCTCCTTGAAGAGTACAGGAAAAGTAATTGGCAATTTATATTTTAGTAAAGAGGATTTTATGACTTGGGAACTTGGATATATATTTAACTCCAAATATCATAGAAAAGGGTACGCTACTGAAAGTGTAAAAGCTATTATGAAATATGCCTTTGAGAATCTAGGTACAAGACGTATAATTGCTAATTGTGATCCCCGAAACATATCTTCTTGGAAACTGCTTGAAGCTGTAAATATGAGAAGAGAAGGACACCGTCTCCAAAATATCTATTTCTTTGAGGATGAAAATGGTAATCCTCTCTGGAAAGACACCTATGAATATGGGATGCTTGTAGATGAATGGAAGACCATAAATATGAAGTAAAGTGTCATTACCAACTTTATTTCACAGGTGCAGTAAAGTCTAAAGTAAAGGAGCTGTCACACTAAAAAATTAGTGCGACAGCTCCTTATATCTTTATATAGTTCAATAAAGGTATAAAATTTTTATTGCAACTACAACTCTTTTCTTTCCTCACTTTTCATATCTACTCTTCGCAAAATTTTAAATCTCTAAATGGGAATATCCTATTTATTAAGAATATTATTTTTTGGGTAGTCCTATTGTGAAAGTCGTACCATAATAAAGCTTACTCCTAACCTTTATTTCACCATCACATAATTCAATTATTCGTTTTACAAGTGATAATCCTAATCCATTTCCCTTGCTTAAATGGGATTTATCACCTTGATAGAACTTATCAAAAATATGTCTTTGAGTTTCTTCATTCATTCCAACACCATTATCTGAAACCTTAATAACTATTTTATCCTTCAAATCCATTAATTTGATACCAATAGTTCCACCCTTCTCCGTAAACTTAATAGCATTTCCTATTATATTTAGCCATACCTGCTGCAATAAATCCTCATTTCCTATAATATTGACTTTATCTAGGTCTATATCTAAGTCAATTCCCTTTTCACTCCACTCTGGTTCCATTATAAGAATTGCACACCTAATCTGTTCATCTAATGCAAACTCTGCTTTTCCAGTAATAACCTCTTGATTTTCAAGCTTTGAAAGCTTTAATATATTTGAAGTTAGCTTAGAAAGCCTTGATGACTCACTAATAATAATATCTGTAAATTCACTTCTCTCATCATCATCTAAGTTTTTATCTTGAATTAACTTTGCAAAGCCTTGTATAGATGCAATGGGTGTTTTTATCTCGTGGGAAACGTTACTAACAAAATCATTTCTTAAGGTCTCTATACTACTAAGCTCATGAACCATCTTGTTAAAATTTTTTGCTAATAATGAAAATTCATAATCCTTAGGAATACCTATTTTAACACTAAAGTTTCCCTTTGCTACCTCTTCAGTAGCTTTACTTAAAGTTCTTATTGGCCTTAAGATTCGCTTTGATGCTATACCTGATATTATGGTAGCTATTACAGTAGATATAATTAAGGATGTGATAGTTAGAAAAAATGCACGTATATGCACACTTTTTTCATTAAATGAATTAGATATTTTTATATACCTATCATCTACCTTTAATATAGTATTAATAATAGGAAGTCTTTTGGTTTTAATCTGTAGAAATTCTCTCTCATGAAGCGTATCAGCAGTTCCAGCATACTCATGCAAATCATTGATAAGTATTACTTCATATCTATCATTATTACTTAACTCTATAATTTTATTTAAAGTAAAATCTGTATTATCATATAGTTCTATTATAGTATCTACTACTTTCCTTTGGGCATTTTTTGATTCTTTCTCTATATTTCCACTAAACATTAATGCAGATATTATAAGGGAACAAATTCCTGATACAATCATCATCAATAGAAGAATTACAACAAACTTAACTCTTAGATTTTTTCTCATATCTTCTTAACCGCCTTATATCCAAGACCACGTACTGTAACAATCTTAAATTCTGTACAACTATCATATCTTTCTCTCAATCTTTTTATATGAACATCTACAGTACGCTCATCCACTTCATTATCCATACCCCATATTTCATCTAATAACTGTCTTCGTGTAAATATGACGTTAGGATAAGATAATAATTTAAATAATAAATAAAATTCTTTTTTAGGAAGGGTAGCACTGTCTCCATGTCGACTTACAGATATTGAATCATAATCTAAAATAATATCACCTATAGATAGTCTATGTTCATTAGATATCTTAGCTCTTCTAAGAAGTGCTCCAACTCTTAATATCATTTCATTTATATCAATAGGTTTTACCATATAATCGTCTACGCCAACATTAAATCCTTTTCTCTTATCTTCGAACATTTCCTTAGCTGTAACCATAAGTATTGGCATATTATATCCTGAGTCTCTCAAAGCTTTCACTAAATTGTAACCATCTAACTTAGGCATCATTATATCAGATATTACTAAATCAATATGCTCTTTATCCATAATATCAAGAGCTATTTCTCCATTCTCTGCCATTAATGAGTTATATCCATTTTGTTTTAAGGTTGCAGATATAAGTTTTCTTAAATTCTTATCATCCTCTACAACAAGTATATTAAACAATATTATCACCTCAATTTATTATGTTACTTTATATAATAATTATTTTATGTTAATTAAATATGAACTTTACAAATAAAAAAGAAATAAAAATATACTTTTAGACCATAATTCATATTAGGTTCATATTAGGTTCATATTACGATTCTACAATTAGAAAAGTTAATCGTAAAGGAGGAGCATAATGTTACAATTAAAAAACATATTTAAAAGTTATACTACAGGCGAATTTACTCAAGTTGCATTAGATGGAATAAGCCTAAAATTTAGAAAATCTGAATTTGTTGCAATTCTTGGACCGAGTGGCTCTGGAAAAACAACATGTTTAAATGTTATAGGTGGTCTTGACCAATATGATGAAGGTGATTTAATTATCAATGGTAAATCTACAAAAAATTTTAAAGACTCAGATTGGGATGCCTATAGAAATAATAGTGTTGGATTTATTTTTCAAAGTTACAACCTAATTTCTCACTTAAGTATAGTAGATAATGTAGAAATGGGAATGACCCTTAGTGGAGTTTCAAATACAGAGAAGCACAAGAAAGCTCTTGAGGTGTTAGAAAAGGTTGGCCTAAAGGACCATGTTCACAAAAAACCAAACCAACTATCAGGAGGACAAATGCAAAGAGTTGCTATAGCTCGAGCTCTAGCTAATGACCCTGATATAATTTTAGCAGATGAACCTACTGGGGCTTTGGACACTCATACAAGTATTCAGATTATGGAGCTTATTAAAGAAATTTCAAAGGATAAACTTGTTGTTATGGTAACTCATAATCCAGAGTTAGCTAATGAATATGCTGATAGAATTGTTGAATTTAGAGATGGTGAGATAAAATCTGATAGCAATCCATTTTATGATGACTTAGATACTGCTGATTATAAACTTAAGAAAACAAGTATGAGTTTCTTTACTGCTTTAAAACTATCTGGCAAAAACATATCTACAAAGAAATGGAGAACAGCACTTACTGCTTTTGCCTCAAGTATAGGTATAATTGGTATTGCCTTAATACTTTCATTATCAAATGGATTCGATAAACAAATTGGAGAATTTGAAAATAGTACATTATCTGGTTTTCCAATAATGATTAATCAAAAAACCGCCGAAGTTGATATGGATGCAATGAGAGAGCAACACAAAGAAGCAGTGAGTAATTCCGTAAATGAAAATCAATTTCCAGATGTAGATTACATTTATCCTTATGACCCTAGTAAAAATAGTATTGAACACACAAATGTATTTACTGATGAATACATAGAGTATATTGAAAATATTGATTCATCTCTGCTTTCTGGAATGTCCTATACAAGACTTGTTAATATGAATCTTTTGAAATCTGATGGCAAAACTGCAACTCCAGTAAATACATCCCTAATTAACTTTTCATCATATCCCAATAGTCTAAATTTAGATACTAAAGGATACCTTGAAAGCAATTATGATTTATTAGCTGGGTCATATCCTAAAGAAAAAACGGATCTTGTTCTTATTGTCGATAGCTATAACAGACTTGACAACTCTATGCTAGAAGCTTTAGGTATAGATTCTGAATCAGATACTGTAAGTTTTAATGATATTATAAACAAGGAATTTAAATTAGCTTTAAATGATGATTACTACAAACAGATGGGCAATATATTTACAATAAACGGTACTCCAGACAATCTTATAGATATTTATAATAATGATAATGCTATTACTCTTAAAATTGCTGGTATAGTTCGTTCTAGCAAAAATTCAAAGCTAGAAATTCTTTCACCAGGACTTTCATATTCAGATGAATTATCACAATATTTTATTGATAATGCTAAAAACTCTGAAATTGTTAAAGTACAGCAAGATTCTAACTATAATGTATTAACTGGAAAGCCTTTTGGAGGTGCCACAGCTGGAACTAGTATGCCTACTAATCCAATGGCTGCAATGTCACCAATGGGAGGAGCTAGTAGTACTACTCCTAATGTTACTAAAGATGACGTACTTTCTCAATTAGGTGCTACTTCTACACCATTTGCTATCACCCTTTACCCTAAAGATTTTACTACCAAGGATAGGGTACTTAATTACTTAAATTCATGGAATGATGGAAATGCTGTTGAAGACTCTATAATATATACAGATTTAGCAGCTACATTCACAAAATTATCTGGTGGTATTATGGATTCAATAACCCTTGTTTTAATTGCCTTTGCCGCAATATCACTTGTTGTATCCCTTATTATGATTGGGATAATAACATACATTTCTGTATTAGAAAGAACAAAGGAAATTGGTGTATTGAGAGCATTAGGTGCAAGAAAGAAAGATATAACCCGTGTATTCAATGCTGAAACATTCATAATAGGTTCTTGTTCAGGATTACTTGGAATATTAATATCATACTTATTAACATTTCCAATAAATAGTGTTCTTAAGAATTTAACAGACCTTGAAGGTGTAGCAAAACTTAATCCAGTTCATGCTATAATACTTATAATTATAAGTGTTTCTTTAACATTGCTGGGTGGTGCTATTCCAGCAAAAATGGCTGCAAGAAAAAATCCTGTAGAATCATTACGTACAGAATAATATATAAATTTAATGTTACATACTCCTTATTTTAAAGAGTATGTGACATTTTTATTTCCTATAGTTATCTAGAAATTAATAATTAAATTTTATATTAAACACTATCTTAAATTCTCAGATTTACTAAATTTCAACTCCTTGTACACCCCTTATATCCGTACAACATATATTAACAGTATACAGATTTATTCTTATACCTTATGTATGGAGAATATGAAAAATCTATACTTTTAATAGGAGATATTATGAAAATGGAAAACACAAAAAATTGTAATGACTCTATAATCTTACCTAATCCAATAACTCAAGTAGCTAGTATGCCATATCCTCTATATCTTTCACTTCAAGGAAAATATTTTGTAGGCTATGCAGATGAATTAAATTTTGGAAGAGGTAAAAGTGCATGGGCAGGATTAGTAAATCCTTATTATTCAGGAGTTAATCTACACGTATATGTCTGGACTGTCACAAATATTGGAGAATCACCAATAAGAGCGCAAATATGGTTTAATTCAAATCCACCTGGATGTCCAGAGATATCAGAATTAGTTACTCCAGCTAATACAGCTCTTTGCCCATTACCAAAGCCACGAATTAGGTTACTTAAAGCAAGCAATGTTATAGGAGAACCTAAAGGTGGAGTTAAGGCATTTGTTAGAAGAGCCCTTCCAGAGGTTACAATTGCCGACGAAGAAGTAGGCAAATTTATTTTTCCTCCTGGAGGATCATTTATTATTTTCTTATCCAACCCAGAAACTCCAAATGAACTTGCTCAAGGTAGAGTCGCATTTGGATGGTGGGAAGAAAAGATAAAGTAAATCCTACTAATAATTAAATTAAAAGATAAAAAAGGTGCTGCTACACAATAGAAAATAAATTCTGAGGTGTGACAGCACCTTTATTAATTATATTTTAAGTATAGTAAAACTAATAGTAGTTCCAGATTCTAAAGAAGATGAACACTTTATATTTCCTCCATGACTCTCTACTATATACTTAGATATAGAAAGACCAAGCCCTGAACCTGATATATTAGTGTTTCTATACTTTTCACCTCTATAAAACTTATTAAAAACAAATGGTATATCATCAATGCTAATTCCACTACCAAAATCCTTAATATTTACAGTAATTTTATCTATCTCATCATCTACCCATATCTCAATTTTTTCTCCTGATTTAGAGTATTTTATTGAATTTGAAATAATATTATTTATAACTTGATTTATTCTTATTATATCTATAGAAATCAAAGCCCTTGGCAATTGTCCCTTAACATCTAATTTCATATTATGAGTAGCTACATCAATAGATAAGTCACCTAAAACTTCCTTTAGATAATCATCAGAGTATATTTCTTTTCTTTCAATTGACATTTCATTCAACTCTGTTTTCGATTGCTCTAATATATCATCTATTAATTTTGAAAGTTCCTTAGATTTCTTCAATATAATGTTTGAATATCTTTTTATACCATCTTCATCCTTTGCAATTCCATCTCTTATGCCTTCAACATATCCTGAAATTGATGAAAGAGGAGTTTTTAAATCATGTGAAATACAAGCTAATAATTCTTTTTCATTTCTTTTAAGCTTTTCTTCCTTTTCTTTTGAGTCTATTATTTCACCTCTCATAGCTTCAAAATCATGACAAAACTCTCCAACCTCCCCATGATAATCGTAGTTTACTTTACACTTATAGCTTCCATTTAGTATGGTTTTTGCACTACTATGGAGCTCTTTAATTGGTTTTATTATATCTATTTTTACAAACCTATTTATCATAAAAGCTAATATTCCTATTAAAAATAAAAGTATCCACAGGGGTATAAATTTCTCATTTTTGCTTTCCTTTTTTAATATACTCTGTGGTAAATCTATAATTATAATCCCTTCTTGAACATCATTATTAACTAAAGGTATACTGTATCTAATTAATGCATTTTTTCTATTGTCAAAGGCATTATCATAACCTATTTCATTTTCAAGATTTATCTTTTCTCCTTTATTAAAATCATCTATGGAAGAAAAGATAGCCTCCCCTTTTAAATTTATAACTGTATAATCATAAAAATCATTTTCCATGTAATAGCTATTTTCTTTAAACATTTCTTTAATCAATTCTCTTTGATTTGATGTTTCTATTCTTAATAAATTAGACTTATCTTCTTTTTTAATATCTTCCTTTAAAATTAGGAGAGAATATACCACTGATAATATAACAAATAGATATGTTAACCCTGTAAATATACTAATTTTTTTACCAAGGTAATTATCCTTCACTCTATTACTTCCCACTTATATCCTACTCCCCATATTGTCTTTATCGACTTTTCACCGTATTCTCCAAGCTTCTCTCTTAACCTTTTAACGTACACAGCTATAGTATTTTCATCCATATATTCACTGTAACTCCATACACTTTCATATACCTGAGACTTTGAAAACACTTGGGAATGATTAGATGTGAAAAAATCCAATATTTGAAATTCCTTAGAAGTTAGTGGTATTTCCTTATTATTTAGTAAAGCTTTATATGCCTTAGAGTCTACTATTAAATCACCAAATTGTTTTACATCTGATAGTGTATCACTAGAAAATGAAGTATACCTTCTTATATGAGCTTTCACCCTTGCCACTAATTCCATTGGAGAAAAAGGTTTTGTCATATAGTCATCTGCCCCTACTCCTAATGTTAGTATCTTATCCATCTCTCCACTTTTAGCTGATAACATAAGTATTGGCATTTTCGATATCATCCTTATTCTTTTACAAACTTCAACACCATCTAAAAGTGGGAGCATAATATCTAAAATAATGAGCTTTATCATAGGATCATTAGCCAGTTCCACACCTTTTAACCCATCATTAGCTATCAATACCTGAAACCCATCTATCTCTAAGTAATCTTTTATTAAGTTTCCTAAATCATTATCATCTTCAATTACCAAGATTTTATCATGCATTCTACTCACCCCCACTTCCATTATATCATTATTTTACCAGCCCCTACTTTTTATAAATTCAAATATCTTTTTTTCTCTACTATCTGAATCTTTTTCATTATATCTTCCAAGAGACAAATCACCATCAATTCTTCCATCCTTTAAATAAATCAATCTACTTGCTCTTGAGGCTGCTTTTAAATCATGGGTTACCATTACTATGGATTGTCCCTCTTCATTTAATTCTGTAAGAATATCCAATACCCTGGCTCCCGTTGAAGAATTAAGTGCTCCTGTTGGCTCATCTCCAAAAATTATCTTAGGATTGTTAATTAATGCTCTAGCAATTGCAACTCTTTGCTGTTGTCCTCCTGATATTTCTGAAGGATATTTATTCTCAATATCTTTCAGCTCTAATCTATTCAATAATTCATCTGTTTTTTTATTTACGCTCTTCTTATCTTTATTGTTTAGATAACCACAATAAGTTATATTTTCTCTTATAGTTAAATCATAAAGTAAATTTATACTTTGAAAAACAAAGGATATATATTTATTTCTAATACTTGTAGCTTCTTTTTCACCTATATTTGTTATATCTTTTCCTAAAAGCTCAACGCTACCTGCACTTGGGCTATCCATAGTACTAATAGAGTATAACAATGTAGATTTTCCAGAACCTGAACTACCCATTATTACAGTAAAATCACTTTCATATATATCTAAATTAATATTTTTTAATACATTGTTTGATGTTTTTCCTAAAATAAATGATTTACATAATCCACTTGCTTTAATAATACTTCCCATCTCTTCTCCCCCTACTCTTCAATAAGTTCCACTGTAGATATTTTTCTTATACTAAACATTGATATTATTGATGAGCCAATGGTTAATATTCCAATAAATACTATTGTGCTTATAACTTCACCATTTGGAATCATCAACCCATCTATTCCCATCATTGCAAGCTTAAATAAATTTTTAGATATAGTAGCATTTAAAATAAATCCAACCAAAGATGAAATACCTATAAGTAGCATAATTCTATATAAAGTTCTCTTTAAAATATAAATATTTGAAAATCCTAGCGATTTTATAATAGCATTATTTCTTCTATTATCGGTATTGTTCATAATTATAAGATTTACTATATTTAATATACTGAATAGTAATATTCCTAAAAGAATAATTGTAGTAACTGGTATAACTATCTCAATAACTGACTTACTTGCTGTTGCAATCAAACTTGGACATGTATCTATAGAACATACTTCATATTTTTGTTTATATTCTTCTTTAAACTCTTCATAATCATTTTTATCTTTTAAAGTAATATTGATGTTTAAGTTATTAAGGTTATTTCTAATTTCCTTAGGCACTACATCTAAAGTCATTCTCATATTGTAGTTATTTGACATCATGCCGATATATTTACCAGTGATGAGCAATGATCTCTCTTCACCTAATATTTTTATATCAATATAATCTCCAATATCTAAACTTGCATCTTTTAGAATTTGTTCTGACAATGCAATTTCATTTTTATTTTTAGGATTTCTTCCCTCTTTAATAGATACATTAAACCCATTGTTATTGTCATAGTTATCATATAAATAAGTAATAACTTGAGCATTTTTTATATTGTATCTTGATACATCTAAATAAGCGACCTTTCCTACATCAAATGAGCACGCTCTTACGCCTAAGACTCTCGGGTCACTCTTAATTTCTTCTAAAGCCTTATCATATGACGCCTCTCCACTTGGAAAATCTAAGGTAACATCTCCCTGAAGTAATCCAAACATATTCCATGCATTATCTTTCATATTAATCATTGAGTAATTTACACTAACTAAAAATACTGAAAGATATATTACAAGGGATAAAACTGTTACTATAATTATATTTTGCTTTTTATATTTAAAAATATCATTTATAGCCATGGACATTGGTGATGAAGCATCTCTAATAATTGACTTCCTAAATTTCTCTTTAGATGAAGTAACTCCTATTCTAAATGCCTCAACAGGCTTTATTTTATTTATTCTTCTAAGTAAAAGATAAATATTAGATATTAAAACAAAACTCATTAATATTATTGTTAAAACTATAAAGCTAAAATTATTTATACCACCTTCATATATTCCAATATATTTAATAGATATCTTTACTAAATAATTTATAAACCAAATACTAAAGAAACTTCCAGCGGTTATTGCAATGACTCCTACTATTCCAAAGCTTTTTAAATATATATTACGTATCTGCTTTGAGGTAAATCCTAATGATTTATATACACCTATAGATTTATACTCCTTTAAAATGTTGTTCCATAGTACAAATCTTATTATTACAATAGATACAATGAATATTAATATAGCTGTACTTAACCCCACTGCACTTGTAATTTGACTTCCAGCATTTGCTGCAAATATTGTAATCCACTTATCATATATAACTCCATCAATTGAATCACCTATATAAGAAATTAATTCAGATGTTGCATCGTTTCCTTCTTTAGATGAATCATAACCAATATATTCAGATTTAATAGGTTCATTAAAGTCATCATAATCATTACTACCTATATATAAATTATTATAGCCCACAACAGAACTCGGAACTACTGAATCGTTTACTAAAGCTGATATAGTTAAATATTTATATTCATCACCATCTTTTATCTTTAACTTATCTCCTATTTTTAAATTCTTAGAATCAGCTAAAAGATTTGAGACCCAAATAGTACCTTTACTTGGAGTCGTTACTTTTTCTCCTTCTGTTATAACTACATCCCATGGATGAGCTTTCATACTCTCATAAATTATTAAATTTGCCATTCCCAAATCAAGGTTTTCATCCCCTAAAAATACTTGTCTATCTACCGTTAACCCCTTTGTTTTTCTAATATCCTTTTCATTAGTTTCTTCTTCCATAATAAAACTTTCAACTTTTGAAATAACATCCTCATTATATGTCTGAACTACAATATCCTTTATATTTTCTCCTTCATAATAATCATTAGTATATTTTGAAACTGTACTTGTAAAGCTCATAGATAGTGCAAATATAGATGAAGATACCATTAAAATAATTGCTATTAAAATTAATTGTAATTTTTTTTGTTTAATTTTCTTTTTCCACATCATCATCCCTCCATACTTTTATATTACTAATTAATTTTTAATATATTTATTTCAAATTCTTAATGAATTCTTACATTTTTCTAAATTGATTATACACTAAGGAATTCTATCAGTAATGCCGTCATTAATTTATATTACTACAACAAATCATTAAGTTTTTGATATAATAGATTTATTATACTTAGGAGGTACAGCATGAAATCAGCACAATATTATATAGAAAAATTAGGCATGACACCACATGTGGAAGGGGGATACTTCAAACAATCAGTATTATCAGAAGATTTCTTTAGAGAAGATAAAAAGTTATTTAGTAGCATATATTTCTTGCTTGAAACAGGAGAGGTGTCTCATTTTCACAGATTAACTTCTGATGAAATGTGGTATTACCACGACGGGCAACCTCTGACTATATATATGATCACACCAGAGGGTGAGCTTATAACTAAGCAATTAGGATTAGATATAGAAAAAGGAGAGGTTCCACAAGTTTTAGTTCCTAAGGGATATATATTTGGTTCTTCTATGAATAATGATGGATTTGCTTTAGTTGGATGTATGGTAGCCCCTGCCTTTACTTTTGATGATTTTGAATTATTTGAGAGAAGAGACCTTTTAAATATGTATCCAAATCTAGAAGATATAATAAAAAAGTTAACTAGATAAACCTTCTTCCTGATATTAGCTAAATATTTATTTAATATATCGTGGATAAAAAATGGGGCTGTCGCTCTAAAAAATTTGTGAGACAGCCCCATTTTAATGGTGGAGATGAAATGTAGTATTTATAATCCACCATATAATCTTTTATGTTATTCAATGCCCTTATTAATATATTTACTCTATGTAGAATTGGCCATTCATTATGTGTATTTTTTATTCACATTTGCATTAATAATATTCTGGTACTTCCTTATATCTGATTTTATTTGTCGGTTTTCAAAAAAATAAACTTCTGTGCCTGACCAGATAAATACCCAACACACTATACTTAATATACCTGCGAAATAAGCATATCTGCTTGAAAGACTCAAGCCTATCAACCCAATAATGATGCCGAAGGCGTACAAAACAATAGCCTTCATATTATTTCTACCATAGATATATTCATTTTCTTCCACTCGGTTTGAAAAGGTATTTACTATAGCTGTCTTCAACGACTTATCATCATAATTATTTTCACCTTTAATAAATATATCAACTTCTCTTCTTCTGCAATTCAGTAGCTTTGATAAAATAAACTCTTCCAAATCAGAGCTTAGGTGTAAATCATCCGAGCTAAAATATGGTGCAAATGGAGTATTGGTTTCATCTAAAAAGATATTTATCCTTAAATCATTGTTCATGTTATCACTCCTCTTACTCAAAGTAAGTAAATTGCTATTTGTATATCGTAAATAAATTTTTTAATAGTATAAAGTAAGCAATATATGGAATTGCTACCTTCTACACCTTTTCTATTCTAAATAATATATTTTATATTATTTGAATCTATATAAAAATATATTCAGATTATCTTCTGAGTCCTTACTAAACAAAATAAAGATGACAAAAGAAGTTACTCAAAATACCTTTAATCATTTTGAGTAACTCCTTAGTTATTATCTTATTTGACCATTTCCAAATATTATATACTTATTAGTGGTAAGCTCTTTAAGTCCCATGGGACCTCTTGCATGTAGCTTTTGAGTGCTTATACCTATTTCTGCTCCAAATCCGAATTCCTCTCCATCAGTAAATCTAGTAGAAGCATTCACATAAACTGCTGCTGCATCTACTTGTTGATGAAATTTTTGAGCATTTTGATAATCATTTGTTACTATAGCTTCAGAGTGTCCTGAGCCATATTTATTTATATGAGTTATAGCTTCATCTATATCTTTTACTACCTTTATACAAATTATATAATCTAAATATTCTTTATAATAGTCTTCTTCATTTGCTAGTATTATGTCATTTACTATTTCTATAGATTTTTTGTCTCCTCTAACTTCTACTTTTCTTTGTCTTAATTCATCAACTATTACTGGAATAAATTCTTTTGCTATTTCTTCATGAACAAGTAATTTTTCCTCAGAATTACAAACTGCTGGTCTAGTAGTTTTTGCATTTATAACTATTTGTTTTGCCATTTCTAAGTCACTATTTTTATCAACATAAACATGACAGTTCCCTGTTCCAGTTTCTATTACTGGTACTGTAGCATTTTCTACTACTGATTTTATTAGTCCAGCGCCTCCTCTTGGTATTAGCACATCTATATATTCATTTAACTTCATCATATTTTTAACAGTTTCTCTACTTGTATCTTCTATTAATTGAATACAATCTACTGGTAACTTAGTTTCTTCTAAGGCTTTTTTTAATATCTGTACTATTTTTTTGTTGGAGTTTATAGCTTCACTTCCACCTCTTAGTATTGTCGTATTACCTGATTTTAAACATAGCCCTACTGCATCACAAGTAACATTTGGTCTTGCCTCATATATTATTCCTATTACTCCTAGAGGTACCCTTTTTTTCCCTATTTGTAGTCCATTTGGTCTAGTTACTATTGAACTTACTTCACCTACAGGGTCTTCTAGTCCTGCTACTTGTGTTAAACCTCCACTCATCCCTTTGATTCTGTCTTCATTTAAAAGCAATCTATCTACTATTGCTTCTGATGTTTCCTTATTTTTTGCATTTTCTATATCAATTTTATTTGCTGCTATTATTTCACTAGCATTCTCTAATAATGCTTTTGCCATTTCATTTAAAGCTTTGTTTTTTTCATTTGATGAAATATTTGATAATATGTACGCAGCTTCTTTTACTTTTTTACCTTTTAAAATTAACTCTTGCATCTAAAATTACTCCCTTCATATTTTGTTTATCTTTCTTTTCCCAGAAATAAAGTTCCTACATCGTCTCCATTTAATATATCAATAAGTTTACTTGGGTCTTTTCCATTTGCTAATATCATATTTGTACCATTATCAGTTACAATCTTTGCTGCATGTATTTTAGTTTCCATGCCACCTGTGCCTAAATTACTTCCTGCACCTTCTGCAAAATTTAGTACTTCTTCCGTTATATATTTCACTTCTTTTATAAGCTTTGCATCCTTATTTGTTCTTGGATTAGAGTCATAGAAACCATCAATATCTGATAGTATTATTAAAAGATTTGCATCCACAATAGTAGAAACTATTGCTGCTAGATTGTCATTATCTCCAAATCTAGATATATTTTCAATTTCATCTATAGATACACTATCATTTTCATTTACTATTGGAATTATTCCGCTTTCTAGCAAGGTTTCAAAAGTATTTGCAACATTATTTCTACTTCTTTCACATTCTATAATGTCTCTTGTTAAAAGTATTTGACCTACTGAATAGCCATATTCTCCAAATAGTTTGCTATAAATATTCATAAGTGCTACTTGTCCCACAGATGCAGCTGCCTGCTTTTCTCTAATAGTTTTTGGCCTTTCCTTTAAGTTCATTTTACTTACTCCAACACCTATAGATCCAGATGTTACAAGGATTATTTCTTTCCCACTATTTATTAAATCAGATATTGACATGGCTATTTTTTCAATTCTTCTTAAGTTTATATTTCCATTGTCATAGGTTAAGGTTGAAGTACCAATTTTTATAATTATTCTTCTTGAATTTTTAATATTTTCGCGATATATCATTTTTATCTCCTCTTAAGTTTCCTTCATTAATTTTATCTTTAATAAGCTTGTAATAATATTATCATAAAAATATAAGTTTATTAATACTACTTCACTCTACAATTTATTAGAAATAACTTCCAATGCATAGCAAACCTAAGCATATATCCTGTACATGAAATAACCCACCACAATACATTGCCGTATTGTCGTGGGTTTTATGGTGGAGGCGAGACACCACCATTAATTTAAAACTTATTTACATATTAATTTAAAATCAATATAAATTTATTAGCCCAAAAGCTTTGAAAATCCTGGCTCTTTTCACAGCTATGTAGCAAGTCCAAATTTTAGTAACATTTCTAGCTACTTCACTATCTACTCCCCAAGAAAAATTAGGTTGCCAAAAACCTTCTTCCTTCAATGTATTAATCCAAAAAGAAAAGTTCTTTTCTATAAAGGCTTCAACTAATTTATACCATTGTGACTCAGGTGAAGTTACTAAATCTAAAGGTTGTGATACATATTCCATCCATTTAGCCTCATCTATACAAAGACAGTCTAATATTCTTCTTTCCATAGACCTTATAGTTACATCACTAATCAAATTTGAATTTAGTTCTTTTAAAACTATAAATAGTCTTTGTAGGCAATAGCAATCATGGTCAGAACACTCTTCATTACTATTTAAAAACTCTATACATCTAGCTGCAATTTTATTACCTATCTCCTTTTGAACAGCATTACCATACTTGATAAAAGCTGAGGCAACAGCAGCACAAGGGTTAGGAGTAAATTTTGTATCTGGAGCATATATCCACCATGGTGCATGGGGAAAGTTTTCAACTTCCTTTGGAACCTTCTCCCAGAATGATGGCGTATCTTCAATGGTTTTTTCAAAATAATTTAATAAATTTCCAAACCAAGGCTCCTCACAATTAAGGTCATAATCATATGCAATAAAAATGGCCTCAGTAGATGCTATACTTGTTGATGATGGTAATAACATATCAGCTTCTAATCCCTTTCCAAAACCACCATCCTCATTTTGATATTTTATTAGTTCTGATACTATATCCTCTTTACTACCCTTATTAAAAGTATAATTCCATTTTACTTTTTCAATATCTCTACCATTACTAAATATATGCTCCTCTATATTTTTAAATTGGCTCATCTTTAACTTTTCCATAGTACACCTCACAAACTTTATTTCATAACTTAATGTTAATACATTAAACACCTTTAGTATTGTAAAAATGCGACATTCTATTTAATTAACTCGTTTATAGCTTTCATAGGAGTGTTTCCATGGTATTTTTTAAAGTCATTTATCATATGAGCTTGATCACAATAACCATAACTATAAGTAATATTACTAAGATTAAAATCTCTCTTAAAAGCTATGTCTTTCCATATATTTTGATATCTAACTAAACTGCAGCACTTCTTAGGAGTTATTCCAATATATTCTCCAAAGATACGCTCCAACTGTCTAGAACTAACAGAAATATAATTACTAATCTCTGATATTGTAGTTACCCCTTTAGATTTCAAAATATAATATACTCCATTTAATAAATTTTTATTTCTAAAATTCTTATTGAATAATCTTCTTAGCAATAACTTTTCTATGTAATATATTCTTTCTTCAATCTTAGGATAATATATAACTATATCTTCAATTTCTTTTCTTAAACCCATAAAATATTGGTCTACAATTGCAAACTCATTACACTTTTTAGGCAATTGATTATCTGTAAATAAATGCACAGCCCAAAAATTAAATCGGATACCAAAGGTAGAAATCAACGCCGAGGTTTTAACCTCTTCTGTATAAAAAGGATAATCATTTATACTACAAAATAGGTTATTCACTTTATTATTACTATAATCTATATCAAAAATTATATCCATACAACAATCTGGAATCACAATATTGTTTCTATCCCCATCTTTAGTTATTTCCTTATTTCTATAAGGCACTGGACTTCCCCAAAAGCATCTTATATATGGCTTTAAAGTATCACATGGCTCAACTTCTCTATAAGTATCTGATTTATTTATTATATTATTAGTTATGGGTTTAAATAAGTCTGATAACTCTTTCATTTGTTCCACCACTTCATAATAATTTATTTTTATTTTTGTTAATAATCGTACTAACATTATAACATTATTTCTAATATTTAGGATAAACTTTATCTATTAAAATCTTTAATAGATAAAGTTCATAAAAAGTGTTAGTGTGCTTAATTTATTACTAGAATTAAATGTAATTAAGTGTTAATATATTCATATAATTTACAAATAGCATATATTGAATTGTACTAACTACATTACAAATACTATTTAGTTATAAATGAAAGGAGTATAAAATTTTATCTATTTTAAGATTAAAACAAAGGTTATACTTACTAATAATTTTGGGGAGGGATTAATTTTGAAAGGCACCAAAAAAATAATATGTATATGTTGCTCTTTAATTGTTATAACATCACTTGTGGGTTGTAATAGTGTTAAAGACAAATCCTCTAGCTTAAGTGATATAACTAGCATAAAATTCAAAGATTTTTCAAAGGATATTTCTGAAGATAGGATATATAGCACTATAGAGAAACTTTCAGCAAAGGATGATGCTAGAATAACCGGGTTTGATGGAGAAAAGGATGCAGCATCATATATTTCTAAAGAGTTTAAAGACATGGGACTTAGTGTTGATGAACAAGAGTTTCCTGTAACCGCATTTAAATGTAATGATGTAGAAGTAAAAATAGATATACCTGAAAGTAAAGTTGTTGAATCTAAGGCTTTAACCTTTAGTAAAGAGACTCCAAAGGAAGGCTTAACTTCAGAAGTCGTTAATGGATATATGGGAACACAAGCTGATTTGGAAAAAGCTAAAGTAAAAGATAAACTTGTTATTATTCAACGTAGTGGTGATACATTTAAAAATAAAACTGAAAGAGCTACTGCAATGGGTGCTGTAGGTGTTATATTTTTTGATCCTAATAGCGAAGAACCTCTATCTGCTACCCTAGTTGAACCTACAAAAATACCAGCTGTTACAATATCTAAAGCTGATGCAGAATATCTTAATTCAACCATAATAACCTCAAAAAAAGGCCTTAAAGCCACACTAAAGGTTGATAGTCAGTGTCTAGATAGTAAATCTAAAAATATTATTGCAACCTTAAAATCTAAAAAGAAAGATGCTAAAACCTTAATAGTTGGAGCTCACTATGATGGAGTAGATACCCCAGCTGCAAATGACAATGCTTCAGGTATTTCTACTGTAATGGAGTCGGCAAGGATTTTATCCAAGAAAAACCTTGATTGTAATATTAAATTTATTGCATTTGGTGCTGAAGAAATAGGTTTAGTGGGTTCAAATTATTATGTTCAATCTTTAAATAGTGATGATTTACAAAATACTATTGCAATGATAAATGCCGATATGGTTGGTATCGGTGATAACTTATGTGTTTACACAATGGATAGCTCTAAGGATTCTTTAACTGCAGATTTAGCAGTAAGTTGTATGAATAACTTCCAATACGATAATAGAAGAGATGAAAGTAACAGAAGTGATCATGTAGCTTTTGAAGCAGCTGGTATACCAGTGGCATATTTTGAATATGGCCCATTTGTTGACTACCATACGGATAAAGATACCGCTGATAAGATCAATAAAGAAAACTTATCTAATACATGCAACGTAATTACATCTTTATGTAATGAAATTGGTAATAATCCAGAAAGATTCTCAAAATAATAACTAAAAATAAAATCTTAAATCTTATATAAAAAAGAACTTAAGTAACATAATGCTTCTAGTGTACTATTATTCCTATGGATAATAATGAACAAGCAAATATAATTGTAGTGGATACCTTTCTCTAATAAAGTAAGGCTCTATAAAATTANNTAATTTTATAGAGCCTTACTTTTATTTAGAACTAACCTTTTCAAATCCTGCTATTCCAATAGCTCCTGGACCACTATGAGATGTAATTACACATCCTGCTTGAATCCATATAATCTTTCTAAATCCCTCTTCTTTAGCAATTCCCTCCATGTTATGTTTTATAGATTCATCAAGACCCAAAGAATAAATAAGATATAATTGTTCTTTATCAAAATTGTATCTCTTAATATATTCTTTCATATACTTATCAGCAACACTAACCATTTTCCCACGAAACTTTTGTGTTGAAATTAACTTTCCATCTACAATTTCAATGAGGGGTTTTATTAGTAGTAAAGTTCCTCCCAAGTATGCAGCATTGGATACACGCCCTCCTGCTCTCAGATATGCAAGATCACCAGGGATAAAAGATACTCTGGCTCTTGCCACGTAATCCTGAATTTCTTCAATTAAATTAGTTATCATTATATTTGGATGTTTTTCTATGATTTCAGCTGCTCTTAAAACAATTGCTCCTTGACCACCAGTGACATTTAAAGAATCAACATGATAAATATCTTCCATTCCTTCTGAAGCAATAAGTGCATTTTGGTAAGCACAAGAGGCTTTAGATGTATATCCAATATGAAGAATAATACAACCCGGATTTTCATCTTTTATTTTTTTAAATAAAAGATGAAATTCTTCTGGATTTGTTGCTGAAGTTGATGGTATTTTTTTAGTTTTTTTATAATAATCATAGACTTCTGTTACAGGTATTGAACCATCTAAATAAGATGAGTCTCCCATTATCACGTGCATGGGGATAACCTGAATATTATGTAATGTGGCTAAATCCAATGGAATATCTGCTCCGCTCTCTGCTAAAATAATTATTTTTTTCACAAGTTTACCTCCATAAAATTCATAACATTTTTCATTTGTATAATTTACCAAAAAAGCTTTGTTAAATTTCTAAGATAAGGTTCTATTAATAATTTATTCCCATATTCCCAGAAATCCTACTAAGAACTTAGATACTTATATTGCTTATATTTTACACACAATAATCCAGAAACATTCAAAATAAGCTAAACATAAAATCTTAAATCTTATAATTGACTTATCTTTATTTTAGCATATGCTCCCAATGAGATTTTTGTTGATTCTCTGTAATAAAATACTCATTAAGTTTATCCTCTAATATTATTTTAACCATCCTATCAAATCCATGGGCAAGATTTAATAAATTAAGTTTATCTATATCATGCCAAAATACATGACCTTCTTCACCATACTCTATTAAATCTCCCTGGTATGAATCAGTTTTAAAAAGAAAAACCATATACCTTTTATTATCTTCTGCCCTATACCAATCTTTAACACCGCAAATTTCTAAATTATTTACTACTAGGCCAGTTTCCTCATTAACTTCTCTGATGGCTGAATCTACAATAGACTCACCCTTTTCTACATGCCCCCCTGGAAAAGCTATTCCAGTCCAATTTCCTTTAATGCGGTTCTGAACAAGAACTTTATTATTTAATTTATCCATTATCATAACCATATTTGTTAGTTCTACATTCTCCATATATTACACCTCTTAAGTACAATTTATATTTTTTTGTTTTATATCAAAAGCTTTTTTACTTCTTCTTCTTTTTCAAACAATACACATCCACCCTTATGTTCACCAAGAAGCATTTCTGCTGCACTTAATTTTCTAAATAAAGGTGATTGTAATGCATCTAACAAGCTAGAATTTTTTAAATTTGTATCTGAAAAAGGTGAAAATGGACATGGCTCTACTCCTCCACTTGTGTTAATATGAAAGAAACCTCTTCCAGCAGCAAGACATCCTCCTGAATGTTTTTCATCTCCTGGAAAAGAAATAAAAATCATATCTTCATAAATTTCTCTAAGACGAGCTTGTTCACTTTCAAGATAGTTCCTTTCTTTATCAGTTGGTGCTAAATCTTTAGTTGAAGCAACTACTGGTACATATTCTACAAAAATTACTAATTTGCAACCTCTATTATATAATTCTGCTATAAACTCTTTACTAGCCACATTATAGATATTTTCTGTGGTAACAGTTATAGAAGCTCCATATAATATTCCTTTAGATTTAAGTGAATCTATTTTATTTATGAGAAGTTCATAGGTTCCTTTACCACGTCTAGCATCAGTTTTGTTCTCATCACCTTCAATACTAATAACAGGCACAAGATTTCTATTAGCATCGAATAGCTTAATATATTCTTCATCAATGATAGTCCCATTTGTGAATATAGGAAAAATAATTTCTTTAATTTGAGACGCTTTTTCTATAACATCCTTTCTCATTAAAGGTTCTCCACCAGCTAGTAATATAAAAGAAATTCCAAGTTCTTTCCCCTGTTTAAATATATCTTCCCATTGATAACTTGTCATTTGATCTTTATTTGACTTTTCACCACAGGTATTATTGGCTCTTGCATAACACCCTTTACAAAAGAGATTACAGCTACTAGTGATGCTTGAGATTAGGAAAGGTGGAATATGTTGTCCTTTCTCTTCAAAGGTTTTTCTTCTTTTAGCAGCTTTTTTGCTTTCTAAAATATATTTCATAATGAACTTTGCCTCTTTGGGATTTTGAAAAGAAGCCTTCATTGCACCCTTTACAATGCTTTCTACCCCTTCATTTAAATAGTTAACTAAACTAAACTCTGTACCCATTTCAATGCCATCTCCCTATAAATTATTTATTTAATTTACTTTATTTCAATATCAAGTATTCTTTAATATTCACAGTTCACCTTACCTTTAGTATGATAAATTCTATTTAAATACATTATATCATTATATAGTAAAATCCATATCATATAATTATGTTATAATATAAGAATTGATGAAATTATTTACACTTTAACTATGATAATTTAAATGTGAGGTAAATATGAGTACTATAACTAAAACAGATATATTTAATACACCAGTAAGTATTAACTTTAAGACTATTGATATGGATACAAATGATAAAAATATAATTAAAGATGAGATTATTAAAGCTAGTGAAACTGGTTTAGTAAATAGCTTAATCCATTCAAATTTAGCTTTAACACCAAAGTTAATAGTAAATGACTATTTAAAAGGTAGCAAAGTTTTAAATGAAATAATCTCTGAATTAACAAGATGTAAAGAGTTTTTTATATCCGTTGCTTTTATTACAAGTAGTGGCATAACCCCCTTACTAGAAACCTTGAAATACTTAAATAAAAAAGGTGTGAAAGGTAAAATTTTAACTACAGATTATCTGAATTTCAGTGAGCCTAAAGCATTAAGGAAGCTACTTGAATTTTCAAATATTGAAATTAAGTTATATAGCAAAGAAAACTTTCATACTAAAGGATATATATTTAAATATGAAGATCATTATAAATTAATTGTAGGAAGTTCGAATTTAACTCAATCAGCATTAACAAAAAATAAGGAATGGAATTTAAAAATTTCCTCTTTAGAGGCAGGTTCCTTAACTGAAAATGTAATTGATGAATTTCAGGAGCTTTGGAAGGATGCTGATGACTTAACTTTAAATTGGATAGAAACCTATGAAGATATTTATAAAAAGCAAATTGAATACGCAAGAAAAAGTAACATTCCAAGGCTAGCACAATATAAGCTTAAGCCAAATAAAATGCAGGTAGCTGCTATTCAAGGATTAAATAAGCTCAGGGAAAACGGTGCAGATAAGGCTCTCTTAATTTCTGCTACTGGTACTGGAAAAACTTATCTATCTGCTTTTGAGTTAAGAAATTATAATCCTAAAAAAGCTCTATTTATAGTACATAGAGAACAAATAGCCAATCAAGGCCTAAATAGCTTTCAAAATGTATTTGGTGATACTCGAAGCATGGGAATTCTCTCTGGAAGCCGAAAGGAAATTAATAAAGACTTTATCTTTTGTACAGTCCAAACACTATCAAAGGATGAGGTGCTTCAAAGTTTTAGCAAAGATGAATTTGATTATATTATCATCGATGAAGTTCATAAGGCAGGAGCTAATAGTTATCAAAAGATAGTTGAATATTTTAATCCTAAATTCTTACTTGGCATGACAGCCACCCCTGAAAGAAGTGATAACTTTGATATTTTTAAAATATTTAACTACAACATTGCCTATGAAATACGTCTTCAACAGGCCTTAGAAGAAGATTTACTTTGTCCATTCCATTATTTTGGTGTATCTGATATTAGTGTTAATGGTGTGGAGTTAGAGGAAAAATCAGACTTTAGAGCTTTAGTAGCTGAAGAAAGAGTTAATCATATCATCGATAAAATTGATTTTTATGGATATTGTGGTGAAAGAGTAAAGGGGTTAATATTCTGTAGTGATAAAAAAGAAGCCATTCAACTATCAAATATATTTAATACTCGCGGCTATAAAACAGTAGCCTTAACTGGAGAAAATACTCAGGATGAAAGAGAATCAGCAATTCAACGTTTAGAGCAAGAAGAATTAAATAACTCTTTAGATTATATTTTCACAGTTGATATATTTAATGAAGGTGTAGATATACCTGCTGTTAATCAAGTTGTTATGTTAAGGCCAACTAAGTCAGCTATAATTTTCGTTCAACAATTAGGTAGAGGTCTTAGAAAACATAATTTTAAAGAATATGTTGTTATTATAGACTTTATAGGAAACTATAACAGCAATTTTTTAATTCCCATTGCTTTATCTGGAGATAGAACCTTTAATAAAGATTCCATTAGAAAATATGTTATGGAAGGAACAAGAATAATACCTGGTTGTTCCACTATTAATTTTGATGAAATATCTAAAAATAAAATATTTGAGTCCATTGATAAAGCTAATTTTAATGATATTAAGCTAATTAAAGAAAGTTATAATAATCTTAAGCAAAAGATTGGTAGAATACCAAGTTTAACAGATTTTGATACTTATGAATCTATTGACCCATTAAGAATATTTGATAATAAAAGCCTGGGTTCATACTATAAATTCTTAAAAAAATATGAGAAGGACTATGCTATAGAACTTAATAAGTCTGAAGAATTATTTATTGAATTCATCTCTAAAAAGCTAGCTTCCGGTAAAAGAATTCATGAACTGCTTATGCTTAAGCTTGCTATTAACCATGAAACCAATCTAATCCATAGACTGAAAAAAGAGCTAAAAGATGATTATAATATAGATTTTAAAGCTACCACTGAAACTAATGTGGTTAATGTTCTTACAAATGAATTTCCCACTGGCACTGGTAAAAAAACTTATGAAAAATGTGTTTTTTTAGAAGTATCAGATTCTGATTATAAAATTTCTAAATCCTTTAAGAATCATCTTGAAAATAGGGATTTTAAATATATGGTTGAGGAGTTAATCCATTTTGGAATGGAAAGATATACGAAATTCTACAGTAAAAGTTATATGAATACTAGTTTTCAGTTATATCAAAAATATACCTATGAGGATGTTTGTAGATTACTTCAGTGGGAGAAAGGTGAAGTTGCACTTAATATTGGTGGATATAAATTCGATAAAACCACTAAAACATATCCCGTATTTATCAACTATGAGAAATCTGAAGATATTACTGATACTATTAACTATGAAGATAGATTTCTATCTCCATCCCAGTTAATTGCTATATCAAAGTCAGGCAGAACAATAACTTCTGATGATATTGTACAAGCTTATAAAGCTGAAGAAACTGGTGTTGAAATGAGCTTATTTCTGAGGAAAAATAAAGATGATAAAATTTCAAAAGAATTTTACTTCCTTGGAAAAATTAAAGCTGTAGGAACACCTGTCCAATTCATTATGAAAAATACTAATAAAACAGCTGTGGAAATTAAATATCAATTAATTACACCTGTAAGAGAAGATATTTATGAATACATTACTTCATAATGTAAAAGGACTTAGCAAAGTAATTTAATTTGCTAAGTCCCTTTTCTTACATATTATTTAGAGCATCAATAACTAAAATATCCGCTGGAATCCACTTTTCACCATCTAATTCATCAAATGTAATCCACTTAGCATCATTATGGGCATTTAGATTTAATTTCCCACCAGAAATTTGGCAAATAAAACAATGCATAATAAGATGGAAACTAGGATAATCATATTCTACTGTGGTTAAAAAATCTGATATTTTTATATCTAATTCTAATTCTTCCTTTATCTCACGAATAAGTGCTTCTTCCTTTGATTCACCAATTTCTATTTTACCTCCAGGAAATTCCCACATATCAACAAAGTCACCGTATCCTCTACGTGTAATAAATATTCTATCATTATGTTTTATTACTGCTGCTACTACTTCTATTGTCTTCATATGTTCCCCCTCTTTTACTATGCTTTTTTTAAATACTAATCTACTTTTATTATATAATTAAGTTCATCTATTTTTCTATACTCTAGATTTTTATTATATTTTTTAAATTCATTTTCTAAAAAATCAATATGTGAATAATACTCATCTTCTATTTCTTCTACTTGTTCCTTAGATAATTCATTAAAAATACCTTTTTCATCATCCTTACTTTTAAACATTAAATCTCCAATAACTATTATTCCATCATCTTTTAGTACTCTTATCATTTCTTCTATTGCTATGACTTTTTCACTTTCATTTAAATGATGAAATGCATATGTTGAAATAATAATATCAAAGTACTTATTATCGTATGGTATCTTCAAAAATTCACCTAATCTAACTTTTAAATTTGGATATTTTTGTTTTGCTACTAATAGCATTTCCCTAGACTGATCTATTCCAATTATCTCACAATTGTTATTTAAAAACTTACTTGCTAAATTACCTGTACCTACTCCTATTTCAAGTATTATTGGATTTTTTAACTTCACATTATTTACTAAATCATATACACTTTGCAATATTAAATTGTAGTTCTTATATACTTTAAATTGTCCTTTATCTTCAATAACGTCATTATCATATGTTTTTGCCCAATGATTAAAGCCCCATTTATCTTTCCAGTTATTTCTAATACTACTTAATTTATTACTACTATTTATTATATCTAGTACTTCACTATCTATTTCATATCCTGTTGTTTCTCCATAAAGCTTGTCTATCACATCTTCTAAAGATTTTCTTATACTATTAAGCCTATGTATTTCATCATTAACGAATTTCCATTGATTATTAAAATGTGCTAAACAATTTTCTTTTTCATTATTATCTAATATATTTCTAATGTCATTAATAGTTAATCCTATTGACCTATAGAGCAATATAGATTGTAATTTAATTATATCTTGTTCATTAAATTTTCTATACTCATTTTCTTCTTCTCTTATAGGCTTTAATAAACCCTTTTTCTCATAAAATCTAATTTTATTAGTAGTTATATTAAACATTTTACTTACTTCACTTATAGTATATTTACTTCCCATGTGTTCATCCCCTTAATAATACTCTTAATAATACTATTCTAAACTTTCGTCTAGGGTTAAAGTCAATAAAAATAGCTAGTAAAACCAAATTAATTTTACTAGCTATTTTTATATTAAGTTCCACAATAAGTTCGGTATGGACACGTTGATGTCTCTGGCAATGTAGTGTAATAATCTAGTTCTTTAGAGTGATCATATGGTTTTGAGAGAGCATCCAATAGCCTTTCCATGACCCTATAATCTCCTTGATTTACTGCAGCTTCTAGTGCTTCTTCTACCCTATGGTTACGTGGAATTACCGCTGGATTACTTCTTTCCATAAGCTCCCTTGAGGAAATTTTTGATTCTTCTTGTCTCGTTAATCTCTCCTGCCATCGCTTATACCATTTATCAAATTCCTCTTTGCCAAAGAGTACATTATCCTTTATCTTTCCACTAGTTAATACACGGAAGGTGTTGGTATAATCTGCACCATACTTTTTCATAATACTTAAAAGTTCCTCAATTAAAGCTTCATCAGCAACTTCTTCATTAAAAATTCCAAGTTTTTCTCTCATTCCTCTAATCCAATTATTCTTATATAAATCAGCAAAATGTGAAACTTCTTTTTGTGCTAGCCTTAATGCCTCATTCTCATTAGTGTGTAACAATGGTAACAGAGTCTCCGCAAATCTGGCAAGATCCCATGCACCAATATTAGGTTGATTACCATAAGCATATCTACCCTGAATATCAATAGAACTAAATACAGTAGAAGGATCATAGGCATCCATAAAAGCACATGGCCCATAATCAATTGTTTCTCCACTAATTGTTACATTATCAGTATTCATTACACCATGGATAAACCCAACTAACTGCCATTTTGCAATAAGCTCAGCCTGCTTCCTAATTACTTGCTGAAGTAATAAAAGATATGGATTTTCTTTATCCTTTACCTCTTGAAAATGTCTTTGCAAAGTATAATCAGCTAAAGCTCTAAGTTCTTCAACGGTACCCCATTTTGATGCGTATTGAAATGTACCAACACGAATATGACTAGCTGATACACGAGTGAGAATTGCACCAGATAACTGTGTTTCTCTCATTATTGACTCACCAGTTGTAACCACAGCTAAACTACGAGTAGTAGGAATACCTAGTGCATTCATTGCTTCACTTATGATATATTCCCTCAGCATTGGACCTAGTGATGCTTTTCCATCACCTCCTCGTGAATATGGAGTTCTACCTGAACCCTTAAGCTGAATATCAACTCTCTCACCTAGGGGAGTAATATGCTCACCTATGAGAACAGCTCTCCCATCACCTAACATGGTGAAATGGCCGAATTGATGTCCTGCATATGCCTGAGCAATAGGCATAGCTCCTTCTGGAATCTTATTTCCTGCAAGTATATCTACCCCATCAATGCTTTGTAATCCTTCAGCATTCAATCCTAAAAACTTTATTAGCGGATAATTTAGCATAACTAGTTTAGGTGATGGTACATGACTAGGTCTTTGCATTTCAAAAAATTTTTTCGGTAGTCCAGCATAACTATTTTCCAAGTTGAATCCTGTTTCTATTAATGCTTTTCCTTCTTTCATCATATCTCCTTTTCTTCTTCATTTTATATAAATTATAGATATAAACTTCTATAATAACTACCCTCTTTTTAGTTTATACTTTTAATAATTATTTATTCTAATATGTTATTTATTAAATACTTATGTCTTTGTTTACTATTGAAATATCAAATTAAAGCTATCAATCTTAATATGAAATAAAAAGCAAAAAGATGCTTCATCCTAAGATGATTAGCATCTTTTACCTTAATTTAAACTGTTTGTATAATCCATCTACTAAGGCATCATTACAGTATCAATTACGTGTATAACTCCATTTTTAGCCATAATATCAGTAATTATAACTTTCGCTCCATCAATAAATACTGAATCACCCTTAACCTCTATTTTAGCATTTTTTCCATTTGCCATGGTTATTTCCTTACCATTTAATTTGGCAACATCTGCAGCAGTAGCTTTACCTTTGAAAACATGATAAGTTAAAATATCTGTAAGCACATTTTTATTTTCTGGTCTTAATAGCTCATCAATTTTTCCTGCTGGAAGTTTTGAAAATGCGTCATCTGTAGGTGCAAACACTGTAAATGGACCTTCACTCTTTAGGGTATCCACTAATCCGGCTGCCTCTAAAGCTGCTGTTAAAGTTTTAAATCTGCCATCACTTGTAGCTATATCCACTATGTCCTTTGGTTCTGCCATTTCTTTCATGGTATCACTTTGAATATGTAAAATGCTCTGTGCACTTGCCACTAAAGGCATTTGTATAATAAATACCATCATTGCTAACGCTACAATAATTTTAATTTTTCTTTTCATAATCATTCTCCTTTACTATTTGGGTTAGTGTAAAGTTTTTACACCCTCTTTTAAAATTTGTAACTTTTATTCCATTTAAGTTTGCCCATTAAAAATCTAGATTATTCTAAATAAATATATACGTACTTAATTAATATTTCTCTGAAATAAATTCACATAAAAAAATAGTAGCCCCAACCTAAATTGAAAGCTACTAATATTAAATCCACATTATTCTTTAACAAACTCCCTGAGCCTAAAGCTACCTGCTGTAAATAACATAATAGACATTAAAAATATGATTAAGATAGGAATAATAATTTTTCCTGTATTTATTATTCTGAGTAGCCATGTAAATGGTGATATTACACTGATTCTACTTATTATTTCAGGAACATTATCAAAGCTATCTAACTCTGATCCAAAAATCCCCATACCAAAGGCAGCTATTCCAAAAACAACTGTAGATAGACTTGCTAAGGTTACATTTCTAATCCATCTTGTTACTGCTACAATAATAGATGTTGTAACTAAACTACTTAGAAATATGATTAGTATTCCTTGAGGAATATTGTTGTTAGGAAGCTTTAATACAAGTGTTAAGATTATAAAAGCTGAGCAACTTAAAACTCCTTGAATTATAAAGGATGAAATAAATAAACTACCTAAAATAGTTATATCTGAATTACTAGTTGCTATGGTTCTTTTTAATACCTTTTGCTCTCTAAGTTTAATTATTTCTCCCGCAATAACGGAACCACCTATCATCATAAAATAACATATCAATAATATAGTCATCTTATAATCCTCTTTACTGTCTACTTCTTCATCTACAATAACTGCAGTAGTAGAATTTGTGCTTAATCCCGCACTTACTTCTTCCTCAACAACTCCAGATACATAGTTTGTTATAATATCTTCTGCCATTATTGAGCCACTAGCTGCTTCTGTACTATAACACTGAATTTTAGGAAGCTCTCCATTATCTAATAAATCTTGAAAGTTATCTTCTATAACATAAATTGCACCTAATTTATTTTCTCTAAGCAAATCGAAATTGTCTTCTACCTTTCCATCTAGTGTATTTATTGAATATTCTTCACTCAATTTCTCAATAACCTCAGTAGAGTGATTTGAATTACTTTTATCTATAATTCCTATGCTTCCTGATCCGTGACTTAAACCTCCACCATTTATAACTAAAATCATAACAACAGGAAATATCAAGGTCATTAGTAACATAAATGGACTTTTTAATTGTCTTTTCATATTAATTAATACTAATCTTATTAAGCGCATACCTTTTTCCTCCCCTGAATTACTGCTTTAATTATTGCTGCAGAGTATATAATAATTGACATTGCAAATATAATTAATATCCATTTCCCACAGCCTTCTAAATTTCCATTTAAATTATATAAATTAAATGCATTATTTAAATAATGTGTTGGTGTTAGCAACGCAATTTTATTACCTTCACCTGAAAATATCTCTCCACTTATTAGAGGTAAGGTAAATATTATAGTCCCAATTATTTTTCCATACTTAGCCCCAAATATAGTAGATATACTTTTAGACATAGATACTACTAGCATAGTTCCCATTAATATTAATAATATTAAATCTAAAATATTTCCTTTAAAACTTAATCCAGCTACTCTAAAGAAAATTACATATCCACTGATTATTATAAACACATATACTATCAAAGCCATAGTCTCGTAAAAAAGATATTGTAATTTTGTAATAGGAGTTGCATTAATTCTTTTATCTAAATTTACACTAATATCTGCATAACCACCATGAATCATTGTATATATAAGAATGGTAATTACAAAGCCAATCATGGATGCTGATATCTTTTCATAGGGATTATTGGTTTTTATAGTATCTATTGTAATATCTTCAACTATAGATGATTCCATAATTCTATTTAAATTCCCCATATCTCCACCAGCTATAGATACATATAAACTTTGATGATATCTATCTAATATTACCTTTAAGGTGTCAGTGGACATTCCCATGCCTTCTACTTTTTTATTAATAATTATATCTCCCTTATTTAAAGATAAAACATTTTTCTCATATCCTTCTTTTATTGTTAGTTCCACATCTGGCTTTTTATCTACTATATTTACAACCTCTTTCAAATCATCACTGCCTAAAAGTTCTACAAGCCTTTTTGAATTTTCAGTGTTGTCTTCATCAACAATTTGAACATTTAATGCCTTAAGCTTTAATGGATTTTCATCATCCAAATTATGAAAAAATGCCATAAAACATGCAAGTAAAATAGGAAATAAGATAAAAGTTGCTATGGTAACTACGCCATTTGCAAACATACCTTTAAGGGTAGTTTTTATATAATATAATGCCTTCATAGCTCTTCCCCCTAATCTCTTAAAGTTTTTCCTGTTAATGATAAAAATACATCTTCAAGCTTTGCCTCTTCATAACTAATCTTCTTTATATTAACAGTTTCTTTTTCTAATAATGAAAGCACACTAGCCAGCTTAAACTTTGAATCAATAGTTAAATTAAGTACATTATCCTTATCTGATACCTTATCGATTCCCTCTAAATCCTTTAACTTCATTATTGTTTCTCCACTTATCTCTTGAGTTTCAATAATCACCTTATTGTTAGAGAAAACTGAAGCCTTAATCTCTTCTCTATCTCCATAGGATACTTCCTTGCCTAAATCAATTATAAATACTCTCTTGCAAAGCTCCTCGATTTCCTCCATATAATGTGAAGTATAAATTACTGTAGTACCCCAATCCTTACATATATTTTTTATGAAAGAAAATATATGATTTCTTGATTGCGGATCTACGCCAACGGTAGGCTCATCCAATATTAAAACTTTTGGATGGTGGAGAATTGATACTGCAATATTTAGTCTTCTTTTCATTCCACCTGAAAACTTCTTAACCTTTTGCTTTTTAGTTTCCTCTAATCCAGTTACTTTAAGAGCCTCTGCTATTCTTTCCTTCAAAAGTTTCCCCTTTAATCCATATAAAGCTCCAAAGAACTCTAAATTATCATAGGCATTAAGGTCCTCCATTAGAGCTAACTCCTGTGGAACATATCCCATACATTCCTTTGCCTTAATCGGCTCCCTTAAAATATCATATCCACATATTTCAATAGTCCCACTATCTGGTGTTAATAAGCTTGTCATAATATTTATTAAAGTTGACTTACCCGCTCCATTAGGTCCAATAAAGCCAAATATCTCCCCTTCTTTTACTTCATAGCTAATATTATCTAAAACTAACTTATCATTAAATCTTTTACTGATGTTTTTTACTTCTATAATACTCATAAAATTACCCCCTAGACTTATCTTACTATTATAATAAGATATTTCCAGGGGGATGGCCATAACTTAAGGTCACTACATAAATGACTTAAGTCACTATTCCATTTTTAAAAGCAAAAATTGCAATCTGCGTCCTATCTCTAAGCTTCAACTTTGATAGTATATTGGTTATATTATTTTTTATTGTTCCTTCTGATAAAAACAACTCTTCTGAAATCTCTTTATTAGTTAATCCTTTAGCTATTGCTTCTATTATCTTAAGCTCTTTCTCCAAAAGTCCATACTTATCTATATCACTTTTAATTACTCCATTACTTCCCATCATTTCTATGGCCACATCAGGATGAACTACCATATTACCTTTATAAGCCATTTTTATACCTTCATAAATTACATCATGGGAGCTATCCTTAAGCATATAACCAAAAGCCCCATACCTCATGGCTTCTCTTATATACTCCTTATCCTTAAAGGTAGTAAGAATTATAACCTTTATCTTTGTAAACTGTTCCTTAATAAGTCTTGTCCCCATAACCCCATCACAAGTTTTCATTCTTATATCCATAAGAACAACATCAACATCAGTGGTTTTGCAAACTTCCAAAGCCTTATAACCATTTTCAGCTATCCCAACAACTTCAATATCCTCATAAACTGAAAGCATTACTTTCAAGCCTTCTCTTATTAATTTCTCATCATCTACAATTAAAAGTTTAATCTTTTCCATTCCTACACCTCCACTTCCCTTGGAACTATAACCTTAACAAAAAAACCATTGTCTTTGCTAGACTTCATATGAACTATACCCTCTATCTCCGCTACTCTTTCCCTTATACTTTTAAGTCCGAGTCCACTTTCCACAATTTTATCTGTTCCCACGCCATTGTCACTAAAGGATATTACAAATTCATCTTCTGTAAAATTCATAATAACCTTAACTATAGTTGCTTTACCATGCTTTAAAGAATTTGATAAAATCTCTTGAATCATTCTATATAAATGATTAATCTGCTTAGTTGATAAATTCCAATCACCCTTTGATATAATGACCTTAACTTCTACTCCAGACATTCTCTCAAAGTTTTTACATACATCTTGAAGTCTTAAAATTCCTTGATAGTTATCATATTCATCGGGCTTTAACTCCCTTACAGCTCTCTTCACATCTTGAAAACTTTCACTAATAAAAGCTCTTAAATTTCCTATCATATCCTTCATAGAACTATTTTCCTTCTCTGCAATGGCTTCCATAGCCGATAACTGAATCATAGCAGTAGATAAAGTATGTCCAACACTATCATGAATTTCCCTTGATATTCTATTTCTTTCCTTTAATAAAGTTAATTCCTCAATAGATTCTACATACCCTTCAAGCTCCTTATTAGCTTCTATAAGTTTTTCATCTGAAACTCTAAGCTTATCATAAAGCTGCTGTGCTTCAACCTTTGTACTAAAAAGTCTAGATATATAACTTAAAAGAATAAAGAAGATTCCAAGTAAAACAAAATTAATAATGCCATCTTCAATAGGCCCACTAAACTTCGGATAAATTCCAATAAATAAAATTATAAGCCCTAATCCATACTTAACTATCTTACTTTTCAACGGGAATAAATCTATGGATACCCCTATTAAGTAAAAAATAATAGTTCCTCCAAAGTTCAGTTGTGCCAATGGTATAAATACTAACTCTATTATTATTGAAAGGATAGCACTTCTCTCTTTCTCTAAATAAAACATTCTCAAATGATTATTTATAATAAATAATAGAAGAAAAACTAGACTTACTATGCTCTTATTTTCAACTTCTACAAACAACTGAAAGGTTAATATACAAAATGATATATATCTCATTAACAATAATTCTTTACTTTTTACCATACCGCTCTCCTAATATATATTTCTCTATATATTTATTTAAGCCTAAATCACATAAAATTACTAGTGTATTTTTTATATGATTATGTTTTGTTAACCTTATATATAAACACCCTAGGAAGATTCCTTATCTTAAATTTCCCTAACATTCCATTTTATAAACCAAACTACTCCTATACTTAGAATTAAAGTTAATAATAGGATATTGTAAATGCTTAAATTAATATCTATAAGTTGTCCATATATTAACTGACCAGGTGCAACACTTGCTGTTGCAATAGCAGTAGAAAAAGCACTTACCTTTCCTAGCATATCTTCTTTTATTTCTTGTTGAATATAGGTTAAAGATATAATGTTAGATAAAGCTAGTGATAACATTATTCCAAGACCTCCTATAGAATAAAATCCTAAAACAATAAATTTATTTGTTCTAGTTAAATGAGTGGAAATCCCTATAATTACAATAGCTACTACCATAGGATACATAGTTTTGTGTATGTGTTTCATCTTAAACATTTTAGGTCTAAATGTTATTAATAATCCTCCTAGCATCATTCCTATAACAAATATTGCTTCTACAAAACCATATATAACTGAAGGCATATTCAATTTTATTTTAATAAAATAAGGAGATACAACACTTAGAATTGGTACTACAAAAATATTAGTTAAACCATAAAAAACTATAATTCCTAAGACAATTTTCTTTTTTTCTTTTAGATAAATAAAACTCTTTTTCATTTCCTTAAAAGATTGTAAAATAGGTTTTTTTATTTTTTCCTTTAACTGCAAATCTGGAATTTCTAAAAATAGCTCTATAATAGCTGAAATAAAAAAGCTGATAGCATTTATTATTACGATTGTTTTTATCTCAATAAAACTATATAATAAACCTGCGACTATAGGCCCAACTAAATTTACTATAGCACCAACTTGTTGAATTATTCCATTAGCTGTAGCTAGTTTATCCTTTTCAACTATTTGTGGAATACAAGCTGTAACAGAAGGACTATATAAGGTATAAATAGTAGATAGCATGAACATAATGCTTCCTACTATTATGATATTATCTCTTCCACTTATCAATATTATTGAATATATAGCCATTAACCCAGCACTGAAAAAATCAAGGTAAACCATTATCTTTTTTCTATTTACTGTATCAGCTAATAGTCCTGCAATAGGTGCAAATAATATGTATGGAATAGTTGAAATTGCCAATATCCTTGAAAAAATAGCGGCACTTCCTGTTAAATCTAAAATGTATAAGGACATACAAAATCTTTGAATTGCATTTCCAAATAAAGATATTATCTGTCCAGTAACCACTATAGTAAAGTTTTTGTTTTTCATTTTATCCCCCTATAAGTTCATAATCTATGCATATAGGGTAATTTTTATTTTCACTTAATTGCAACTTACCATGAATTCCATAAATCTCTTTTAAGTTTTCTTTAGTTATAGCTTCCATAGGGGTACCTTGGCAAATAACCTTGCCTTTTTTAAGTCCGATAATATTACTTGCAAACCTACAAGCATTATTTAACTCATGTAACACCATGATAATAGTAATGTTTTTTTCTTTATTTAATTTCTCTAACACTTGTAATACTTCAAGCTGATAAGACATATCCAAATAAGTGGTTGGCTCATCTAGCATAATTATATCTGTTTCTTGTGCTAAGGTCATTGCAATCCAAGCCCTTTGTCTTTGTCCTCCAGATAAATTTTCTATTTCTCTATCTGCAAAATCCGTAAGTCCTGTCTCCTCTATTGCCCAATCAATAATTTCTTTATCATGAGCCTTAAGTCCACCTATGAGTTTTTGATGTGGAAATCTTCCAAAAGCAACTAATTCTTTTACAGTAATTCCACTTGGACACACAGGGCCTTGAGGTAGAAAGGCCACTTGTGTTGCTATATACTTCTCTTTTTGTATTTTTATATCTTTTCCATTTATAAAGATATCTCCATTTTTAGGCTTTATTACCCTTGCTATTGTTTTTAGCAGAGTTGATTTTCCGCATCCGTTTGCCCCTATAATAATACTTATCTTACCCTTAGGAATGGAAAGATTCATATCATCTATTATGACATTATCTTCATAGGCTACTGATAAATTTTTTACACTAATAGCTTCCATCTATTTCTCCTTCATCATTAAATAAATAAAATATGGCACTCCGAATATTGAAATTGTGATTCCTACAGGTATTTCAATTGGAGAAAATAAGTTTCTTGAAACTGCATCAGCAAATAAAACTATTACTATACTTATAATTCCAGATACCCATAAGAAATTTTTATGATAGGGCCCAACTAACTTTCTTGCTATATGAGGAGATATTAATCCAATAAATCCTACATTTCCTGCAAAAGCTGTAGCTCCACCAGCAAGAATAACCGCATAGGATAAAAACTTTTTTCTTTCCCTATTTAAGTTTAAGCCAAGAGAAATTGCATGTTCATCAGATAAATTAAGAGCATCTAACTTTTTATAATCCAATAATACAACCATAAACATTAAAGTAACTAAGGGAATAATTACTTTTGCATAGTTCCATCCTGCTCCCCAAAGGCTTCCAGATGTCCAAATTAATACTCTATTGTAATCACCAACTCCACCTCTAAAAGTAAAGAAGGTAATAAAAGCATTTAATCCCGCATTTAGGCCAAGTCCTATAAGTAGTAATCTCTTTGGTTTAACTCCATTTCTACTTGATAATAAGTAAATTATAGTGGCTGAAATTCCTGCACCTATAATGGCCATAAATGGTAATACATAAACAGATAGAGGTCCAAGTGTACTATAGTAATTTAAAGTTTTTAATGAAACAAATATAACTGCTGCCACTGCTGCTCCAGCATTAATACCAATTATCCCTGAATCTGCTAGATCATTTTTTGTTATAGTCTGCAACAGTGCTCCTGCTGTAGATAAAGCAATACCCACAGAAATTCCAACTAACATTCTAGGGAGTCTAAGATTTAAAATTGCTGCATTTTGAAGTTTTGTTCCTTGACCTAATAAAGTTTTTATACTATCTAAAGGTGATATTTTATAAGTTCCCCAACATAAATACATAATTAAAGATGCAAGTAATAAAATAAATAACATTGAGATTATTATTTTAAATCTTTTTCTTTTCATATCAACCACGCTCCCTTCTTGCTACAGCTATAAAGAATGGAACACCTATTAAGGCTGTAAAAATTCCAATAGGGGTTTCATAAGGACTATACACCATTCTTGCAGCTATATCGGAATAAGTTAATAGTATTGCACCTAACAAGAAAGAAAAAGGTATATTTTTTCTATAATCTTCTCCAAATATTTTTCTTACTATTTGTGGAACTATAAGTCCAACAAAGGCTATATTTTTACCAACAGCCACAGCCGCTGCACACATTGGTATCATAACAAGGAAAGTTATTAGTCTTATTTTTTCTGGATTTTGCCCAAGGCTAATTGCCACATTATCCCCTAAGCTTAGAATATTTATTTTCTCTGATAGGAAAATAGCTATTATTAAACCTAGGATTCCAACTATTGCAACTAAATTAAAATCTGCCCAGGTTGCATTTCTGAAACCTCCTGAAACCCAAAAAGCAATAAACTGAGATTTATTTGATAAAAGTCCTATTATAGTTGTTAAAGAAATAAAGAAAGTACTCATAGCAGTACCTGCCAAAAGTATTTTTGCTATAGATCTATTATTTGATTTTCTTGATGTAAATCCCATCACTATAATTCCACTAAAGATTGCCCCAATTAATGAAGCTATCATAACATTTGTAGTATTTATAGTAATCCCAACAGCATAAAATATAGCTATAACCATAGTTGCCCCTTGACTTACTCCAAGAATGGACGGCTCTGCTATTGGATTTCTTGTAACTCCTTGAATCATAGCTCCTGTCACTCCCAAAATCCCCCCTGTGAGTAACACTGTAAGGGCCCTAGGAATACGCATATCTCTGATTAGCATAGGTTCTATAGTTTCACTATAATTAAAAATACTATTCCAAACTTCTGATATTCCAATATTGGTGACTCCTAGACTAATAGCTAGGAATACACCGATTATTAGAATAAAAATACTACAAACTATAAAAGTTATTGTATTTTTATTATTTTGTTTCATTTAACATCTCCATTATTTCGTCTAAAAGCACTTGTCTACCTATTGAACTATAGCCTTGTACAAAGTAAGGTGAAGAATCTAGTTTAACAACTTTACCTTCTTTTACTTGAGGTAAATTATTCCATACCCCATTCTCTTCAAGTACTTTTAAATCTTCATCTGTTGCAATCACAAATATATAATCTGATTTTATTGACGCTAATCCTTCATAGGTTACCACTGGTAAACTTATATCATTTTGTTCTGGCATACCTTCAGGTTTAGCTAATCCTAAATCTTCATATAAAACATTACCAAAACCTGCTCCATCAAATACATAGAATTGACCACCACTAGCTAAGAAAGATAAATAAGTTGTATCTTTACCATAAGTTTCTTTAATCTTATCTCCAACTTCTTTTGACTTTTTATCGTAATTTTCTAACCAAGTATTTGCAGCCTCTTCTTTATTAAATACCTTTGCTAAAGACTTAACATCTTCCTTCCAGTCTAAAGCTTCTAATTTAATCATTACAGTTGGAGCGATTTCACTTAATTGATCATACATTTTTTCTTGCACTGTTGATATGACAATTAAGTCTGGATCTAAGTTCATTATTGCTTCAACATCCATAGTATCTTGCATGCTATAACCTAATATAGTTGCACCTTTTAATGTCTCTTCTAAATATGTAGGGAATTTTGTATAATCGTAAGCATCACTATTAGCAGTTCCGATTACCTTATATCCTAAAATTGATAAAATATCACTATTACCACTTAAGTCAACTATTCTTTCAGGATTCTCTGGAATTTCAACTTCTCCTCTAACGTCTGTTACTGTAACGGTTTTACTTTTTTCTTCTACAGTTGAAGTATTTGAACAACCAACTAAAATCATTGATGTCATACAGGTAGCTAGAATTGCTTTTAATACTGATTTTCTTTTCATCTATATCTTCCTTTCAATAATTAAATTCTTATATTAACAAAGCTAATTGTATATGATTATCATTATCATAACAATATTTGCACCTAATTTAATTATTTTTACATCTAAATAAAGTATTTTCCCTTGATTAATTACAAATTATATATAATATTATTTATAAGAAGGAGGATTTTTATGATAGTAAAATCTAGTGAAGAATTTAAATCTGTGGTTTTAAATAAATTATGCTTTAGTAAAATTGAAAGTAAAAACTATACTTTATATACAAATAAAAATAAGCCTGAACTTGGCCACTTAATTACTTATTCAAGAGATGGTTATTATAATTTAGGTATTGCAGACTATACAATACCTGAGGATTTTTCCATATACTTTGATAATCCTGAATATTTAATGCGTTTTGGTTTAGTTTATAAAGGAATTACAGAATTTAAAATTGAAAATAATCCTGTTTCATCCTTTACCCCTTCATCCTTCTTTGTCATTGAAAAAAATCTAAAAGGTGAACAGCATTGGAAAAAAGGACAACATTTTCATGGAACTGAAATCACTATATACGAAAATTATTTTAAAGAAATAATAAAACCTAACTTTCCAAAGATAATGGATTTTGATTCTTTTATTAAAAATTATACCTATACTTATCTACCCTTAGGAATTATAGATATTATTAATCAGTTACAAAGTTTAACTTATGAAAATTCCTTAAATAGTATTTATCTAGAAAGTAAAATTTTAGAGTGCATAGCTATATTAATAAATGAGTCCACTAAACCTGAGAATGCTTTTACTAATCAAATTAACTATGGAAATATTAATATTGGTGCTAACAGAATAATAAAACTAACCTCGTCTGATATCCATGCTATTCAAAAAGTCCATGATATTTTAGAAAAAAATTATAATAACCCTCCTAATATTAGCACTTTAAGTAAGATGGTATTTTTGAACGAACAAAAATTAAAAGCAGGATTTTCAAAGCATTATCATATGTCCATTGGGGAATACACCAATCATATTAAAATGAATATTGCTGCAAACCTCTTATCTACCACAGATTTAAGTATTGAAGAAATATCTCAAAAAGTTGGTTATAATTATTCTGCAAACTTTTCTAAAATGTTTAAAAAGACTTATGGAAAAACTCCATTGAAATTCAGAAAAACAAAATAACGAAATCCATGGAGATATAACTTAAAAACGATGGATATAGAGAACTACTGTAGTTATGTTCTGTAAATCTTCTGAGGTTAGATTTCTTGGAGTTAAGAAGAATTTAATAGCAAAGGCAAAAGCTTCTATCCCTAAAAGAATAGTGCTTTTGCCTCTTAAATTCATATCATAAATTTCATCCAATAGTTCTAAAACAAAATAAGCACGCTGCCAAAGTGACTTACACCAAATCAAAGCTTTGGATTATCTGCTTTTGTTCTGAGGATTGCTTAGTGCCTAGGCACTAAGCTTTTCTTACTTTAAAAAATATTCTAATGCCTCAAGACTAATTACTGGTCTTAAGAGTTGCATTTTTTTCACTTCTTCATATTCAACTCCTGAAATACCATTTTGAAGTAATGATGTTCCATATCCCATCTCTTTTGCTCCATTATAAGAAAATAATACGCAATACTCTGCTGCAAATCCACTTATAACAACAAATTCAACTCCAAGTTCTTGAAGCTTTGCATGAAGTTCTGTCTTGAAAAATGCATTATTATACTCTTTATGTATAACAATATCATTTGTACTCTCATTAATAGAATCAACAAATTCAAACTTCTCAGATCCAGGACCATCTCCAACTTCGATATCTAATACTTTAACAACAGGCAATCCTTTTTCCCTAAACATACGTGCTGCTTCATTTATATACTCTACTGCATCATCAAATTCTCTTGGACATTTACAAAAGTCATAACATCCCTTTTGCATATCAATTATTAGAAACGCTGCTTTCATTCTTATACACCCCTTTAAATTTTTATATCTTACCCACGAAAATATATTTCCAATCTATATTAATAATTAACAAATATATACCATTTAATTATAATACATTAAATATTAATAGTCCCAACTTTTTGAAAAATAAAACCACCTAAATTAAATAGTAATTACTTTAATGTTCTTACCAATGCACTTCTACTCTTTGAAAGAAGTTCATTCTTAATTAGAAAATTCCATACTGGCTCAAATTTTTTCTATGCACCTGCATAAGTAAAATGTTTTGTAAGTATTTTTGTGGTTATAATATAGAATAATTTTACATTTATTTTTCACAGTAAGCGTATCTTCTATACCATGTTTATAAGATGATTGAAATAAGCAAATGTAATGTTAAATAATTTCCCCTCATTTTTACTAATATTTTTTAACATATCATAATATAAAACCTTATACTCTACTATAAATTTTACGTATTATGAATCATTATTCATAACAGAATCTAATATTCATAAATTTTAAAAAATAAAAAATTAAAATAAAGGAGAGTAACAAAATATGAATTCTATAATTTATAATTCTAAAACACCTATTGAAAATGAACTAATAGAATTTTTTAAAAAATAAAGGTATACAAGCAGTCATAAATACTGATAGCGATGTATCATATTTATTACCTTTAAGAAAAATAATTGCTACCAAAGAAAATAAAAAGTTTCTTATTGACTTAAAAAATATATTATACTTTTATTCTCATAGCAATGAAATAAAAATCATTACAGTTGATAATTGTATATATACTGTGCCACACTCACTTCAATTCTGGGAAAAAAAACTTCCCTATTGTAACTTCTTTAGATGTCATAAAGGCTATATCGTGAATCTTGAAAAAGTGTTAGAAATTATCCCATCTTATAATTATACCTTTGATTTAAAATTAGAAAAATACACAAAAACATTACCCGTAGGAAGGAAATATATAAAAGATTTTAAAAAAATCGTTTGCTGGTAATTTGCAGTTTAAACCCATATTATGATGTTTAATGCTTATATTTTACTTTCACGGACTAAATAGTATATTGAAAATAAATTGACCTTATAATATTAATGTAAATTACACGTGTAGATACAACAGGGTTAACCTAATAAAAACCTTTCAATTAAACCAATAAGGGATGTAATAGTTTTTTACAAACCTATGTAAAGGGAGTTAACGTAAGTTATACAAATTATATTTTTAGTGAATATTTACCAAACACTCTAAATATACAAAACAAATTTAAAAATAAGGAGAATTTACATTATGGAAAGTATAAATCATCTAGACTTAATTTTAAATCACAACAATCTAAAAGAGGATGAAAGCAAATTTAGCGATTCTGACGGATTAATCTCATTTGTAAATCTAACAAATGAGATTATAGGTAAAAGTACTGAATATAAGCCAGGAAGAGAGTTATGTGATAAAATATGTAATTTTTATTCTTCACTACGTATTCAGGTATATACATACCTAAAAGATCATCCTGAAGCGGTTTTACCTGGTGATATACCCCCTACCTCTCAATGGAGCAAATCTGTTACACATCTTATGGAAAATATTTTAGTTGATGCTGGTGGATTAGCTGGTTTTAAGATAAAAACTGAAAATTATAGTAGTAAACAGGCTGTCGCTGAATTTAGTACAGAAGTGTTTAAGATGATTTTTGATGCAGTTGCTTTTCCCGAAGCATTAATAACAGATATTACAAACTTCATAAAAGGAGTTGGTAAGACACTAAGAACATGTTGGGAAAAAAAAGAAAAAAATTTTGAGGTAGCTTTAATGAGTCAATGTCATGAAGGTATTAATACTGGAAAAGATTTGATCTATTTCCCTAAAGTAAAATACTACTATATTTCTGTTAGTGCTACTCAAACTGAATTTACAAATGACTGTTCAAAAACACAGTATGTAACTTTTAATTTTAATTTTGAATCTCGTGTTAGTGCATTAAAAGCATCAGTCTTAGATACTAAAACTAGTGATTATACTAAATTTAAAGCAGCTCTAGATAAGGCACAAGGAAAGTTATATACTGATTGCCTTAATACAATAGATAAGATTCTTAATATTGAATCAAAACTTCCTACAGGAGAGTTTTTATTAGGTACTAATATTAATTTAGATAATTATCCACGTATAGGAATATCCTAATTTAGTTGTTTATTAACAATATTATCCTGTAATTAATAGGGTTCTTTTATTTTTTCAATATTCCAAGAACCCTATTAATTATAATGATGATAGAACATTTCCAATTAAAGCATAATCTAAGGAATACAACTCAAAGATTATAGGTGCTCTTGTACCAACAATGGGTAATATCCTTGATTAAATTTTAAATGTTATTGATATTATAAATCATATGTAGGAGGCGAGGAATGAAATGTTTGATATTAATATTTATAATTCTAGTAATAAAAATCAGGCTTGGTCACTTAATAATGATATAAAGTTCTATTTAGAAAGTGGCGGTCGTATAAGAAAAAAATTAAAGGGTGATGATTCAATCATTATAAAAGTTATAGTTGAGACAATGCATCATCATATTGATACTACTGCAACACTAACTTACAATATAAAAGACAAAAAGTGGATATTCAATCCAACAAATCCACAACTATGGCTTTTCTCTGAAAATTCCTTAACATTACACTGTAATCTTGGTAATAATATGTAACTGAAATATTATCATGAAGTCCATAAAAGTTCCAACATTAAAATATTGGAACTTTTTAACTTTTATGCTACATTTTAATATATAATTGCTAATCCATGTTGATATTTACTTATTACATTAAATACTCAATTACTTTAATGTTCTTACTAGTGTACTTCTACTCTTTGAAAGAAGTTCATTCTTAATTAGAAAATTCCATACTGGCTCAAACTTTTTCCATGCCCCTGAATAGGTGAAATGTTTTAATCTCATTTTAAGTTCTTCATGTTCCTTTGATGCCTTATATATATTTCTCCACCTATAAAAATCTTTATAAGCTCTATTATATCCACTTTCCATTTCTTCTTTTGTAATATGAGGGTGATTAAATACTAAATGCCTAGTATCGTATAGTCTCCAATCCTTAGTAATAATTCTCTTATCTTCATCCATTTTACTAAAAATACCCGTACCAGGATACGGAGTAAGAATATGATTAGTTGCTGTAGTTATCCCACTATTAATAGCCCATTCTGTAGTTCTATCAAAAACATCTAAAGTATCACTATCCAGTCCAAAAATAAAACTTCCATTTATCATTATTCCTAATTCATCTAATTTTTTTATTGCTTTACTATAATCTTTTCCTATGTTAGACCCTTTATTAGCTTGAATTAAGTTCTGTTTATTAATACTCTCAAACCCAATAAAAGCACTCCTGAATCCAGCCTCATACGCAAGATCAATTGTATCATCTTGAAGAATAGAATCCACAGTTATTGCACCTTGGAAAACTCTATTCATTCCCCTCATTTCCTTGAAAACTTGCCTTGATAACTTTTTATCCGCAAATATATTATCATCAAGGAAATATAAATGTCTCCCTTTCATGCTTTCAATTTCTTTTAATATCCTGTCCACTTTATATGCAAAAAAAGATTTTCCACCCTTATAAAATGAACTAACATAACAAAAGGAACATTTATTAGGACACCCTCTTGAAAAGACCATGGAATTTGGAACTAAATACTTCTCTTGTTTAAATAAATCCCTTCTTGGCAGAGGTAGATTATCTAATGAAACTTCCCCCTGCTCATAAAACTCCTTAATATTTCCCTCTTTAAAATCCTTTAAAAACTCTGGAAAACTTCTTTCTCCAAGACCAAGTAATACAGTATCTGCATGATTCTTAGCCTCTATAGGTAATGATGTTGCATGAATTCCACCAATGGCAACCTTTATTCCTCTTTTCCTATAAAAATCTGCAATTTCATAAGCTCTATTAGCATTAGTTATATAACTTTCAATACAAACTAAATCAGGTTCATCATTTAAATTTATTTCTTCTATATGTTCATCAACTACTTCTATTTCATCTGAGTCATCACACAATGATGCTAAAGTAGCCAAGCCTAAAGGAGGAAACAGTGAATATTTTATAGGCCTCCAATATGGACTTTTTGCCTCTTCTAATGCTGGTAAAATAAACTTTATTTTCACAATAAATTGTCTCCTTTTCAAAAGCTATCATAGTAACAAATATCTATTACTACTTTCTTTTTACAGAGTAACAAACCAGTAGTGATTTACCAATATTTCACTCTTTATTTATATATGATACCATTGCTTTTATTGTTTTTCAATATATTTTTATTCTTTTAGGTAATATATTTTATCTTACAACTGAGGCCTCTCAATTTACAAACTCAATAGTAACACAAGATGC
>NZ_DIGW01000002.1:0-22303 GCF_002419845.1 Clostridium sp. UBA5712 | reverse complement strand
AAAACATTTTTATTTTCACTTTTTTAATGTAAACTTATCCACGTGTGTTGCAAAATAACTGGAGCTCATAACCGGGATTGAACCGGTGACCTCCACCTTACCAAGGTGACGCTCTACCTACTGAGCTATATGAGCATTCAATACATAATGTATTTATTTTAAAATATTTTTGTCAGTTCCTTATTATAAATGATTTTTTTTTGTTTGTCAATACGATTTCATCTTTGTTCTAAACACTTTTCAAGTTTACGTTTTACTCTCTGAAGTGCATTATCAATAGATTTTGCTTGCCTATCTAAATCGCTGGCAATTTCTTGATAAGATTTACCATCAAGATAAGAATTCAAAACTTCCATTTCTAAGCCTGACAATACTTCTTGTATCTTACTTTCTATGTTCTCCATCTCTTCTCTATCTATTATCAATTCTTCGGGATCAGATACCCTTATACCTGATAATATATCTAATAGAGTTCTATCTGATTCTTCGTCATATATAGGCTTATTCAGTGATATATAAGTATTTAGTGGAATATGTTTTTGTCTTGTGGCAGTTTTTACAGCAGTGATTATCTGTCTTGTTATGCACAATTCTGCAAAAACCTTAAAAGATGCTAACTTATCATCCTTAAAATCTCTTATAGCTTTAAATAAACCAATCATACCTTCTTGATATATATCTTCTTTATCAGCACCAATCAAAAAATATGATTTTGCTTTAGCTTTCACAAAGTTCTGATATTTACAAAGAAGATATTCTAGGGCTCTATTGTTTCCCGTCTTAGCCAGAGCTACTATATCTTCATCTTTTTTACCCGTAAACATGGAGTTTAACTCATCATTGCCACTTGTATTTCCCAACAATATCCCCCCCAAAGCATAAATGACCCTAACTAGAATTATACATTAACAAAATTTAGATAGTCAAGATATATTATCTACTTCTTCTTATCTTTTCTAGCTTTTCTGCCACTTCTTTATCTATGGCCTCCTCAAAAAGATTTCTATTATGAAAACTCTTGTTCTCACACTGCCTAGATATCTTTCTGTTTGTTTCCTCAATCCAACTGTAAAACTCTATAGATGATACTCTATTAGCACCTCTTTGAAATATTAACTGTTGCTCTAGAGAATCAGATGTTACAACATAGACCTCTGATTTTCTCCCTATATGATTTACAGTCCTCTCTATATAACTATCCGCAGTTTCATCATGCTTTGTAAAAACTATAGTCAAATTTCCTTTTCTATCCTTTTTTTCTATACTTCCCTTTACCATATGTGCATCAAATACTAGTGTTATTCTGCACCCTTTAAAGGCTGCATAGTTAAGAAGTAAGTCAATAAGCTTATTTCTTGCAGCTTCGTAACTATAGTCCTTTATAGTATTTAATTCTGGCCAGCTATTAATTACATTATACCCATCCACAAAAATTTGCTTCAACTCTATACCCCATTTACTTCTATTTCAATCTTTGTTTTAATATTTCATATGCTATCATTCCACATGCTACTGATGCATTTAATGAATTAACCTTTCCTACCATAGGTATTTTAACCAACACATCGCACTTTGATTTAGTTAGCTTTGAAATACCTTTTCCTTCACTTCCTATAACTAAAGCTATAGGTCCTTTTAAGTCCGAATCATAGCAGTATTGGGTCCCATGCATATCTGCTCCATATACCCATATCCCAGATTCCTTTAGTTCATCTATAGCTACATTTATATTTGTAACTTTAGCAATTTTTATGTATTCCGTAGCCCCAGCTGAAGTTTTATAAACAGTAGGTGTAACTCCTACATTTTTTCTTTTTGGAATTATTATCCCATGTACTCCACAAACTTCTGCTATTCTTATTATGGACCCAAAATTATGAGGATCTTCAATTTCATCTAATACTAATATAAAGGGATCTTCCCCTTTTTCCTTAGCGTTATTAATTATATCTACTATACCACAATAATTGTATGGAGTTACTATTGCAATTACCCCTTGATGTGCAGCGGTTTCACTTATACCATCTAGTTTTGCTCTATCCACATATTTAACTACTACAGATTTTTCTTTAGCTAATGCTGTAATTACACTTATGGATCCTTTAGTATCTCCTTGTGCTATCATTATATATTCTATTGTTCTATCAGATTTTAGAGCTTCAATAACCGCATTTCTACCTTCAATCATATCTTCTCTTGAGGTTGCATTGAAATTTTCAACTTTTATATTGCTTTGTATGTTTTCATTTCTGTAGGATTGATTATTTCTTCTTTCACTATTTACATCACCTACAAATCTATTATTATCTCTTCTATTTTTCCCTATACGTTTAGGTCTAGCATTTTTACTACCTTGTCTTTTATCTTCCATCCTTATATCACTCCTATCATCTATTTCTATATCAATTTACATTTTATATAGATAAGTACTTATTTCTTATTTCTATAGCCTTACCACAAGTCATAGCTCCTTCTGAACAACTTTCCTTTACACAACTAGGACCGCATCCTTCAAATAAATTTGGTGCTACTTTTTTTACTTCCTTAAGCATAGCATCTGCTAAATCCCTTATTTCCCATTGAGCTCTCATACAGCATCTATGACTAAAGAAATGCATAAGCTCTCTAGCATTCATTGTAACTACAATTTTAGTTGCACATGCATTAGGAAATATATATCTAGCATCCTCAATAGCACTTTTTTCTGCTTTGGACTTTAATGATTTCATCTCTTTTTCTGTGATTTCTTCACATTTTTTTCTTGCTTTATGTTCATTAATATATACATCTAAATTAGAAGCTTTAAGCACTTCAACTAATTTATCATAGTCTTCCTGATCTTTTTTCATCGCCTCTACGAAGATAGCCTTACACTTCTCATCTTTTGCTATAGATGGTGGAATTATATATTCAAAAGCATCTAACTTAACATATCTTTGACTTTGCTGAGAATAAGAAGCAACTCTATGTCTAACCAATTGATGTGTTAAGCTTCTGGATACGCCCTCAATACCAAAAGTAAAGCTTACATGTTCAACTGGAGAGTTATGACCATAACTATTCAACATTTTTATAAATTTACTTGTAGTTTCTTCATCTAACCCTTCTGTTATTTCCTCAATTCCTACTGAACTATAACATAATTTAGCTGCTGCAGCTACTACTTTTTCTGGATTTGGAGTAAACTCCATAAGTTTAACTTTTATCATTATTATCACTCATTTCAATAATTTTATTAAGCAAATAATTTAATCTGTCATTCTTTCCTGAAATGTACAAATATCCTATTACAGCTTCAAATCCTGTTGCCCATCTATAATCACCAACATCTGCGTTCTTAGGAGCACTAGATTTAGTATTTCTTCCTCTCTTAAAAACTGACATTTCCTCTTCGTCAAACACATCTAAAATTAATTTTGCATAATTACTCTGTGATTTTGCTTTGACAAAATTAACAGTTTTTAAATGCAACTGCTGTACTTTCAATGATTTATTTTCCCCTAATAAATAGGTTCTTATAAACACTTCATACACAGCATCACCTATAAATGCAAGAGTTAATGGGTTTATTAAATGTGCTTCTTTTGCACTAAATTTTTCTTTCAATAAATCAAATTCCATATTTTTCTCCTTAATGAGATAAATCCTATTATAATAATTAAACATAATAATTATATATTTTCAAGATTTCATAGTCAAATCTAACTTTTCCCTAACACAATTCTTATTAATGAATTATTAAAAAATATAGTTATTAATAACCCTAATTATTCACTGTCTTCATCTTTTTCTTCTATTTCTAATAGGCCCTATTGAAAATTACAGTGATAGAATATCATTGGCTATTTTCATTTCTTTTAAAATAACAAAATCTCTGAACCCCTTGAGTCCACAACAACTAGTTATATATTTATATAGTTTCCTATTAACATATTTATATAGTTGAATATATATTATATGAAAATATAAATTCTCTTTAAATTTTATTACTTTGATTAACCACATGGTCTTCTAGAAACCAATATTAAAAATTATAGTAAAATAGGACTATATTTTATTAATACAGTCCTATTTACTTACAATGAAATAATTTACTTTATAGCAAATGATTAAAATTTTAAATTATTTGCTATAAACTCTTTTTCTATTCTGTCTACTACATCTTCTATATTTACTTCTTCAATATCTTGATTTTTTCTTAACTTAAATTCAACTATATCTTCAACTACTTTTTTACCTACTGTTACTCTTATTGGAATTCCAATTAAGTCAGCATCCTTAAACTTAACTCCAACTCTTTCATTTCTATCATCTAAAAGTACATCTACTCCTTTAGTTTTAAGATCCTCATAGATTTTCTCCGCTCTATTCATTTGTTCTTCATTTTTAACATTAGCAGGCATTACTATTACTTTATATGGAGCAACAGCCATTGGCCAAAGGATTCCATTTTCATCATGATGCTGTTCAATTATAGCTGCTACAGTCCTATTAATACCAATTCCATAACATCCCATTACTAGAGGTTTCTCTTTACCATTTTCATCTAAATAGTTAGCTCCCATAGATTCTGAATACTTAGTTCCAAGCTTAAATATATGTCCAACCTCTACCCCTCTTCTAATATTTATTGGGCTTCCACACTTAGGACACATATCCCCCTCTGCTACGAGTTTATAATCTCCTACTATGCCGTTAAAATCTCTTTCATAATTTACATTTTCATAGTGATATCCTGTATCATTAGCTCCAACTATAAAATTACTCATTCTAGTAACTTCTTCATCTACAAGTAGTGTATCTACTTGTAATCCAATTGGACCAGCAAATCCTATTTCTGCTGATGTAGCCTTTAAGACAGTTTCTGCAGCTGCCATTTCTAATTCCATAATTCCACCTAATGCATTAGAAACCTTAGTTTCATTTAAGCTTCTATCTCCTCTAACCATTACTGCCACAACTTTGCCATCAGCTTTATATATTAGAGTCTTTGCAAACTTCTTGTTACTAGTATTAAAGAAAGTTACTAACTCTTCTATAGTTCTTACATCTGGAGTTGCTATCTTCTTTAATTCCTTTTCTTCTTCTTTCTCTGCATCTTCCAGTTTAGATGTAGCCTTTTCTGTATTCGCGGCATAATTACAACCAGTACAGAAAGCTATTTCATCCTCTCCTATATCAGATTTAACCATAAACTCTGCTGAACCTGATCCTCCCATAGCTCCTGAATCTGCTTCAACAGCGCTAAATTCTAAATCACATCTAGTAAATATCTTATTATATGCTTCATACATCTTCATGTAAGATATATCTAATCCTTCATTATCTTTATCAAAACTATATGCATCTTTCATTATGAATTCTCTTGACCTCATAACTCCAAATCTAGGTCTTCTCTCATCTCTATATTTGGTTTGAATTTGATAAAGATTTAATGGTAATTGTTTATAAGATTTAATTTCATTTCTCGCTAAATCTGTAAATACTTCTTCATGGGTTGGTCCAAGACAAAAATCTCTTCCATTTCGATCTTTAAGCCTAATCATCTCTGATCCCATTACATCCCATCTTCCAGATTCTTGCCATAGATTTGCTGGTATAAGTGCAGAAGCTAAAAATTCTTGAGCACCTGCTCTATCCATTTCTTCTCTAACTATATTTTCTACATTTTTTAACACTCTAACTCCATTTGGCATGAAAGTGTATATTCCTGTAGCTGATTTTCTTATCATTCCAGCTCTTAACATAAGTTGATGGCTTGCTATCTCTGCTTCACCTGGAACTTCTCTTAGTGTACTTATTAACATCTTTGATAACTTCATCTTCCATTCACCTCGTAATTATATTTATTAATAAAAAAATAGAACCCACCCTAATTAGGGCGAATTCTATCGCGGTACCACCTAAAATTTATACTTCATTTTATAACGGCTCATGCCGGTAGTTAAAACTACTGCTCAGAAGCAGGTTCAAAACGTGTGAAAATCTTTCAGCCGGTGAATTTTCTCTCTGTGGGTATGTTTCTACTATTCTTCCTCATCACATATTAATATTAAATTTTAATAAATATCATTATATCATACATATTTAAATATTGCCTACATATTTATATTTTATTTTTTAAAATATTTTCTCCAATTATCATATCTTCTGGAGTTGTAAGCTTTATATTTAAATAACTACCCTCATAAAGATATACTTTTCTATCAAATTTTTCAACAACCATAGCATCATCAGTAACTTGCTCTTTAGTCTTTCTTAATTTTTCATGGCAGAATAATATAATATCATACTTAAAACACTGAGGGGTTTGAACTATAAAAGCATCCTCTCTATTTAAGGTTTCCTTGGCAAACCCTTCTTTATCCTTAATTTTTATAGTGTCCTTTGATTTAACTCCACAAGTACATGCACCATATTTTTCAGCATTCTTAATGCCATCATTTATTATATTCTCAGTAACAAATGGTCTAGCTCCATCGTGGATTAATACTATGTCACAAGGTTCTATTGCCTTTAATCCATTGTATACAGAGTCTTGTCTTTCCTTGCCACCTTTTACTAAAGCTCTAACTTTTTTAAGGTCATATTTTTCAATTATATTCTTTTTACAATACTCCATCTCATCTTCTGCACACAGAACTATAATATCATCTATATTTTTATTGTCAGAAAAAGCCCTTATAGTATGATATAATACTGGTTTTTCTGCCAAAGTCAAAAACTGCTTGTTTACATTTGATCCCATTCTTTTCCCTTGTCCTGCAGCCAATATTATCGCTGTATTTTTTCTCATAATTCCTCCAATAAATTAACCTTAAACTAATCATAAATTAGCGCTTAATTTTTCTTAATAAAAAACTATTGTTCCTTTGGTTTTGCAAATATCATTCTTCCTGCTGCTGTTTGAAGTACTGAAGTAACTACTACAAATATATTTTCACCAATATATTTTCTACCTTCTTCAATGACAATCATAGTTCCATCATCTAAATATGCAACCCCTTGACCTGACTCTTTTCCATCTTTAATTACCTGTGTTTTCATAACTTCTCCTGGTAATAAAACAGGTTTTACAGCATTTGCTAACTCATTAATATTTAATACAGGTACTCCCTGAAGTTCTGCAACTTTATTTAAGTTATAATCATTAGTAATTACCTTTCCATTCAATACTTGAGCAAGTTTAAGTAATTTAACATCTACTTCCTTAATATCTTCAAAATCGCCTTCCCATATTTCTACATCTATACTTAACTCTTTCTGTATTTTATTAAGTATATCTAATCCTCTTCTTCCTTTTGTCCTTTTTAAAGAATCTGAGGAATCCGCAATATGTCTAAGCTCATCTAAAACAAAAGTAGGAATTACTAAAGTACTTTCAATAAAACCACTTTGACATATATCAAATATTCTTCCATCAATTATTACTGATGTGTCTAACACCTTAGGGCTTAACTTATCTCCAACATTCTTTATCTTAGAATCCTTATTAGCTCCAGGCTTTTTAAAGCTTGTAAACACATGTATAATTTCATCTTTTTTTCTTACGCATATATCTGCAAATAAAACAGTAATTATTACCGTAACAATTACAGATATTATGGTTATTATTATCGAATCCACTCTAATAAGTGTAGATAATAATACTGATATTATAAGTCCAATTAAAGCTCCTATACCTGCAAATACAATATCTACTATTGGAATCTTTTGAGCAGACCTTTCTAAGTATTCCATAGCTTTAACAATTCCTGAGTTTATAAAAGGTGAAATAAAATAAAATATAAGTCCAATAAAAATAATACATAATACAACAAATATTATTGAAATAAAACCTGTATTGTTTATTCCTAACTTAGGTAAAAGTTCCGTAGAATTTCCCCATGCACCTAAAACATATCCTAATGTTCCTCCTATTAAGGTAAACAAAGCCCTTAATATTTTCTTTAACACCACAGCACCTCCTTAATTTTTAACCTATATTGTGATTATTTACAAATTTTCTCCATAATATCCTACTAAATTAAATATATATTATCATTAAATACATTTCAATGGATTATTAGAATATTAACTAAAATTTGATTAACTGTATATAATATTAACATTTAAAATATTTGATATTCTCAATTAATAATTAACAAATAATTTTCAATATAAAAATATTTGTCAATACTCACATTTTCTACTTCTTCACATAAAATAAATTGTTAACAGTAAAATTACCCCCTATGAATAATAGTAATATTGATATATTATATAAATAAAGGTATTCCAAGTAAGTAACTTTATTTATAAAGGAGTGAAAGTTATGAAGGATCTAATATTTGATGAATTTCAAAATTCTGTAGATAGTTCTTTATTAAGACATAAAAGTATACTTGACATACTAAGCAAATTGCAGGAATCTGAAAGTAGAGTTAACAGATCCGTAGTAAAAGCTGTTACTAGTTGCGGTTGTGTTAAAATTAAAGCTGAAAAACAGGGTATAAATTATTCATTGAACGATGATAAGGAAAACACCATAGATAAATTAACCTTAGATGATTTAGAAATACCTCTTAGTTCTCATATACAAGGAGAGCTATGTGATAATTGCCGTAAAATCATCGAACGAGAAATAGGCAATCACTTATTCTATATAACTTCCTTATGCAATAGTTTAGATATAAACTTATATGATGTACTTCTAACTGAATACAAAAACATAACTACCTTCGATAAAATTAATTTAAGATAGCAAATATAGCACAAACTTAATTGCTTTGTGCTATATTTGTTTATCTAATATAAATTGCTCTTTTAATCTTCTTAGACCATTTTTAATGGTTTTGGCTCTTGCTTCTCCTACCCCATCAACTAAATCTAATTCATCATAAGATGCTTTCATTACCACTTGAAGTTCTCCGAAATGTTTTATTAGATTTTCTATAATTGCCGATGGTAATCTAGGTATTTTATTTAATATTCTATATCCTTTTGTAGATATTAAATTATCCACTAAAGGAACACCACCATATCCTAATACCTTAGCTATCATATCAAGATCCAATAACTCTATAGCTGATAACTTTTCTATATTCCTATAAACATCAAGATATCTTTCAGCATCACTACAATAGTCTCTCACAAGAAATACTCCCTCTTGTTCAACGCCCTTGATTAATTCTCCTAATTGCATAGATATAAGTCTACCTTCATTCCCCAATTCACATATGTACGTTTCTATCTCACAAACTATTCTCATAACCATTTCATTTCTCTGTATTGCTGTGACTACATCTAAAAGGGTCGATAAATCTTGTAACTCCAGTAAGTTTAGATTACTTATTACTCTTTCTAAAACTAACTGATATTTTTCTAAGGTTTGAATAGCTTGATTAGCCTTAGCTAATACATCACTACTTTCTCTAAGGACATATTTTATATCATCTTTATATACAGTGATTATATTCCTTCTTTGAGATATTGCTACTACTATATCACCAGTTTCCTTTGCAACTCTTTGAGCTGTTCTATGTCTAGTTCCAGTTTCTTGAGTAGTTATAGATGGATTTGGCATCAACTGTGTATTAGCGTATAATATCCTCTTTAAGTCACTACTTATAACTATAGCTCCATCCATCTTTGCTAGTTCATATATATATGCTGGAGTATATTCTGATTTTATTGAAAATCCTCCATCTACCATATCTAATATGGCATTACTATCACTTAATACTATTAATCCTCCAGTTTTAGCTCTTAATATATTATCTAATCCTTCCCTCAGTAGGGTTCCCGGGGACATAATTTTTAGTATTTCCATAAGTTCTTTTTGCTCTTGTTCCCTCATTATTTTCCTCCATTATTAATTTAACACTTTACTGTTCTCTTATATATTATTAAAAAATCTTTGACACTGCTTCTCTAACTGTATCCACTCCAATTAAATTTATTCCCTTATTAGTTATTTTTGCTTTATTTTTATTGGGTAGTATTATACTAGTAAAGCCCATCTTTATTGCTTCATTTATAATTTTTTCTGCATGAGCTATAGGCCTAACTTCTCCAGTTAACCCTACTTCTCCTATAATTAATAAATTTTCTATTTTAATTTCCTTTGCTTTGACACTAGATATTAACGCTAAAACTATTCCTAAATCTCCATATGTACCGTCAATGTTAAGTCCACCTACCACGTTAACATACACATCACTGTTATAAAAAGGAACTCTTAATTTTTTTTCTAATACCGCTAATATCAAACTTAATCTCTGGTTATCAACGCCTACTGCAGTTCTACGTGGCATCGGAGCTTTAGTTTCACTTGCTAAGGCTTGAATTTCTACTAAAATAGGTCTAGTTCCTTCAACTATCCCAATGACTACTGATCCTTCCTGTTGCATAGATTTTTCTTGCAAAAATACTGAAGATGCATCATTTACTTCCTCAAGACCACTTTCTCTCATTTCAAACACACCAATTTCACTAGTAGTTCCAAAACGATTTTTTATGGTTCTTAATATTCTAAACTCTTGTGTTCGCTCTCCCTCGAAATATAGAACTGTATCCACCATATGTTCAAGAACTCTTGGTCCAGCCAATTCTCCTTGTTTAGTTACATGGGCAACAATAAATAATGGAATATTCTTTGTCTTTCCTATTCTCATTAAATCATTAGTACATTCTCTTACCTGAGATACACTCCCTGGAGCAGAAGAAATAGTTGGTTTATATAATGTTTGAATAGAATCTATTATTATAAACTTTGGCTCCATTTCAGTTATATGCTCTTCTATAATATCTATGTTGGTTTCCGATACCACATAAAGTTCTTTTCCTGTAGCTTTCAGACGTTCTGCTCTCATTTTTATTTGCTCTTCTGACTCTTCTCCAGATACATACAGAACTTTTCCATACTTTAGTGAAATATTACTGGCACTCTGTAACAATATAGTAGACTTACCAATACCAGGATCTCCAGATATTAAAGTTAATGATCCCTTTACAAGTCCACCACCTACAACCCTATTTAATTCCCCAATTCCTGTATCTAACCTTTCATATTCACTGGATTTTACATCCGTAATATTCTTTGGCTTATTTCCAGAAGACATAGTAACTGACCTTTTAAAAGTAGTTACTGCTTCACTTTTAACTTCTTCTCCCATAGTGTTCCAGCTATTACATCCAGGACATTTTCCATACCACTTTGGAGCTTCATAGCCACACTCATTACATATATATACTTTTTTAATCTTTGCCATAATCTGCTCCTTAAATTTTTTATATTAATTTATTATTTCTTAACAGTTAATTAAAATACTTATTATACTATGAGTTTAACCATTATTTTATATAGTAAATTATATTGTTCTTAACTATAAAAAAACCACTTATATAAAGTGGTTAAAAATATATGGTATTATATCTATCATAATTATATACCCATTTTTGTTTAAACACAATGAAGTAATTAGCTACACTTAATAAACTTCAACTCGTCTTTTTCAACTGTTATTTGTATGATATCACTCTTTTTGAAATTTCCTTTAAGAATCTCATCAGATAGTCTATCCTCAATCATATCAGTTATAATTCTTCTTAAGGGTCTAGCTCCGTACTCTTTATCTCTTTTTTGTTTACTTATGAATGTTTTAGCTTCATCTGTAAATCTTAATATAATATCATTTTGCTTAGCTCTTTCACATAGATTATTTGTGATTATATCAACAATTTTAATTATGTGTTCATCTTTAAGTTTATGAAACACTACTATATCGTCAATTCTATTTAAAAGTTCTGGCTTAAAGATATTCTTTATTTCGCCAAGTATAATTTCTTTCATATTTTTATATTCATTATCACAATTTTTATCATCAGATAATCTTTCAAATCCTATAGAACGGTGTTTTTTTATAGTAGATGCTCCTGCATTAGAAGTCATTATAATTATAGTATTCCTAAAATCTACAACCCTTCCCTTAGAATCAGTAAGTCTTCCATCTTCCAGTACCTGAAGTAAAATATTAAATATATCTTCATGTGCCTTTTCTAGTTCATCAAATAGTATTACCGAATATGGACTTCTCCTAACTTTCTCTGTTAATTGACCTCCTTCATTAAACCCTATATAACCTGGTGGTGAACCAATTAGCTTTGATACAGAGTGTTTCTCCATATATTCCGTCATATCTATTCTAATTATTGAATTTTCATCATCAAACATAGTTTCTGCAAGCGCTTTAGATAATTCAGTTTTTCCTACCCCTGTTGGTCCTAGAAATATAAAACTCCCTATAGGTCTCTTGCAATCTCTTAGTCCTACCCTTGATCTCCTTATGGCCTTTGCAATAGCTTCAATAGCTTCATCCTGACCTATAACTCTTTTATGAAGAATGTTCTCTAAATTTAATAATCTATCAGTTTCTTTAGATGTAAGTTTCTCTAAAGGTATTTTAGTCCATGTTGATAAAACTTTTGCAATCTCTGCCTCATCTACCGTTATCTTGATTTCTTCATTACTTTCTACTAACGTTCTTTTTCTAGAGTTTAATTGTTGTCTTAATTCATATTCTTCATCTCTAATGGATGCTGCCTTTTCAAAATCTTGAATATCTATTGCTTGTGATTTTTCTTCAATTTTTTTCTTAAGCTTCTGCTCCAAAATTCCAACTTCATTTCTTTGTAAATTTTCTATTCTACTTTTAGCCCCTGCTTCATCTAAAAGATCTATTGCTTTATCTGGTAGGTATCTATTTGATATATATCTATCTGACAAATTTACTGCTGCACTTATAGCTTCATCTGTAATTCTAATTGAATGATGTTCTTCATACTTATTCTTTAACCCTTTAAGTATTTGGATAGCATCTTCCTTAGAAGGTTCTTCAATTATAATTGGTTGAAATCTTCTTTCTAAAGCAGAATCCTTTTCAATATACTTTCTATATTCATCTACGGTTGTCGCTCCTATGCATTGAAGCTCACCTCTTGCAAGGGCAGGTTTTAAAATGTTAGAAGCATCTATTGCCCCTTCCGCACCACCAGCTCCTACTATAGTATGAATTTCATCAATGAATAAAATAATATCCTCACTCTTACAAACTTCAGCCATTAAAGATTTTAACCTATCTTCAAATTCTCCTCTATACTTTGCTCCTGCAACCATAGAAGCCATGTCTATACTTATTACTCTCTTATTTAATAACATGTCTGGTACACCATCACTTTGAATTTTTTGTGCTAATCCCTCAACTATGGCTGTCTTGCCCACTCCAGGATCTCCAATTAAACATGGATTATTTTTTAGCCTCCTACATAATATTTCTAAAACTCTTTCTGTATCCCTTTCTCTTCCTATAACTGGATCAAGCTTATTTTCACTAGCATATCTAGTTAAATCCTTCCCATACTTATCAATCATTGGAGTTTTATTTCTTTTAGACTTGTATGGCTCCTCTATTTTCATTTCAGTTCTACTGTCATGAAAGTCAGAGTTACTACTTAATGATATTTCACATTGTTTTTTATTGTAGGATAACATTCCTAGCAACTCATTGAAGTTTGTTCCTAAATTATCTAATATTGTATAAGCTACGCCCTCTTCTTCTTTAAGTATAGCTAATAATATATGCTCCGGAGATACAAATTTATCATTTAAATTTCTGGCTTCTACTAAACTAACTTCCATCAGCTTTTTAGTTCTAGGAGTAAAATATATCTCTTCTGGATATATCTCATCCTCACCATAGCCAACTAATTTTTCTATTTTATCTTTAATCTTTATTTCATCAACACACATATTTTCTAGCGCCTTAGCTGCTATGCCGCCCTCTTCCACAATACCTAATAATACATGTTCAGTGCCTACATATCCATGTCTAAATCTTTTCGCTTCTCCGTGAGCATACATCAATGCTTGTCTTGCTCTATCATTATATTTATTAAACATTACACTAACCCCTTTATCTATATAGCAAAATGCTAATACTATAATATTTAGTCTATCCAATTCCAGCAATGACAAACCATAATTTGTAATTATTTTTAAAATATATTTTTTGAAAACGTATATAAATAAAGTACCTTCCCTATTGGAAAAGCACTTTATTTATATATTTTCTATCTTTGTATAAAGTAGATATAGCATTGTCATAATCATAATACTCTATTTTAATGCATTTTTCTTCATAACATCTTATTTTAACATTTAGATTTTCATTTAAAATTACATCAATAAGAGCACCATCTTTATCATAGCTAAACTCCTTTAAATCATTTAATAGTTTGTCTATATTTTCTTTGTTTCTAATCATCTTTTCCTCCAGTATTATAAATAACTTTAATTTCATATAATAGATTATTTTAAGTAAAAATCATATTATCATATGATTTTTACTTAAATAAATAACATAATATGATTAGATTATTAAAGATATATCATTAATAATTTTAAAACTCTAATTCCGAATCATTAAAATATCCATTAAACTGTGAGTTATACAACCTAGCATAAATTTCACCACTATTAATCAATTCTTTGTGAGCACCTTTTTCAACTATTCCCTTATTTGTTAATACTACAATCTCATCTGCATTTTTAACAGTTGATAGTCTATGAGCAACTATAATAGATGTTCTTCCCTTAGATAACTTTTCTAAAGATTTTTGAATTATAAGCTCTGAAGTATTATCAAGAGCTGATGTAGCCTCATCTAATATTAATATAGGCGGATTCTTTAAAAATACTCTTGCAATAGATATTCTTTGCTTTTGACCCCCAGATAACTTTACTCCTCTTTCCCCTACATAAGTTTCATATCCTTCTGGTAGTGACATGATAAAATCGTGAATATTAGCATTTTTAGCTGCTTCAATAACCTCATCATCGTCAGCTTCAGGATTTCCATAGAGAATATTATCTTTTATAGTTCCTGTAAATAGAAATACATCTTGCTGTACTATTCCTATGTTTTTTCTCAAGGACTTTAATGTTATGTCCTTAATATCTTCTCCATCAATGGTAATTTCTCCTTTATTTAGTTCGTAAAATCTTGGAATTAAATGACAAATAGTTGTTTTACCACCACCAGACGGTCCAACTAATGCTAAAGTCTTACCTTTTTCTATTTTTAAATTTATATTAGATAATATTTCTTCACTACCTTCATATTTAAAGGTAGCATTTTTAAACTCAATTTCACCTTGTACATCTTTAAATTCTCTTGCATTATCACTATCTACTATGTCTGGTTTAGTATCCATTAACTCTACAAAACGCTTAAATCCTGACATACCTGATTGATATTGTTCCACAAATGATGTTAATCTTCTTATTGGTTGCATAAAATATGCTACATATAAAAAATAAGTAGATAGATCAATTACGCCTAATTCCCCTTTATATACGAAGTAACCTCCAAACCCTAAAACAACTACATTTAGCATGTCTACAAAAAATCTCATTCCAGACATGAACTCTGCCATATATTTATAAGCAGAAGATCTACTAGTTCTAAATTGAGTATTTCCTTCATCAAACTTTTCCATTTCATATTCTTCATTAGTAAAAGATTTAGCAACTCTTATTCCTGATATACTATTTTCTAGCTTAGTATTAACTACAGCTATCTTCTTTCTAACATCATAAAATGCCTTGGACATTTTCATTCTCTTAGTCATCGTAAATATTATAATTATAGGTATACAAGCAAATATTATTAATGTTAATTTTATATTTATAGCACATAGTAACCCAAAGGATCCTATAAGCATTATTATTGAAATAAATACATCTTCCGGTCCATGATGTGCCAGCTCAGAAATATCCATTAGATCATTAACAATACGTGACATAATATTTCCAGTCTTATTATCATCAAAATAGCTAAATGGTAATGTCTGTAGATGGGCAAAAACTTCTTTTCTCATATCATATTGAAGCCTTACACCCATTACATGACCCCAATAATCTATTATATAATTTGCTATAAGCTTAACTACATACAATAATACTAAGACAATTGTAAATATTAATATTGTTCTTAGATTCTTATTAGGAATTGCATCCTTTAATAGGTAATTTGTAAACATAGGAAATACTAAATCCATGGCTGCTACTAAAAATGCACATATCATATCAATTATAAATAGAGTTTTGTGTGGCTTGTAATAAGATATAAATCTCTTTAACATTAAAATTCCTCCATATCTCCTAGTAAAATTAAAAAAATTGTTCTATAAACATGTTTTAAGCCCCAGCAGAAAAACTCCTTCTACTGAAGCTTAAATTCTCTATGAACTTATTAAAATACTCTTTAATTAATCTACATAAATCTTCAACAAAAAAACTTTCACTTCTAAGAAATTAATCATTATTTTTACTCATAAACATTTCTATATCTTCTATACTTTTAATTATATGAGCAGAAAGATTTACATAACCATCCTCTGTAACCAGAATATCATCTTCAATTCTAACACCTATACCTTCTTCTTCTATATAAAGTCCCGGCTCGTCTGTAATAATCATACCTGGTTTAAGCTCTATACTTCTCGGTCCTACATCATGGGTATCTAATCCTAATGGATGTGCTACACCATGATAGTAGTATTTATTTAACTCTGAGTCTTCCTTTATAAGGCCAATTCTCTTACATCCCTGAGCAAGAACTCTTTTAGTTATGTCTTGTAATTCACCAGTAGTAATTCCTGGTTTTACTGCTTTCATAACAGTTTCATTAGCTTCTAATACAATATTATATACTTCTTTTTGTCTTTCTGAAAACTTCCCATTGATAGGAAAAGTTCTACTTATATCCCCATTGTAATATTTATATTGTGCCCCTAAGTCTAAAAGCATAAGCTCTCCATCTTCAGTCTTAGTATTATTATCTACATAATGAAGTATAGTTGCATTCTTTCCAGTGGCTGCAATAGTTGGAAATGCAAAATCCTTAACTCCATTTTTCTTTAAAATATAATTAAAATATGCTTCAATTTCATACTCTTTCATGCCTGGTTTAGCATTACTCCATATTTCTTTTATCCCTTCATAAGTTATATCTATAGCTTTTTTAATTAATTCAATTTCTTCTTCTCTTTTTATAGTTCTAAGTAAAGCTATATCATGATATATATTTTTAACTCTTACATATGGATATCTTTTCATAATATCTACCGCAAAATTTTGAGATGATGTTTGTGGAATATTAAATTCTTGTCTTTCTAAATCTAAATACACATTATCAATATTAAATCTATCAAAATAACTTGCAATAGTACTTTGAAAATCTTTTAAAAACTTAATATCCTCTATACCTGAAACTTCTTTTGCTTTATCTTCACTTATTGTTTCGCCAACCCATTTAGCCATAACAGGATCATTCTCTTGTATAAATAACATTTCTGACACTTTGCCATTAATATTTATAATCACCATAATTACTTTTTCTTCATCAATACCGGTTAAATAATAAAAGTTTCTGTTTGGTGTAAATGGATAAGTCTCATCTGCGGACTTATAAGGAGCTTGTCCAGCAAAAAAGATAGCTATAGAATTTTGAGAAAGCACATCCCCTAACTTTTTTCTGTTAGTAACATAAAAAATCTTATTCATAATTAATCCCCTTTTCATCATTATTTTCTATAAACCCCAATAATTATTATATACCATATATTATAATATATCTAATATATACTAAAACTAATAAGTGAAGTGGATAAAACCCATAAAATAGAAATTGTACTTTTTTACCTTCACTCCCATTGTAATGATAAATAAAAAATAAACTATTAATGCAAGTTGCTTGAAGAAAAACTCTAAAGTTTACTCCAAATGGTTCCATAAAATATTTTAAATATGGTATAGTATATAAAAAATTCAATCCTATCATAGAAAGAGTTAATTTTTTAAAATTCTCTTTAAACATCTTAAAGCATAATATGATACAAACTCCATATATTGCATAATCAGATTGAAATTTCTCTAAGATATATAGTATTCCTAATATAATGACAAATTTAATTATATATATAGAAATATCAAATACTTCTTTGGATATCTTAATATCATGCTTTAACTTGTAATAATGAACTTTTTTGTCTAGTATTATCATAATAAATATTCCTGAAAGAAGTGTAAAAAATACATTTAGTCCTTTAGTCTCAAATGCTAGCATGTAAGGTATTTGTGATATGATAGCTAAAATAAATAGCCTAAACATATATCTTTTTATATTCTTAGTCCTACTATATCCCTCTGTTATTAAAAATGCATATATAGGAAATGCCACTCTTCCAATGATTCTAAAAAACATTATCTCTGGAAAAAATATGGCTCCTGTATGATCAATTAGCATAGTTACACAGGCCAATAGTTTAAGCGAGAAACTATCCATAACTTAACAATCCCCCAATGATTATCTTTCTATTCATTATATTCTTTCACTTGATATTCATGGTGTGATATATCTGCACACTGCACTATCTTATGTATTTTATCATCAAACTCTATAGTTGTAAGACTTGTCTGCTTTATGTATGGCTCCATCCAAAAATTACTTATATCGATATTTTCTAAACTACAAAGTAATGCTTTTATAGGCATAGTATGTGTAACTATAAGAATATTTTTTCCTGTATTTTCTTCTATAATATCCATAATTGCTTTATCAATTCTTTCAATGAGCTCTTCAATGGTCTCTCCATCGCCTACAGGTTTATATATTTCTGGTTTATTCCAATAATTATAATATTGCTCTGGATACATTTTCTTTATTTCATCTTGGTTCAATCCTTGGAATTTACCTAACTTCAATTCTCTTAGTCCATCATGACTTATAAGTTCAACACTCTTATTTTCATTAATTATTTCTGCTGTCTTATAGGCTCTACCACTAGAACTTGAGTATATCTTGTCTAAATTAATTCCCTTTAATCTCTCTCCAAGCCATTCTGCTTGTTTTACTCCTAGCTCTGTTAAAGGAGAGTCATTCCAACCTTGCATCCTCCCTTCTACATTCCATTGAGTTTGTCCATGACGAGTTAAATATACAGTTGTTGTCACTTCTTCTCCTCCTACACTAAATTAAAACTTATTAATATACCAATTTTAATATAACTTATCTAAATATGCAAATATATCACATTTAAATTCTATGCTTATACATTGAATTCATATCTAAGAATATTAAGGTTTTTATATAAGTAAAAAAATATGCAAATAGTAAGTCCTCTTAAAACTTACATACTTGCATACTATCTAAAGCCTACTAATTATACTAGCACATTAATCCTTATAAATATCAAATTTCTCTAATTGTATTCTATTAGGTAACACTTTTGTATCATGAAACAACTCATCTAGTAGCATAAGATTATCGTTTTGCTCAACAATTTTATGAGATCCAATTCCAAATTCATCTTTTAATAATTTTTCATCTTCGTTTTGTGGCATGAATATAGTACTTACCATCATTTCTTCCTCCTCTCTCAACTATATCAAATTTATCACTTTCCAAAATGTTACATAATACTTTTGCATCTTCTACTTTGGCTTCGCTCATCTCAATTTGGAAGTTATCTAACGGTCCAATTATTCCCATATAGTCATGTATAGAACTATAATCGCTTAATCTAATCTGTCCATATATATTCATTTTATAGTCTGACATAAACAACCCCCTATTATATAATTATTTATAGTTTGTTAAAGTTCATATATTTTTATACATTATTATTTAAGTCATATATTCTTTGAAGTATTAAATATCTAAAAGTAATTAATTATATATTAACCCACTGCACAAAAAATAAACCCAGTGATAAAATTTCTATTATCACTAGGTTTATCTATTTATATAAAATTAGAATATCTACACAAAATTTATACTATTTTTATGCTTCCTTTTTATTTTCGGATACAATTTTATCTACTAAGTCACCTGGAACTTCTTCATATCTTTCAAATTTACTTCTAAAGCTTCCTCTAGCACCTGTTATACTTCTTAAATCAGTAGCATAGTTATACAATTCAGCTTGAGGTACTTCACTAATTATTCTTTGTCCCTTTAATCCCGGCTCCATTCCTAGTATTCTTCCACGTTTTTTATTTATATCAGCTATAACATCTCCCATATAATCATCTGGAATATCTATCTCTAGGTACATTATTGGTTCTAAAAGAATTGGATTTGCCTCTTGAAGACCTCTCTTATAAGCTAGAGAAGATGCTATTTTGAATGCCATTTCTGAGGAATCTACTGGATGGAATGAACCATCATGTAATGTTGCCTTTAATCTTATAACTGGATATCCTGCAAGTACTCCATGAAGTATACAATCTCTAAGCCCCTTCTCTACAGCTGGTATATATTGTCTAGGAACAGCACCTCCTACTACTGCATCAACAAATTCTAATTCATCTTCACCATCATTTCTAGGCTCAAATTTAACCTTTACATCTCCATATTGTCCATGTCCACCTGACTGTTTCTTATGTTTTCCCTGTACATCTGCAATTTTTTTGATTGTTTCTCTATATGGCGTTTTAGGAATTCTAAGACTTACATCTGCCCCAAATTTATTTTTCAATTTACTTACTAAAACTTCTAGATGTGTTGTACCAATACCTGAAATTACTACTTCAGCATTTTCTATATCTCTTGATATTGAGAATGTAGGATCTTCTTCCAATAATTTTGAAAGTCCACTTGATATTTTATCTTCATCTCCCTTTGTATTAGGTATTACAGCTCTAGAATATACTGGTAACGGAAATTTCATTCTATTAAACACAATAGGTCTGTTTGAAGCACATATGGTATCTCCAGTACTAGTAAATTGTAATTTTGAAACCGCTCCAATATCTCCAGCTTTTATTTCTGTAGTAGGATATTGTTTTTTTCCTTTCATAAAATATAGAGATCCAAGTTTTTCGTCTTTTTCTTTAGATGAATTGAATACAACAGTATCTGATTTTGCAGATCCTGTTATAACTCTAAACATAGATAGTTTACCAATGAATGGATCAACTATTGTCTTAAATACCAATGCAGAAAATGGTTCTTTTTCATTGATTTTTATATTTATAAATGCATTGTTTTTAATATCTTTAGCCATATATAAGTTAGTCTCTATTGGAGATGGAAAACATTCTACTATATCTTCTAATAATGTTTCAGTTCCTATACTTGCTATAGCTGAACCACACATTATAGGGCATATATCACCTGTAGATGACCCTTTGATTAACCCATGATATATATCTTCTTCACTTAATTCCCCATCATTAAAATATTTATCTAACAAAACTTCATCAGTTTCTGCTACCGCTTCCATGAGCATTTGTTTACACTCTTCCACTTTATCTCTTAACTCCTCTGGGATTTCTCCTTCTTCCATAGTATGAGTCTTAGGATTAAATATTCTAGCTCTATTAGATATAATATTTACTATACCCCTAAGTTCTGTTTCTTTTCCTATTGGGTATTGTATAGGCACAACAGACATACCAAACTTGTTTTTTAATTGCTCTAAAACTTTTTCAAAGCTACTATTCTCACGGTCTAATTTGTTCACAAATATAGCTCTCGGTAATTTACGCTCAACTGCATAATTCCATGCCTTCTCTGTTCCTACCTCAATTCCTGCAACTCCACACACAGTTATCATTGCCATATCGATAGCACTTAGTCCTTCAATTATTTCTCCTTCAAAATCAAAATAACCTGGCATATCTACTAAGTTAATTTTAACATCTTTCCATTCACAATGAGCAACAGCTGTAGAAATAGATATTCCTCGCTTTTTTTCTTCTACATCATAGTCACTTACAGTAGTTCCATCCTCAATTTTTCCAATTCTATCAATCTCTTTAGTATAATATAGTAAACTTTCCATCAAACTTGTTTTGCCCGAACCACTATGACCAATTATTCCCACATTTCTTAAATTATTAATTTTATACTCTTTCATAAGGCGTACCCCCTAAATTTAATTTGGATGTATTAAGTTTATAAAATTGTATTAAATATATATTTTATTCTATGCATTATCAAAATTTCCTCTAAATGTTAGAATATTTATAATATTTAATCAATTATAAATAGAATAAAGCCATAATATAGCTTTATATCTATTTATATTTCTTAAATTAACTAATATTCTTTCCTTATAAAAATATCTTATAACAACACTGTTTGTACTTTTTTGAAGTGATAGCATTTTATTTTTTAAACAATAAAAAAAGTAGATAATTAACAAAATTATCTACATAAAATTTATAATTATAAGAAATGGCTCCGCGAAGAGGATT
>NZ_DIGW01000010.1:0-454644 GCF_002419845.1 Clostridium sp. UBA5712 | reverse complement strand
CGAATAATTAAGATTTAAAATAATAAATTATTTATTATCCTGAAAAGGAAATGTGCACAATAAAACCTAGGTAAAAAGAGAGATGGGGACGCCTATCTCTCTTTTTTTTATATCTAAATAACTTCTCCTACAATATATACAACAATAAAATATAGATTGCATATATAAATATGGAGAAAAATCTATTTTTATAGATTCAGCATAATTTTACCTATTGAATTTATATGCTATATGATGTACTATACATAAATATAACTTATATAGTATATTTAATTAAATATAAAAAAAGATTACTAATAACTTTATATATTCTGAATTTTAGGCAATTATATAAACAAATAGTTAGTAAAGTTACATATTAAATATATAATATTTTTATTAAAGAAAATTAAAGATATTAAAAATTTACAGGAGTAAAAAATGAATAAAAACTCTTGTCAAAGCTAACAAAATAATGTATACTATAGAAGTTGCAATATGGTAACAGCGATGAGGTAAGAGGTTGCCGGGCTTCCGGGGGAATTCTTAACCGAGCATGCTCAATCACGAATTGGGCGACGGGGTCTGTAGTGCTGTTGTGTTTCTTAAAATAAGAAACGCCAGGAGCAGTTTACAGAACTTCCGCTGTTGCGCGTAAGAAGTAATAGCGTGCGATGAAAAGGAGGGAATGAAATGTCAAAACAAAAAATCAGAATCAGATTAAAAGCGTTTGATCACACAATACTAGATCAATCAGCAGAGAAGATTGTTGAGACTGCTAAAAACACAGGAGCTAAAGTAGCCGGTCCAGTACCACTACCAACTGAGAAAGATGTAATAACTGTTCTAAGAGCTCCACACAAATACAAAGATTCAAGAGAGCAGTTCGAAATCAGAACTCATAAAAGACTAATCGATATATTAAGTCCATCACCAAAAACTGTTGATGCATTAATGAGATTAGACTTACCAGCAGGTGTAGATATCGAAATAAAATTATAATCGTACATAGTACATGAAATTGAACTATGATGTACGGGTAATAGAAAAACTATTACTAACTATTATGATCACAATGTGGTCCGCTAATAAGTAGGAGGTGTATTTAAATGAAAAAAGCTATAATGGGTAAAAAATTAGGAATGACTCAAATATTTGATGAAAATAGAAGAGTAGTACCTGTAACAGTTGTAGAAGCTGGTCCATGTGTAGTAATCCAAAAGAAAACAGTAGAAAATGATGGATATGAAGCCATAAAAGTTGGATTTGGAGATATAAGAGAAAAGTTAGTGAATAAACCTAAGAAAGGTGAATTCGCAAAAGCTGGTGTTGTTGTAAGAAGACACATAAAAGAATTTAGATTAGAGGATACAAGTGCTTACGAAGTAGGTTCTGAAATAAAAGCAGAAATCTTCGCAGCCGGAGATAAAATTGACGTATCTGGAATATCTAAAGGAAAAGGATTCGCTGGCGTTATAAAAAGATGGAACTTCCACAGAGGACCAATGAGCCACGGTTCTAAATTCCATAGAGCAGTAGGTTCAATGGGAGCATCATCAGACCCATCAAGAACATTTAAGAATAAAAAAATGCCTGGTCATATGGGAAATGTTAATACTACAGTGTTAAATCTAGAAGTAGTAAGAGTAATACCTGAAAAGAATATTATTCTTATTAAAGGCGGAATACCAGGACCAAACAAAGGTTTAGTAGTAATAAGAAACGCTGTTAAAGCATAAGGAAAGGAGGATGCAGAATGCCTACAGTAAAAGTGTATAACACTGAGAAAAAAGAAGTTGGAGAAATTCAATTAAATGATAGCATTTTCGGAGTAGAAGTTAGTGTTGAAGCAATGCACCAAGTTGTATTAGCTCAATTAGCTAATAAAAGACAAGGAACTCAAAGTGCTAAGACAAGAGCTGAAGTAAGAGGCGGAGGAATTAAGCCTTGGAGACAAAAAGGAACAGGAAGAGCAAGACAAGGTTCTATAAGAGCTCCACAATGGATTCACGGGGGTATCGTATTTGCACCAAAACCACGTGATTACAGAGTTTCCGTTCCAAAGAGTATGAGAAGAGTAGCTATGAAATCAGCTTTAACTTCAAAAGTACAAGATAATGAAATGATAGTATTAGAAAGCTTGGCTTTCGATGCACCAAAAACTAAAGATATGGTAAAAGTTCTTAATGCTTTTGAAACTAAAAAAACATTAATAGTTGTAGCTGAGTCTAATGAGAATGTTTATAAATCAGCAAGAAACATTCCTGGAGTAGCTGTAGTGCCTGTAAACAACATAAATGTTTACGACATATTAAAGTATGAAAACTTAATGATTACTAGAGACGCTGTATCAAAAATTGAGGAGGTGTATGCATAATGAAAATGACTAGTTATGATATAATAAGAAAACCTGTTATAACTGAAAAAAGTATGGCTGCTATGGCAGAAAGAAAATACACTTTCATCGTTGACATACACGCAAACAAAGTTCAAATAAAAAAAGCTGTTGAAGAAGTTTTCGGAGTAAAAGTTGAAGATGTTAAAACTCTAAGAAATTTAGGTAAAACTAAAAGAGTTGGAGTTCACATTGGAAAAAGAGCTGACTTCAAAAAAGCAGTTATTAAATTAGCAGCTGACAGCAAAACAATTGAATTCTTTGAAGGAATGCAATAATATAACGCATTTATTGGCTAGAGCCAGATAAGCGAAAAGGGAGGGAAACCTAATGGCAGTTAAAAAATTTAACCCTACCACTCCTTCAAGAAGAAATATGACTATGGCTTCATTTGAGGAAATAACAACAGATGTACCTGAAAAGTCACTTCTTGTAAGTAAGAAAAAAACTGGTGGTAGAAATGCTCAAGGTAAAATTACTGTTCGTCACCACGGTGGTGGAGCGAAACAAAAATATAGATTAATAGATTTTAAAAGAACTAAAGATGGTATACCAGCTAAAGTTGCAACTATCGAGTACGATCCTAATAGATCAGCTTACATCGCATTAGTTGTATATGCAGATGGTGAAAAGAGATACATAATAGCTCCAGTTGGATTAAAGGTTGGAGATGTTGTAGTATCTGGATCAGATGCAGACATTAAAGTTGGAAATACACTTCCAATAACTAACATACCAGTAGGTACAATAATTCATAACATTGAATTACAAGTAGGAAAAGGTGCTCAACTTGTTAGATCAGCAGGTTCTTCAGCTCAATTAATGGCTAAAGAAGGAGCTTACGCTCAAGTAAGACTACCAAGCGGAGAAGTTAGATATGTAAGAGTAAACTGTAGAGCTACAATAGGAACAGTTTCAAACTTAACTCACGAAATTGTTAATATAGGTAAAGCAGGAAGAAAGAGACATATGGGTATCAGACCAACAGTAAGAGGATCTGTAATGAACCCTAATGACCACCCACACGGAGGTGGAGAAGGTAAATCTCCAGTAGGTCATGCTAGTCCACGTACTCCATGGGGTAAACCAGCTCTTGGATACAAAACTAGAAAAACTAAGAAATACTCTGACAAATTTATTGTTAAGAAAAGAAATAGTAAATAGTTAGAAGAGAAATAAATTCTCTTCTGATTATAACTACTTTACATGAAGGGAGGCCACTAATAGTGAGTAGATCAATTAAAAAAGGACCTTTTGTAAAAGAGTCTCTTCTAAATAAAATAGAAGAAATGAACAAAGCTGGCGAGAAGAAAGTTATAAAGACTTGGTCAAGAAGCTCTACAATTTTTCCTCAAATGATAGGACACACAATTGCTGTACATGATGGAAGAAAACATGTTCCAGTATATGTCCAAGAAGACATGGTAGGACATAAACTTGGAGAGTTCGCTTTGACTAGAACTTTTAAAGGTCATATCGCGAAGGAAAAATCAAGTAGAATGAGATAGTACGGGAAGGAGGAAATTACCAATGGAAGCTAAAGCTATAGCTAAATATGTAAGAATGTCTCCTATGAAAGTTGGGATTGTTCTTGACCTTATAAGAGATAAGAATGTAAATGAAGCTTTCGCTATATTACAATATACTCCAAAAGATGCAGCTGTTGTTGTTAATAAATTATTAAAATCAGCTGTTGCGAATGCAGAAAACAATTTTAATTTAGACAGAAATAGATTATATGTTGCAGAGGCTCATACAGGTGCAGGTCCAACATTAAAGAGATTTAGACCACACGCTCAAGGTAGAGCATTCAGAATTTTAAAAAGAACTAGCCATATAACTATAGTAGTTAAAGAAAGAGCATAAGAAGGAGGGATATAGAGTGGGTCAAAAAGTACATCCACACGGCCTAAGAGTTGGTGTTATCAAGGATTGGGACGCTAAATGGTATGCAGACAAGAAAAATTTTGCAGATAACTTAGTTGAAGATAATGCTATCAGAGAATATATAAAGAAAAGATTATTCACTGCTGGAATATCTAAAATTGAGATAGAAAGAGCAGCTAAAAGAGTTAAAATAAATATACATACCGCAAAACCTGGAATGGTTATAGGAAAAGGCGGTCAAAGTATAGAAGAGCTTAAAGTTGCATTAAAAGAAGTTGTTAAAGATAAATTTGTTTTAATTAACATAGTAGAAGTTAAAACACCAGAAAACAATGCACAATTAATGGCTGAAAACATAGCAGCTCAATTAGAAAAGAGAATATCTTTTAGAAGAGCTATGAAACAAACGATTCAAAGAGCTATGAGAACAGGTGTTAAAGGAGTTAAGACTGCATGTTCAGGAAGATTAGGCGGAGCTGAAATCGCAAGAACAGAGCAGTATCATGAGGGAACAATCCCACTACAAACTTTAAGAGCTGATATCGACTATGGATTTACAGAAGCTAATACAATCTATGGTAAAATTGGTGTAAAAGTTTGGGTGTATAAAGGTGAGGTTCTTCCAACTAAGAAAGTTCAGAAGGAAGAAAGTAACTCATAATAACGTGTAAGGAAGGAGGAATTTGACATGTTAATGCCTAAAAGAGTTAAACATCGTAAGGTACAACGTGGTAGAATGAGAGGTAAAGCTACAAGAGGTAACTTCATTGCTTATGGAGATTATGCTTTACAAGCAACAGAGTGCGGTTGGATTACAAGCAACCAAATCGAATCTGCCAGAATAGCTATAAATAGATACGTTAAAAGAGGAGGAAAGGTTTGGATAAAAATCTTCCCTGATAAGCCAGTAACTGAAAAACCAGCTGAAACACGTATGGGATCTGGTAAAGGTTCACCAGAGTACTGGGTAGCAGTAATTAAACCAGGTAGAGTATTATTTGAAATATCTGGAGTATCTGAAGAAGCTGCTAGAGAAGCTATGAGACTTGCGTCTCACAAATTACCAGTAACAACCAAATTTGTTACTAGAAGAGATTTTGAGGAAATGGGTGGTGAAATCAATGAAGGCTAATGAATTGAAAGAGTTGAGACAAAGTACTCCTCAAGATTTAAATGTAAAACTATCTGATCTTAAATCAGAATTATTTAACCTTAGATTTCAGTTAGCTACAGGACAGTTAGAAAACCCAATGAGAATTAAACAGGTTAAGAAGTCTATAGCCCAAATTAAAACCATCCTTAGAGAAGAAGAATTAAGGGCTTGTGAGCAGTAATACTGAAAGGAGGTTCATCTTGTGGAAAGAGGAAATAGAAAAAGTAGAATCGGAAGAGTAGTTTCTGACAAAATGGATAAGACAATTGTTGTTGCTGTTGAAACTAAAGTTAGACATCCATTATATGGAAAAACAGTTAATAGAACAACTAAATTTAAGGCTCATGATGAAAATAATGAAGCAAAAGTTAACGATAGAGTATTAATAATGGAAACAAGACCATTATCTAAGGATAAGAGATGGAGACTTGTTGAAATCATGGAAAGAGCTAAATAGTTAACTGAAGGGAGGGTATTTACATGATACAACAACAAACATTATTAAAAGTAGCGGATAACTCTGGTGCTAAAGAAATAATGTGTATTAGAGTACTCGGTGGTTCCAAAAGAAAATGGGGAAACATCGGAGACGTAATTGTTGCTAGCGTTAAAAGTGCAACACCAGGTGGAGTTGTTAAAAAAGGTGACGTAGTAAAAGCAGTTATTGTTAGATCAGTTAAAGGTTTGAGAAGAGCAGACGGGACTTATATCAGATTTGATGAGAACGCAGCTGTTATTATAAAAGACGATAAGAATCCAAAAGGAACTCGTATCTTCGGACCTGTTGCTAGGGAGCTAAGAGATAAAGAATATAATAAAATATTGTCACTAGCACCTGAAGTACTATAGGATAGGGGGTAGCAAAGATGAAAGTTCATGTTAGAAAGAAAGACACTGTTATGGTTATCTCTGGAAAAGATAAAGGTAAAACTGGAGAAGTTTTAGCTGTTTATCCTAAGACTGGAAAAGTTGTAGTTGCTGGCGTTAACGTAGTAACTAAACATCAAAAACCAAACAGACAAAATATGCAAGGTGGAATAGTTAACTTTGAAGCAGCTATTAACAGCTCAAAGGTTATGCTATATTGCGATAAATGTAAGAGCGTAACTAGAATAAGCAATAAAGTACTTGATGATGGTACAAAAGTTAGAGTTTGCAAAAAGTGCGGAGAAACATTTTAATTCGCGAAAGGAGGTTTAACAAATGGTTACAAGACTACAAGAGAAATACAATAGTGAAGTAATACCAGCTATGATGGATAAGTTCGGATACAAAAATATAATGCAAGTACCTAGACTTGAAAAAATAGTTATAAATATGGGAGTTGGCGAAGCTAAAGATAACTCTAAAGTTTTAGATGCTGCTGTAAGTGATATGCAATTAATCACTGGACAAAAAGCTGTATTAACTAGAGCAAAGAAATCAGTTGCCAACTTTAAAATAAGAGATAACATGGCAATTGGATGTAAAGTTACATTAAGAAAAGATAAGATGTTCCAATTTGCGGACAAATTAATGAATATAGCATTACCAAGAGTTAGAGACTTCAGAGGCGTTCCTACTAAGTCATTTGATGGAAGAGGAAATTATGCTTTAGGAATAAAAGAACAATTAATATTCCCTGAAATAGAATATGATAAAATTGATAAAGTAAGAGGAATGGATATAATATTTGTAACTACTGCAAAGACAGACGAGGAAGCAAGAGAATTATTAAGATTCCTTGGAATGCCATTTGCTCAATAAAAGGAGGGAATGACTTGGCACGTAAAGCTTTAATAGAAAAGTGGAAAAAAGAACCAAAATATTCAACTAGAGAATACTCTAGATGCAGATTATGTGGAAGACCACATTCTGTCTTAAAAAAATTTGGTATTTGCCGTATATGTTTCAGAGAACTTGCTTATAAAGGACAAATTCCTGGATGCAAAAAGGCAAGCTGGTAATATACAGATCATAGCGAAAGGAGGCACAATTAATGAATATGACTGATCCGATAGCAGATTTGCTAACACGTGTAAGAAATGCAAATATTGTTAGACATGAAATAGTAGAAGTTCCTTCTTCAACAATAAAGAAAGGCATAGCAAATATTATGCTTCAAGAAGGATATATTAAAAATATAGAAGAATATCAAGATGGAACTGTTTCAATGTTAAGACTTAGCATGAAATATGGCCAAAATAAAGAGAGAGTTATAACAGGACTTAAGAGAATATCTAAACCAGGACTAAGAGTTTATAGTGGTAAGGATGATATCCCTAAAGTTTTAAATGGATTAGGAGTTGCAATAATATCAACTTCTAAAGGATTAGTTTCTGATAGAGAAGCTAGAAAATTAGGATTAGGCGGAGAAGTTATCTGCTACATCTGGTAGTTTATGAACAAGGAGGTGCGATTATGTCAAGAGTAGGAAGACTTCCAATAGCTATACCAGCTGGTGTATCTGTTACAGTAACGCCAGACAACGTTGTTACAGTTAAAGGACCTAAAGGGGAATTAACTAGAACAATGGTGAAGAATATAAACATAGCTATAGAGGATAATCAAGTGGTCGTTACAAGACCAAGCGATATAAAAGAACATAGAGCTCTACACGGATTAACTAGAGCATTATTAAATAATATGGTAATTGGAGTAACTAATGGTTTCGCTAAGACATTACAATTAGTTGGTGTTGGATATAGAGCAACAGCAAAAGGTAAGGGATTAACTTTAAACCTAGGATTCTCACACCCAGTTGAAATAGCTGCTGTAGATGGAATTACATTTGAATTAACAGATGCTAATACTATAGTAGTAAAAGGAATCGACAAGGAATTAGTTGGTAAAGTTGCAGCTGATATAAGAACTTGGAGAAAACCTGAGCCTTACAAAGGAAAGGGTATTAAGTACTCTGATGAAGTTATCAGACGTAAGGAAGGTAAGACTGGTAAATAATAGCTATTAGAAAGGAGAGAATTTCATGTTCAATAAAGCTGATAGAAAGCTATCAAGAGAAAGACGTCATTTAAGAGTACGTAAGAAAATTCATGGAACAGCTGAAAGACCAAGACTTGCAGTGTTCAGAAGTGAAAAGAACATATACGCTCAAATTATAGATGATGTTGCTGGAAGAACATTAGTTGCTGCATCTAGTTTAGATAAAGACTTTTCTCTAAAAGTTGGTAGCAATAAGGAAGCTGCTAAACTAGTTGGTGAAGTAGTAGCTAAAAAAGCAATAGAAGCAGGAATTACTGAAGTTGTATTCGATAGAGGTGGATATGTATACCACGGAAGAGTACAAATGCTTGCAGAAGGTGCAAGAGAAGCAGGACTTAAATTCTAAAAAAAGGAGGTACACACATGAAAATAGATCCTAGCACACTTGATCTTAAAGAGAAAGTTGTACACATAAACAGAGTTGCTAAGGTTGTTAAAGGTGGTAGAAACTTCAGATTCAGCGCACTAGTAGTTGTTGGTGATGAGAACGGACACGTTGGTGTTGGAATGGGAAAATCTATCGAAATACCAGAAGCAATTAGAAAAGGTATCGAAGATGCTAAAAAGAACATCGTTAAAGTTGAATTAGATGGAACTACAGTTCCTCATACTATAGATGGTAAATTTGGAACTGGTACAGTTCACATAATGCCAGCTTCAGAAGGAACAGGTGTTATCGCTGGAGGTCCAGCAAGAGCAGTACTTGAGCTTGCAGGATTAAAAGACGTTAGAGCTAAATCATTAGGTTCAAATAACCCAAGAAATATGGTTAGCGCAACTATAGATGGATTATCAAAATTAAGAACAGCAGAGCAAGTTGCAAAACTTAGAGGCAAAACTGTTGAAGAAATTCTAGGATAGGAGGGGAAAACCTTGGCTAAAGTTAAATTAACATTAGTAAAGAGTTTAATTGGTAGAAAGAAAGATCATATTGCTACTGTAGAGGCTCTTGGATTAAGAAAAATAGGTAAAACTGTTGAGCACGAGGAGACTCCTCAGATCAGAGGTATGATTAATAAAGTAAGTTACCTACTAAAAGTAGAAGAAGCTTAAACTAAGGAGGTGTAAATATGAGACTTCATGAGTTAAGACCTGCAGAAGGTGCAAAAAAATCTCCTAAGAGAATCGGTAGAGGTACTGGTTCAGGTTGGGGTAAAACTGCTGGAAAAGGTCAAAAAGGACAAAACTCAAGATCTGGTGGCGGTGTAAGACCAGGATTTGAGGGAGGTCAAATGCCTTTATATAGAAGACTACCTAAGAGAGGATTTACAAATATATTTGCTAAAGAATATACTTGTATAAACGTAGATAGACTAAACATATTTGAGGATGGAACTGTAGTTACTCCAGAGTTACTTCGTGAATCTGGAATGGCTAAGAGAGTAAACGATGGGATAAAGATTCTTGGAAATGGTAACATTGAAAAGAAATTAACTGTTAAAGCTAATAAGATTTCCAAAGCTGCAGCAGAGAAGATTGAAGCGGCAGGAGGAAAAGTTGAGGTGATATAGATGTTATCAACCCTACGAAACGCTTGGAGAGTTCCTGAGCTAAGAAGAAGAATACTATTTACATTAATGATAGTAGTAATTTTTAGAATGGGTGTGTTTATCCCAGTACCAGGAGTGGATGCTAGTAAGATTGCAACTTTAGTTAGTAGTAATTCTGGTTCCCTTCTAAGTTTCTATGACATGATTGCAGGAGGGGCTTTTAGTAAGTTTAGTATATTTGCTTTAGGTGTTACTCCGTATATCAATGCATCGATTATAATTCAATTACTTACAATTGCAATTCCTTATTTAGAACAACTTTCTAAAGAAGGTCAAGAAGGAAGAAAAAAAATACAGAACTATACTAAATATGCAGCTCTAGTATTTGCTGTTATTCAAGCATATGCAGCATATGCCTTAATTAAAAGCTCAGGAGCTATATTGATAGAAGGTTCAATGGGCCTTTTACTAATAATACTAACAATGACAACAGGTACAGCCTTGTTAGTATGGATAGGTGAACAAATTTCAGTATATGGAATTGGAAGTGGTGTTTCTGTTATTATATTTGTAAATATAATATCTTCACTACCACAAACAGCTTATCAAATAGCAGGGCTTCTTAAAACAGGAGAAGTTAGTCCGGTAGAGGTTGTAATATTCGTAGCAGTAGCTTTAGCTTTATTAATTACAGTAATTGTTATAAATTTAGCAGAACGAAGAATTCCAGTGCAATATGCCGGTAAAGCAATAGGAAGAAAAGTTATAAAAGGTCAATCATCACATATTCCAATAGGATTAAATTCTTCTGGAGTTATGGCGATAATCTTTGGTATGTCAGTAATGCAATTTCCAGCGGTTATAGCACAAATATGGCCTGAATCTTCCTTTGCGGTATTTGTTAATAAGAGTTCTTGGAGTATATTTCAGCAAGATACTATGAAATATGTAGTAGCATACTTTTTATTAGTACTATTCTTTGCTTGGTTCTATACTATAATTACTTTCAAACCAGATGAGATGGCAGAGAATATGAATAAATCATCAGGATTTATTCCAGGTATAAGACCAGGTGAAAAAACTGAAATTTACTTAGAGAAGATTTTGACAAGAATATCCCTTTTAGGTGGAACATTTGCTGGAATTATAGCTATAGTGCCTATATTAGCAGCTATATTCAGTAATTTTAAGGGAGTTTCATTTGGTGGAACTAGTTTACTAATTTTAGTTGGTGTATCTCTAGATACTATGAAACAATTAGAATCTCAGCTAGTAATGAGACATTATGAAGGGTTCCTTAAATAAAAATTTTAATTTGGAGTTGATACTAGTGAGAGTTATTTTATTAGGTCCTCCTGGAGCCGGAAAAGGAACTCAGGCAAAGTCAATCTGTAATAAATACTCTATACCACACATATCTACTGGAGATATTTTTAGATATAATATCTCTCAAGCAACGCCTTTAGGGATTGAAGCTAAAAAATATATAGATAAAGGTCATCTAGTACCAGATGAATTAACTATCGATTTAATTAAAGATAGATTAAAGCAGGATGACTGCAAAAATGGATTTTTACTAGATGGTTATCCAAGGACTGTAAATCAAGCAGAGGCTTTAGAAGTTTTACTTAAAGAAATGAGTTTAAAACTAGACACTGCCTTATTGATTGAAGTTCCTAAGGGTTTTATTATAGATAGAATGACAGGAAGACGTGTATGTACTACTTGTGGAGCTAGTTATCACGTAAAATATAATCCTACTAAAAACGATGGAAAATGCGACGTTTGCGGTAGCGTTGTAATACAAAGAGCAGATGATAATGAAGCGACAGTAAGTGAAAGACTTGAAATATATGATGCACAAACACAACCGTTAATAGAATACTATAGAGAGAAAAATCTATTAGCAGAGGTTGATGGAACGCAAGCTATTAATGATGTTTTTAAGAATATCTGTGGTATCTTAGGAGCGATAAATAGTGATGAATATTAAGAGTGATACAGAACTAGAATATATGAGGAGTGCTGGTAAGGTTGTTGCCGATACCCTAGCAATGATTCAAAAGGTAATAAAACCAGGAATAACCACTGCAGAAATTGATAAACTTGCTGAAGAGTTTATATTAGCACAAGGAGCTATACCTTCTTTTAAAGGATATGGAGGATTCCCAGGATCAATATGTGCATCAGTAAATGATGTAGTAATACATGGTATCCCGAATAATACCGTATTAGTTGAAGGAGATATAATCAGTGTTGATTGTGGAGCAATACTTAATGGCTATCATGGTGATGCTGCACGAACTTTTCCAGTAGGAAATATTTCTAAGGAAGCACAACATCTAATAGATGTCACTAAAGAATCTTTCTTTAAGGGCATTGAAAAAGCAGTAGTGGGGAACAGACTTACCGATATTTCAGCAGCTATTCAAAAGCATGCTGAGAGTTTTGGATATTCTGTGGTTAGGGATTTTGTTGGACACGGCATAGGAACTGCTATGCATGAAGACCCACAAGTTCCTAATTACGGCACTGCTGGTAAAGGTCCTAAGTTAGTACACGGTGTAGTGCTTGCAATTGAACCTATGATAAACATGGGAAATTACAAAGTTAAAATTAAGCCAGATGGTTGGACTGTAGTGACTAGTGATGGAAAGTTATCTGCCCATTATGAAAATACTATAGCAATAACTAATGAAGGTGTAGAAATACTAACTTTGAGCTAATGAGGTGACTAATGTGGATGATGACAGCCTTTTAGGTAAGGTAGTACATTCAAAATCAGGAAGAGATAAAGGAAAATACTTTATCATTATTGGTATAATAGACGATGAGTATGTCTATATTTCAGATGGAGACCTTAGAAAAATTGATAGGCCAAAGAAAAAGAAAATTAAACATTTATCTTTTACAAATGTTTTGGCTGAAGATATTAGAAGTGCTATCTTATCTGATGGAAAGATCAGTAATTCTAAAATAAGAAAATTTTTGCAGGTTGAGGATATAATAGAGGAGGTTTGATTACCCTTATGTCAAAAGATGATATAATTGAAATGCAAGGTGTCGTTTTAGAAACTCTACCTAATGCAACTTTCCAAGTTGAATTAGAGAGTGGGCACAAGATACTTGCTCATATTTCTGGAAAGTTAAGAATGAACTTTATAAGAATTTTACCAGGCGATAAGGTTACAGTAGAACTTTCTCCATATGATTTGACTCGTGGGAGAATAACTTGGAGAGATAAGTAATAAGGAGGGTTAGCTATGAAGGTAAGACCATCAGTTAAACCTATATGTGAAAAATGTAAAGTTATAAAAAGAAAAGGAAGAGTAATGGTTATCTGTGAAAATCCTAAACATAAACAAAAACAAGGTTAATAAAAATAAATAAGTAGTGATACTTAGGAGGTGTAGATTGTAGATGGCAAGAATTGCAGGTATTGACCTACCAAAAGAAAAAAGAGTTGAGATAGGTCTAACTTATATATTTGGTATAGGACTACCAAAATCTCATGAAATACTTGAAGCTACAGGAGTGAATCCTGATACTAGAATCAAGGATTTAACTGAAGATGAAGTAAATACATTAAGAGATTATGTAAATAAGAGCTTAATGGTTGAAGGTGATCTTAGAAGAAAAGTTGCCTTAGATATAAAGAGACTTAAAGAAATCGGATGTTATAGAGGAATAAGACATAGAAAAGGTCTTACAGTTAGAGGTCAAAAGACTAAGACTAATGCAAGAACAAGAAAAGGTCCTAAGAAGACTATAGCAGGCAAGAAGAAATAGTAAGGAGGGAATATAATGGCTCAAAAGAAAGTTAGAAGTAGAAGAAAAAAAGAAAGAAAAAATGTTGAGCACGGTGCTGCACACATAAAATCTACTTTCAATAATTCCATCGTTACACTTACTGATGCAGCTGGAAACGCATTGTCATGGGCAAGTGCTGGTGGATTAGGATTTAGAGGTTCAAGAAAAAGTACTCCATTTGCAGCTCAAATGGCAGCTGAAACAGCAGCTAAAGCAGCGATGGAACATGGTTTAAAAAGCATAGAAGTTTATGTTAAAGGTCCAGGAGCAGGTAGAGAAGCGGCTATAAGATCACTTCAAGCTGCAGGATTAGAAGTTACTTTAATCAAAGATGTAACTCCAATTCCACACAATGGATGTAGACCACCAAAAAGAAGAAGAGTTTAATTAACAGGAGGTGTAATGAATGGCAAGATACACAGGCGCTACATGCAGACTTTGTAGAAGAGAGGGCCTTAAGCTTAACCTTAAAGGTGACAGATGCTTCACTGAGAAGTGCGCTTTTACTAGAAGAGGTTATGCACCAGGTCAACACGGTCAAAGCAGAAAGAAAATGTCAAACTATGGAACTCAATTAAGAGAAAAGCAAAAAGCTAAGAGAATATATGGAGTTCTAGAAGGACAATTTAGAAAGTACTATGAGAAAGCTGAAAAGCAAAGAGGAATTACAGGTGAAAACCTATTAAAATTCCTAGAATTAAGATTAGATAACGTTGTTTATAGATTAGGATACGGAAGCTCAAGAGTTGAAGCTAGACAATTAGTAAACCACGGACATTTCTTAGTAAATGGTAAAAAAGTAGATATTGCATCTTACTCTGTTAAAGCTGGAGATGTTATATCAGTTAGAGAAAAAAGCAGATCTTCTGAAAAATTCAAAGTTTTTGCTGAAAATCCAAAAACTCTACCAACTTGGTTAGAAGGAAATATTGAATCATTTGAAGGTAAGGTTGCTTCAATACCAGCAAGAGAAGACATAGACGTTCCTGTTAATGAAACATTAATCGTTGAGTTATACAGTAAATAGTCAATAATGTAATCAGTTGCCCTCGATATAAAAAAACCACTAAATTTAAAAGGAGGGTTATAAATGTTAGAAATTGAAAAGCCAAAAATAGAATGTGTTGAAACCGCTGAAAATGGTACATATGGCAAATTTGTTGTTGAACCATTAGAAAGAGGTTATGGAATAACTTTAGGTAATGCATTAAGAAGAATTCTTCTTTCTTCACTACCTGGAGTTGCTGCTAATTCGATTAAAATTGATGGTGTTTTACACGAATTCTCAACTATACATGGAGTTAAAGAAGATGTTTCTGAGTTAATTCTAAATATAAAGGAATTAGCACTTAAGATGTCTGGTGAGGGCCCAAGAACAATATATATTGATGCTGAAGGTCCTGGTGAAGTTACAGGAGCAGATATTAAAGTGGACGGAGATGTTGAAGTAGTTAATAAGGATCTTCATATTGCTACCCTAGATGATGGTGGAAAGTTATTTATGGAGATAAATATTAATAGTGGTAGAGGTTATGTTTCTCAAAATAAGAACAAAACTGATGATAAGCCAATATCAACTATACCTGTTGATTCAATATATACTCCAGTTAAAAGAGTTAACTTTACAGTTGAGAATACAAGAGTAGGACAGATCACAGATTATGATAAATTAACTATAGAAATTTGGACAAATGGAACTATTAGACCTGATGAAGCTATTGGTTTATCAGCTAAAATTCTTATTGAACACTTTAAACTATTTATGACATTAACTGATCATGCAGATAATGTTGAAATAATGATAGAAAAAGAAGAAGACAAGAAAGAAAAAGTTCTAGAAATGACTATAGAAGAACTAGATTTATCTGTTAGAAGCTTTAACTGCTTAAAGAGAGCTGGTATTAATACTGTTCAAGAGTTAACAGAAAAATCAATGGATGATATGATGAAGGTAAGAAACCTAGGAAAGAAATCTCTTGAAGAGGTTGAGCAAAAACTTGAAGGCTTAGGATTGGGATTCAAACCTAGCGAGGAGTAAGGAGGTATAGAGATGGCACAGCAACGTAAGTTAGGACGTCCAACTGATCAAAGAATGGCAATGCTTAGAAATCTTACGACTAGTTTCTTAAAGCACGGTAGAATTGAAACAACTGAAGCTAGAGCAAAAGAAACTAAAAGATTAGCTGAGAAAATGATAACTTTAGCTAAAAGAGGAGATCTTCATGCTAGAAGACAAGTGCTTGCATTTGTTACAGAAGAGGATGTTGTTAAGAATTTATTTGATAACGTAGCTCCAAAGTACGCTGAGAGAAATGGTGGATACACTAGAATAATGAAAATGGGACCTAGAAGAGGCGACGGAGCAGAGGTTGTTGTATTAGAATTAGTATAATAATTCAAGGGGATTAAGTAAGGCTAACTTAGTCCCCGTTTTGTTATAAAATTGAGTATTAGATAGTAACTCTCTAATGGAGGGATAATTGATGGAAACTAATATAAATTCTAGAGATAATCAAATTGAAAAGCTTAATGAAATTAATAAAATAGATAATTTAAATTCATCCAGTGAAAAAGTACCGGAAGTTATTAGTGAAAACTTGAGATACACTTATCCTCCGGATAGTGAAGGTAATATAAAATTGGCTATAGATGGTGTTAATATTACCATTAATAAGGGTGAGTTTGTAGTTGTATTAGGTCATAATGGATCAGGAAAATCTACTTTTGCAAAACATATAAATGCACTCTTAATTCCAACAGAGGGCAAAATTAGTGTGTCTGGATATGATACTAGCAAAGAAGAAAACATATGGAATGTAAGAAGCAAAGCGGGGATGGTTTTTCAAAACCCTGATAACCAAATTGTTGCAACTATAGTAGAAGAGGATGTAGCTTTTGGACCAGAAAATTTAGGCGTAGAGCCTAAGGAGATAAGAAGAAGAGTAGACGAGTCACTTAAGAGAGTAAACATGTATGATTATAAAAAACATGGACCACATCTTCTATCTGGGGGTCAAAAGCAACGTGTAGCTATTGCTGGTATATTAGCTATGATGCCTGAATGCATAGTATTAGATGAGCCAACAGCCATGCTTGATCCATCTGGAAGAAAAGAAGTTATAAATACGATAATGGATTTAAATAAAAACAATGGGATTACAATAGTATACATAACACACTTTATGGAAGAAGCTGTTGCAGCAGATAAGATATATGTTATGGATTCAGGAAAAGTTATAGTAGAAGGAAAGCCAAGAGAAGTATTTCAAAATGTAGAAATTATGAAAAACTTAGGTTTGGATGTACCACAAATGACAGAATTGGCTTATGAATTAAATAAATCAGGTGTTAATATAAAATCGGATATATTAACTATAGATGAGATGGTGAGAGAATTATGTCAATTAAAATAGAAAATTTAACTCATATATATATGGCTAAAACTCCCTTTGAAAAGGTTGCCCTTAGTAATGTTAATGTGAATATAAATGATGGCGAATTTGTAGCCCTCATTGGACATACAGGTTCAGGTAAATCTACTTTGATACAACACATGAATGGGTTATTAAAACCTAACCAAGGAAAGATATTTGTTGATGGTGTAGATATTACTGCTAGTGGAGTTAAGCTTACAGACATAAGAAAAAAAGTTGGATTAGTATTCCAATATGCAGAGTATCAACTTTTTGAGGAAACAATAGAAAAGGACATAATGTTTGGACCTAAGAATTTAGGGCTTAATGATGAGGAAGCTTTAGCAAGAACTAAAAGAGCCATGGACATGGTAGGTTTAGACTATGAAACTTACAGAAATAAATCTCCATTTGACCTAAGTGGAGGACAAAAAAGAAGAGTAGCAATAGCTGGAGTTGTAGCTATGGAACCAAGGGTTTTAATATTAGATGAACCAACAGCTGGATTAGATCCTAAGGGGAGAGATGAAATTCTAGGAGAGCTATATAAGCTTCATAAATCCTATAACATGACTATCATTCTTGTATCTCATAGCATGGAGGATGTGGCAAAGGTTGCAGACCGTATATTGGTAATGGATGAAGGAAAATGTGTATTAGATGGTACACCACAAGAAATATTCAAAGAAGTAGATACATTAGAAAATGTAGGTCTTGCAGTTCCACAGGTAACATATCTTATGCGAGAATTGAGAAGGGTTGGATTTGAATTACCTGATGATATTTTCACATTAGAACAAGCTAAAAAAGAGTTACTTAAGATACTAGCAAAAAACTAGGCTCTTTTATAAAGTTGTGGAGGAGTAAATATGATTAAAGATATTACCATAGGCCAATATATACCTGGAGAGTCATTTGTCCATAAATTAGATGCTAGGGTAAAAATACTATTTTCCTTACTCTTTATAATAGACTTATTTTTAATAAAAGAGTTCTCAGGATATATTGTTATTTTTATATTTACAATGATGGCTATAATTGTATCTAAGATTCAATTTAGATATATATATAAGGGATTAAAGCCTATATTTATATTAATGATAATAACGGCACTATTTAATGTGTTTTTAACTAGAGGTAACGTATTATTATGGCAATGGGGATTTGTTAAAATATATAAAGAAGGTATAGTAACAGCTATATTTATGATATTAAGACTTACTTTTCTTATTATAGGAACATCTCTATTAACATTAACTACATCACCAATAGAACTTACTGATGGAATAGAAAAATTACTAGGACCATTTAAGAAAATTGGTGTACCAGCTCATGAACTTGCCATGATGATGACTATAGCACTACGATTTATACCTACTTTAATGGATGAGACTGATAAAATAATGAAGGCTCAAAAGGCAAGAGGTGCAGATTTTGAAAGTGGAAGTATAGTTAATAGAGCTAAAAGCCTTATACCACTACTTGTACCGCTATTTATTAGCTCCTTTAGAAGAGCTGATGAATTAGCAATGGCAATGGAAGCTAGATGCTATAGAGGTGGAGAAGGCCGAACTAGAATGAAGATACTGAAAGTAACTTCGAGAGATTATGTAGGAATGATTGTTATGTCTGCATTAACTATAATAGTTATATATATGAGATTTTAGATGTAGTAGAATAAAGGGATATATATATGAAAAACATTAAGTTAATACTAGAATATGATGGAACTAATTATATGGGGTGGCAAAAACAGCCTAAGGGAGAAACCATTCAAGGAACAGTTGAAAATGCAATCTCTAAGATCACTGGGGAAAAAGTTGAAGTGATTGGTTGTAGCAGAACCGATAGTAAAGTACATGCTAAAGGATATGTGTGTAATTTTAAGACTAGTAGTAATATTCCTGTAGAAAAGTTTAGAGAAGCATTAAATCATGTATTACCAGAAGATATATCTGTAATTAAGTCCTCACAAGTTCATGATGATTTTCATGCTAGATATGATTCAAAAGGGAAGATGTATTGCTATACAATACTAAATACAGAAGTAAGAATGCCCATATGTAGAAATTTTTCATATCACTATAAAAAGAGTTTAGATATAGAGAAAATGAAGGATGCTGCAAAATTTTTTATAGGAACTCATGATTTTGAAGCTTTTAGGAATATTGGAAGTTCAGTTAAAACGACTACAAGAACTATTAGTAAAGTTGATATAGTTAAGAACGAACACTATATCAAAGTATATATAGCTGCTGATGGATTTTTATATAATATGGCAAGAATTATGATAGGAACGCTTATAGATGCAGGAAATGGAAAAATAAAAGCAGAAGATATACCTAAAATAATATTAAGTAGAGATCGAAAAAAAGCAGGCAAAACATGTTCACCCCAAGGTTTATGTTTAATTGAAGTTTATTATTAATAATAGTAAAAATCATTGACACACCCGGGAAATTGTATTATAATGAATTTTGTTCGTATAATAAATATTTGTGTGTAAGATCCATTAGCCCCGGATCTTTATCCATAGAATTATAATTGTTAAAAATCAGGGAGGTAGTAAGATGAAATCATACTTAGCTAAACCAAGTGAAATACAAAGAAAATGGTATGTAGTAGACGTTGAAGGAATGACTTTAGGTAGAGCTGCAAGTCAAATAGCTTCTATATTAAGAGGTAAAAATAAACCAGAATTTACTCCAAATGTAGATACTGGAGATCACGTAATAGTTGTAAATGCAGAGAAAATTGTTTTAACAGGAAAGAAATTAGATCAAAAAATGTTAAGACATCACTCATTATACCCAGGCGGATTAAAAGAGATCCCTTACAGAGAAGCATTAGCTAAGAAACCAGAATTTGTATTTGAAGAAGCTGTAAGAAGAATGCTTCCAAAAGGAGTTCTTGGAAGACAAATGGCTAAGAAGCTAACAGTTTACAGAGGACCAGAGCACAAAAATCATGCTCAAAAACCAGAAGTATTAGAATTAAAATACTAATATAGTATTGTAAGGAGGAATAAATAATGGCAAAAGTTCAACATTTTGGAACAGGTAGAAGAAAGAAATCAGTTGCTAGAGTAAGACTTGTACCTGGTGAAGGTAAAGTTGTAATAAATAAAAGAGATATGGATAACTACTTTGGATTAGATACATTAAAATTCATAGTTAACCAACCATTAGTATTAACAGGAACTAAAGACAAATTTGACGTTTTAGTTAATGTACACGGTGGTGGATACACAGGTCAAGCTGGAGCTATCAGACACGGAATATCAAGAGCTTTATTAAAAGCTGATGAGAGCTTAAGACCAGAACTTAAGAAAGCTGGATTCTTAACAAGAGACCCAAGAATGAAAGAAAGAAAGAAATACGGTCTTAAAAAAGCAAGAAGAGCTTCTCAATTCTCAAAAAGATAGTATTTGTACATACAACTGTATGTTATATAAAAATAAGGAGTATATATGTAAATATATACTCCTTATTTTTATTTTGTGTAAATTTTTAGGTAAACTCATTTTATATATAATCATTAGTGAAGTTTAAATTATAACATTACTTAATATATTTATAAAAAGTTATGTTAAATTCGTGTTAAATATGTAAATAAGTATTAACATGTTTTTGATTATAGTGTATTATTAATATGGAATTTTAATGGACAAAGAAAAAGTACATATTGTGGAATGAGATTTATTGTAGGAGGTAAATTGATGTATAATATCATATTTTTGATTATTAACCTTTTAGGAGGATTAGGACTTTTTCTATATGGGATGAAGCTTATGGGGGATGGTCTTGAAAATGCAGCAGGAGATAAACTGAAGGGTATTTTTGACAGAATAACATCTAATCCAGTGAAAGGTGTGCTAACAGGTACCATTGTCACTGCTATTATTCAAAGTAGTAGTGCTACTACAGTAATGGTTGTTGGATTTGTTAATGCAGGACTTATGAATTTATTTCAAGCAACATCTGTTATAATGGGAGCTAATATTGGTACTACAATAACAGCCCAATTAATAACATTTAAATTTGATGCTTTTGCACCTGTATTTTTAGCTATTGGTGCAGTTATGATACTTTTTTGCAACAAAAGAAAAGTAAAAGAATTGGGTCAAATTATCCTTGGATTTGGTATATTATTTTTAGGATTAAAACTTATGTCAAGTGCAATGTCACCGCTTAAGGACTCAGTATTCTTTACAAATTTAATACTAAAATTAGAAGGACATACTATATTAGGTCTTTTAATAGGAATGATGATGACAGCTGTCCTTCAAAGTTCATCAGCTTCTACTGGTATACTAGTAGCATTAGCATCTACAGGAAGTTTACCATTAACAGTAGCAATACCAATATTATTAGGTAATAACATTGGTACATGTGTAACAGCATTAATATCTAGCATAGGAACTTCAATAACAGCAAAAAAAGCAGCAGTTATTCACTTGTTATTTAACCTTATAGGAGCTGTTATATTCTTAATTATCCCAGTTACATTCTTAGCTAATATAGTTTTATCAATAAGTCCAGATGTAGGTGCTGAAGCTATACCAAGACAGATAGCAAATGCACATACCTTATTTAATGTGGTAAATACCTTACTATTACTTCCTTTAATTAAATATCTTGTTTCCTTTGTTAATAAGATAATTCCTGGTGAAGATGAAAAAGATGTACCGGGTGTTAAATATATAGACGAAAGATTGCTAGAGACTCCAGCAATAGCTTTTGGTCAAACAACTAATGAAATAGTAAGAATGGGTGAGAAGGCAAAGGAAAATTTAAAAGTAGCTATGAATTCTTTTTTACAGGGAGATGAAGAGCTAATAAAGGTAGCATACAATAATGAAAAGATAATTAATCTATTAGAACATGATATAACAAGATATCTAGTTAAGTTATCTAACTCAGATTTAGGTGATGAACAGAGAGCAGAACTAGCTGCATATTTCCATGTGGTAAATGATATTGAGCGTATAGGAGATCATGCAGAGAATATCGCAGACCTTGCTAGTGAAAGAATCACTAAAAGATTGACTTTTTCTCCAGATGCTATGAATGAAATAAAAGGTATGTTTGACTATACTATAAGTGCAGTAGAAATGAGTATAGATTGTTTTAAAAGTTATAATAGAGAAAAAGCAGCAGGTATAAGGGGAATAGAAGAAAGAATAGACTCGCTAGAAAAAGAATTAAGAGCATCACACATAAAGAGATTAAACAATGGGGTATGTAATGCTGTAGTGGGAACAATTTTCTTGGATTTGATAAGCAATCTAGAGAGAATAGGTGATCACTCAATAAATATAGCTGAAATAATATATGAAAATTAAATTAATAGTTTTTTATAGCTTTTATGTTAAAAACCTTTTGGATAATGTGAATCCAAAAGGTTTTTATTATATAGGTAAAAGAATAATAGTATGAATTTATGAATAAGTATAATTACAGAGTAATAAAAAAAAGGTGGGAGGAACCATTAAGAATACTAAATTAATATCAATACTTACAGTAATTATTTTAGGATTCATATGCATGTCTGTAATTAATGTAAACAATGTGGTTACAACTTATAAAAATGCTGAATCAGAACAAGAAAAAAATAAAATAATACTAATTGATCCAGGACACGGAGGAATAGATGGAGGTGCTTCGTCTAAAGATGGAACTACAGAAAAGGATATAAACCTAAACATTGGACTTCTATTAGGGGCAAATTTAAAAAGTCAAGGATATAAGGTTGAATTTACAAGAACAGAGGATATAGGACTTTATACTGAAGGAAAATCAGTAAAAGAGAAAAAATATGAGGACTTAAATAAAAGAGTAAGTTTGAAGGAAGAAACAAAGTGTGACATATTTGTTAGTATACATCTAAATACATTTCCAGAATCATATTGTAAGGGTGCTCAAGTATGGTACTCAAATTATGAAGGAAGCGAAAGGTTAGCAAATATCATGCAAGGTACATTAAAGGATAAATTGGACCAGTCCAATAAGAGAAAAGCAAAGGCTGCAGGCACTCAATATAAAGTATTGAGAGGAAATGATACTATGGCAGGAGTTATTGTAGAGTGCGGATTCCTAAGTAATCCTGAAGAATATCAAAAGTTAAAGGATGAAGAATATCAAAAGAAAATTGCAGATGCGTTAGCTGAATCTATAAGCATTTACTTGAAAGAAGGAGCAAATTAAAGATAAGAGCCTACTTTTTCTATAAAAGGTGGGCTCTTTATAGAATATACAAAAATGTGAAATTGCAAATGATTAGTCCATATGATATTATGATTAAGGATTGGATTAAGCCATTGGTCCAAAGGGTCAGGAGATGAGATTTTGAACATTACAATTGATAAAAAAAATGGGATACCTCTCTATATCCAAGTAAAAAAACAAATAATGCATCTTATAAAAGATGGAACTTTGAGAGTTGGAAGTAAAATGCCGACAGAAAGAGAATTGTCTCAAGAGTTAGTTGTTAGTAGAAATACCATTAGCGCTGCCTATAATGAACTAGAAGCTAAGGGCGTATTAAAATCTATTCGAGGAAAAGGGACTTTCGTAGCAGAAGAAGTAGTATCATGGCAAAGTTATGATAGTAGAAGGAAAATTAATAAATTTGTGGATTTAGCTCTAGAAGAAGCTTTAGAATGCGGTATAGATCCAGATGATTTTTTGGACATAGTAACAAATAGGGTTAGTGAGAAAAAGGATGTTATGAATAAAGTTACTTCAGCATTTGTAGAATGTAATATTGAGCAAGCGAGAATGTTTAGTAAAGAAATAACATCAATAACAAGTATGAATACGATACCATTTACTTTAACAGACTTAGAAAAAATGAGTGACGACACAAAGGACAAGCTTTCGACTTGTGAAGTAATTATATCACCATTTAACCATGTAAATGATGTAGATGGATTTTTAAAAGGCATGAACAAGGAAATACTGGGAGTAGCAGTAAACCCTAATCTAGAATCCATTGTAAGAATCGCTAGACATCCTTCAGAAACAAAGTTTACTTTTATTTGTTTATCTGAAGAGTTTATATTTAAAATTAAGTCTGCACTTGATAATGCAGGTCTTTCAGATTTATCAGTTGAGTATTTTAGTATAACTGAAGAAGCTAAATTAAAACACATAATTGATAAATCGGAGGTACTAATAGTAACTCCAGGTAGATATAAGGATGTTTGTAAGCTCAATCATGAAAATAAAGAGCTTATAGAGTTTTCTTATAACTTAGACTCTACATCAGTGAAGGCACTTAAGTCAAAAATTGTAGAATTAAAGTATCAAAAAAATTAATTCAGGAGGAATTAAAAATGGAAAAGAAGACATTAGTTCTTGGTGTTATTGGAGCAGATTGTCATGCTGTAGGTAACAAAATCATGGATTATGCATTAACAGAAGCAGGGTTTGAAGTCATCAATATTGGGGTGCTATCACCACAAGAAGACTTTATAAATGCTGCAGTGGAAACAAATGCTGATGCAATAATTGTTTCTTCTCTTTATGGACATGGAGAGATTGACTGTAGAGGCTTAAGAGAAAAGTGTGATGAATCAGGATTAAAAGATATCCTTATCTATGTTGGTGGTAACATAGTTGTAGGTAAACAAGATTGGGATGATGTTTATTCAAGATTTAAAGCAATGGGCTTTAATAGAGTTTATCCACCAGGAACAAGTATAGACACTACTATACATGACTTAAAAGAAGATTTAGGAATAGAATAGACAGAAGCACATAAACTAACTAACTAAAGTAGATTTTACTTGGAGTTTTAATAGAGAGCTGGAGTGATTTAAATGAATGCATATTTACTTTTAGACTTTGGTAGTACTTATACCAAATTGACTGCAGTAGATATAGATAATGAAGAAATATTAGCTACAGCAAAGGACATAACAACTATCGAAGATGATATAATGATAGGATTTAATAAAGCTTATGATAAGCTAATGAATAAGCTAGAAGGTGAAGAAGTAAATTTTGTTGAAAAACTTGCTTGTTCATCTGCAGCTGGAGGCTTAAAGATGGTTGCAATTGGACTTGTGCCAGATCTTACAGCAGAAGCTGCTAAGAGAGCTGCTTTAGGAGCAGGAGCTCGAGTTATAAAAGTATATAGTTATGAATTAACTAAGGACGAAGTATTAGAGATAAAAAATTCTGATGTAGATATAATTCTTTTAGCCGGTGGTACTAATGGAGGAAATAAACAATGTATTCTACATAACGCAAAGATACTAGTAGATTTAGATGTTAATCTTCCTATAGTTGTTGCTGGAAACAAAAGTGCTAATGATGAAATAAAAGAATTATTTCAAAAAGCTGGATTCTATTTCAGCATAACAGAAAATGTTATGCCTCAATTAAATGCTTTAAATGTGGAACCAGCAAGAGAAGAAATAAGAAAAGTATTTATGGATAGGATAACTGATGCAAAAGGACTATCCAACGCAGAAAATTATATAAATGGTATACTAATGCCTACACCAGCAGCTGTACTTAAAGCAGCTAGAGTGTTGGGAGAAGGCACCGACGAAGAAGAAGGTATTGGAGACTTAATCATTGTTGATATAGGTGGAGCTACTACTGATGTACACTCTATAGGATATGGAGAGCCAACAAAGGGTGGAGTAAATATGAAGGGGTTAGAGGAACCTTTTGCAAAAAGAACTGTAGAAGGTGACTTAGGTATGAGATATTCAGCTGTGTCTCTTTGGGAAGCAGCAGGTAGTAGAAAGCTTAGATCGTATTTAAATGATAAAGATAGAAAAATACAAATTGAAGAAAGATGTAAATATAGGAATAGCAATATTAAAATGGTACCTGAAACAGATGAAGACATAAAATTTGATGAAGCTATGGCAAAGGCAGCTACAGAACTTTCTATGGAAAGACACTGCGGCACTGTTGAATGCATATATACTCCAATGGGAGCTGTATATAATCAATTAGGAAAAGATCTTATGGATGTAAAATATATGATTGGCACAGGTGGCGTTTTAGTTCATAGTGAACATCCAGGTGAAATATTGAAAGCAGGAACCTTTGATAAAGAAAATGCTACTTCTTTAAGACCTAGAAATCCAAAAACTTTAATAGACAAAACTTATATATTATCATCAATGGGTCTGTTAGCTCAGGATTATCCTGACAAAGCAATAAGAATAATGAAAAAATATTTAGTGGAAGTGTAAATCACTAGGAGGTAAATTAAAGTGGAACTAAAAAACAAAAAGTGGACCGAGGAAGAGTTTTTTAAGACAAGAGAAGAGGTTTTAGCACAATGGCCAACAGGTAAAGAAGTAGATTTACAGGAGGCTATAGACTACAACAAAAAAATTCCAGCACACAAGAACTTTGCTAAAAAATTAATGGAAGCAAAGGAAGCGGGCATAACATTAGCTCAACCTAGGGCCGGTGTAGCTTTATTAGATAGCCACATAGAATTACTAAACTACTTAGACAAAGAAGGTGGAGCGGATCTTCTACCATCAACAATAGATAGTTACACAAGACAAAATAGATATGAAGAATGTGAAGTTGGGATACAAGAAAGTATAAAAGCTAGAAGATCACTTTTAAATGGATTTCCAGGGGTTAACCACGGGGTTAAAGGATGTAGACAAGTATTTGAATCTGTTAACTTACCATTAGAATCAAGACACGGTACTCCAGATGGTAGATTACTTGCAGAAATTACTCATGCATCAGGTTGGACATCAAATGAAGGTGGCGGTATATCATATAACATACCATATGCTAAAAGTGTTACTCTAGAAAAAACTATTCTTGATTGGCAATATTGTGATAGATTAGTAGGTTTCTATGAAGAGCAAGGTATATCTATTAATAGAGAGCCATTTGGTCCATTAACAGGAACTTTAGTACCACCAAGTACATCTAATGCAGTTGCAATAGTAGAAGCATTACTTGCAGCAGAACAAGGTGTTAAGAATATTACTGTTGGATATGGTCAGTGTGGTAACTTAATACAAGACGTAGCAGCAATTAGAGCTCTTGAAGAGCAGTGTAGCGATTACTTAAGAGCGTATGGTTATGGTGATGTTTACCTAACAACAGTGTTCCATCAATGGATGGGAGGCTTCCCAGCTGATGAAGCTAAGGCTTTTGGTGTTATATCTACTGGAGCAGCAGCTGCAGCATTAGCAGGAGCTACAAAAGTTATAGTTAAAACTCCACATGAAGCTATAGGTATACCAACAAAAGAAGCAAATGCTCAAGGTATAAGAGCAACTAAAATGACTTTAAACTTATTAAAAGGTCAACAAATGCACTTATCTGATGAACTTAGAACTGAAATTGCTATAATTAAAGCTGAAACAAGATGCATGGTAGATAAGTTATACGAAGTAGGAAATGGTGACTTAGCGAAAGGTGCTGTTAAAGGCTTTGATATGGGAGTTATAGATATTCCATTTGCACCAAGTAAATATAATGCTGGTAAAATGATGCCTGCAAGAGATAATAATGGAGCAGTAAGATATCTTAAATTTGGAAATGTTCCATTTACAGCAGAGCTTAAAGCTTTCAATATGAAAAAGCTAGACGAAAGAGGAAAATACGAAAATCGTCCAGTTGGATTCCAAATGACAATAGATGATATATTTGCTGTGGGAAAAGGAAAGCTTGTTGGAAGACCAGAAAAATAACATTTATAATTTATAAGCTAACAATAAACTAATATAAAATTCTTAAATTATAGAAAGCAAGGTGTATTTAAATGAAAATTGTTGATGTAGTATGTTCTGCAGGAAGAACTGGATTTTATTTTGATGACCAAAGAGCAATAAAAGCTGGAGCTGGTCATGATGGATTTACTTATATTGGAGAGCCAGTAACTGAAGGATTTACATCTATAAGACAAGCAGGAGAATCTATATCTGTAATGTTAATACTTGAAGATGGTCAAGTAGCACACGGTGATTGTGCAGCTGTTCAATATTCAGGAGCAGGTGGACGTGATCCATTATTCTTAGCTAAAGATTTCATACCAGTTATAGAAAAGGAAATAGCACCAAAACTTATAGGTAGAGAATTAACTAACTTTAAATGTTTAGCTGAAGAATTTGATAAAATGTTGGTAAATGGAAAAAGACTTCATACAGCTATAAGATATGGAGTAACTCAAGCTATTCTTGATGGTGTAGCAAAAGCTAAAAAAGTTACTATGGCTGAAGTTGTAAGAGATGAATATAATACTGGAGTAGAAATTAATAGAATTCCTATATTTACTCAATCAGGAGATGACAGATACAACAACGCTGATAAGATGATTATCAAGGGAGCAGATGTTTTACCTCATGCTTTAATAAACAATGTAGAAGAGAAATTAGGCTTAAAGGGCGAAAAACTTCTTGAATATGTTAAATGGTTAAGTGATAGAGTTTTAAAATTAAGAACTAGTGAAGACTATAACCCAATATTCCATATAGATGTTTATGGAACTATAGGAGTTGCATTTGATTGTGATACAAAAGCAATGGCAGACTACATAGCAACATTGGAAGAGGCTGCTAAACCATTTAAATTAAGAATAGAAGGACCAATGGATGTAGAGCATAGAGAAAGACAAATGGAAGCATTAAAAGAGTTAACAGATGAACTTGATAATAGAAATATCAGTGTAGAATTAGTTGCAGATGAATGGTGTAATACTTATGAAGACGTAGCATTCTTTGCAGATAACAACTCAGGACATATGCTTCAAATAAAAACTCCAGATCTTGGAGGAGTAAATAATACAATAGAAGCTATATTGTATTGTAAGAAGAAAAAGGTTGGAGCTTACTGTGGAGGAACATGTAACGAAACAAATAGATCAGCAGAAGTTTGCACTAACATTGCTATGGCTTGTGGAGCAGACCAATGCTTAGCTAAGCCAGGTATGGGTGTTGATGAAGGTTACATGATAGTGAACAATGAAATGAATAGGGTTGTTGCCTTAGTAAATAGAAGAAATAAATAATACATTAGGTATATAGTAAAAAGGCGGTTTAATTAAAACTGCCTTTTTACTTATAATAATTATAAAAATGAGATATATTATTCATGGGATTTAAATTAAACTGTATTAGTGAATTAATATTGAAATAATATATTTAATCAATGAGTTTAGGAGGATTATATATGAGAGAAATTAAAGTTTCACAGATAATAGAAGCTATAAGAAAATTATGTATAGATGCAAATTACTATCTAGGTAGTGATATCAAAAACAGACTTATAAAATCTCATGAGGAAGAAGAATGGGATATTGCAAAGGGAATATTAAACAAAATATTAATCAATGCTGATATAGCTAAAAACGAAGATATGCCTATGTGTCAAGATACTGGTGTGGCATGTGTATTTATAGAAATAGGTCAAGAGGTTCAGGTAGTTGGAGGAGGCCTAGAAGATGCAATAAATGAAGGTGTTAGACAAGGATATAAGGATGGATACTTAAGAAAATCTGTAGTTAAGGATCCTTTAGATAGAGTAAATACAAAGGATAATACTCCAGCTATGATCTACTATAATATAGTTCCAGGAGATAAGCTAAAAATCACTGTAGCACCTAAAGGATTTGGTTCTGAAAATATGAGTCAAATAAAAATGTTAAAACCTTCTGATGGACTTCAAGGTGTTAAAGATTTTATAATAAAAGTAGTTAAGGAAGCAGGTCCAAATCCATGTCCACCAATAATTGTTGGAGTAGGAATTGGAGGAACCTTTGATAAGGCAGCAACAATTGCTAAAAAAGCACTTATAAGATCCATAGATGTAAGAAATGAAAATCCATTCTACGCAGAGTTAGAAGAGGAACTAGTAACTATGATAAATGAACTAGGTATAGGGCCTCAAGGATTTGGTGGTAAAACAACAGCATTAGCTGTAAATATAGAAACATATCCAACTCATATTGCAGGCCTTCCAGTAGCTGTAAATATTAATTGTCATGCTACAAGACATGCAGAAATAGAGCTATAATTAGGGGGTAAGGTTTATGGAAAAGAGAATAACTACACCACTAACAGAAGAAAAGGTAAAAGATTTAAAAGCTGGAGACAGTGTTTTATTAAGTGGAGTTATATACACAGGTAGGGATGCTGCTCATAAGAGGCTTGCAGAACTTTTAGAAAAAGGAGAAGAACTTCCTATAGATGTAAAGGATGCTGTTATATATTATGTAGGGCCAACTCCAGCAAAAGAAGGAATGGCCATAGGTTCAGCAGGACCAACTACTAGTTATAGAATGGATGCATATACACCAGCACTTTTAGACCATGGTTTAAGAGGAATGATTGGTAAAGGATTAAGAAATACTGAAGTAATAGAATCTATGAAAAAGAATAAAGCAGTATACTTTGGAGCTATAGGTGGAGCTGCAGCCCTTATTGGTAAATGCGTAAAGAAAGCAGAAATAGTGACTTATGAAGATTTAGGAGCTGAAGCTATAAGAAGACTTGAAGTAGAGGATTTACCTATAGTTGTAGTAATAGATTCAGAAGGAAATAATTTATATGAAGTAGGTAGAGAAGCTTACTTAAGTAGTAAAAAATAAGTTTTATAGGTAGAGGTGATTTAGATGGAAATTAATAAAATTTCAAAGGCTGGAACCCTAGAATCCAATGATATATACGTTATAATCATGCCTAATGAAGAGGGCGGAATAGCTATAGAACTTGAGAGTATGGTTATGAAACAATTTGGAGCTGAAATAGAAAGAGCTATTAGAGAAACTTTAGATACTTTACAAGTAAAAAATGTCATTGTTAAAGCTCAAGATAAAGGGGCTCTTGATTATACAATAAGAGCTAGAATTGAAACTGCAGTAAAAAGAGCGCAGTAGGGGGTATAAATATGAAATTAAGAAGAACTATGCTTTTTATGCCTGGAAATAATCCAGGAATGTTACAAGATGCTGCAATCTTAGGTTCAGATTCTATAATTCTTGATTTAGAGGATGCAGTAAGTCTTACAGAAAAAGATAGTGCTAGAATTCTTGTTAGAGAAGCAATTAAAAATGTTGATTATAGTGGAGTAGAGGTGGTAGTTAGAATAAATCCACTTACTACAGAATTTTCAAGTGAGGATATAGAAGTTATTGGAAGAGTTAAGCCAGATGCACTAATGGTTCCAAAGGCAACGGAAGATGAACTTATAGAGATTAGTAGTAGACTTGAAAAAATAGAAAAAGAAGAAGGCTTTGAAGACAAAGCTATAAGGTTAATACCAATAGTGGAAAGTGCTTATGGTGTTGAAAATGTATATACCATTATAAAATCATCAGACAGAATAGTAGCAGTTCTTTTAGGTGGAGAAGATTTAACTTCTGATATGGGAATTAAGAGAACTAAAGAAGGCAGTGAGATATTTTATGCTAGAAACAGGGTAGCTGTAGCTTGCAAGGCTATGAGAGTAGGGGCTATTGATACTCCATTTACAGATACTAATGACTTTGAAGGATTAGAAAAGGATACTCTACTTGCAAAATCCCTTGGAATGACTGGCAAAGCATCAATTAATCCAAGACAAATTGATACAATACACCAAGTATATGCTCCAACTAAAGCGGAGATAATCCATGCTCAAAGGGTATTAGATGCTATGGAAGAAGCTGAAAGAGAAGGTAAGGGAGTATTTTCTCTAGATGGTAAAATGGTAGATGCACCAGTTATAAATAGAGCAAAAACCACTGTAGAATTAAGTAAAAAACTAGGCCTTATTTAATGAGGGGATTGAGGTGATAATAATATGAAGAATGTATTAGGAAGAGAAATTCCGGAGTATATAGATGGATACGGAAATGTAAAGATTTTTGAAGGTGCTTTTAAAAATATGAATCCTTTAAAAAAGGTGTCAGCAAAGATTAAACCTGTAGTTCCTGGAGATGCAAAGTTAGTAAATTCTTTAGAAGAAGTTTTAGATAAAGTGGAAATTAGGGATGGAATGTGTATATCTTTTCACCATCACTTAAGAAATGGGGATTATATTCTTAACATGGTTGTAGAATCCATGGCTAAAAGAGGAATAAAGAATTTAACTGTGGCAGCAAGTTCTATATTTCCAACTCATAAGCCGCTAGTTGCTTATATTGAAGATGGTACTGTATCTAAAATATATGCAAATTATATATCAGGACCTGTAGCAGATGCTATATCACAGGGAAAATTAAAATATCCAGCTATAATGCATACCCATGGTGGAAGATCAAGAGCTATTGAAAGTGGAGATTTACATATCGATATAGCCTTTTTAGCAGCACCTTCTAGTGATATGTATGGTAATATAAATGGACTTACTGGCAAGTCTGCTTGTGGTGCTTTAGGATATGCAGTTTCTGATTCAGAATATGCAGACACTGTAATAGCTATTACAGACAACTTAGTGCCATATCCAAACTTCCCAATGGAAATAAACCAAGTTTATGTAGATTATGTAGTTAAGGTAGATTCTATAGGAAATCCGGCAGGAATAGTATCAGGAACTACACAAATTACAAAGGATCCTATAGGCCTTAAAATTGCAAAGAATGCTTTAGATACTATGATAGCTTCAGGACTAGTTAAAGAAGGTATGTCATTTCAAACAGGAGCTGGAGGAATATCTCTAGCTGTAGCTGCAGAGCTTAGAGAATATATGAATAAGAATGAAATCAAAGGTAGTTTTGCATCTGGTGGAATAACTGGCTATATTGTAGATATGTTTGAAGAAGGATTATTCCAAAGTTTACTAGATGTACAATGTTTTGATTTAAAGGCAGTAGAGTCTTGTGATAAAAATGAAAAACATATAACTATGTCAGCTTCTATGTATGGAAATGCTCATAACAAAGGAGCTGTAGTAAATAACTTAGATATAGTAATACTTGGAGCAACAGAAATAGATACAAACTTTAATGTAAATGTTACTACTGCTTCAGATGGAACTATAATGGGGGGTTCTGGTGGTCATGCAGACACCGCAGCAGGCTCTAAACTTACTATAATAGTAACAAAACTAACTAAGGCAAGGTTACCAATAATAAAGGATAAGTTGACTACTATAACTACTCCAGGTGAAACTATTGATGTAATAGTAACTGAAAGAGGAATAGCTGTTAACCCTAAGAGGGTTGATTTAATTGAAAAATTAAAAGAAGCAAACCTTAATGTGGTAACTATAGAGGAATTAAAGGAAATAGCTGAAAAAATAACAGGTACTCCTAAAGCAATAGAATTATCTAAGGATATAGTTGCAGTTGTAGAATATAGGGATGGAACTGTTATAGATGTAGTTAGAAAAACATTATAAATAAAATAACACCTGTCTAAGATATTTTATTCTTAGATAGGTGTTATTTTTTGTGTTAAATATTGGTTAGGAAGTTTAAATTTTCTTAATATATGTACAAAATTATTTGGCAATAAGTTAAATTTATATTGTTAAATAAAATAAGAAAGAGTGATGAAATAATGTGGCCTAAAGAAAAATTAAAATTCAATAGAATATTTAAGAAAAAGTTTAACATCAAGACCAGATTAATTTTAGCTTTATCAGTATTAAGCATTAGTACAATAATATTTGGAGTATATTCTATATTTCAAATGATGAAATTACATAATAGTATAGAAGGTATATCAAGTATATATGGTGGTAAAATTCAAAAGTCAGATGAACTTAGTTATCATGTTTTAAATTTTAGAACTAAAGAATATGGATATATAATGGAGACATTTTCAGAAGAAAAAAATAGAATAGAACAAGAAATGAAAGAATCAAAAGGAAATATACAATTAATTTTAGAGGATTATTTTAATTATTGTGATAGCAATAGTGAAAAAAAGGATATTGAAAATATACAAGAAAAACTTAAAGTTTACTTAGAGGTTAACAATGAAGTTATAGAAATAAATAAAAAAAATAAAGAAATGAGAAATGTTTTAACTTTAATTAAGGGAAAATCTAAAAATCAATTTGATGAATTGATAAGCTCTATTGATGAACTTAAACAAAAGAATTTAATTTATTTAGACAGTATAAATAAAGAAGCTAATGAACGTTATAAAAGAGTATTAATTACATTTATAGGCGTAACTTTTGGAATAATTTTATTTACTATTGTAGTGTGTATATATTTAACAATTTCAATTGTATATCCATTAAATAGATTAAAGGGGAAGATAAATGAATTAGTAAATAAAGGTGGTGATTTAACTCAAGATATAATTGTTGAGTCAGGAGATGAAATAGGAAAATTATCACAAGCTATCAATGTGTTTATGAATAATATAAGAAAGATAATAGTGGAAGTTAATAATTCCTCAGATAATGTTTTAAGCTCTTCTAGGGATACAGCTAGGTATATAAAAGAGCTTCATATGAATGCAGAAAGAACAACGAATACTGTAGATGAAATTTCCATGGCCATTGAGGAAGCGGCAGTAAACTCTAATGAGGTTAGTGGTTTATCTTTAGGAGTAGAGAGTTTTATAAATGATATAACCCATAAGGCTAAAGAAGGAGAGAAAATTGCAATAGATATTAGATGGAGGGCTAATGAATTAAAAGACAATGTGGAGGTATCTAACAAGAAGGCACTTCAAATATTAGAAGAAACAAAGAAAAATCTCATAGAAGCTTTGGAAAAATCTAAATCCGTCAGTGAGATAGAAAATTTATCAGGATCAATATTAGATATTGCAAATCAAACAAATTTACTAGCTTTAAATGCATCTATAGAAGCAGCTAGAGCGGGTGAGTACGGTAAAGGCTTTACTGTGGTTGCAAATGAAGTTAGAAATTTAGCGGAACATTCAAGAGTTACCGTAGAAAATATGCAACAGGTAATTAAAAATGTTAAGGAATCTGTAGATACTCTATCTATAAGCTCCAATAAGATTTTAAAATTTATAGATGATATAATAGTTAAAGACTATAAAAAAATGTACATCATAGGGGAACAATATAATAGAGATTCTATAATTATAAATGAGTTAACAGAAAGATTTAGTCACATGGCAAAAGAATTAAAGGCTGTTGTATCTACTATAACAAGTTCCATGGTAAATATAAGTGAAACAGTAAATAAAGGATCAACAGGTATAGTTGAAGTTGTAGAAAAGACCAGTTGTTTATACATCAATATTGGAGAGATAGAAAATCAGATGTTGCGAAATGAAGAAAGTGCTAGGGGATTAAAAGTGATTATATCTAAATTTACAATATAAGTTATATAATAAAGTTTTCATTATAAATTATTAATGAAGACTTTTTTTATATTGCAATTAGAATTTATATTACAATACAAAATGGGGAATAAAGATTTTATTTACAGTGCTACTATGATAACATATAAGGAGAAAGTAAATTATTTACTTAGGAGGTTTTTCAATGTCTAAGTTAAAAGATCCTTTTAAGAATGTATGAAAAAGAGAATATAATGGAGGCAAGTATGCCTATAATACCACATTAATAGCAGGAATTATAATAATAAGTATGTTATTTATTATATTAATTTGTCTGTCCTAATATTATAATAAAATTTTTAGTCAACTTATTAATAAAGTAAACTTTATTAAATTAATATCGTATTATTTATATAAAGAGAGGGAAGAAGATGAAAGAATCGCAAGGAAGAGCTCCTGTAGAAGATGCCATTCTTGTAAGCAATGTATTAAAGGGAGACGTAGATAGTTTTCAAGTTATAGTCGAGAAATATCAGCTTAATATACTTAGATTTATTTATGGAATGATAAAACAGAAGGAAGCAAGTGAGGATATTACTCAAGAGGTATTTATAACTGTATATAATAAATTAGATATGTATAATAATAAATATAGTTTTATAAATTGGGTTTTGCAGATTGCAAAAAATAAAACCATAGATTATATGAGGAAATATAGAAAGGTTTATGAAAGTGATATTGATGAAGCATATAATATATCATCTTCTGAGATGGGACCGGAAGAATCTTTAGAATATTTAGAAGTAAAAGAAAATGTAAATAAATATATAAAAACTCTAGATCAAGTTGATAAGCAAATATTAAATTTAAGGTATTCTCAGAATTTAACTTTTAGAGATATAGGTGAAACTCTAGATATTACAGAAACTACTGTGAAAAGGAGATACTATAAAGTAAGAGATGGATTCAAAGTCTTTTGCAAGTAAGGTTAGGAGGAGTCACAATGAAATGTAGTCAGTTCAAAGATAAGTTAACAGAATATATTGAAGAAAATTTGTCAGCCGAAGCAGATGAAGAAATGAGGAGTCACCTTTTAACCTGCCAAAGTTGTAAAGATGATTATGACAAAGAAGTTTTAGAATATAAAACTTTTAAAGAGGCCTTTTCTTATGAAAACATTAACTTTAAAAACTCTACAGAAAAAATAATGGAGAGTATAGATAAAAATAAATATACAAGGGGGAGAAGAGGAATGAAAAGAAAATACAAAGGAGCATTAGCTATTGCAGCTGCATTTTTATTAGGGGTTATAGTTACTCCTGTAGCTATGAAATTAATGGATGGTAAAGAAATATTTTCAGCAGCCTCATCAGGAAAGGAAGAGAATTCTACTAAGCAAGAAAATATAGTTAAATCTGAAATTGCAGAAGAAAACAACAGTAACGAACCTATAGAAAGCGTTCCAGAGACATCATCAAATGAAGAAAAGACTAGTGATGATATAAAGAAATCAGTAAATGTGAATATTGTTGACTTATATAGTAAAGCGGAAGTGACTATGTCTAAGGAGTTAACTTTTAATACACCATTTATAGCTACAGAAGATGGTAAATATGAAGCTAGTATAGAAGGTAAAGGAGAAAAGGCTATAGAAGAGGGAATAGGTATACTTTATGTAAAAGATACGTCTACAAATAAGATGTATGAGTATACTGCAATAGAGAAAAAAAGTCAGCAATCACCACTATCAATAAGTTGGTATGATGACACTCATCTTATGATAGTTCATGGTTTAGGATATGGAACATTAGTTAATGGTGAACGTATTATAATCGTAGATGTAACCACAGGTGAACAAATGCTTATAGCTACGGCTAAGGATAAAGAGCGGTTTGTATCTATAACAAGAAAAGATGATAGCTTAATATTAAAATATGTTCTTTATTTAGATGACATGATGAATGATAAAGAAGACAAATCTAAAACTTTTGACAATTATATTCTTGGAGATGTAATAGAAATAGAATAAGATAGTGTATTGCAACTAAAGGTTGCAATACCTTTTTTCTTATTCATAGTTATTGATAATAAAACTAGTAACATGATAAAATTAGTTGTAAAAAGATATATAGGAATAGATACTATAAAATATATAATAAGTTATAAAATAAAATATAAGTGGTGAAGTGATGGTTAATATAAATAAGACTTATAAAAAGGCAATGGATTTTTATTGTGATGGAAGATTAGATAAAGCATTAAATTATTGTGATAGGGTATTAAACAAAGATAGAAGTCATTCTCCTACATTGAATTTAAAGGGACTAATATATTATATTCGTGGACAATTAGAAGAAGCAAAGACTCTTTGGAAGTTAAGCTATAAATTAAATGGAGATATGGTATCTAAAAAGTATTTAGATGATTCTAGACATGATGAAGGGGATATATATATATTTAGTCAAGGTGTACATCTATTTAATGAATTTAAGGTAAAAGATGCTTTAAGGTGTTTTCTAAAGTGTGAAAGTTCCCATTTTAACAGTATAAATCTTTGGAAATACATAGCTAAGTGCCATATGCAATTAGGGCAGCATAATAAAGCTGTTAAATATATAGAGGATATTTTAACTATTGATAAACATAATCCAGAAGCTTTAAGCTTAAAAAAGCAGTTAATAGAATTAAATTTTATACCCAAAGAGACTGGGGTAAAATTTAAGAAGTTTATGGTGGTATTAGGAACAAGTATAGTTGCAGTGTGTATTGTATTATTAATAGGCATTGGAATATTTAAAGGATACAACAAAACTCATCAATGGTTACAAATCAAACAAGAAAAAAAGAATGAAGCAATTAATAAGGATAAAACAAATTTAGACAATTTCCAAGGAAATAGTGAAAAAATAGAGGGGAATTCTCATAAAGAATCAGAAAGTGATGAAATTAAAAAAGAAATACAAAAAAATGAGAGTTCTAATATTGAAAATGAAAGTTTTAATGTAAGTACATTAAAATCCTACGTAAAAGCGAAAGACTATGAAAACATTATTAAATACATAGAAAAATATGATATAGAAGGTTTAAGTATAAATGATAGGAACATAGCTCAAAATGCAGTAACTTTAATAAAGGAAAAAGGAGTATTGTCCTTATATGAAAACGGAGTTAGTTATATTGCAGATAAGAAATATGATAATGCGATAAAGAACTTCACCTTAGTTTATAAATATAGTGAGGGTATGTATCTAAATGAACATATACTATTTATGATGGCCAGTTCCTATGAAGGTTTAGAAGATATAGAAAATGCAAATAAGTATTATGAGATATATGTAGACAAGTATGAAAAAAATGGTTCATATATAGAACAATGTCTTTACTCTCTAGCAATAAATAATGAGGGAATAGATAAAGAAAAGTCAAAAAAATATGCTAAAATTCTTACTAATAGATTTAGCAAATCAGAATATAACAATAGTAGGATAAAGGCTATATTAAAATAGAACCTATTTATAGTTCTACCATAAATAGAGAGAATGGGCTACTTTATAGCTCCATTCTCTCTATTTTTATTTTAAAGTTATTAGACTTCTATTCTAGTAGGATTAACTCTATTAAGGGTATCTATGTGATATGGAGATACGATGATGATGTTACAGAAAAGTAAAAGAATCAAAATGAATTTTTTCATATAATTCATCTCCTTTTTCAGTAATTGCTATTTAGGTTATTATACTCCTTAGTAAAATTTTTATACATTTTTTCTATTTTATCATAGGCTTCATTACTTGAAGCATAAAGTGAGTCCATAAAATCTTCTCTTACATCCTTACTATCTCTACGAACTTTTTCAGTTAAAATAGCATACTTAATTTCATATAAGTAGTCATTATATGAAGATACAACTTCCGTAAAATCTTTATATAGTGATGAAAAATCATCAGGTATAGACATTTGAGATAAAATGTTTTGTACTGAAGCTAATTTTTTAGAAGTATCATCTATATTAGAAATTAAAAGTTCATAGGTCATATTGCCACTACGACATTTTAAGACATCTTCATAGAAGTTATATTTTAAGCTATCTAGTGATATAACTAGCTCTCTTAAAGTATGAATAAATTTAGTAATATCTGATGATTTTAAATCAGATATTTTCTTTAAATTATTAGAAGATATACAATAGTCTATAGTTGAATCAATTACTGAATACATAGGAACACCTAAATCATAATTATAATCTTTTTTTAGCTTGATTAAGTCATAATAGTTTTCTGTAGCATCTCTGAAGGCTTTTAAATTATTAACTGCTAGCTGAATATCACTTCCATTAGGATTTTTCAGCATTGCTTCAAGTTGCTCTATAATGAGAATATTTTCATTTAGGCCCTTAGATAAATTTTCATAATTTTCTGGTGAGATTACTTCTTTAGCAGAAGGGTTTGAATTTAAATCTATAGATATATCTATCAAGTCAGCTTTCATTTTGGTTAAAACACTAAGAGCTTTTTCAACATCTATATTATTATCTATTAGGATTTTACAGCTATTATTAACCTTCCATATAGATTTCATAGTGTTAGAAATATATCTTTCTTCTTTGTTAAAAGAAAACTTACTAAAAAAACCATAACTCATAAAAAACAAAATTATACCTATAATAAAGAAGCATAAATATTTCATTACTATGTTGTCTATTTTAATTTTTTTTCCACTCACTTACAGCATCCCCCTTTGTATTTGTAAAAAATATATTATAATTCTTTATATTAAAGTTAAAACTAAAATATTCGTAGTTATTAACATTTATTTAATTAAAATATTTTTGGTCTAAAAATTAAAATTTATATTACAAATAGAAGTATTGGTGTATAATTAAAATAGTATTATCGTTAGGTGGTGACTATATGGAAAGCTTTAATGCACTCATAAATATTTTTAAGGGAATGACTATATTTTCTCTAATTGACATTATTGTAGTTTCTTTTATATTTTATAAAGGTTATACATTAATAAAAGAGACAAGAGCAGAACAATTATTAAAAGGAATTGTACTTATATTTTTATTAATACCAGTAAGTGATGTTTTAAACTTAACAACCCTAAATTGGATATTAGAGAATACTTTAACAATTAGTGTTATTTCTATTATAATTATATTTCAGCCTGAAATTAGAAAGGCTTTAGAACATATTGGAAGAACTTCTTTTGTAGATAAAATAATTTATGAAGATGAAGAAGTTATGAAGAGTGTGGTTAATGAAATAGTAGATGCTGTGGAAGTATTGGCTGAGGATAGAGTTGGAGCACTTATAATAATAGAACAAAAGACTGGTCTTGGAGATATTATAAACACGGGAACTAAAATAAACGGTGATGTATCTTCAGCACTTCTTCAAAATATTTTTGTTGTAAATACTCCACTTCACGATGGTGCCACTATCATAAGGAATGATAAGGTTGTAGCATCAGGTTGCTTTTTACCCCTTACAAATGATGATAAGTTAAATAAACAGTTAGGCACAAGGCACAGGGCTGGAATAGGAGTTACAGAGGTAGCAGACTGTATAACTATTATAGTTTCAGAAGAAACAGGGGTAATTTCTTTAGCTATAAATGGAAGATTACTTAGAAATTACGATAAAGATAAGCTGAGAAATGTACTACTTAAAATAATGAAGAGTAGACAAAATAGAAAAGAATCATTTAAAGAGAGGGTAAAGCTATGGATAAGCAAAAAAGACAAGACATCATAATAAGAATTTGTTGTGTAATAGCAGCACTAGTATTGTGGATGTATATTCGTAGTAGCGAAGACCCTGTCACTACTAGTGTAATAAAATATGTACCGGTAAAGATACTAAATGAAGATACTCTTGCAGATAGAGATTTAGTACTAATACCAAATCAAGATTTTTATATAAATTTAACAGTAAAGGCTCCGGCATCTACAATTAAAGATTTAGATAAAAAAGAGTTCACTCTAGTAGCAGACCTTCAAGGGTATGCACTAACCCCGGGAGAAAATAAAGTTCAAGTTAAAGTAAAAGAAGCAATTCCTGGAGTTTCTGTTGTAAACTCTGATGGTCTTCTAATGAAAGTAGATGTGGATACTTTAGCAGATAAATATGTAAATGTAACATCTGGAATTGTAGGTGAAGTAGCGAAAGGATATTATAATGATGATTCTGTAATATCACCTAATTCTGTAAAAATTTCAGGGCCACAAAGATATTTAGATCAAGTGGTAGGAGCAGTAGCTCAAGTAGATATAACTAATGCAAGCACTGATATAGATAAAAACTGTAAGGTTACTTTAGTAGATTCAGACGAAAGAGAAGTTACTGGACTATCTATATATCCAGAATATGTGCAGGTGAAAATCCAGGTGAAAAAAGGAAAATATTTGGGGATAAATATACAGACTGCTGGAACGGCAGTACCAGGAGTAACTATAGTAAGTACGGAAGCAGCACCAAAGAGTATAGAGGTAGCTGGTGTAAGTGAAATAATAGATAACATAAAAAGCATTAATACAGAACCTATAAATATTAGTAATATAACTGAAAGCACTACGGTAGATGCAAATCTAATAATGCCGGAAGGTGTACACAGTGTAAATAATGAGAAAACTGTAAAAGTTAAAATTACAGTTAAGAAAATTAGTGAAAAGACTTTAAGTATACCAATAAACTATACTAATTTGGGAGAAAAACTTACACTAGAAAACTCAACTCCAACATTAAAGTTAGTTATTACAGGAGAAGAGAGTGAACTAAGTAAAATCAGTGAAGATAAACTTAAGGCTACAGTAGATTTGAAAAGTTTAACAGAAGGCTCCCATGAAGTTAAGATACAATTAGCAGGAGTACCAAATACAGTACAAGTTAAGAGCCAAACACCTGAAAATATAACTATAACCATAAAAGCCAAAACAGAGGAGACAGGTAATAATGACGGTTAAGATAAATAATTTAGTTTTAGGAATAAATGAAGATAGTTTAGCCACCTTAAAATCAAAGGTGGCTAATAAACTTAGAATAAAAGAAAGTGATTTTAAATCCTTTAAAATTACTAAGGAATCTATAGATGCTAGAAAAAAATCAGAAATAAAAATAAATTATGCTGTAGAAATTGAATGTGATAATGAAGCTAAAGTAATAGCTAGAGTAAATAGTAATGATGTTAAATTAGGTGGAGATAATTATAAAGCAGATTTTGAAATTGGAACAAAGAAGCTAGAGAGTAGACCTATAGTAGTAGGAATGGGACCAGCAGGGCTATTTGCTGGACTTCTTTTAGCTGAAAAGGGATATCACCCTCTTATAATTGAGAGAGGTGAAGATGTAGACAGTAGAACTAGAACTATAGATGGCTTTTGGAATAATAGGATACTTAATACAGAAAGTAATGTTCAATTTGGAGAAGGTGGAGCCGGTACTTTTTCAGATGGAAAGCTAACAACTAGAATTAAAGATCATAGATGTGGATATGTTCTAGAAAAACTTGTTTTAGCAGGTGCACCAGAAGAAATTACATATATGGGGAAGCCTCATATCGGAACGGATATATTAAAAAATGTAGTGAAAAATATAAGAGAAAAAATTAAGGAATATGGTGGAGAAGTAAGATTTTCATCTAAACTTGAAGATATATCAATAAGAAATGGTAAAATTTCTGAGATAGTAGTAGAAGGTGAACATATACCTTGTGATAATCTTATACTTGCTACAGGTCATAGTGCTAGAGATACTTATGAAATACTATTTTCAAAAGGTGTTTCTATATCACCAAAACCCTTTGCCGTTGGTTTTAGAGTTGAACATTTACAGCATATGATAGATGAAAATCAATATGGTAAATATGCAACTCATCCAAAACTAAGGGCTGCGGATTATAAACTAACCTATACTAGTAATAAACTATCTAGATCTGTATACAGTTTTTGTATGTGTCCAGGTGGTCAGGTAGTGGCTTCAGCATCAGAAGAAAATACTGTAGTAGTAAATGGTATGAGCAATTATAAGCGAGATGGGATAAATGCTAATTCTGCTTTAGTAGTATCAGTAGACCCTAGTGATTTTGAAGGAAATACCCCATTAGGGGGAATTGCTTTTCAAAGACGTTATGAAGCTTTAGCTTATGAAGTTGGAGGAAGAAATTATAACGCCCCTGTTCAGCTTGTAAAAGATTTTTTAAATGACAAAGTATCAAAGAATTTTGGAAGGGTGAAACCAACATATACTCCAGGAACTGAATTTGTAGATTTAAAAAGCTGTGCACCAAATTTTGTTGTAGATGCTATAAAAGAAGCATTACCTGTATTTGATAGGAAAATACCAGGATATGCAGGAGAAGATGCAATATTAACAGGTATGGAAACAAGGACTTCTGCCCCTGTAAAAATAAATAGAAATGAAAATTATGAAAGTGTTAATGTTAGAGGATTGTATCCAACGGGTGAAGGTGCTGGATATGCAGGAGGAATTGTATCAGCAGCAGTAGATGGACTTAGAGTGGCAGAACAGATTATCACAGAATATTCACCAAAATAAAACAAAGAGAAACTTGATATTTATATTATCCATTGATAATATAATATTTAAGAAGATTATTTTATCCATTCTTCTTTTCTTTTACGGGGATATGAGTTTGCAGCAAGAAGTGAAGATAGGAATTAGGATAAACAGATTTCTTAGAGCTTTTGCTCATTAGAGATTGTTATCCTTTAGGATAAATTTTGCTAAGATTTAGAAATATATAAATTTTATATACTTCTAAATCTAATGCAAAAAAATTAAAGCTAATATAAATATTTATGTGGAGGTATAGTGATGAGGGAAGATAAGCAAGTATTAGTGATTAATCCAGGATCGACATCTACGAAAATAGCTGTATTTTTGGGGGAGGAATGTATAGCCTCAGCTAGTTTATCTCACAGTGCAGAGGAAGTGAAAAAGTATTCTCATATATGTCAACAAAAGGACATGAGAACGGAAGTCATATATAATTGGCTTAATGAAAACGATTATTCACTTGAAAAGTTTCATGCTGTAGTAGGTAGAGGTGGACTTTTAAGACCTATGCCAGGAGGAACTTATAAGATAACTTACAAGATGTTAGACGACCTTATTGTTGGGTTTCAAGGACAGCATGCTTCAAATTTAGGTGGAGTTATTGCCTTTGAAATTGCAGAGAAGGCAGGAATACCATCTTATATAGTAGATCCTGTTGCTGTTGATGAAGTTGACGAAGTAACAAGAATATCAGGCATGGAAGATATATCTAGGCGTTCTCTTGTGCATGCTTTAAACATTAAAGCTGTAGTAAGAAAAGTATGTGCTGATAAAAACTTAGATTTTGAGAAAAGTAATTTCGTAGTAGCACATATAGGTGGAGGAATAACTGTATCACCAGTAAGAGGTGGCAGAATAATTGATTGCAACAATGCAAATGAAGATGGACCTTTCTCACCAGAAAGAACAGGAGGTCTTCCAGTAGGAGATTTAGTGAAGCTTGCCTTTAGCAATAAGTATACAATGCAAGAATTAAAAAACAAAATTACAAGAGAAGGTGGATTAGTAGCTTATCTTGGAACTAATGACGGAAGAGAAGTTGATAGACGTATCGATGAAGGCGATAAAAAGGCAGAATTAATATTAAGAGCTATGGCATATCAACTTAGTAAAGAAATAGGTGGAATGGCTACTGCACTATGTGGTAACATTGATGCTATAATTTTAACTGGTGGAATAGCTTATAATAAAAGAGTTACTAACTGGATTACTGAAGATGTAAAATTTATTGCACCTGTAGAAATTGTACCAGGTGAAAATGAAATGTTAGCCCTTGCAGAAGGAGCATTAAGGGTATTAAATGGTGAAGAAACACCAAAGATATATGACGATGAAGTTAAATTTGATTAACATTTGGGGGGAATCATAATGATTAAAACATTTGATGAGGTAATTTCTAAGGTTAAATCTCAATCAATGAAGAAAGTAGCAGTAGCAGTAGCGCAAGATGAACCAGTGCTTGAAGCTATAAGAGATGCTAAAAAAAATGGCATTGCAGATGCTATCTTAGTTGGAGATAAGGAAGAAATAGTAAAAATTGCAGAAACAATAGGAATGAACATAGATGAGTATGAAATTATAGATGAGAAAGATGTAAACAAGGCATCTATAGAAACTGTTAAACTTGTATCTTCAGGTAGAGCAGATATGATGATGAAGGGCTTAGTTGATACAGCTACTTTCTTAAGAGCAGTACTTAATAAAGAAGTAGGACTTAGAACAGGAAAACAGATGTCACACATTGCAATATTCGAAGTTCCTGGCTATGATAGATTATTATTCGTAACAGATGCAGCTTTTAATATGTATCCAGAACTTAAAGAAAAGATAGATATTATAAAAAATGCAGTTCAAGTAGCTCATGCTCTTGAAAATAACATGCCAAAGGTAGCGCCAATTTGTGCAGTTGAGGTTGTAAACCCTAGTATGCCAGCTACACTTGATGCTGCAAACCTTTCCAAAATGAATGAGAGAGGTCAAATTAAGGGTTGTATAATTGATGGACCATTGGCTCTTGACAATGCACTTTCAAAAGAAGCTGCAGCACATAAAAAAATATCAGGTCCAGTAGCGGGAGAAGCTGATATATTATTAATGGCCAATATAGAAGCAGGAAATGCTGTTTATAAATGCTTAACATATACTACAGAATCTAAGAATGGTGGATTATTAATGGGAGCAGCAGCACCAGTTATAGTAACATCAAGGGCAGATTCACCAGAGACAAAAATGAATTCTATTGCCCTTGCATCATTAGTAGCAGGAAGATAATAAGGAGGAAGAAAATGGGACATAAACAATTGATAATAAATCCAGGTTCAACATCAACAAAGATAGGTGTATATGATGATGAAAATCCTATATTAGTTGAAACTTTAAGACATTCAGCAGAAGAAATAGGTAAATACAAAGAAATATATGACCAATTAGAATTTAGAAAAGAAGTAATATTACAAGTACTAAAAGAAAAAGGCTTCGATATAAAAGAATTATCAGGAGTAGTAGGTAGAGGTGGACTCTTAAAACCTATCGAAGGTGGAACTTATAGTGTAAATGATGCTATGATTAAGGATTTAAAACAAGGAGTTTTAGGACAACATGCCTCTAACCTAGGTGGAATAATAGCCCATGAAATAGCAACAGAAATAAATGTACCATCTTTTATAGTAGATCCAGTTGTGGTTGATGAGTTAGAAGATGTGGCTAGAATATCTGGTATGCCAGAAATTGATAGAAAGAGTATATTCCATGCCTTAAATCAAAAGGCTGTAGCAAAGAGATATGCTAAAGAAACAAATACTTCTTACGAGGAGCTAAACCTTATAGTAGCTCATATGGGTGGAGGAATATCAGTAGGAGCTCATAAACAAGGAAGAGTTGTAGATGTAAACAATGCACTAGATGGAGAAGGACCATTCTCACCTGAAAGAAGTGGAGGACTTCCAGTAGGAGATTTAATTAAACTTTGCTTTAGTGGAAAATACACCATGGATGAAATAAAGAAAAAGATAAATGGTAAAGGTGGAATAGTAGGTTATCTACAAACTAATGATGCTAAACTTGTGGGAGACAGAGTAGCAGAAGGAGATAAGGAAGCTAAATTAATATTTGATGCTATGGCATATCAAGTAGCTAAAGAGATAGGAAGATGTGCTACAGTATTACAAGGAAAAGTTGATGCAATATTACTAACTGGTGGAATTGCATACGGAAAATATATAGTAGAATACATTAAAGAAAGAGTAGAATTTATATCACAAGTAGTTGTTTATCCAGGTGAAGATGAATTACTTGCCTTAGCAGAAGGTGGACTAAGAGTATTAACAGGTCAAGAAGCTGCTAAGGAATATAAATAGGGTGAAGATATGAGTAGAATAAGGGTTTTTACAGGTCACTTTGGAAGTGGAAAGACAGAAATAGCAATAAATTATGCAATTAAGTTAGCTAAAGAAGGGAAAAAAGTAGCCCTTGTAGATTTAGATATAGTAAATCCATATTTTTGTATTAGAGATCTTACACAGGAACTTAAGGAAAAATATAATATAAAGGTTATTTCTTCAAATCCTGAGTATGTTAATGCTGAACTTATGGTGGTACCAGCAGAAGTTAGAAGTGTATTTAACGATAAAAGTTATGAGGTAATTTTTGATATTGGAGGAGATGACTCAGGAGCAATAGCTCTTGGTCAATATAACAAACATTTTAAAGAAGAACCTTATGATATGTACTTTGTGATAAATGGTAATAGACCATTTACATCTAATGACAAAGATACTATAGAGTTTCTTAGAGATATAGAAAGAGCTTCAAGATTAAAAGTAACTCATCTAGTATCTAATACAAACTTATCATATGAAACTACAAAGGAACATATAATTAAAGGGGATATGGAAATAGCAGAGATTTCTAAAGAATTAGATATTCCTCATGCATATACTGTGTGTTCTGAAGAACTTGTAGATGAAGTGGAAGGTAAAGTTTCAGGAAAGATATTTCCAATTCACATATATATGTTGCCACCATGGAGAAAAGATTCAATTTAGCACTAATTATCAAGTGCTAAGTTGACATCTTGTACTAAAAAGTGATAAATTATATATATGTAAACGTATTTATTCTATTATCCTTAGGTATATGGGACAATAAAATGTAAACGTATTACAGCTTAAATGTAGGTCTTAAACAATATATAGTAAATAAAACATTCTAAACTTTCTATATAAGGAGGTAAGTATTATGGCAAAGGTAACTTTTAGGGAAGAAAGATGTAAGGGATGTGGACAATGTATAATTGCATGTCCAAAACAAATCATAACTTATTCTGAGGAACTAAATGTAAAAGGATATCATCCAGCTACAGTTACAGAAGAAAATATGCCTAAGTGCATTGGTTGTGCATCATGTGGAAAAATGTGTCCAGATCTTGTAATTACAGTGGAGAAATAATAGGGGGGAAAGATTCATGTCAGAAAAAGTTTTAATGAAGGGTAATGAAGCCATAGGTGAAGCAGCTATCCAAGCTGGTTGTCAATGTTTCTTCGGATACCCTATAACACCACAAACAGAAATATCAGCATATCTTTCAAGAAAAATGCCTAAAATAGGTAGAGTTTTTCTACAAGCTGAAAGTGAAATAGCTGCAATAAATATGGTATATGGAGCAGCAGGAACTGGAGTAAGATGTATGACATCTTCAAGTTCACCTGGAATAAGCTTAAAAGCAGAAGGAATATCTTATATAGCAGGTGCAGAACTTCCTTGTGTTATCATTAATATAGTTAGAGGTGGTCCAGGCCTTGGTGGAATTCAACCAGCTCAATCAGACTACTTCCAAGCTACTAAAGGTGGTTCTCATGGAGATTTCAATATGCCAGTATATGCACCATGTTCAATTCAAGAAATGGTAGATTTAGTACAAGATGCTTTCGATGTAGCTGATATGTACAGAACTCCAGTTATGGTTATGGGAGATGGAATGCTTGGACAAATGATGGAGCCAGTAGAGTTTAAAGAAAGAAGTGAAAAAAACCTTCCAGAAAAAACTTGGGCTGCTAATGGATTAAACGGAAGAGCTAACCATAATGTAATAAACTCCTTATACTTAAAACCTGAAGGCCTTGAAGCTCATAACCTGAAATTACAAGCAAAATATAAAGCTATAAAAGAAAATGAAACTAAATATGAATTATACAATTGTGAAAATGAAGTAGATTTAATAATGGTTGCATACGGAACAACTTCAAGAATATGCAAGACTGTTATAAAATTAGCTGAAAAAGAAGGAATAAAATTAGGTTTAATAAGACCAATAACATTATGGCCTTTCCCAGTAGAAGCTTTTGAAAAAACTGTGGACAAAACTAAACATGGTTATGCATCAATAGAGCTTAGCTGTGGTCAAATGGTAGAAGATGTTAGACTTTCTGTTGAAGGAAGAAAACCAGTATTCTTCTTTGGAAGATCAGGTGGAATGGTTCCAAGCCCTAATGAAGTCCTTGAAAATGTTAAAAAATTCATAGGAGGTGCTAAATAATGGCAATAGTATTTCAACCAACAAAAGCATTATTAGACGTGCCTACCCATTACTGCCCAGGATGTACCCATGGAATAATCCACAGACTAGTAGGGGAAGTACTTGAAGAATTAAATGTTATAGATAAAACAATAGGTGTAGCTCCAGTTGGATGTTCAGTTCTGGCATATGACTACTTTGCATGTGATATGTTTGAAGCTGCACATGGAAGAGCACCAGCAGTAGCTACAGGAATAAAAAGATCTAATCCTGATAAAGTTGTATTCACATATCAAGGAGATGGAGACTTAGCAGCTATAGGAACAGCAGAAATCGTACATGCAGCTACAAGAGGAGAGAACATAGTTACAATCTTCGTAAATAACTGTATTTATGGTATGACAGGAGGACAAATGGCTCCAACAACATTACCAGGACAAGTTACAGAAACTTCTCCATATGGAAGAGATGTTAAACTTCAAGGTCATCCAATAAGAGTTTCTGAAATGATATCTACATTAGATGGTGCTTGCTATGTAGAAAGAGTATCAGTAGATAATGTACCACATGTAAATAAAGCTAAAGCTGCTATTAAGAAAGCTTTCCAAAATGCCATTGCTGGAAAAGGTTTCTCAATGGTTGAGGTTCTATCAATATGCCCAACTAACTGGGGATTATCAACACAAGAGTCACTTGGATGGTTAAGAGATAACATGATGCCATTCTACACTCTAGGTGTTAAAAAAGATACAACAACTGAGGAGGGGAAATAATATGGCATCACAAGAAATAATATTTGCTGGATTTGGTGGACAAGGAATATTATCAATGGGTAAATTCTTAGCTTATGCTGGAATGGATGTTAATATGAATGTTTCATGGTTACCTTCTTATGGACCAGAAATGCGTGGAGGTACTGCAAACTGTTCTGTTATTGTTTCAGATGAAGCTGTTGGTTCTCCAATAGTAACTAACCCTACATCACTAGTTGTTATGAATAGACCTTCCCTTGATAAGTTTGAAAAAGAAATTTTACCAGGTGGACTATTAATATTAGATAGTGACTTAATTGAGAGACCAGTTGAAAGAGAAGATATTGAAGTTATAAAAATACCAGCTCAAACAGAAGCTGATAACCTTGGAAGTAAACAAATTGCAAACATGGTGCTTCTAGGAGCATTAGTTGCAAAAACACAAATAGTTTCTATGGAAACTTTACTTCAATCTCTAAGAGATCACGGAAAAGAAAAATTCTTTGAAATCAATAGAAAAGCTTTAGAAATTGGAGCATCATACGTAGTAAAATAAGCTTATTATCTAAAAGTGGCTTTCGCAAAATTAGCTAATCTAAAAGAAATGTTGAGCATGCCCATATATTATTAACGCTCAGCCGTTTCGGAATATTGATTTACTAAAGCATTTATTCAAGGTAAAATCTACAATACAACAACTCGTATACACTCAAACAGGTTGTATTGCTTACGATTTTACCATTCATAAATGCTAAGTAGTCAATGTTTTGGAGGTTCTTCTAACAAGTTAGAAGAACTAAGTTCGAATAACTAAATCAAAGATTTAGATTCTTACTTATGCAAATGGCATTCGCTAACAATAATATAAAAGGCAAGCTCAACATTTTTAAGATTAGTAATATATTTTGCGAAAGCCACTTTTTTATATATAACTAAGTAAGAGAATAAGGATAAAAGTAAAAAGTATAAAACTTATTGTTTAAGTTTTATACTTTTTATTTATGACAACAATTGTATAAAAATTGAAAAAAACTATTTACAAGCGTAACAATGTTATGTTACTATAATATTATGATAAAAGATGGTTGAATATATGGCTATTTACTATATTAAGGAGCTGTGTGTAATTATTTGATGTAACATTATTACGTGAAAATAAAATGGAGGTATAAATTATGGTGAGTAATGAACAGTTTGGAGATTTAAAAATATCAGGTTCAGGGAGTGCGGCAGGAGGAAGATATAGGATTGCATCTATCAGTGGAAGTGGAAAAATTGTTGGAGATGTAAACTGTGAAAAATTTAGTATTAGTGGTAGTGGAAAAGTTGAAGGTGCTGTTATAAGCAATGGTTTTAGTATTAGTGGATGCGGAAAGGTAAGTGGAGACTTAAACTGCGTTACTGGTAGTATCAGCGGAAGTGGTTCTGTTCTTGGTTCTATTCATGCAAAGAAATTTAACATCAGTGGAAGTGGTAAAATAGGAGGTAACTTTAAAGGTGAAGAGCTCACTGTGGCAGGATCAGGAAGAATTGAAGGAAGAATAAATGCAACAAATGTTAAGCTTTTAGGTGCAATTAGAGTAGGTCATGGTATTGAGGGAGAGATTATAAATATTAAAGGTGTACTAAAAACCCTAGGAATGGTAAATGGGGATGAAGTAAATATAGAGTTAAATGGTGGTTGTGAGGTTGAAGAAATTGGAGCAACTAAGGTAAGAGTTTTAAAGGAATACTCTACTATGAATGCTATAGGAAGATTTATTTGTAAATTATTTAGTAAGAACTTTGGATATTTAACTACTAGAACTATTGAAGCTGATGAAATTTATTTGGAAAACACCATAGCAGATGTGGTTCGTGGAGGAAAAATTACCATAGGAGAAGGGTGTAAGATTAAAAGAATAGAATATAGTGAGAGTCTTGAAAAACTAAATTCAGAATCTGTTATTGAAGAGGAAATGAAACTATAGATTTTAAAATATTTTAATTACTAAAGATAAAAAGTTAAATTAAAGCTAAAAACTAAACTAAAAAAGAGGAGGAAATAAAGTGGAAGAAGAGTTAATTTCTAAAAAAGAAATATTAGATATGACGGGAATATCTTACGGACAACTGTATAGATGGAAGAGAAAAGAACTTATTCCAGAGGAGTGGTTTATAAAAAAATCAAGTTATACAGGTCAAGAAACATTTTTCCCTAGAGAAAAGATAATAAATAGAATAAATAAAATTATAGATCTTAAGGATGATATGCCTTTAGATGATTTAGCAGTTATGTTTACTAACAAACCTAAGGTAGATGATGTAAGTGAAGAGTATCTTATAGAAAAGGAAATTATAAGAGAAGAAACCCTTCCTATATATAAGGATATATTTAGAGAAAAGGAAGAATATAATTTTAAAGATGTGTTACTCATGGATATTCTTCAAAGGGAATTTGACTTAGGAAAATTAACCATTAGTGAAATAGAAATTATACTAAAGCTTATTAATAAGGAATATAAAAATATAGAAGAAAAGGATGGAACACTATATATCATAAGAAGATTAGGAATTGGAATTTGTGTAGTAGCATACAGAGAAAAAATAATTGTGGATGATGGTAGTAAAATCATAGGAGAAATAAACATTAAAAATATTATAGAAAATCTTAAAATGAGATTAACGCTATAGTTAATAATTAATAGTATAAAAATGGGGTGTAAAAATGAATTACGACAATTGTAATGATTTAAAAATAAATGATGACTGGATATCAGAAGGTGGAAATTATAGAGATATAAAGATAAGCGGAGATGGAACTATAAAAGGGGATGTTAATTGTAGAACTATCAATGTTAGTGGAGATGCAGAATTAAAAGGAAATGTATACTGTGAAGACTTGTTTAAGGTAAGTGGAGATGTGGACATAAAAAATAACCTGCAATGTGGAACTTTAAGGGTTAGTGGAGATGTAGATATCCATGAAAACTTATATGTAAAAGACGAATTAAAGGTAAGTGGAGATGTAAATATTGATGGAAGAGTGGAGTGTGGAACTCTTAAAATAAGTGGGGATATAGAGGTAAAAAGTAATCTATATTGCAGTGGTCTATTTCATTTAAGCGGAGATGCGGATATGGGAGGAAACTTGAAAGCAGATAAAATAGAAGCTTCAGGAGATATAGAATGTGGAGGTAAAGTTACTGGGGGAGATATAGTCATATCTGGAGATATAACTATAAAGGATGGCATAGAAGGAGAAAAGATAATTATAAGTGGGGATATAAACAGTAATGGACTAATAAATGGTGATGAGATATACATTACCATGTCAGGAAACCATCATATTAAAGAAATAGGTGGAAGATTTGTAGCAGTAACAGAAAATATATCAAGGAATGGAATAATAGGTTCACTATTTTCAAGTTCATTTAAAAATAAAGGAAGCCTTCAATGTGAATGTATAGAAGGAGATGACATACTACTTAAAAATTCTAAGGTAGATATAGTAAGAGGCAAAAATGTTACTATAGGAAAAGGTTCAATAATTAACAAAGTTGAATACTCAGGGGAACTTATTATAGAAGATAATGGGATAGTTAAAGAATCTGTAAGGATATAAGCAATTAACAGTAAATGTACTTTACAATGAGGGGGAAATCATGGAGGATAAATTAAAAAATCATGGAGAAAATATAAGGTTATGGAATAAGAATTTTTTCTTGCTTTGGCAAGGACAGCTAGTATCTATGCTTGGGGACATATTATATATGATGGCATTAAACTTTTGGATACTAGATATTACTGGATCTACTGGACTTATGGGACTTTTAAGCGCTCTTACAATGCTACCAAGGATAGTTTTAGGACCTTTTGCAGGAGTCTTTGTAGATAAGTGGAATAGAAGGAATATCATAGTTATAACAGATTTTATAAGAGGTGTAGCTGTTACTTTTGTAGGTATTGCAGGTATATTTGGATTTATACAGGTATGGATGGTATTTGTAGTAGGGATAATTAGTGGATTATGTTCTGCTTTCTTTGGTCCAGCAGTAAGTTCTATAAAACCAGAATTAGTTCATGAGTCTAAGTTTGTGAAGGCTAATTCGGTTACAAGTCTTGCAACATCTGGTATGGATATGATAGGGAGTGCTGTTGGTGGAATTATATATATTACAATAGGTGCTCCATACATGTTTTTAGCTAATGGTGTATCTTATTTAATTTCAGCTTTTACAGAAATGTTTATAACTGAGCCTAAAAGAGAGAAAAAAGATGATAAAATTACTTTTGTAGATGACTTTAAAGAAGGATTTAAATTCCTTTGGAACTTTAAGACATTAAGAAACTTATTCTTACTTGCATCATTACTAAATCTGTTTGCTAATGCTGCATTTATATTAATACTCCCATATTTTAAAACTATGCCCTTTCTAGGTGAAGAAAGGTACGGATTTTTTATGGCAGTGATTCCTATGGGAATGTTAATAGGTAGTGGATTTTTATCTATAATTAATATAAAAAAGAATCAGAAATTTAAAATTTATAAATTTGGTGCATTGATATGTCTTGGAACATTACCTTTTGTATTTATAGTGGAAAATTTTTATGTAATGATACCTATAGCATTTATATCCTTTTTATGTAATGTAGTCTTTAATACTATATTTAATTCTGCAATAATGCTTGTAGTACCATCAGATAAGAGAGGAAAGATTGGAGCATTAATGAATACCATAAGTGGAGGGCTACAGCCAATAGGAGCTTTAGTTGGTGGAGTCTTAGGTGAAATTTTACCTATAAGAGTAGCTGTATTATCCCTTCTAGGAATATCATTTATATTCACTATAGCCTTGGTTTTTGTTAAAGGAAGTAAAGAATTAATGGAGTATGAAAGCAGTGATGGTACTGTAGAAGAGCTTATAGAGAAAACAAATAGTATTGTGTTAGAAAGTTAATATGAGATAGGAATAATATATAATAAAAGCAACACAGTTTTTGTGTTGCTTTTATTCGTATAGAATGTATAATGGTAAACTGTTATTGTTATGATACATAATTTGTATTATAATTAACCTGTATGTTGTAATGAGAATTTCACATAGTGATGTAAACTTAATAGAAAAATAAGATTATTGAAGATAAAAAATCATACTAAGAGGAGAAGATTTATATATGAGTAGAATGTTTGGAACTGATGGAGTAAGAGGAATTGCTAATAAGGAATTAACTGTAGACCTTGCATATAAACTTGGAAAAGCGGGAGCATTAGTTTTAACTCAGTGCACTAGCAAACCTAGAATAATCGTAGGAATGGATACAAGAATATCTGGAGATATGCTTGAATCAGCTTTAGTTGCAGGGATATTATCAGTAGGAGCAGAAGCTCTTTGTTTAGGAGTAGTTCCAACTCCAGCCGTTGCATATTTAACAAAGAAGTATAAGGCAGAAGCAGGGGTTGTAATATCTGCATCACATAATCCTGTTGAATATAATGGTATTAAGTTTTTTAATAAAGATGGATTTAAATTAAGTGATGAATTAGAAGATAAAATTCAAAAGTTAATAGAAAGTGATTTTGAAGGAATCAATATTCCTACAGGAGGAATGTTAGGTAGAAAATACATAGGAGAAGATGCTATAAATGAATATGTAGAATTTGCTAAATCTACAATTGATGGTGATTTAAGTGGTATGAAAATTGCCGTTGACTGTGCCAATGGTGCAGCTTATAAAACATCAGTAAAAGCGTTAAAAGAACTAGGAGCAGAAGTTTTTATCATTAATAGTGATCCAGATGGAATCAATATAAATAAGGATTGTGGATCAACTCATCCTGAGGATCTAATGAAATTTGTTGTTGAAAATAGATGTAACTTAGGATTAGCTTTTGATGGAGATGCAGATAGATGTCTCGCAATAGATGAAAAAGGAAATCTTGTAAATGGAGATTTCATGATGGTAATAGCAGCTAAACACCTTAAGTCTATAGGTAAATTAAACCATGATACAGTTGTTGTAACTGTTATGAGTAACCTTGGACTTCACATAGCTTTAAAAGAAGCTGGAATTAAAACTGTTAGTACTAAAGTTGGGGATAGATATGTATTAGAAGAGATGGCTAAAGAGGGCTATTCTATTGGAGGAGAGCAATCAGGTCACGTTATATTCTTAGATTTCAATACCACAGGAGATGGTTTAGTTTCAGGTCTTCAACTTGCAGAGACAGTAAAGAGTACTGGAAAGCCATTAAGTGAACTTGCAGCAACAATGAAGGAATTACCACAAGTATTAGTAAATGCTAAGGTACCAAACAACATGAAGGACATCCATGAAAAAGATGAAGAAATCATGGCAGACATAAAAGCAATGGAAGATAAAATGGCAGGTTGCGGTAGAGTGTTAATAAGACCTTCAGGTACAGAACCGTTAGTAAGAGTAATGCTAGAAGGTGAAAATCAAGAAGAGATAGATAAAATGGCTCATGACCTAGCTAAAAAAATAGAAGAAAAAGCAAATAGATAAAATAAGACCCGTGAAATTTCACGGGTTTTTTACTTATAAAATTCAATTAGAGTTTTTTACTATAGTACACTTGCAGAATGACAAATATAACCATAAATATAATAAGGACAGTCCATAGAGTCCAGAATACAGCAAGGTTAAAAATTCCAGATATCATCAAACCGATATATGCAAGAATATTTATTATAATAGCAGCAGAGTACAAAGATTTTTGTGTGATCAATTGATTTCTTTCATCTTGTTCTTCTAATCTTTTTTCTTTTAATTTCTTTTCATCTTTTAAAAGTTTTTTTATCTTAATGATAAATATTAAACCTATTGTAATTAGTGAAGCACCGATTCCTGTATAAAATCCACTTAAAAAGTCAGGTAAATAATTATATTTTCCAACAGAGAATATAAAGCTAATAGCTAGAGTGGCTACTCCTAGAATAATCACAATGTAAAGTAAAGAAATTCTTTTCTTTAGTACTTTTTTGTAGTCCTTATCCGTTGTTGCATTAGATATAATGGCTTTTAATAACATAAATTTTCCTCCTCCAAATCAAAAATAAAGATATCTTCAATATTCATTTCAAAATATTGAGCAATTTTATGGGCCAACACCAATGAAGCTTTATACTTCCCGTTTTCTAAAGAGATAATTGTTTGTCTAGTAACATCTACAGCATCAGCAAGTTCACTTTGCGTAACACGTTTTTCTTTTCGAAGTTCTTGGATTTTATTTTTCAACTTATCACATCCTGTTCTATTAATATTATTTGTAATAAATATTAGAATTTAAATGTATAGTATGCTTTACAATTTAAGTATAGTATACTTTACATTGAATGTCGAGTTTACTATACATTTTTATATTATTTATTTTATATTTTAAATGTGAAAAACCTGGAAGACCGCATGGGGAGAACAACTAGTTAACTAGTTATATAGTTTTATAGGTAAATAGATTTATAGTTTCATAGTTAAATATTTATATATAAAAAATTTTAGCTATGTTTATATATAAATATTTGTATAATTCACATTGAAATTAAATAAATATTAATAATTGTGGAATTAATTTGAAATAAAATAATATTTAATTGAATAATATTATAATTAGGATATGTATATATATAGATGAATTTCATTTAATAGACACTATTAATAAATACCATTGACCAAAATGTATTAAATGAATATAATATAATGAGGTTAATTGGTTTTAGATTTTGGATAAATAATTATTAAAATTTGGTTTTAAAAATTAATTTTAATATTAAGTTCACAAACTTTATTATTCTTTATATCGTATATGTGGAGTATGAGTAGAGGAGAGTATATAAAATGTGGACATCCTAACTCTTTTAAAATACACTTTGAAAACCAGGTGTTGGGAAGGAGGTAATAGTCTAACCACGTAACTAAGCGCCAGGACTCTGAGGAGTTGACGAGGATGGGGAGTATCGAATCTTCGGCGGGTGCCCCACGGTATCGCACTACCGTTAACGATTGATAAAGACAGGAAGTGATTCCTGTTACAAAGCAATCTGGTGTAAAACCTTAACTAAATGTGGATAAGTTGATAAGTATTTTTAAAAAAATACTAAATCAAAGGTTTTTCTTGTTCATATAGAGTTAATCTAATTTGAAATAGAAGACATTTAGGAGGAAGATTTTTTTATGTGCGGAATAGTAGGTTATTTTGGAAAGAGAGAAGCAGCACCACTGCTTATTGAAGGATTAAGTAAACTGGAGTATAGAGGATATGACTCAGCTGGAGTATCTATACTAAATGAGAAGGGTATTGATCTTACAAAATGCAAAGGTAGACTTGCAAATTTAGAAGAAAAGTTAGAAGAAGATCCAATAAAAGGACATATAGGTATAGGACACACTAGATGGGCTACTCATGGTAAGCCATCAGATTTAAATTCACACCCTCATACTAATGGGGATGGAACTATATCTGTAGTTCACAATGGTATTATAGAAAACTATATGGAACTTAGAGAATGGCTTATGGAAAAAGGCTATGAGTTTAAGTCAGAAACAGATACTGAGGTTATTCCAAACCTTGTAGATTTCTACTATAAAGGGGATTTGCTAAAGGCAGTAATGGAAGTCACTAAAAAGCTAGAAGGAAGCTATGCTATAGGAGTTATAGCCGCTAATGAGCCTGATAAACTAGTAGCTGTAAGAAATGAAAGCCCATTAATAGTTGGTCTTGGAGAAGATGAAAACTTCATTGCTTCAGACATACCAGCTGTATTAAATCAAACAAGAAAAGTTTATCTTTTAGAAGATAAAGAATTTGTTGTTATGACTAAAGATGGAATAAAAATATATGACCAAAATGAAAAAGAAGTTAAGAAAGAAGTATTTAATGTAACTTGGGATGCTGATGCTGCTGAAAAAGGTGGATATGATCACTTCATGATGAAGGAAATCCATGAGCAACCAAAGGCTATAAGAGATACTATGGCTTCAAGGATTATTCCTGGTCAACCTATAAGAATCGATGATATAACTATTACAAAAGAACAAATAGAAAAATTAAACAAGGTATATATAGTAGCATGTGGAACTGCATACCATGCTGGATTAGTTGGAAAAAATATTATTGAAAAACTTGCTAGAATACAAGTTGAAGTAGATATAGCATCTGAGTTTAAATATAGAGATCCAATAATAGACGAAAACACTCTTATGATAGTTGTTAGCCAATCTGGAGAAACAGCAGACACTATGTCAGCTTTAAGACTTGCTAAGAAAAGGGGTGCTAGAGTAATAGCTGTTACTAATGTAGTTGGAAGTTCAGCTTCAAGAGAAGCCGATGATATACTATACACTTGGGCAGGCCCAGAAATAGCAGTTGCATCAACAAAGGCTTATGTAACTCAATTAATAGCTATGTACACAATTGCTCTATTCTTTGCAGAGCAAAAGGGTACAGTACCTCAAGATAAGATAGAAGCTATTAAAACAGAAATGTTAGCTCTTCCAGAAAAAGCAGAAGCAGCACTTAAGTGTGATGATGCAGTTAAGGCTCTAGCAGCTAAAACTTGCTGTGAAAATAACATGTTCTTCCTAGGAAGAGGCCTTGACCATGCTGTAGCAATGGAAGGATCTTTAAAATTAAAAGAGATATCTTATATTCATTCAGAAGCTTATGCTTCAGGAGAATTAAAACATGGTCCAATAGCTTTAATTGAAGAAGGAACAGTAGTAGTAACTATGGCAACTCAAGAAGACTTATTTGATAAGACTGTAAGTAATATGAAAGAAGTTATTGCAAGAGGAGCTAGAGTGTTTGCAGTGGCTCAAGAAGGTCACACAGATATAGAAAAATCTGTAGAATCAGCAATCTACATTCCAAAAGTAATGGACTTATTAGCTCCAGTTATAGCTATAATTCCAATGCAACTATTCTCTTACTACATGTCCATGGAAAAAGGTTGCGATGTAGATAAGCCAAGAAACCTTGCAAAATCAGTTACTGTAGAATAGATAGCTGAAACGTAATGTAAAAATATTTAATTTTAAGATAAATATTGATTATTTGTAATAAAATCGAATTAAAAATTTATAAAGTGGAAAAACAAATAAGACTAGACATTTTAAAATAAAAATGTCTAGTCTTTTTTTTATAACTTCTTACATTTTTTATTATTATACATATTGCTATCAGCGGTATCCAATATAGATTGCATTTTTGAAGTAATATGTTCATTAGTAAATACGGATTTTAATACCCTTGCAATTTTTCTAATAAGCATATCACCACTTAAATGCAAAAAGAGTTATTATTATATTTTAAAAATATAGTTAATAATAATATGAAAATTACACAATACTAAGAGTATAAGATTTATATTATATAATACTAACACAAAGATGAAGGAGAATTAATTTATGAAAATAGAAAAAATATCTGACAAAATAATGTACAATGATGAATCCTTAACTAAGAAAATAATTTACAAAGAAGATAAGATATTGAATTTTGTTTTAAATTTTAGACCAGGGCAAGGTGTGCCACCACATAATCATGAGCAAAGTGATTTACTTATTCATGTACTTTGCGGAGATGGCGAAATGACTGTAGATGAAAGTTTAAATAAAATAACACAAGGAGATGTAATTCATTGTAAAGGAGTAGAGGTGTTTAGTATAAAAAATACTGGCAATGATGATATGTCATTATTTGTAGTATTAGCTCCAAACCCATCAGCAGTATATTCAAAAGGAATATAAAAGGGGGGTGAATTAATATGACAAATAGGATTATTATAATCGGAAATGGAATAGCAGGAATTACTGCGGTGAAAGCCATAAGAGAAGTAGATAAAGAGTCAGAAGTATTTATATTTGGAGAAGAGAAATTTTACCCTTATAACAGAATAAAATTGTCTAAGAATCTATTTGATGAACTCTCTGAAGATAATACTCTTCTTCTAAAGAAATCTTGGTATGAAGAAAATAAGGTTAATATTTACGTAAGCAAAAAAGTGGCAAAGATTAATATTGAAAATAAAGAAGTAGTTTTATGTGATAAAAGTATACTTAAGTATGACAAACTTTTATTAGTAAATGGAGCAAGAAATAATAAACCTCCAGTTGAAGGCATAGAAAAACCAGGTGTCTTTAACTTAAGAACGTTACAGGATGCATGGGATATTAAAAGTAAAATAAAAAAAGGTGAAAGTGTTATAAACATTGGTGGAGGAATACAAGGGTTAGAAACTGCTTGGAATTTGAATCAGCATGGAATCAACGTTTCTATTGTTGAGATTCAATCTAGACTAATGCCAAATCAATTAGATGAAAAGGCATCTAAAATACTTCAGGATTCAGTAGAAAAGTTTGATATTAATATACACTTAAATACGAGAGTTAATAAAATAGCAGGAAATAATGAGGTTGAAGGTGTTGTAATAAGTTCAGATGAATTTATGCCTTGTAACAAAGTTATATATTCTGCTGGAATAAAGCCTAACATAGAAATGTTTGAAGATACGCCTATTAAGTGTGAAAAAGGAATTGTTATAAATGAGAAGATGGAAACTAATATAGCAGATATATATGCAGCAGGTGACGTTGCTGAACTTGATAACTTTGTTCCAGGACTGTGGAATATATCAATAGGCCAGGGTAAAGTTGCAGGATATAATATGATAGGAAAAGATAGTACTTATAAGCATATTGTTCCTGTTACTACTTTAAACGCTTTTAAATTATCCTTATTTTCTATGGGGTGTGTAGATGAAAATAATGCAACTAATGTTCTTGTAGAGGATAATGATGAAGGTCAATATATGAAGGTATATATACGAGATAGAAAAATAGTAGGGGCCATTGTAATTGGAGATACGAAACGATCACCAATATTAAAATCAGCCATAGAAAAAGAAATATCCTTAGAAGCTATTGATTTATCTAAAATTTCAGTAACAGAATTATTGGATAACATACAAAGTAAAAAATAAAGGAGAGAATAAATATGACAGAAATAAAATTTTGTGAAAATAATTTTACATATGGAACTGAAGATACCATGAAGAAATTACAAGAGAATTATCCTGACGTAGATGTAACCGTAGAATCATGCTTAGGATATTGTGGAGACTGTGCCACTAATCCATATGCACTTGTTAATGACGAAATGATTCTAGCGGATTCGGCAGATGAATTATATGAAAAAATTGAAGAGTTAATATAAAGTCCTTGGCTCATATTGATAACATATAAACACGCTCTATTTCAATAATTTATTTCCCTAACTTAATTATATCACTTAAAAAATGCAAAATATAGACTTAAAATTTCTAAATTTTGCTATTAAACTAAAGATAATAATTGTTTAGGGGATGGTGATTTGTACAAAGATTTATTAAAAAATAAAAACTTTACTTTGTTATCTATTGGAGGATTTATTTCTTCTATAGGAGATTATCTTTACAATATAGGTGTAACTGTATACATATATAGCTTAACAAAATCCGTTGGTGCGGTGGCACTTATGTGGCTTTCTAGGGGTGTTTTAAGAATTCCTATGCTTTATTTATCAGGACTCATAGCTGACTCTTATAATAAGAAAAGGGTTATTATGGTTACTAATCTAGTTAGTGTGATTTTTGCATTTCTCTTTATTTTTATTAATGAACAGAGATTCTGGAATAATAAAAAGTGGCATTGAAGGATATAAGATATTTACAAGATATTCCAGTGCTAAAACTGTATTTATTATAATGAGCATGTTTGCAGTATTAGGAAGGTTTTATGAAACCTATAAAGTAGCAGTTTCTGATATTTTATTAAATCTAAATCCAGAAGGCATTATTTACTTTTCTTATGCTCTGGCTCTTGGAGGACTTTTAATTGCTACTCCACTATACAATTTAATTGGTATAGGTAACTCCTTTACAAGTATTGCAGTTATACTAATTATTCTATGCATCTTCAATCTAAAAAGGAGTTTTAATAGAGCTGTAGATGAAGTTTTAGATATTAGCGAGATATAAGTATATTCAATAATTACAGAAGCCTATATATTAATTTGCTAGTTAAATTAATATATAGGCTAGTTTTGCTTTATAACTAATCAAGTTGCCTGCTGCTCTTGTTATTGAACAATATGTAGATTATCAAGAGTAATTTTCCATAACACTGTCAAAATACAATGGTACTAACAAAATAAATTAATTCTTGACATCTCATTCAACATAGATTAATATGAAATTAACTTCACATGAAGTAAACTTCATATTACACTATGTTAGGAGCGATTCGTTTGAAAAATAGATTTACTGAGCTTTATTTATGCTCATTGGCAATTCTCATAATGGGTTTATTTGAAATAATTTTTAATTATACTAGAGCTAGTATTACAGAAGTATTTTATTCAGGTATTATAATGTTTTTCGTAGGGGTAGGGTTTTTAGTTTTAGCTATAACTTCCCACATTAAATATAATGCTAATAGAAAACAGTTGGAAAGAGAGATGTCAAAAGAATATGATGAAAGAGATGATTTAATAGAAGGAAAAGCTTCACACTTTACCATGAGAATTCTAATGATTGTGATTATACTTATGATGTTTCTTTCAAAATGGATTACAATTCCAACAAATGCTGCTTTATTTATAATTATAATATTTTGCATGATTACGAATATATTAGCTAAAAAATATTATAATTATTTTCTTTAATTAGGAGAAGGCTATGAAAAATAGGATAAAAGAATTGCGTTTAGAACATAAGATAACACAACAAGAATTAGCAGATAAAGTATGTGTGTCTTCAAGAACAATTATTTCTTTAGAAAAACAACAATATAATCCATCTGTTTTATTGGCATATAAAATTTCTTCGGTCTTTAACCTACCAATTGAAGAAACTTTTATATTTGAAGAAGATGACTAATTATAAAAATGTATGCAATAAAATAATAAAATAATGAGCGGAGGAAAATATTATGATAATTGAAAAACTATTATTTATACTTTTCGGAGTAGTATTAACATTATGGGGAGTATATAGAATGAAAACAGATAAGGCGTTTGTAGGGAAAACGCAAACAAGAAAAAATATTTTTAACCTTTTAATATTAGGAGAAGCTTCTGGAATAGGCCAATTGTTAGGTGGAATTACGTGTATAGGTTTAGGAGTTTTATCTTTTATAATTAAGTAATTTGTAATATTGAGTAGTTAAAGTTAATAAGAAATGAGATAAAAACCATGATTCTTAAAAATAAGTTTCATGGTTTTTTCATTTAAAGGAATTTAAATGGTGACTATAGAATAATCTAGAGAAAGTTATGAAAAAATTTAAACTATTAATCTATTTAAGTAATAAGGAGAAGAATAATGGAAGAATTGAAATACAAAGTTCCAAGTCGGAGGATTGCAGAAGAAATATTAAAGGAAGCATCTATTTTAAATCCTGGTCCATGGGTGGAACACTCAAGATATGTAGCAGAGGCAGCGGCCTTAATTGCTCAATATGATAGGGATTTGGATGAAGATACAGCTTATGTACTGGGATTGCTTCACGATATTGGAAGAAGGAATGGTAGACATTATGTAAGACATGCTATTGATGGATATAATTATGCATTAGAAAATGGATATGATTTTGTGGCTAGAATTTCAATCACTCATGGTTTTCTATGCAGTAATGTAGATGATATATGTGGAGAAATGGATTTAACTAAAACAGAATACGACTTTATTAAAAATTATTTAGGTAATATCGAATATAATTCATACGATAAATTAATTCAATTATGTGATGTATTAGCTCTTCCATCAGGATTTTGTTTAATAGAAAAAAGGATGGTTGATGTGGTTATGAGATATGGATTTACTGATTTTACACTAGAGAAATGGAAAAAAACCTTTGAAATAAAAGAATATTTTGAGAGCAAAATAGGAAAATCTATTTATAGTATCCTGCCAGGAATAGAAAAAAATACTTTTGATTAAACTTTTAAAGAAAGTGCAAAACATGTAAGTATAAAATTGTTAAAAAGAAAAGAGAAACTCCTGAAGAATGTATTATAAGAAAAATTAAGGAAGGGATTAATTGTAAAATTAGCAATTTGAAACTATTTAAAATTTATGTTATCAATTCTTTGAGTTAGGAGAAAGTATTGTGAGGGAGAATGAATTAAAGTCATATCTAAAAAGTCTAGGGGCATCATTGGTTGGATTTGCAGATTTAAATAGCGTTAATACCTCATTGCATAATAATCTAAAGTATGGTATTGCATTTGCAATAAAATTTAAGCCTGAAATTATACAAGGTATTTATGAAGGACCAACAAAAGAATATTATGATGAATACAAAAAAATAAACAAAGAACTTGATGATATCGCTATATGCTGTGTAAGATACATAGAGAAGCAGGGATATAGTGCACTAGCTCAAACTTCAACATATGTTACTAGTGATGAAAATTTGACTACTTATTTACCACATAAGACAGTTGCTACACGGGCAGGAATGGGTTGGATTGGCAAAAATGCTCTTTTAGTTACTCAACAATATGGTAGTGCAGTTCGTATCTCTTCAATACTAACTGATATGCCAGTCATACCAGATATGCCTATCAATGATTCTAGGTGCGGAAAATGTAGTAAGTATGTTGATGCTTGCCCAGCAACAGTAATAAAAGGTGATTTATGGAATATAAATTCAACAAGAGAAGAACTAATAAATCCTTTTAAATGTCGTAAAAAAGCAAGAGAACTACTAAAACAAAGAATAGGAATAGAAATGTCTTTATGTGGAAAGTGTATTGAGATATGTCCATATACACAGCAATATATTAAAAGAAATTCCCATAGGTGTGATTAGAAATATTTTAGTGATATTTTAAGTAAGAGATAAGAAGGCTAACTAAATTAATGTTACCTGATTTTCTCTTTTTATTTTGAAGAAAGTTAGAAAGAAAATTAAAAAATACAATAATATAACTCTAAGTTAAGTTTTATGAGAATCAATGTTTTTATGTTCTTGCACCTTTATGCCATTGATATGACTAAGGCTAAGTCTCCTAGAGTAAAGCAATATTTTAATAAAAATTAGCTTTCACTAATACGATTATTTCAATTATAAATAAACATTTATGTATAAATATGTTATTTAAGTAAAGATGGTGTTATAATATATACATATTTAGTTAAATAGTTTAATAAATTAAATTATATTAATATACTGTAAACTATTACTGAGGTGAATAAACAATAGATATACAATATTGTTCAGAGGAGATGATTCAATAATATAAAGTAATAGACGGGTATGTAAATGGGGGGAAATTATGAGATTAGAAAGTAAAAATTATAATGCGGGGGATATAATTAAAATTCCATTTAAATTTGCACCAGCACAGGCTACATTAATAGCAATACAAAAACTTTTGGATGGTTTAGTTCCAACACTACAAATTTTGGCTACGGCTAAGTTTCTAGATATTGCAATTTTAATATTTAAACAAGAAAAAGATATTAAAGATATAGTAATGCCTTTATTATTTGTGATACTTCTTTTAGCTTATGACTGGATTTCTACGCAATTATCAAAGTTTGCAGAGGTTCAGATTAAAAACAGACTAAGAGGTGAATTCAGGGTAAAGATTGTAGAAAAAATAGCAACCTTGAGATATAAATATATAGAAAGTCAGGATAGTTGGGATTTGATATCTAGGGTTATAAAGGAGCCAGAAGTTCAATGTACTAAGGCCTATATTTCATCTTTAGATATGATAGCAATGATTTTAAAAATAACAGGAATACTAGTAGTTTTATTTATTCAGGTATGGTGGTCTGCAGTTTTAATTGTTTTAATTTCTGTACCTCTATTTTTTATAGCTTTAAAAAGTGGAAAGGAAACTTATGAAGCAAATAGAGAAGTAGAGAAAAATAAAAGAAAGGTTAAATACTTAGAAGAAGTGTTAAACGGTCGTGAGGCAGTGGAAGAAAGAACCTTGTTTGGCTATTCTGATAAGATTAATAACCAGTGGCATAAAGAGTTTGAAACTGCTAGAAAGCATGAACTTAAGGTAAGTCTTAAATGGTACGTTAATATGAAAACTGGTGGGGTTATTATTGCTATTTTATCTGTATTGATAGTTTTAATTTTAATAGGACCTGTAACTAGTGGAATTTTATCCATAGGAATGTTTATGTCCATTGTTAATAGCGTATTTGAATTAATACAATATTTAGCTTGGAGCCTTCCTGAGTATGGAGATAATTTAGCAAAGAATAAAGAGTATCTTGTTGACTTAACTAACTTTTTAAAATTAGAAGGTGATGAAGGATACTTATTAAGACCAGCTAAGGAGGTTAGCAAATTAAAGTCCTTAGAGTTTAGAAATGTATCTTTTAAATATCCAGGCACAGAAAAGTATATTTTAAAGGATATGTCTTTTGTCATAGAAGAAGGAAGGCATTATGCTTTTGTAGGTGCTAATGGAGCTGGTAAGACTACAATAACTAAACTTATAACTGGCTTATATGAGGACTTTGAAGGAGAAATTTTGATAAATGGAAAATCTATAAAGACATATAGACAAGATCAGTTAAAAGCAATGTGCTCTGTAGTGTATCAAGATTTTGCAAGATATTGTATTTCTTTTAGAGATAATATTTTATTAGGAGATATCAATAGCTTTGATAACCTAGATAATATGAATAAGTCTATAGAAACTGTTGAACTGCAAGATGTTGTTGGAGGATTACCTCTAGGTATCAGTTCAAACTTGGGTAAAATTAAAAATGATGGTGTAGATTTGTCAGGAGGACAGTGGCAACGTATAGCTATGGCAAGGGGAATTGTAAGTCCAGCATCCATTAGAATTTTAGACGAGCCAACTGCAGCCTTAGATCCTATAAGTGAAAGTAATGTCTATGAAAAATTTGAAGAGATAAGTAGGGGACAAACTACTATATTTATCAGTCATAGGCTTGGCTCAACAAAGATTGCAGATGAAATCTTCGTTATAGGAGATGGAGCCATTGTAGAAAGTGGTTCCTATGAGGAGCTTATGAAAAGAAATGGGGTTTATACAAAAATGTATGAAAGTCAAAGGAGTTGGTATATATAATGGAAGGGAAAAGTAAAGATATTTCTTTTTTAAAGATAGTAAGGACAGTTGAACCTATGATAATTAAATCATGTCCTATACTTACAGTGGCAGCTATATTAACTTCAATACTACATAGCTTGGCTTATGTAGTAAATACTTTCATGACACAAAAGTTTTTTGACTCCATTACAGCTACTTTCTTAGGGAAAGTAGAGTTAAAAATAGTATATTTTATGCTAGGAGGACTATGTATTTCATTAGTTCTTACACAAGTGCTTAATGGGATATCTAACTTTTTAGCTAATGCCTTAGTTAATAAGGCAAAGGGAACTATAGGTAAGATATTAAATCATAAAAGCTCAAAGTTAGATGCCGCTGATTTTGAAAATCCAACATTACTTGATGATATTAATAAGGCTCAGAAGGGATTAGAGGGTGGACTTTGGATGTCTTTGATATTAATTGTAATAGTAACCTTCTATATTCCATATTTTATTTTTATGGGTATATATCTTTATAAATTAAAGCCTATACTTTCTATTTCTATTATATTAGTATTTATTCCAGTAGCTATATCACAACTAATTAGAATTAAGATATTCACTAATTTAGAAGATAAGGTAGCTCCAATAAGAAGAGAATATGAACATTATGAAAAATGTATAATGGATAGAGAATATTATAAGGAAACAAGGCTTTTAGGAGGGTTCTTCTATTTCAAAAAAAGATATATAAGTACCTTAGAGCTTATGAATAAAAATAATTGGCAAGCAGAAAAAAAATCAGGACTTGCAGAGCTAGCCATGAAGATGTTAACATTACTTGGTTATATGGGGGTTTTAGCACTTCTTGTATATGCACTTTTAGATGGTTCTATATCAATAGGTGCCTTTGGGGCAGTATTTTCATCTATAGGCTTTATGTTTTCTTTAATGAATGAGCTGATATGTATGCATATAGGAAACATGGCTGAAAATTTAGGTACAGTGAAAAACTTTATTAGATTTTTAGAAATCCCTGAAAGAGAAGGGGAGGACATAGAAATTGTAGGAGTACCTAGTATTTCAATTGATAATGTAAGCTTTACTTATCCAGGAACTGATATAAGTTCTTTGAAAGACATATCTTTAAAGATGAATTCAGGAGAAACCATTGCCATTGTTGGGGAAAATGGAGCTGGTAAGAGTACCTTAGTTAGGATTCTTACAGGAATATATAGCCCTACTAAAGGTAATGCTTCAATAAATGGTATAGATATAGATAAAATATCAGCTAAAGAATTATATAGGGTTACATCAGGGGTATTTCAAAAATACCAACGATATAAAATGACTTTAAGAGATAATATATCTATAAGTGAAAAATCTAATGAAATAAAGGAAGAACTACTAAAAGAAGCTATAGATAAAGCAGATTTTCAGGTTTCAAAGGAAAAATTTCAAGATGGTTATGATACCATGCTATCTAGAGAATTTGATGGTATAGATTTATCTGGTGGGCAATGGCAAAGGTTAGCTATAGCTAGGGGTTTTTATAAGGATAGTAACATGATAATTTTAGATGAACCTACAGCAGCCATAGATCCTATAGAAGAGACTAAAATATATAAGAAGTTTAAAGAGATGTCCAAGGATAAAACTGCTATAATCGTTACTCATAGACTTGGTTCTGCTAAGATTGCAGATAGAATAGTAGTTATGGATAAGGGTGAAATTGTACAAGTAGGTACCCATGATGAACTTATAAGTATAGATGGAAAGTATAGTGAGATGTATGAAGCTCAAAGTAAGTGGTATCTAACTGATCAGGATGAAAAGGCAGTTTGATTTAAGGGATTAATGCAAAATATTTAAAGGTTTGAGTCTGAAATGGGTTAGTAAGTTGGTATATAAGGGCTCTATAAGAGTTTGTGAATTTAAAAATCATGGATAGATATCAGTTATTTATACTGAACTATCCATGATTTTTTTATATTATATTACTAGAGATAATTTGGATACAATCCTAATACTATTGAACGTTATACATGCCATTCTTCTCCATGTATTGGAATATAGCTTCTCCGTGTTTTTGTTCTTCTTTTTGTATGTGATTTAATACATCACGAACTCTAGTATCTCTAAATTCGAATATTGTAGTATCATAGGTTCCTGAAACATATTTTTCAGTCATCAATAAATCTGTACACATATCAGCATCAGATAAATTAACTCCTCCTGATTGCATATTATTTGTATTTGTTGTGGAACCTTGAGCTGTCATATTTTGCTCTGAGTTTTGATTTTGACTTTGCGGATTCTGTTGACCTTGTTGTTGCTGACCCATTTGAGGAAGTTGACCACTTAATAATTGATTGATGCTACCTAGATGGGTTCTTTCTGATTGTCCATTAGCATTAAAAATATCTTTTAACTGACTGTCTTTAGCTTGATTTGCATAATTTGTATACTTTTCAATGCAAATTTCCTCATGTTTTTTTTGATCCTCTAGTAAAGTTCTTTCTTTTTGTGATAATGTTATTTCCATAATACTGCACCTCCGATTATATTTTGTGTAAAACCAATTATTTTATACTAGTAAATGAAATAGTATTGAATTTTAAACAGTATACTAGAAAAAACAGGTTAACACTCAATTTAGGTGTTAACCTGCTTGGTATATATAGAGATGACATAACAATGAGAATTATATCACTATAGGGATTTGTTTTTTACAGTTTCAGAATTAAAGATTTCTTCATTAAATTCTCCTTCAGCCTTTGCTACAATCATTGTACATACTGCATCACCAGTAATATTAACAGAGGTTCTTGCCATATCTAGAATCCTATCAATTCCCATGATTAAAGCGATACCTTCCACTGGTAAACCTACTGATTGTAATACCATGGATAACATAATCATTCCTACACCAGGTACTCCAGCTGTTCCAATTGAAGCTAAGGTGGCTGTTAAAATAACAGTTAAGAAAGAACTTAAGGTTAAATCAACACCATAAATTTGAGCAATAAATACGGTAGCTACACCTTGCATAATAGCGGTCCCATCCATGTTAATAGTTGCCCCTAGTGGTAATGTAAAGGAAGCAACATCCTTCGAGATTCCTAAATTTTCTTCTGCAATTTCCATGGATACTGGTAAGGTTGCACTACTGCTTGAGGTAGAAAAAGCTACTGAAATGGCTGGGAAGAATTTTTTGAAAAATCTTATAGGACTTAATCTAGTAAATAATTTTAATAGCCCACCATAGACAATAGTAGCATGAATAAGTAAGCTTATTAAAACTAATGACATATATTTTATTAAAGGTATCATTGCATCAAAACCTTGAGTGGCAAAGGTACGAGCGATTAAACCAAATACTCCAATGGGTGCAATTATCATTACGAAGTCTACGATTTTCATAATAAGGTCATTTAATTGTTGAAAAAGATTTGTTATCATTTTAGTTTTCTCACCTAGAGTAGATAATCCTACACCTATTAACATGGCAAATACAATAATTTGTAGCATGTTCCCGTTTGCCATGGATGCAATAGGGTTGTTCGGTATCATATCAAGGATAACTTCAACTAATGGTGTAGCCTCTTTGATAGTAACTTCACTTAAACTAGAATTTGATAAATTTAATCCTACACCTGGTTTAAATACTGTAGACAGTGATAATGCAATTGAAATGGCAATAGCCGTAGTAGCTAAGTAAAATAATACTGTTTTTACTCCAATTCTACCTAACTTTTTAATATCTCCCATGCTGGCAGCTCCGTTAACTAGAGAAATAAAAACTAAAGGTACTACAAGCATCATAATAGCTTTTAAAAATGCCTGTCCAACTAAATAGAAAACTCCATTAATTAATAATTCATCGCGAATGAAACCCTCTGGAATGAAGTTGAATATAATACCTGTCATTAAACCTAGGATTAATCCGATAAATATTTTTGTTGATAAACTTATTTTGCCTTTTTTCATTTTACCAATCCCTTCTAATGATTTTTATTATATAAATTAAATTTTTACCTAAAATTATAGAATTATATGGTGAGTAAAATTATATAATGAATAAAAACAAAAGTCAAACTGCAATTATTGGAAAAGTGAAAAATGAATATGAAATATTTTAAAATCAATATAGCATTATTTGATTGAGTGTTAATCTAGTAATAGCGCACATTATCATGGTTATAGATATAGATGTTGAATGTATAAAACTTTTGATATATACAAGTAAATTTTGAAGGATTTTAAAATAAGTATGCAATATTCGTGTAAATAATATCAATATAGTTAAGAAGAAAGATAAAACTTGAAAAGTTATTTTAATATATTAACAAATAATAACATATAAAGGATTGTTATTTGCATGGATATATTTTACACTTAGTATAATAGGTTAACAGATACTGTTTATCCGATGCCTACAAGCTCTAATACTCCAATATTCTTCAAAGTGGGAGTAAAGAGCTCTGTTTATATTAAATTTTTAGGAGGGGAATTTATGTTATTTATATTTATGGGGCCAAGCTGTTCGGGGAAATCTTCAGCAGCAGAAGAATTAAAAAAACTTACAGATGTACAGATTTACAGTGGAAAAGATTATCTACGTATGGACAAAAATGAAAATAATGCATGGCAACTATTTGAGGAAATATTGAAAGAAGGTTGTAATAACAAAGATTTACACTCAAAATCAATAATCTATGTAATCTCAGAAAAAAAGGATATAGTAAAATTTAAATTTATTAACGATGCTATTACTATAAATTTTACAGCTGATGCAGAAATAATAAAATCTAGATTTGCAAAAAGGATGAATGGAGTTTTACCAAAGCCAGTAGAAAGTATGATAGACAAGCAGTTACTTGAATGGAAAGACATAACTGCAAAGTTACATGTAGATACAAGTAAAGACAGTCCTAGTGATATAGCTAAAAAGATATATGATCTAGGATTAATAGATAATAATGTATAGGTATTATACTAATACACTATGGGTTGGTTGGAATTTATAATTTATGATAAATGTATTAAAAAATATGCTACTAAGCTTAAATTATGTAACTTTGCTGAAAAAATATTGGTGATGCAATAAATTGATAAAATAGTCTAATAATTTTTATTTACTTTATAAGTTTTCTATGGTAAAATTTACACATAACATATGGGAGGTGCTATAAAGTGATTATTGCTACTTGTTAATTAATTTTTAATGTAAAAATTAATACTGAAAGAAGTCTTAACTACCTAATTATTTAGGTTTATTTGTTGTGCTTCTTTAGAAAATTTACAAGTAAGCGATGTGAAGTTTATAGAACTAAAATTAAAATCTTTTTTACACTTTATATAGTATATTTTTTATTGTGTAAAATATTGTAGATATTTTGGTTGTAATGAGGCGTTGCTTTATTACAGCCTTTTTTAATTTAGTTGAAGAGGTAAAACATCTAACCCTTTAAATTAGATAGGTAAAAATGAAAAAATAAATAGGATAAGGGGTATGAGTATATGAAAAATCAAGTAAAAAATGAATTTAAGGAAATATTGAATATATTTAATGAAGCCTATGTTAAAAGGGATATTAATGAAATAGATATCTTTATGGATAAATTATTTGATAAGGATGAAAGTGTAACTATAGTAGGCACATGTGATGACGAGTGGTGTATTGGATATGAGGAAGTTAAGGATATATTTTTAAGTGACTGGGAATATTGGGGAGATTTAAGAGTTATAGCTGATGAGGCTACTGTAATGGAACTTGAAAATACAGCTATAATTTATACTCCAGCTACAGTGAAATATTCTTTTAACAGTAGAAGTGACACATATACACGTTATTTAGGATATATTAAAGAATATTTTGATGAAAGTTCTGATGAAAGTAAAAAATCTAATAAGGTTAAATTAACAGAAATTAATTGGTCCTTATGTCATTTATTAAATCAAAGGGATGATATAGAAAGAGATTATCTATGGGATATACGTATTTCCTTTATATTAATAAAAAAAGAAAATAGATGGATTATAAAGCATATGCAGTTTTCTTTACCTGTAGTTGGACATCTACCAGATGTAAGGGAATATAAAGATAGTTGTGATAGAACTGAGGTTAATAAAAAAATAAAGGAATTAGAAGAAGCTTATCATAAAAATAAGATAAAGAAAAATGAAATAATAGAATTAATAAAAGACTTTAATAGTGAGTATCTAGATAAGGATATGGAATTAAATTTGATAATTGATAAATATTTTTCTTCTAATAATATATTTGTTGCTAATACAGATAAAGAAATATTCACTAGTAAAGAAGAAATTAAGAAGTTAATTAAGGATCATAGAGTATGCTATGATGAGATCAGGTTAGACAGTGAAAATTCTATGGTTGATTTTAATGAGGATATAGCTTGGGTAGTAATAAGAGGTACTATGGAAAAAGTTATTTCAGAAGAAGAGTCCTTTGAAAACACAGTTAATAAAATAAAGGATATATTTAATAAGGATTTAAATGATAAAGAAAAGCTTTTTAACATTAGAAGAAGAATTGCTGAAACCTTCAAAGAAAATGCTAAAGGTGAAGATTGTATATGGCCATTTAGATTAGAGGGTGTGCTTATTAAAGAAAATAACAAGTGGGTATTTAAATATCTCCAATTTGCTTTTCCTTTTAATTATATTCTTGAGGGAAAGACAGAAGCGGCATCTTTAATAAAGAAATATTAATAACAAAGAGACTAGTAGGGAGAATCCTTACTAGTTTTTTGTATAAATAAGGTTTATTCAAATAGTATAATAAGCAATTAAGGGGAATAATATAAATCTCAGTTAATGCAAATAAATATACTTGGGTGATGTAAATGGATAAACTTATAAGCAATAAAAATCTTATAAAAATTAGCTCTAGGATAATAATTATTATTTACTTTATTTTTTTATGGATTGATTTTATAACCAAAGATTTAAAAAACACATATTCAGTGACATTAAAATATTCAGCTATAGTGCTTTGCTTTATCATATCCTTATTAATTAAATCCCATGGATATAGCAAAAGAGATAAAGGTTTAGTTCAGCTTGCTCGACTATTTACCTTAATTGCAGATTATTTTCTTGCAATTTCCGGCAATTATATTATGGGAGTTTTTTTCTTTTCTCTAGTTCAAATAACTTACATAATAAGGCATAGTATTATGGAAAATAGTAAATATAAAAACTTATTGTTTTTTATAGTATCATTGTCCATAGCCTTAACAGTTTCATTAAAAATAGAAATAGCATCAATAGGAAAAAATCTTGTTGTTTTAGCACTTATATATGCATCTTTATTAATCACTAGTCTTTACTGCTCAGTGAGTACCATAACTAGAGGTAAATATTCTCAAAAAACTTCATGGATAATTGCTTTAGGTATGTTTTTATTTTTTATGTGTGATTTAAATGTGGGACTTTATAATATAGTAGCAGGAGGCAACATAAAATTTTTTCTGGGTTTTTTAATATGGTTATTTTATCTTCCTTCTCAACTATTACTTACATTAAGTGGATTTAAAGTTCAATATCTAAAGAAAGTTTTTTGTAATATTTAACTTTAAAATATTATGAATAATTATTTAAAATCCTACAAAATATAAATACTTAGATAAGAGATAAGTCTAGCTAAGAAATGCATTTAGATTAAGATGAAATTAGAGTTGTTTAGCTATAATTTCAAATGATTATTATATGTTAGAAAGGAGAAGATTATGTTATTAATTAAAAATGGTAAAATATTGACCATGGCTGGTGTGGATTATGATAAGGGATGTATCTTAATAGATGGGAAAAAAATTATAAAGGTAGGAGAATACATTGATGAAGATAACAGTGCCATTTCTGAAGTCATTGATGCAAGCAATTGTATAGTTATGCCTGGAATAATAGAAGCTCATAGTCATATTGGTATTCAAGAAGAAAGAAAAGGTTTCGAAGGTAATGATTGCAATGAAATGACTGAGCCAGTTACACCTTACCTTAAAGCCTTAGATGCTATTAACCCTATGGATTCCACTTTCCACAAAGCCTTGAGTGCTGGGATTACTGGAGTAATGGTTGGACCAGGAAGTTCAAATGTGGTGGGTGGGCAGTTTGTATTTATCAAAACTCACGGTAGAGCAATAGATAATATGGTTGTTCTGGAACCTGCTGCAATGAAGGTTGCATTTGGAGAAAATCCAAAATCAAATTATAATGATAAAGATAAGATGCCAACATCACGTATGTCCATAGCTGCTCTTTTACGAGAAGAGTTGTTTGAAGCTCAGCAATATTATAAAAATAAGAAAAACTCTCAACAATCAGGTAATGAAGACAAGGATTTTAATGAAGAGTTTAGAAAAGAATGTTGGTTACCTGTATTTGATAAAAAGATACCTTTAAAAGCACATGTACATAGAGCTGATGATATTCTAACTGCAATACGCATAGCTAAACAATTTGGATTAAAAATGACTCTTGATCACTGTACAGAAGGGCATTTAATTGCAGAAGAGATAAAGGAGTCTGGATTCCCAGCTATAATTGGGCCAACGCTATCAGTACGTAATAAAATAGAGACACAAAATATGGATTTTAAAACAGCAGGCTTGTTGCATAAGGCAGGTGTAAAGGTAGCTATTACTACAGACCATCCTGTTACAAGAATACAAGATTTGGCAATTTGTGCTGGATTCGCAGCAAAAGAAGGATTGGGTATAGATGAAGGACTTAAAGCAATTACAATAAATGCAGCTGAAATATGTAATGTATCACATAGAGTTGGAAGTATTGAAGTTGGAAAGGATGCTGATATTGCAATCTTTGATGGCAATCCCATGGAGATATTTACGAAAACTTTGTATACTATAATTGATGGTGAAGTGGTTTATAAACCAGAAGACTAGCTACAATAATTTTTAGGAACAGGTTTTTGATTTAAAACTAAATAACTTTTTTATTACTTTATTATAATAAAAGTGGCAACAAAGCCAGCTAATACTGATTTTGTTGCCACTTTCTTACATGTAGAAATAAATTCCTTTGTTCCCATAAGTTGTGTATGTGAAATATTATTTGTTGTTGTTATTTTTGTTGTTGTTGTTATTTTTGTTGTTGTTGTTATTTTTGTTATTATTGTTGTTATTATTATTGTTGTTTTTGTTGTTATTATTTTTACAATTGTTGTTTTCCATGACATATCACCTCCTACCTAACTTATAATTTGCAAAAAAAAATATATTATTCATTCTAATAAAAAATTATCAATAAAAATTTTTATGCATAGTTTTTCTTATATAAGTGATTTTACACTAGACTAATTAGCAAAAATTTTTTAAAATATAAGGTACATGATTTTAAGTTGTAAAATTGATATAAAAGAAATACATTTTGTTAAATTACACAAAAAAATAAGGTGTTAAAAATTTGATTTCTAATGGAAGTATAGAAATTTATAACATTAAGCCTTAAGCATAAAAAACAAATTGTAAGATATAATAAAGCTATAAAAAGCTATTTAGGAGGAAACAATGATAGAAAAAACACAAAAGAAGACAATAACATTTATTGAAGCCATTGCAATAGTAGTTGGAATGATAATAGGATCTGGAATATTCCTAAAACCAGGTATTGTTTTTAATGATGCAGGTTCACCTATAATGGGCATAATGGCTTGGGTAGTTGGAGGTATTATAACTTTAGCTTCTGCTCTTACAATTGCGGAGATAGCTTCATCTATACCTAAAACTGGTGGGTTATATGTTTATCTTGAGGAGCTGTATGGAGAAGTATGGGGTTTCCTATTAGGATGGGTTCAAACAGTAATATCTTATCCTGCATCGGGAGCAGCTTTAGCCATAGCTTTTTCCACTTATGCTACATTTTTTATTCCAATGAATAACTTCGAGCAAAAACTTCTAGCAGTAGGAATCTTAGTGTTTGTAATAATCATGAATATAATTAGTACTAAATATGGGGGAGTAATTCAAACTATTTCAACGGTGGGAAAGCTTCTTCCAATAGTTGCTATTATTATATTTGGTTTAATTAGTGGTAAAACTCATGATTTTCGCTCCGTTACCGTTATGACTGAAGGAGCTGGTTTTGGAGCTGCAGTATTGGGTACCTTATGGGCTTATGATGGATGGATAGGGGTTACAAACATAGCAGGTGAATTAAAAAATCCTTCTAAGGAAATGCCTAAGGCAATTATTTTTGGAGTTACTTCAGTTATATTTATATATGCATTAATAAGTATAGCAATGGTTAATGTAATGCCCATTGAAAATATAGTTGCATCAACAACACCAGCATCGGATGTAGCAGTTTCACTATTTGGAAAAGGTGGTGCTGCATTTATAACTGCAGGAATTATAGTATCTGTATTTGGAGCTATGAATGGATATTTATTAACAGGTGCTAGAGTACCATTAGCTATGGGACAGAGAAAACAATTGCCCTATTCAACTCAATTGGGTAAGATACACAAAAAATTTGGAACTCCTACTAATGCATTAATTCTTGAAGGGGTGCTAGCTACTATTTATATTTTCTCGGGAACATTTAATACTCTTACGGACTTATTAATATTTGTTTTATGGATATTCTTTGTCATGGGTGTCTTTGGTATATTTAGACTTAGAAAAAAAATACCTGCAGATAAAAGGCCATATAAAGTTCCTCTTTATCCATTCATTCCAATGGTGGGAATATTAGGAGGAATTTACATATTATATAGTACAATTGTATCTGCACCATTGAATTCTATAATAGGGATTGGTATAGCTCTTGCTGGTCTTCCAATATTCTATTATTTAAAAAGAAAATAGTGTTCAGCCTCAATGATTGAGCTATGACTCTATATTAATAAAAGATTGATTCGGATAATTATTCGAATCAATCTTTTTTATAATGTATAGAAAACTATTTAAGCAAAAATTCAATAGCAAAGTAAATACAATAAAAATTGAATTTTACACTATTCTTATAACTGAATTGTTACGATAAATTAAACAATATATATATAATGTGAATAAAGTGTGAAGGAGTTGATATTATGAGAATTGAAGGTATAAAAAAAGTTAGTTCTAAAATGAGTATTGCAACAGTAATAATAACTCTAATAACAGCGATTACTATAAGTGTAGTAATGTCTTATATGAATATTCAAACTAGCAATGCACTATTAGATAGTGAAAGACAAATCTTAAATGAAGATTATGATATGAAAATTAAGGAACAAGTAGAAATTGTAATTGGTATGATAGATACAATAAATAAAAAGACTGAAATAGGTAAACTAACTGTTGATGAAGCTAAGAAACAAAGTGCGGATTTAGTAAGAGAGTTGAAGTTTGGTGAAGAGGGTTATTTTTGGATCGATACTGTTGAGGGTGAAAATATTGTGCTTTTAGGGTCTAAAACTGAAGGAACAAATAGATTAAATTCACAAGATGTTAAAGGAAAATATCTTGTGAAAGAAATAATAGAGAATGGTAAAAAGGAGAATGGAGGATATACTGAATATTGGTTTCCAAAATCGGGAGAAACAGAAGCATCACTTAAAAGAGGATATAGTAAATTATATGAACCTTTTAATTGGGTAATAGGAACAGGGAATTATATAGATGAGATTGATAAGATAATAGCTGAAAAAGAAGCTATTATAAAAAAAGACTTAGTAAAGAGTATAACTATTAATATAATTTTACTTATTGCCTCATTAATAGTAGCAATAGTTTTATCATCTTTTGTAAGTAAAAAAATAATAAAACCTTTAATTATAATTAAAGATTTTGCAACTCGATTAGCTTCTTATGATTTTTCAGCACCTATTAGTATAGAGAGTAAAGATGAATTTGGACAAACAGCTATTGCTTTAAATATTGCACAAGAAAATGTAAATGGATTAGTAAAAATAATAATGGAAAACTCAGAAAATATCAGTGCATCTGCAGAAGAACTTTCAGCAACAGTTGAAGAATTGGCAGCTAAAACTGTAACTGTTAATGAAGCTGTAAATATAATTGCAGAAGGTGTACAAGAATCCGGCGCTACCACAGAGGAAATAAGCGCTTCTATTGAAGAAGTAGACTCAAGTATAAATATATTATCTTCAAGAGCTATGGAAGGAAGTAATAATGCCAGTGAGTCTAAAGGAAGAGCAAGCAAGGTAAGGGATAATAGCAAAAAGGTAAAGCAGGTAGCAGGAGAACTATATATTCAAAAGGAAGCGAATATGAAAAAGGTAATAGATGAAAGTTCTGTAATAGATAATATTAGAGTTATGGCAGATACTATATCTTCTATATCAGATCAAACTAATCTTCTTGCTTTAAATGCAGCTATTGAAGCTGCAAGAGCAGGAGAGCAAGGGCGAGGTTTTGCAGTAGTTGCAGAAGAAGTAAGAAAACTTGCAGAACAATCTTCTGGTGCTGTAGTAGAAATACAAAAAACTATAGAGACAGTAAAACAAATATTTAATAAAAGTATAGAAACAGGAAATGACATATTAAAATTCATTGATGTAGATATAATGAAGACTTATGATGAATACGAAGAAACAGGTAATCAATACTATGTTGATTCTGATTTTGTAAGTGATATGTCAGAAGAAATAGCAGCTATGTCACAAGAAATTACAGCCACAGTAGGACAAGTGAGTGAAGCAATTCAAAATATGGCTGAATCTTCACAAGAATCTAGTGAAAAAGCAGAAACTATAAAAGAAAGCATGGATGAAACTACAAAAGCTATAGAGCAAGTAGCTCAAACAGCACAGGTTCAGGCTGAACTTGCGCAACAATTAAATGAAATGATTCAAAAATTTAAGATATAAATTTTAAATTTTTCAATATAAGAAGAAAGACTATGAGATATCTAAATTAATAACTCATAGTCTTTCTTTTTCCCTTTCTCGTAGATATTAAATGTCATGATCTAATTAGTTACATATATAAATAGTATTATTAATGTGTATTTTTAAGATTTTAATAGGAGTAAATGGTATAGTAAGGTTAACATAATGAATTATATGAAGTATCATAGGAAGATGAAAACTAAAAAAATATATTTAAATTAACATTTAATAACAAAATATTATTACAAAAAATAGTATAAAATAGCTTATATATATTTTATACTATTTTTTGTATGTGAAAATAAAATCAATTTAATGAAATAACAAGAAATATTAAGCTTATACTATTTTAATATATTAATTGATACGATAAATAAAATAATATATTGTAAAATATAAGCTAAAAATGAGGGAGGCTGAAATTATGAAGTTTAAGGGTGTGAAGGTTAAAGGTATAAAAATTAAAAGTATTAAGGTAAAGATGATTTTGTTACTTATGCCTGTAATAATAGCTTCTATGGTTGTACTGGCATATATGAGTTATTCAAGTGCGAAAAAGATAATAAATAGTGAGCTCGAAATAAACATGAATAGTAAACTAAATGAAAAGTCGCAAGAAATTGAAAAGAGTTTGGAGAGGCATCAGAAAATATCTGAAAGTTTAGCTAAAGTGGCTGAGAATTCTGTATCATCGCTGACTGAAGAAAATTATAAAGGTGTGTTGGAAAGCTTAATTGACACAAATGATGAAACTTTTGGAGCTGGTGTTTGGTTTGAACCATTTAAATATAAGAAAGATATTCAGCTATTTGGACCTTATGCATACAAGTTAAACGGTAAAGGTACTTATACAGATGAATATAGTAAGACAGATTATAAAACAGGTGATTGGTATAAAATAGGACAAGACACTGATAAGAGTGTTGAATGGTCATCACCTTATTATGATGATGTAGCGAAAGTTTCTATGATAACTGCTACATGTCCAATGTACGATTCAAATAATAATTTTATAGGAGTTACCACAGCAGATATAGATTTATCTACTTTACAAAATAATATAAAAAATATGCAAATCGGTAAAGAAGGAAGGGCATTTTTAATAGATAAAAGTGGTTTATATGTTGCAGATGTAGATGAATCTAAAATTATGAAAACTAATATAAAAGATGATGAAAATTCTACATTGTCAGTCTTAGGTGAAAAAATGTTAACTGATAAGAATGGTCAAGGAACATTTACAGATGATAAAGGAATTCAAAAGGTTTATTATAGCACCGTAGAAGGTACAGAGTGGATTATTGCTGTATGTATTCCTGAGGAAGAAGTATATCTTCAAATTAATTCACTAAGAAATAAAATAAGTATAATAATAGTAGTTGCAATTGTAATAGTAGTATTATTTATATTATTTTTTGCTAATTATATAGGAAAGAACATTAAAAAGGTTAATGCTTTTGCTATGAAGATTGCAAATGGAGATTTAACAGAAAAACTAGAATTAAAAAGCAATGATGAGCTTGGTGAAATGAGTAAGTATCTGAATAAGATGACAGAAAACATTCATTCTATCGTAAAAATTATAATGGAGAATTCGGAAAATATAAGTGCATCTGCGGAAGAACTTTCAGCAACTGTTGAGGAATTGGCAGCTAAAACTGTAAATGTTAACGAGGCTGTTAATACTATTGCAGGTGGTATGCAGGAGTCAAGTGCTGCTACAGAGGAGATAACTGCATCTGTTGAAGAAGTGGATTCAAGTGTGAATATATTATCTTCAAAGGCCATGGAAGGAAGCAATAATGCAAGTGATTCTAAAGTGAGAGCCAGCAAGGTAAAGGAGAATAGCAAAGAGATTAAAAAGATAGCAAAAGAACTATACATTCAAAAGGAAGCTAATATGAAGAAGGTTATAGAAGAAAGTTCTGTAATAGATAGCATTAGGGTTATGACAGATACAATATCATCTATAGCTGATCAAACTAACCTACTAGCTTTAAATGCTGCTATCGAAGCTGCAAGAGCAGGAGAACAAGGACGTGGGTTTGCAGTAGTTGCAGAAGAAGTAAGAAAACTTGCAGAACAATCTTCTGGTGCTGTAGTAGAAATACAAAAAACTATAGAGTCAGTAAAACAAATATTTAATAAAAGTATAGAAACGGGAAATGACATATTAAAATTCATTGATGTAGATATAATGAAAACTTATGACGAATATGAAGAGACAGGTAATCAATATCATTTTGATTCTGATTTTGTAAGCAATATGTCAGAAGAAATAGCAGCTATGTCACAGGAAATTACAGCTACAGTGGGACAAGTAAGCGAAGCCATTCAAAATATGGCTGAGTCTGCTCAAGAATCTAGTGAAAAAGCAGAGACTATAAAAGAAAATATGGATGAAACCACAAAAGCTATAGAGCAAGTAGCTCAAACGGCACAAAGCCAAGCAGAACTGGCACAACAATTAAATGAAGTGGTTCAGCAATTTAAAATATAAGGTATAAGTTATACTTATTAATAAAGGGAGAATTCCAGTATAAAATGGGATTTCTCTCTTTATTTTTAAAATATGTAATACGGGTTATTACATTGACTTTATATTTATATAAACGTATAATAATAATATGTTAATAATGGAAATATGGGTGCATTTATGTTAAAAGGGAAGCTAGGTGAAAATCCTACGCAGAGCCGCTACTGTAATTGTCCTATACACAAAGCATATGCCACTGAGTTACTTGGGAAGGCGTTTTGTGTGGACATAAGTCAGGAAACCTGCCTATGTTAGTTGTACAATACTCTTCGTATCTAAGGGTGTGCAAAAATAGAGATTATCGGTGAGGGTATTCTTATCTTATCACCGACTAAATTTGCGTTGTCATAACTAATTTGATGTGCTTTTTATTTCCATACCATATTTGGTATGGATTTTTTATTTGTAGAAATATAATATTAACTGTATTTTGAAAAATGTGTATACCTAATTGAATATTTAAGGTAAGGAGGGTTTATGAGAATTAAGAATAGAAATAAATATATTATCTTGGTCATCTTATTAGTGATTTTTATAATTAGTCTATTTTTAAGTGTTGGCATGGGAGCTATAAATGTTAGCCCTAAAGAAATAATTCAAGCTCTTACAATTAAAAAGGGAACGGCAAATTATCATATTATTTGGAATATACGGTTACCAAGAACTATTGTTTCTGTATTAGTAGGGGCTTCCTTGTCTTTATCAGGTGCAATTATTCAAGGAGTTATGAGAAATTCATTAGCTAGTCCAAGCATAATTGGGGTATCTTCAGGTGCTGGATTTACAGCGCTTTTAATTCTAATTTTATTTCCTCAATATTATCATCTGGTTCCCTTAGGAGCATTTGTAGGGGCTTTTATAGTAACCATGCTTATTTATGGATTAGCTTGGAAAGATGGATTGTTGCCCAATAGGCTAATTTTAGCAGGGGTTGCAGTGAATTCTTTATTAGGTGCAGGAAATAATGCTTTACTAACCTTTTTCCCTGATAGAGTTTCGGGAGTTATAAATTTTATGGTTGGAGGACTTAATGGAGTTACTTGGGCAGATGTACATAGTGTATTACCTTATGTAATAGTGGGAGTAATAATTGCTTTAATGTTACCTGACAAGCTTAACATTCTTGTTTTAGGAGATGAAGTTGCTACTGGGTTAGGTGTTAATGTAGAAAGACTAAGATTTATATTTATAATTTTATCTTCATTACTTGCAGGTAGTGCAGTAAGTGTAGTAGGCTTATTAGGTTTTGTGGGCTTAATTGTACCACATATTACTAGATTGATTATTGGAGCTGATTACCGATTTTTGTTTCCAGCAGCAGTTTTATTAGGAGCTATTGTTGTGCTTATATGTGATTTGCTTGCAAGAACATTATTTTCTCCTATTGAAATACCAGTAGGAATAATAATGTCTGTATTGGGTGCACCTTTCTTCTTATATTTACTTAGATCAAGGGGGGCTAAATAATGATTGCCTTAGAAGCAAAAAAAATTAATGTGAGTTATAGTAAAAAGAAAATTATTGATAATTTAGATTTTGAAGTTAAAAAAGGTGAAATAGTAACAATTATTGGTCCTAATGGCTCAGGGAAGTCTACCCTTATAAAAGCTCTGTCTAGATTTATAAAGGTAACTAGTGGTGAAGTAGAGTTATATAGTAAGAATATTTATAAGTTTAATACCAAGAAAATTGCACAGGAGATGGCAATATTACCTCAAGTTAGAAATATTAATATGGATGTAACCGTTGAGAATTTGGTGTCTTATGGAAGGCAGCCCCATTTGAAATTTGGGACAAGAATAAATAAGGATGATGAGAAAATAATAAAGTGGGCAATGGAAAAGACAAAGATATACAATTTAAAAGATAGATATGTATCTACACTTTCGGGTGGAGAGAGACAAAGAGCGTGGATTTCAATGGCTTTGGCGCAAAAACCTAGTATTTTAGTGTTGGATGAACCTACAACTTTTTTAGATATATCATATCAATTAGAAGTTCTTGAAACGGTTAAAGAATTAAATGAATCTTTAAATCTTACTGTTGTTATGGTACTGCATGATTTGAACCAAGCAATTAGATATTCAGATAAAATTTATGTTTTAAAAAAAGGAAAGGTTTGTAACTTTGGAAAGCCTAATGATGTAATAACTTCAGAATTAGTAAAAGAGGTATTTGCCATTGATGCTAATATTTATCATGATGGAATAAATGATTGTTCATATATAATTCCACAAAAATTGTGTGATTTAAGTATATAAGAAAAATAAATAAAATGGAGGAATAAATGATGAAAAAGTTTAAAATTATGTCACTAGTTATTGCTATAACTATGACTATGGCTTTATTAGTAGGATGTGGAGGTAAAGCTACTAATAAAGAAAATAATGGAGCAACAGATACTAATAAGAAAGGGGAACAAGTTGCAGCTGATTCATTTGAAAGTTATGGTATAAAGGATAATGGGGATAGTATAACTTTTATTGACAGTAGAGATAAAGAAGTAACAATCAAAAAAAATCCTACAAAAGTTGTTTGTGCTTATAATTCTTATTTAGATCTTTGGTATAAATTGGGCGGAAAGGTTGTTGGTCGTGTAGAAGAATCAGATGAGAAATCTGTTCCAGAAAGTAAAGATGCAACAGTTGTAGGAACGGCAGGTGCACCTAGTGCTGAGGCTATTATTTCTTTACAGCCTGATTTGGTAATCCTTTCTAATGGGTTTTCTGCTCATGTAGAATTAGCAACGGTTTTAGAACAAAGTAATATACCAGTTTTATGTATGGGAATTGATAATATAGATGATTATATTAAGGTGGTTAGAATTTATACAGCACTTTTAGAAAGAGAAGATAGCTATAAAAAATATGCCACAGATATAAAAGGTGAAATTGAAGAGATGATTTCCAAGGTTCCTCAAGGTGAAAAATCTAGAGTAATGTTAATGATGAGTACGGTAAGAGGAATAAAAATTAAAGGTTCTGATAGTGCCACAGGTGAAATTTTGAAAGATTTAGGTGCTGATATTATTGGTGATGGTATTGTACAAGGTAAAAGTTCTGTAGATTTTAGCATGGAAGTATTGTTAAAGGAAGACCCTGATTTTATATTTGTTACAGAAATGGGATCTGATACGGAAAAGATAAAGGAAAAGAGAATTGAAGACTTAGAAAAAAATGAAGTGTGGTCTTCTTTAAGAGCTGTTAAAGAAGGAAAATACATCGTATTACCAAAGGATTTATACACATATAAACCTAATGATAGATATGTGGAAGCTTATAATATAATAGCTGAATATTTATATCCTAAAGTGTTTAAAAAATAAAGTAATATTTAGTTAAATAGAAAAACAGGTGATAGTCTCATCTGTTTTTTATTTGCTAAAAAAGATGAAAAGCTTTAAATTAAAAAATTGAAAGAAAACGACAAAATTTTGTTGAAATTTATAATTATTTTATATATAATTTTAAATTAAATACTTCTATATGTTAATAAAGTATAAATAGAAGTTCTTATATTCATTGTTATTTAAAATATAGGATATTGCTATATACTGAAAATTTTTAAAGGGACATTATAGAGTTTTAATGGTATTGCAATATATTGTTAATAAAGTGTCAAAAACGATTTAACAATATATTTTATGGTGATTTCAAAATATAATTAATGTCTGGAAAGCCCTTAAATATAAGGATTTACATTTATGCGGCTATAGAGAATATGATAGCTATAAGCAAAACAATGAATATAGATAAAATTTCTATTCAATTATCTGAAAATTTGTATTATAATAATTATAAAATATATTCTATAATTAAATATATTTTAAACAATTATCAAATTTGATAGGGGGAAAGTTATGGATAAAAATACGAGTAACAGAGGACAATGGGCATCTAATATAGGTTTTATATTAGCAGCAGCAGGTTCAGCGGTAGGTTTGGGGAATATATGGAAGTTTCCGTATTTAGCAGGTGCCAATGGAGGAGGAGCTTTTGTTGTTATTTACTTAGTTATGATTGTAATCATTGGATTTGTAATTATGCTAGGTGAGATGGCAATAGGACGTAATACTCATTTAAGTTCAGTAGGAGCATACAAAAAGTTAAGTGAAAAGTGGGCCTTTGTAGGTTTTATTGGAGTAGTTGTGGGATTTTGCATACTAGCATTTTATAGTGTTATAGGTGGCTGGGTACTAAATTATATAGGTAAGTATTTAATTGGAGGAATATCAGGAGCAGAAGCAGGAAATTATTTTAATGGATTCATAGCAAGTACTACTCAACCTATAGTATGGCATTTAGTATTTATGGTTCTTTGTTGTGTAATAGTATTGAAAGGAATAGCTGGAGGTATCGAAAAAGCAAGTAAATTTATGATGCCAGCACTATTTATATTATTAGTTATAATTGCTATTAGATCAGTAACTTTAGATGGAGCAATGGAAGGAATAAAGTTTTTTATAAAACCAGATTTTTCGAAGGTTACAATTGGAACAGTTATGGCAGCTTTAGGACAGGCATTCTTTTCATTAAGCTTAGGAATGGGGGCAATAATTACTTATGGTAGTTATTTGGGAAACACAGAAAACTTAGAAAAGAATGCAGTAATTATACCAGCTATAGATACAGCAGTAGCTCTTCTTGCTGGATTTGCGGTGTTACCAGCAGTGTTTGCCTTTGGATTTGAGCCGGGAGCTGGACCAAGCCTCATGTTTATAACGTTACCTTCAGTATTTGATTCAATGCCTTTTGGACAATTTTTTGGTATTTTATTTTTCATATTAATTTTGTTTGCAGCATTAACATCAGCCATATCGTTGCTTGAAGTTGTAGTAGCATTTGTAATTGATACTTTTAAAATAGAAAGAAAGAAGGCTACTATAATAATATCAACAATTTTATTTTTTATAGGAATACCTTGTTCCTTGGCCAATGGACCAGTTATGAAAGATGTATTAATATTTGGATACAATTTCTTTGACTTTATGAGTTTCTTAGCTGAAAATCTACTTATGCCACTAGGAGGACTTCTAATGTGTATATTCATAGGCTATGTATGGGGTGTTGATAATATCTCAGATGAGATTAGTTGCAATGGTAAATATAGATTTAGAAGTAAACAATTCTTTGTAATAATGATAAAATATATTGCACCAGTTTTAATATTCATTATATGGTTAAATGCCATAGGAGTATTACCATATATATTAAAAATATTTGGAATAACATTATAATAAATTTAAAGGAATACTACTAAACAATATTATTGTTTTGAGTATTCCTTTATTTAATGTATTATAAAATATATAAAGATATTAATCGGAAGAAAGGAGTAGATTACTAATGAATATAAAAGAAGAAAAAATGCAACTTCGTAATGAAATTATGAAACGTATTGCTGAATTATCAAAGGATTATACTTTAGAAGCGGATAAGAAAATTTATGAAAAAGTAATAAATCTTAAGGAGTATAAAGAAGCAAAGGTTATATTTTGTTTTGTAAGTACAGAAGATGAAATTAATACAAGAAATATCATTGAGAATGCATTAGAAAGTGGTAAAAGAGTTGGAGTTCCAAAATGTATAGGTAAGGGGATTATGGAGGTACATGAAATTAAGGGCTATAAATCTTTAAAGGATGGAAAGTATGGGATATTAGAACCTAAGGATGAATGTCCATTAATTAGGTCAGAAGAAATAGATTTTGCTATAATACCTTGTGTTTCTTGTAATAAAGAAGGGTATCGTTTAGGTTATGGAGGAGGATTTTATGATCGTTACTTAGAACATGCTACCTTTACTACAGCTGTTATATGTAGAGAAAATATTACTTGTGACTATATTCCTTATGATGAACATGATGTGAAAATTCATAAAGTGATTACAGATAGATAAATTAAGATAATTATATTTTGGAATTTTACTAACATAAATAGCTTTTCTCCATATAATAACTATGGATAATATTTTTTAGGAGAAAATTATGGGAAGAGGTTTTATAAAAGTAGAACTCTTTACTGCAAGAGAGGTGGTACCTGTTTCAGGCGGAAATATATTTATTTTAAAAAGTACTTCAGTAGATTTTGATAAAGGGAATATATTAACTACAGATTCTAGCGGAATAACGAAAATATTAGAAGTAGATACACCAGATATTGAACTATCAAAAAATAAAGATTCTGATCAAATACCATATTCAGTATATGATTTATATGTTAGGGCTCCTGGATATAAGGATGCAGTAGTAGAAGGGGTTCAAGTTTTTTCTAATGAAGTATCAATACAACAAGTAGAAATGATACCTACTACTAAGGAAAGAGAATTCTTAGAGGAACTAGAGCATAATTATATTCCACCACATCAGTTGATAGAGGAGATGCCTAGGGTTCAGGTAGATGAGAAAGAGCCAATTTTTCAAAGCAAGGTGTTGATAAGACCATATATTCCGGAATTCATAACAGTACATTTGGGTGCACCATCATCCTATGCAGAAAATGTTACTGTAAGATTTCCAGAGTATATAAAGAATGTGGCATCTAGTGAAATATATCCTACTTGGCCAGAGCATGCTATAAGAGCCAATATATATTGTCAAATTTCCTTTGCATTAAATAGAGTATATACAGAGTGGTATAGAAATAAGGGGTATAACTTTCACATAACTAACTCTACAGCCTATGATCAATACTTTATTAAGGGAAGAAATATTTTTGAGAATATTAGTAGAATTGTAGATGATATATTTAATGAATATATTACTAGAGAAGGTTATATGGAACCACTATTGGCACAATATTGTAATGGCACAACTGTAACTTGTAAAGGGTTATCACAATGGGATACTGTAAAACTTGCTACAGATGGATATGAAACTATGGAGATACTAAAAAATTACTATGGTGATAATATTGAACTAACAAAAACTAATGATATAAGAGGTATAGAGGAATCCTTTGGTGGAACTCCGTTAAAGCTTAATACTACAGGAAGTGATGTAGAAACAATTCAAAGACAAATAAATAGAATTTCTAATAATTATCCAGCAATACCTAAAATAGAACCTGTAGATGGAGTGTTTGGATCAGAGACAGAATCATCTGTAAAGGCATTCCAAAGAATATTTAATTTATATGCAGATGGAATCGTTGGAAAATCAACTTGGTATAAAATATCAGGAATTTATGTAGGAGTTAAAAGATTAGCAGAATTAGAGTCAGAAGGAGAAAAATTAGAAAGTGCAGGTGAGTATCCTGGATATTTATTAAAGCAAGGCTCCACAGGTGATGCTGTATCTCAAATGCAATATTTCTTAAATTTTGTATCTCAATATTATAAAGAAGTGCCTCCAATTAATGGAGATAGTATTTTTGGTGTAAGTACCTTAGATTCAGTAATACAATTTCAAAAGAAATTTGGATTAGATGTAGATGGAATAGTTGGAAAGCAAACTTGGAATAAAATATACTCTGTATATAAAGATATAATTAATGGAAGTAATAAGCCAGAAGGAGATGGATATGAGTATCCAGGATATATATTAAAACAAGGTTCTAGAGGAAATGTCATAAGTAAATTACAAACCTACTTAAGCGCTATAGCAGATAAGTATCCCTCTATAAAAAATATAAATGTGGATGGGATTTTTGGAAAGGCAACAAATCAAGCAGTTATAGATTTTCAAAGGTGCTTTGAATTGAATTCTGATGGTATAGTTGGGCCATTAACTTGGGAGAAGATTGTACAAGTATATCAAGATATTTAAATTAGGAACAATATGATAATAAGATAAAGCTTATTCTATGGATTTAAATTCTATAGGATAAGCTTTTAATTGTATATAATTTACAATTTGTTTAATTATTTGTTCTGTTTTACATAGTATACTATATTTAACAAATAAATCCTTTGGAAAGAAGGTAAAATCCATTGAAGATTACAAAAAGAGTAAGAGATAAGGATAAAAACTATTCAATAAAAGGGAAATCAATAAGTCTAAGAACAGTATTATTTTTTACATTATGCATTTTGACAGTATATATGTCAGCTATTTTAAATTCCTATACACCAGAGCAGATATCACTATGGAGTTATAAGAAACTAAATAATGAATTAAAAACTCACAAAATTAATGAACAATCTAATAAAAGTTACAAGCTTATCTCTGTACCCTATATAAGTCAAGCTGGAGAATATCCAACAGGGTGTGAGGTTGTAAGTACATCTATGATACTAAAATATTATGGATATAATATATCTGTTGATGAGTTTATAGATGATTATTTAGAGAGCTCATTTTTAGAAGAAGTTAATGGAGATTTATATGGTCCTAATCCTAATGAAGCTTTTGTTGGAGACCCAAGAAGTGTATATAGTTATGGATGTTATGCCCCTGTAATTGTTAATTCATTAAATAAAATCTTAGGAAAAGAGCACTGCGTAAAAAATACCACAGGAAGTGGGTTTAATGAACTTATAGAAAATTATATAGATAAAGAAATACCTGTGTTAGTTTGGACAAGCCTTAATTTACTTCCTACTGAATCAGGTGCAGAATGGTATTTGCGAGAATCAGGGGAGAAGTTTCAGTGGATAAGTAATGAGCATTGTATGGTATTTGTAGGTTATGATAAAGATAAATATTATTTTAATGATCCCTATGAAGGTAATGGTGTAGTTGGCTATGATAAGAAGTTAGTTGAAAAAAGATTTAAGGAATTGGGAGACCAATCGATAGTTATTTTAAATAATAAATTAATGAATGAAATATATTAACATAAACATGGAGCTTATACTTTAAGAATATTAAAGTATAGGCTCTATATTTTATAAAAGTTAATGAATTATGTTTCATAGCTACCATTCTTATTATGTGAACATATTGTAAGAATTTCTTAAGGTTTATATAAACAATTATTTAATATTTCAAGGGTAATATAGAAGTATAGCTTGAGAGAAGTCATGGTATAATTAATATGAAGTGGAGGGGAGTACAATGAATTACAATATATTAGTAGTTGATGATGATAAAGAAATAGTAGATGCCATTGAAATATATCTCTCAAACGAAGGATTAAAAATATATAGAGCTTGTGATGGAATTGAAGCTTTAGAAACTTTAGTAGATAAGGAAATACATCTTATCTTGATGGATATAATGATGCCAAGGATGGATGGAATTAGAGCAACTCTTAAAATTAGAGAAGAAAAAAATATTCCAATAATTCTTATCTCTGCAAAGTCAGAGGACACGGATAAAATCTTAGGCTTAAATATGGGAGCAGATGATTATATAACAAAACCTTTTAATCCTTTGGAGTTAATTGCAAGGGTTAAATCACAACTTAGAAGATATGTGACCTTGGGTAATTTTAACAAAGAAGAAGAAAAGGAAGTTTTAAAAAGTGGTGGATTAGAACTAAACACTAAAAATAAGGAAGTATTTGTTGATGGTGAAAGTATAAAACTAACACCTATAGAATTTAAAATTTTGGAATTATTGCTTAAGAATAAAGGAAGAGTATTTTCCATGGAAGAAATATACGAAAGAGTTTGGAATGAAACTAGCTACAATGTAGATAATACTGTAGCTGTGCATATAAGAAGGATTAGAGAAAAAATTGAAATTAATCCAAAGGAACCAAAATATTTAAAGGTGGTGTGGGGAATTGGATACAAAATCGACAAGTGTTGATGAAAAGGATAGAGAGTATGAAGAAATGGTAAAAGACTGTAGAAGAATAAAAATAGCAAAGACTATAGCTATTATAATAACTGTAGTAATGGTCTCCATATCCCTAATTTCTTTTAAAGATATTAGAGTTAATAGTGGTATTTTTGATGAAAGAAGTCTGTATGGAAGTAAATTTTTAGGAAGTGAAATCAACTCTTTTACAGAAAAGATTCTTGAAGTAATGGAACTTTATAAAACAGAAGATTATATTAAGGAAATAAAAAATTTAACCCAGGAAGAAATTCAATGGAAAAAAGAAATTATAAGAAAGAAGATTCAAGAAGAGTATGATAATGAGCGAAGTAAGTTACATGAAAAATACACTAACAATTGGGATGAAGAGAAGGTTAACAAAGAGGAAGAAGCTATCTATAAAAGCATAGAGGAAAAGTACAATTATAGTGATGAAGAACTAAAAAAGTTAATAGTTGAAGAGAAGTTGGTGAATTATAATAGGTATATTAAGACTTTGGACAGTTATGCAAATTTAAGGTACATTGCCTATGATAAAGCTAATGACATATGGCTTACCAACTATAAACCAGGTAAGGATGCCATTGCAGAGTTAAAGAAAAATAGTGGCTATTTTTCGGAATATCATATTTCTAGCGGAGTAGAAAATAAAAATATATTTATTAATGGAGAACTTATTAAAGACAAGGAAGTAAATGAATATGGTAACTACAGGGAAGGTTATGGAGCTACTGTAGTAGTTAAACATAGTTATAATGAGAATGGTAATAGTTATACTAATGAAGAGAGCTTTAGAGTAAAGGGAGATTTGGATATATATGTAGCAGTCCCAAGTAAACTAGTAGCTGGAGATAGCATATATAATACCTATGAAAAATTTCTGCAAGCTAATTCTATTGTAGATACAGAAATAGGCATTTTGGTAGCCTCCTTATTTGGGGTAGTAATTATGATTTTTGTCCTTAAGAAGTTTAGATATAAGCCATGCTATTCAAATAGAATAGTAGAAAAATTGAAAAATATGCCTTTAGAATTTAAGTTATTAGGTATATTAATGGGATGGATATCTTATCATATGTTTTTTACACATAATTGGAGTAATGAATATAGATACACCATCAATATTAATAATATAATGGTGGTAACACTAATTTTGATAGCTTATTACTTAATTATCAAAGCTTTACTTCAAAATTATAAGGAGAATACACTTCTTAAGGATAGTTATGGAGTAAAACTTTATAATCATTTATGTATAGCTATGGAAAAAGGTACTTTAGGAAGAAAATTAGTATTGGTTATAGGTGTATATGTAGCTATTTGTACTAGTGTATCTTTAATATTAATGGTTATAGTAGGAGCAGTAGGAGCAGTTATTGCCCTTGGCTTTGATATAGTTGCTACAGCAATTGTTATATATAAATTAGTGAAAGAGTTTGCTTATTTAAATAAAATAACTAATGGTGCTAAGCTTATTTCAGAAGGAAAAATTAATGATGATATATCAGAAGAGGGTAAGGGAGCATTAAGAGATCTTGCCCATAGTATAAACAATATGAAGCAAGGACTTAGAAAATCTATAGAAAATGAAAATAAAAGTGAGAAAATGAAAACAGAGCTTATTTCAAATGTATCTCATGATCTTAAAACTCCATTAACATCAATTATTAATTATGTAGATTTACTTAAAAGAATGGGCATTGAACCAGAAGAAGCAAGAGCCTATGTAGAAGTTTTAGATAGAAAATCTCAAAGATTAAAGATATTAATAGAAGACTTATTTGAGGCTTCAAAGGCTGCCAGTGGAGCTATGCAGTTAAATTTTGAAAAAATAGAGTTAAATGCTTTAATAAAGCAGACGTTAGGAGAAGCAGAGAATAGAATTAAAGAAGCAAATTTAGATTTTAAAACCAATATACCATCAGAAAAAATATATATTAATGCTGATGGGAGAAAAATTTGGAGAGTATTTGAAAACCTAATTTCTAATGCTATAAAATATTCCCTAAAAAGCACTAGAGTTTATGTGGATGTAAAATCTGAAAATGGTAAGGTATATATAACAATGAAAAATATATCAGCCTATGAATTAAACTTTGACGCTAGTGAGATTACAGAAAGATTTAAAAGAGGAGAAGAATCAAGGAATACAGAAGGTTCAGGCTTAGGTTTAGCCATTGCAAAAAGCATAATAGAACTTCATGACGGAGCTTTAGAAATAGGTATAGATGGGGATTTGTTTAAGGTGACTGTTGAGTTTAATATTTATGAATAATACATTCTAAAAAAATATATAAGGAGAGTATACTGTTTGAAAATAGATTAAGTACTTTAGTAAGTATTTAGTCTATTTTTAAGCAGTTTTTTAATGCCATGAACTTATTGTAGCTATATGTAATATATGGTATAATATCTGGTGACTGGACGGTCAGTCATTTGAATTTAATAATAATGGGGGTACTAAAGTGTTATCAAAATTCAGCGTGAAGAAACCTATGACAGTTATAGTAGGGGTTGTACTGGTTATTATTCTTGGAATTATATCTTTTACATCAATGACTACTGATTTATTACCTAGTATAGATTTACCTTATGTAGCAGTAATAACTGCCTATCCTGGTGCAAGTCCAGAGAAAGTTGAGCTTACTGTGACAAAGCCACTAGAACAAGTTTTATCTACTACTAGTGGAGTAGAAGAAATTAATAGTATTTCTAGTGAAAACTCAAGCATGGTTATTATTCAGTTCACTCAAGGGACTAATATGGAAAGCGCTATGATTGAGATGAATGGAAATATTGATATGGTTAAATCCCAACTTGATGATGAAGTGGGGACACCTATGCTAATAAAGATAAATCCAGATATGCTACCAATTGTAGTTGCTAGTGTAGACTTTGATGGAAAAGATATTACTGAAACATCAAAGAAAGTAACAGAGGAGATTATACCTGAATTTGAACGATTGGATGGAGTAGCATCTGTTTCTGGTACAGGGATAATTGAGGAAAGTTTACAAATCTCTCTGAAGCAAGAAAAAATAGATAAACTTAATAATAGAATTCTTAAATCTATTGATGGAAAGCTATCTCAAACTAAAGCAGAATTAGATAAAGCTGAAAAAGCTTTACAAGATGGTAAAGTTAAGTTTAATGAAGAAAGTGATAAGCAGAAGGAAAAGTTATTGGAAGGTAGTATGAGCCTTTCTTCCGGAAAATATCAAGTTGAACAAGGGCTAAAACTATTAATCCAAGGTCAAGAAGGATTAGAAAAAAAGCGTGATGAGATTAAAAAGGAAAAGGAAAATCTAGAGAAAGTTATAGAAGAGCAAATAAAGGCAGGAGAAGAAACTTCAGCAGAAGAAAAATTAAAATTAACACAATTATCTATAACTTTGGAAGCTACTAATAAAAGTATTGAAGAGATTTTAAAGCAAAAGAAGGAATTAGAGAAGAAGTTATCAGAAATTATAGGGGGAGAAAAACAATTAGAAGCTGGAAAGGCCACCCTTAACTCTGAGTTAGCCAAGGCACAACTTCAACTAGAAGAAAGTGAAAAGGCTATTAAGAAAGGAAAAGAAGAATTTAAAATTGCAGAAGAAAATGCTTATAAAAAAGCAGGATTAGATGGAGTGATTTCCCAAAGTTCATTAAGTAGTATATTAGCAGCAGAAAACTTTTCCATGCCAGCTGGATATATTACAGAAAATAAACATGAGTATTTAGTTAAGGTAGGAGACCAATTTTCAAATATAGATGAAATAGAAAATTTAGAATTGATAACCTTGGATATAGATGGTATTGGTACAGTAAAGCTTAAAGATGTGGCAGATATAGGATTTATAAATAATTCCCATGACATGTATGCAAAAATTAATGGTAATGATGGTATTTTACTTTCTTTCCAAAAACAAAGTACAGCTTCTACTGCTGAAGTATCCCATGATATAAATAAAACTATTGAAAAATTATTAAAAGAAAATCCAGATATGCATATAAATCAGCTTAGTGATCAAGGAATGTATATTGATATTGTAATAAATTCTGTATTAAATAACTTAATTTTAGGAGGAATTCTTGCAATAGTAATATTACTTGTTTTTTTAAGAGATATAAAACCAACATTTATAATAGCAATGAGTATACCCGTAAGTTTATTATTTGCAATAGGTCTAATGTATTTTAGTGGAGTTACTATGAATGTAATATCTTTAGCAGGACTAGCGTTGGGAGTTGGTATGTTAGTAGATAATAGTATTGTAGTAATTGAAAATATATATAGATTAAGAAGTGAAGGTATGTCTTCTGCTAAGGCTGCCGTTTATGGTGCAGCTCAAGTTTCAGGAGCAATATTTGCATCTACTTTAACAACAATTTGTGTATTCTTACCTATTGTATTTACTCAAGGAATATCTCGACAACTGTTTACTGACATGGGACTAACAATTGCGTATTCATTAATTGCTAGTTTAATTATAGCCCTAACCTTGGTACCTACTATGTCATCTACTATGCTAACCAATACTAAAGAAAAGCCCCATAAACTTTTTGATAAAATTATAGATATTTATGTAAAGTTACTAGATAAAGCCCTTAATCATAAGATTATAATTATAGGTTTAGTGGTAGTATTATTAATTTCTAGTGCTTATAGTGCTTTTTCTATGGGGACAGCATTTATGCCAGAGGTTGATAGTAATGAGATAATGGTATCAATAGAAATGCCGAAGGAAAGTACTACCATAGATGCTAGAGAAATGAGTAATAAGGTAATGGATATAATCCTTACAATACCAGATGTTAAAACAGTAGGTGCAATGCAAGGTGGCAATGGTTCTATGGGCCTTTTGGGTGGTAATGGTAGCGATAAAGCAGTATCTATGTATATAATTTTAAAAGACGAAAGAAGTAACACTAGTCAACAAGTGGCTACTAGCATAGATGAAAAGACAAAGGACTTAAATTGCGATATAACTGTAAATTCATCTAATATGGATATGTCAGCTATGGGTGGCTCAGGTATAGAAGTTCTTGTTAAAGGTAATGACTTAGATAAACTTAAGGAGATAGCTACTGATTTAACAGGAATTTTAGAAAACACTGAAGGAACAATTGATATATCAAATGGCCTAAAAGATGCATCAGAAGAGACTAGAATTACAGTTGATAAAAATAAGGCACTTAAATATGGACTTACTGTAGCACAAGTATATCAACAAGTGGCTACAGCTATTAAGAATGAAACTAAATCAACTAATATTACCATTAACTCTAATGAATATCCTGTAATAGTTGTAACTGAGTCGAAGGAAGAATTAACAAGGGAAACATTGAAGGATTATACTATAAAAGCTACAGTTAATGGTGAAGAAAAGGAAGTATACCTTAAGGATATATCTACAATTTCAGAAGACCAGGCATTAGCTTCTATTAATCATAAGAATCAAGTACGAAGTATGTCAGTTACTGCTGGTATAGACAATGATCACAATATTGGACTTGTCAGTAGAGATGTAGAAAGCAAAATAAGTTCTTATAAATTACCTGAGGGATACACCATAGATATTACTGGAGAAAGTGAAACAATCAATGAAACCTTAGGAGATTTAATAAAAATGATTTCACTAGCTATTGTTTTAATATATTTAATAATGGTAGCTCAATTTCAGTCATTATTATCACCATTAATAGTAATGATTACTATACCTCTAGCGTTTACAGGAGGACTCTTAGCATTAGTAATAACTGGTTTCGAGATAAGTATGATTTCCATGTTAGGTTTTCTTGTATTAGCAGGAATTGTAGTTAACAATGGTATAGTTTTTGTTGATTATGTAAATCAATTAAGGTTACAGGGCGTTGATAAAAGAAGTGCTTTAATTGAAACTGGAAAGGCTCGTATTAGACCTATACTTATGACAGCATTAACTACTATTTTAGGACTCTTAACCCTTGCTATGGGAATAGGAATGGGAGCAGATATGATTCAACCAATGGCTATTGTGACCATAGGAGGATTAACCTATGCTACACTATTAACATTATTTATTGTTCCTATTATATACGACATATTGCATAGGAAGGCTTTAGTAGCAGTAGTAGAGGTTGAGGAGGGTAAAAATGTTTGATAATAACTATGGTAAAAGAGAAATAGATATATTTAATGCTGTAATAAAACTTATGAATGAAGGCGTAGACCTTCATTCAGTAAAAGCTGCTGATATTGCAGAAGCAGCTGGCATAGGAAAAGGAACCCTGTATAATTATTTTAAGTCTAAGGAAGAAATAATAGCAAAGGCTATTATATATAATATAGAAATTCAATTTAATGAAGTATTTAGCATAGTTAATAAGGCTCAGGGATTTAAAAATAAATGTTATGGTTTATTTAAATTAATAGAAGAAAATTCTAGAAGCAAAAACTCAAACTTTATCCTGGCTTTATCAAGTATTGAAACAGATAAACTAAGACAATATTTAGAAGAAGGTAACCAAATTTTTATAAAGCGAAAGGAAGAAATGTCTGACGCTGTAAGAAGGTTAATGGAAGTTGGAATAGATGAGGGTATAGTTAAAGCACAAGAAAATAGAGAGTATGAATATTATGTATTTATAAGTGCTATGTTAGGCTATTCAAATTATTTTTGTTCTACATCAAACCTTGAAACTACGGATATAGAAAAGATAAAAGAAAATGCTTACACTTTGATTTTAAAGTCATTAAGTTAAAGGATTTTAATTAGGGTAGAATTATTAGCAAAGAGGATATATATTATAATTTAAATATATTATATGTAATTTGGGGAGGAAGTTAGCATGTATTTTGAAAAACCAGGAAAACAGAATACTAAAGATACATTAGAGAGTGCATTAAAAACGGCTCGTAAAAGGAGTATTAAGACTATAGTAGTACCTACTAGTACAGGGAATACTATAGAGGAGCTTATTAAGTTAGATATATATGGAATAAACATAGTATGTGTTACACATGTTAATGGGTTTAAAGAACCCGGAGTTCAAGAAATTTCTACAGAAAAACTAGAATTATTTAAAAGTAGAGGAATTAAGGTTGTAACTACAACCCATGTGCTTAGTGGAGCAGAGCGTGGACTTTCACGTAAGTTTGGAGGAGTAAATCCAGTAGAAATAATTGCATACTCCCTACGTATGTTAGGTCAAGGTACTAAAGTAGCAGTTGAAATAGCAGTAATGGCTTTAGATAGTGGTGCTATAGGATATATGGAGCCCATTATAGCTTTAGGGGGAACAGGCCTAGGAGTAGATACTGCCATTATTATGCGTACGTCTCATGGTTCTAATATTTTAGATTGTAAAATAGATGAATTTATTTGTAAACCAAGTTTATAGTATAATTTTATTTAACTTATTTTAAACTCAATATTCCATTAAGTTTATAGAACTGTCTCAAAACAATTTACTAATATAAGATGTAATTTGTTTTGAGATAGTCTTTTTTGTGGGTAGATTTCATAATGGTCCTTTATTTTAATAATAATTTATTTTTATGCTTAAAATTAGCCTAAAGTGCAAAAGCTAAAGTAAAATAATTTATGTTTTATATCAAGGAGGACATTATGAAACTTAAAAGAATGATTTCTATGTTATTAATAATTATAAGTATAATGAATTTTACTGGGTGCGGTAATTTAAAAGGCCCTAAAAATGATGAAGGGCAAATATCTACTACGGCTGGAGGAAATATAATTGTTCCAGTAACAGAGAAACCAGAAATAGTAAACCCTGCATTTACCAATGTAGGAGAGGTTCAGCTAGTGTCTAATATAATTTATTCTCCACTTTTTTCTTATGGAGACGGAGATGTTAGAACTTATCTAGCAGAGTCTGTTGACGTTAAGGATAATAAGGAGATAACTGTTAAATTAAAGAAAAATCTAAAATGGCATGATGGCAAACCTATAAATGCAGATGATTTGGAGTATACAATAAACCTGATTTTAGATGAGAATCAGAATTCACCCTTAAGAGAATATTTAATTATAGATGAAAAGCCTATAAAAGCAGAAAAATTAGATGAATTAACTATTAAAATAACTCTTCCAGTTGAGAATTCAATGTTTTTATATAATCTTTCCAAGGTGGTTCCTATTCCTAAGCATATTTATGAAAATGAAGGCATAGTTGCCACTTCAGAGAGAAATAAGACACCTATAGGATCTGGACCCTTTAAATTTAAAGAATGGACTAAAGAAGATAGTATGGTTTTAGAAAAATATGATGATTATTATTCAGGAAGTCCTAAGGCTGATTTCATAACAATAAAAGTATTTTCATCAGAAGAAGCTACAGAGGAGGCTTTCAATAAGGGAGAGCTAACCTTAGTTAAAGCAAGCGCAGAATTATATGATAAAGCCTATAAGGGAGAAGAATTGCAATCTTATACCTTTAGCCAAGGAAGATTAAACTATATAGTTTTTAATCAAAATCTTAGTTCAATGCAAAATATAGTATTTAGAAAAGCACTATCCTATGCTTTAGATAGAAAAGAAATGATAGTTGCAGCCTATGGAGAATCAGGTGCAGAGAAGGTAGAAGAAGGGAATTCAATTTTAATTAAAGAGGCAGAACTATACATAGAAGATGAGGTAGAAGTATATAATCATGATATAGAAAAGTCGAAAGCATTAATAGAAGAAAGCGGAGTTTCTATAAACAACCTTAAGTTAGCATATAATACAGAAGCTTTTGCTCATAAGGAGTATGCAGAAATTGTACAGAAACAATTGAAAGACATAGATATAGAGGTTGACATAGTACCTTATGAAAATGTAGATTTTTATAACAAGTTATATAGTAAAGATGATGAATGTGCTTTATACATTAGTGGATATTCTTTAGGATTAGCTCCAGAAGATTATAGAAAGATGTTTGAAACAGGCTCTTACTATAATCAAACAGGATATACTAACTTTAAAGTAAATAATTTATGGAAGATAGGGGCAGAAGAGGTAGATGCAGATAGAAGAAAAGCAATTTATCGAGATATACAACGTCAGATTGCATCAGATGCAGCAATTTATGCTATAGATTATGAACAAAACCTTATGGTAGCACAAAAAAACCTAGATGGGGTACCAGAAGCTAAACCTACAGCTAATATACTTTTTGAAGATTGGTCAAAGTTACATTTAAATAGTAAATAAACTACAAGTAATTTAAGCGCTGAAACTTACCTAATAGTTATAAGAAAGGTTACTTTCAACAATGTAAGGAAATTTCAGCGCTGATTTAACTTTGAATATTTTAAAACTCATTTATAAACCAATAGGATATATTTAAATAACACCATACTTTTTAATAAGAAAATCTATTTTTTCTGGATCTATAGGCCATCCAAGTTCTCTAGTAACATCCAGCATAGCATGGATATTATCCATAGGAGTTTCAACAGGAAGTCCACATCCAGACATTACTGAATAGCCTTTAGGACTATCATAACCATCCTTTATACATATTAAGGTAGCTACCTTAACTTCATTAGGAGTACCGCTATACATTACAGTAGAAGGATCTACATTTCCCATGATTTTTATGTGGTTTCCTATAGTTTCTTTACACTTTGATAGGCTTACTACATTATCTATGCTAAATGCACTGAAGCCTAAGTCTACTATATCTTGCCAAATAGGATCTGTTTTTCCGCAAATATGAACAGAAGGAGTTGAACCTTTATCCTTTATGAAGTTAACTAATTGTTCCATATATGGCGTACAGTATTTTCTGAAATGAGTAGGGCTAATAACAGTGGAAGATGCCATAGGTTCACAGATGCTAATTCCAACGCCTTGTTTTAGAGATTCTTTCACAAAAGAAATACAACTATCAAGAGAAATTTTGCATAGTTTATGAACGGCTTCAGGATTTCTTATCATGAGTTTGGTCATTTCTTGAACACCAATTAAGAAACATGCATTAGTGAATGGTCCTACTATTGCTGCACTACAAGGAACTTCAGAACCTATAGCATCTTTTACGATTTTCATAGCTTCTATATGAATAGGAAGCCTTCCATCCTTTAATGGATTTACAGGGGTAAGTTTATTTAGTTCATCTATAGATTTAATTGCTGGTTCAAGTAGGTCTACAGTATTATCTTCTGGATATTTCATTTTTGCACCCATGGCTTCTGAAATAATAAATAAATCTGTAAAAATTTTAGCACCATCTCCACCAAATCTTTTGTGGGTTTCTATAACTGCATTGGATAGAGCTTTACTACTATGATTAAACTCAGAAATTTTTAATCCTGCTACCCTTGCAATACCATTGGAAAGATTTGGATTGCATTGTATTCTATCGATAGTGTTTCCTTGAGAAATTGCTATAGCCCTTTCCATAGGAGTCATTTTATCCTTAAACATTAGCTGCATTCCTCCTTGAAACAAGTTCTTTGGCTAAACGAGCAGCCTTTGAAGCCTCAACTTCATAACCATCTGCCCCTATTTTATCTGCAAAGCTTTGAGAGATGGGTCCACCACCTATCATGACTACAACATCATCTCTAAGTCCAGCATCATTTAACATATCAATAACTACCTTCATATTATCCATAGTTGTAGTCATTAAAGTAGACATTCCAACTAATGTAGCTTTTGTTTCTTTTACTTTATTTATGAATTCCATAGGAGGAACATCTCTTCCTAGGTCATGTACTTCAAAACCACATGTTTCAAGCATAATTTTGAATAAATTTTTACCTATGTCATGGGTATCGCCCTCTACTACACCCACAACAGCCTTATGTTTTATCTCATTAGAAGCAAATTTTAGATGAGGTCTAAACTTATCCATACCTGCATACATAGCATCAGAACACATAAGTAGCTCAGGAATATAATACTCCTCTTCCTCATATAAAATTCCTGCCTTATCCATTCCTACAGCTAAACCAGAAGCTATTCCATCATAGGCATCATATCCTAGATTTAGGTATTCGTCAGCTTTAGCTCTTACTAAATCTTCATCCATATCAAGGACGCTGTTACATAGAGCATCTAAAAGTAAATTTTTCTTTTCGTCCATTTTCACACACACCTTTTTGTTTTATTGTAGGTTTCTATAAATTCATAAAAAAATAAATTTATATCCAAGTATATAATAATATTTTTTTTAGAATAATTTAGCATTATTTGAAATAACTATTAGTTAAATTTACTTATTTAAAATTCTAACTAAAAATAATGAAGAATTATCAAAATATATTGACAAAAATTCTAAAAAGGCATATTATATAGAAAATATATATTTATAATTCTTTGAAAGGAAGAGTAAATATTACTAAGTATGTAAAGCGAGTAGAGGATGGTGGAAGCTCTATGAGAAAAGTAGTATTGAAAGACATCCTGGAGATATTTACCTGAAATGAAAAGTAGGGTAGATCGGATTCCTCCGTTAAAGGGATTGAGATGATAAAGTAAATAATACTTAATCAAATTAGGATGGTACCGTGAATATTGCTTTCGCTCCTATTGGAGTGAAGGTTTTTTTATTTTAATGAAATAGAGCTCATTTCATTAATGTTAGTTTTCTTAGAATACCGGTATAAGGCATCTTCAAATGTCTTAAGAAAATTAATCTATCCTAATATATAATAATTTCTAGAGTGTAAAACTCTAAGAATTTATTAGTGTTTAATTACTATATCAGCAAGGGTGGTACCGCATATTTTGCCCCTTGAGCCGTTGGCTTAAGGGGCTTTTTAAATGCTTAAATTTAGGAGGTATAACAATGAAAAGAGTATTAATAAATAATTTAATTGATCATATGAATGAAAAAGTAAAAATATCAGGATGGGTTTATCGCATAAGAAAGTTAAAGTCCATTACCTTTATAGTATTAAGAGATAGAACAGGTCTAGTACAATGTGTAGCTGAAAATTCTATTGCTGAAAAAATGGATTTAAAAACAGAATCTGTAGTTTCTATTGAGGGTGTAGTTAAAGATGGAAAAAATAAATTAAATAACTTTGAGATTGAAATTGAAAGTATTGAAGTTATTAATTCTACAATAGGGGAACTTCCTATAGAAGTTAATAATAAAGACCTAAACATTAATTTAGACACTATGTTAAATAATAGAGTATTAAGTTTGAGACATGAAAAGATAAACTCAGTATTTGGTATTCAAAATATACTAGTTCAGGGATTTAGAGAATTTCTAACTAAGGAAGGATTTACAGAAATTTTCACACCCAAATTAGTATCTGAGGGAGCAGAAGGAGGAACAGAGGTATTTAAGGTTAAATATTTTGAAAGAGAAGCTTATCTAGCTCAAAGCCCTCAGTTTTATAAGCAGATGATGGTAGGTGCAGGTTTTGAAAGAGTTTTTGAGATAGCTCATGTATATAGAGCAGAACAGCATAATACCAATAGGCACTTAAATGAATATATAAGTATGGACTTTGAAATGGGATTTATTGAAGATGAAAGAGAAATTATGGACATGGAAGAAAGACTATTAAAGTATATTTTAAGTAAGGTTAAAGAAGAGGGGAATAAATACTTAGACATACTAGAAGTTAAAATTCCAGAAATCCGAGGAGAAATACCTAGAATGAAGTTGAAGGATGCCTTGGACATACTAGAAAAAGAGTACGGCAAAGAGAACTTAGATGGAGACCTTGACCCAGAGGGTGAAAAACTTATTTATAGATATGCCAAGGAAAGGTTAAACTCAGATTTCATATTTTTAACCCATTACCCAAGGAAAAAGAGACCAATGTACACCATGCCTTGTGGAAAACTAGAGACTTACAGCTTTGACTTATTATTTAGAGGAGTTGAAATAACTACTGGAGGACAAAGAATTCATAATTATAATGAGTTAATAAAAAATATAGAATATAAAGGTCTTAACCCAGAGAATTACAGCAGCTATACCTGTGTATTTAAACAAGGTATGCCAACCCATGGAGGTCTTGCCATAGGATTAGAAAGGTTAACGGCTCAGTTATTAGGATTAGAAAATGTAAGAGAAGCATCACTAATTCCTAGGGACAGAACTAGACTTACACCTTAAGTGACCTTAGGAGCAAAGAGAAAAAAATTAAAATTTAAGTATAAGTTCTAAGTCCAGGATATTATTATACATCCTGGACTTTCATTAAAACATATACAAATTATTGTATTACTTCACAGCTTGAAGTGCAGCTTCATAGTTAGGTTCATCAGTGACTTCACTGCAATATTCTACATAGGTAATTGTGTTATCTTCATCTAATACGAAGACAGCTCTAGTAAGTAATCCTAGTTCATTGATGTATACTCCATATCTATCACCAAATTCTCTAGTTTTATAATCGGAAAGAGTAATTACATTTTTAATTCCAGCAGCTCCACACCATCTACCTTGAGCAAAAGGTAAATCCATTGATATGGTGTATATAGTAACATTATTAAGTTTAGAAGCTTCTTCATTGAATTTTCTAACTTCCATATCACATACACCTGTATCTATAGATGGAACAACTACAAAGATTCTTTTTCCTTTAGTATCTTGTAAAGTAACAGGTTGTAGTTCATTATTAATTAAAGTAAAGTCAGGAGCCTTATCTCCTACTCTTAGTTGAATTCCTTTTAAAGTAATTGGATTGCCTTGAAATGTAATTTCCAAGCATATCATCTCCTTTTAAATTTATATTCCATAGATATAATATGCTCAAATATACTATTTATTATAAGGTTTTATAACAATATTTAAATAGTAAACAATATTATAAAACTGCCTTTACAGCTATAATAATTAAAATAATTCCGCCTAATATTTCAGCTTTTTTACCAAGTAAATCTCCACATTTCTTTCCTATGAAGATGGCAATAAAACTACAAATAAATGTGGTTATACCGATGATACAAATAGCTGGAAGAATAGCAATATTCATAGCGCTAAAGCCAATACCTACTGCAAAAGCATCTATACTAGTAGCTATTCCTTGAAAAAATAAAAGCTTGTAGTTAAGGGGTACAACTTTATTTTCATCTTCTTCTTTATCTGGGAATATGCCTTCTTTTAACATATTTGCCCCTATAAATCCTAATATGATTAAAACTAAAATACCAGAATATTTACTTAAAATTTCTGAGAACATTCCTCCTGCATAATAACCTAGAAAAGGCATTGCCCCTTGAAAGAAGCCGAAGAATAAAGGCATAGCTATAATTTTTGTTTTAGTAGCATCCTTGTACACCATACCATTAGTCATAGATACTGCGGCAGCATCCATACTAAGACATAATCCTATCATTATAATTTCAATAGTACTCATTAAAAAACTCCTTAATCTTATTTTATTAAACTTTAAGTTATCCTCCTCATACATAATAAAAGACCCATGTATAGCAAAGTTTAAAGTATCTCTTTTATTAGAGACATCTTAATTAAGCTATACATGAGTCTTGTTCTTTAAGGCAAGCCAGATTAAAAAATTAATCATTATGTTGACTTGTCACGTATAAAAGCATTATACGCAAACTACTCCCCCATGATACATTATTTTATTATTATATTATAAAACCATGAATAAGTAAATATGATTTACACTTTTATATAAGTTTGATATAAGTAGAAATATTGGATATAATATACATGTAATATAACATGTAGTAACAGTGAAGAGCAACAATATAATTTAAACATAAAATTAAACTGAAAAAGATATTATAAAATAGCTTATCTATATATGGAGAATTTAACTATAAAACTATATAACTATATAAATAGTTAACTATTTGTTCTGTTCATGCGGGTTTCGGGGGTTTGCTGTTTAAATATTATATTTAAACTTATGTTAAATATATAAGAAATTGATATAGGTACAGTGATGATTTTAAAGTGTAAAAAGGAAAGGAGTAATAATGTGGTTGAAGATAAATTTTTAAGCAAAATAAGTAAGTATAATGATGATATTGCTAAATATAAAAAAGAATTTGATAGAATCGGATATTTAAGATTATTAGTAATGATACTAGCCTTGTATTTCACCTATATAGGAATAAAGGTAGAAGTGACAAATAGGGTTCTATTTCTTTCTATAGTTTTTTATGGAAGTTTTATATTTTTAGTAATATATCATAGAAAAGTAAAAAGTAAATTAAAACTGGCTGAGGATATGATTGAAATAAATAATAGATACCTTCAAAGAATTTCTGGTCAGTGGATAAAGTTTCAGGATTTGGGAGAAGAGTTTGTAAATAAGGAGCACAGATATGCATCTGATTTAGATATTGTAGGTAGTGAATCTTTATTTCAATTAATAAATATAACTAATACTTGGCATGGAAGAAAATCTTTAGCTAATTCTTTATTAGAACCTAGGTTTGATTATAATGAAATACTATTAAGACAAGAGGCTATAAAAGAGTTATTTGATGACTTGGATTTTTGTGAGGAAATGGAGTATATAGGTAGAAATAGTAGGAATAGATTAAAAAGTCCTGAAAAATTAATAAAATATGTAGAAGATAAAGGTGTCCTTATAAAATCGAAATTAATTAAAAAGACTATATATTTAATGCCCTTAGTTACAATACCAATTACTTTAATAATACTTATATTTAAAATGAATAATTTTAATTGGTTAATGTATTTTCTTTTAATTGTGCAAACAATTATATGGACAATATCTACTTTAAAGTTAAATTTAGTTCTAGAAGTAGTTAATTATTTTAGAGGAAACCTAGAAGAGTATTTAAACATTTTAAAGTTAATAGAGAAAAAAGATTTTAAATCTAAAAAGTTAAAGAATATAAAAGAAAATTTATTTAAAGATAAAGATTCATCAATTAAACCTATAAAAAGACTTTCTAATATATCAGAAAGAGTAAATATGAGAAATAATGGATTGTTATATTTAGCTTTAAACATACTATTTCTTTGGGATTATCAATGTGTATTTTCTCTTGAGGATTGGAAGGCTGAAAATGGTGATAAAATAGAAAGTTGGCTTTCCAATATTGGGGTTATAGAAGAACTTATGAGTCTTGCTGTGTTAATTCATATAGATGAAAATGTAACATTACCAACAATAAATCCTAGGGGTGTTAAAATAGAGGCACAAGACCTTGGTCATCCTTTAATAAATAGAGATGTACGAGTTAATAATGATTTAAGTATGAAGGAAAATATATTTATAATTACAGGATCAAATATGTCAGGTAAAACTACATTTTTAAGAACTATAGGTATAAATTTAGTTTTAGCCTATGTAGGTGCACCAGTATTTAGTAAGAAAATGGAGTGTAGCTTATTAGAGATATATACATCTATGAGGATAACAGATGATTTAAAAAATGGAATTTCAACTTTTTATGGAGAATTAATTAGAATAAAGGAAATTATTGAAGGTGCAAAGAATAATAAAAATATGATTTTTCTTATTGATGAAATTTTTAGAGGAACTAATTCTAAGGATAGGATTACTGGAGCTGAAGCTGTAATTAAAAACTTAAGTAAAGCTGGAGTTATAGGGGCTTTAACTACTCATGATTTAGAATTATGTAGTCTTTCAGAGCATAGTGGAATAAAAAATTATCATTTTTCTGAGTATTATAAAGAAAATAAAATATATTTTGATTACAAACTAAAAGTAGGTAAATCCAATACCACAAATGCTAAATATTTAATGAGAATTGTAGGAATTGAAATTTAATTTACATGGGTTCTTTATTTTTAAAGAAAATGGTGTAATTTTAAGTATGTATTAAGTACTTTTAAGTTAATATTCTCATGGAAAGTAATATATGTGTTATTATTTTCATAAGATATATAAGGCATCTTCAAAAAATAAATAAGTCAGAATATACTTTCCATCTTTGACTTATTATTTATTTTCAGATGCCTAAAATAATTAGGGGGAAAGTGTAAATGGGAGAACTGTTAGAAATTTTTACTGACAACTTAGGATGGATAATTCTTGCATTAGCGATTATTTGGCTTATTTGTATTACTTGGAAGAAGGCAGCCCAAGATAAAGCTATTGTAGTTACAGGACTTAAGAGAAGGGTTATAAGTGGTAAGGGAGGATTTGTTGTTCCATTCTTCGAACAAACCAATAGATTATCACTTGAAAACATGAAGGTTGAAGTAAAGACTCATGAATCCTTAGATAGTAATGGAGTACCAATAGATACTGATGGAGTAGCTATAATAAAGGTTAAGTCAGATCCTGCAAGTGTATTATTAGCTATGGAGCAATTTAATACTGGAAAAGAAAGAGAAACTATTGAAGTAATGAAGGGAACTGTACAGGATGTACTGGAAGGTAAACTAAGAGAAATAGTTTCAAAAATGAGTATTGAAGAGATATACAAAGACAGAGAAATGTTTGCAAATGAAGTTGAAAATGTTGCAAAGTCAGACCTTGAAAGGATGGGTCTTGAAATTAAGACCTTTACAATTAGAGACATAGACGACACTAAGGGATATCTTCAAGCACTTGGTGCTAAACAAATAGCAGAAGTTAAGAAAAATGCAGCAATAGCTGAGGCAGAAGCAAAGAGAGAAGAGATGCAAAAAACCGCAGAAGCAAAGAGACTTGGAATGGAAGCACAAATATTTGCAGAAGCTGAAATTGCTAGAGCTAATAAAGAGAAGGAATTAAAAGTTCAATCCTTTAAAGAAGAAGAGAAAAAGGCACAAGCTAAGGCAGACTTTGCTTATGAAGTTGAAAAGAATATAGTTCATAAGAAAGTTGTAGAAACCTTAAAGGATGCAGAATTATTTGAAGAACAAAGACAAACTGATATAGCAGATCAACAAGTACGTAAAAAAGAGAAAGAACTTGAATCTACAGTTAAAAAAGTAGCAGAAGCTGATAAATATAGAGCTGAGCAAGCAGCAGAAGCTGAGAGATTTATGATGATTAAGAGAGCTGAAGCAGAGGCTGAAACAATAAAAATTAAAGGTATGGCAGAAGCAGATGCCATAAGATTAGTAGGAGAGGCTAATGCAGATGCAATGAAGGCTGAGGCAGAGGCTATGAAGAAGAAGGCTGAAGCTTATAAGGAATATGGAGAAGCAGCTATTATTCAAATGTTAACAGATAAGCTTCCAGAGGTAGCAAAGAATATAGCAGAGCCATTATCTAGAACTGAGAAGATGGTTATTATTGACAATGGGGGTCAAGGTGGGGCAGCTAAGGTGTCAAAGAACATAGCTAATATCATGGCTGAAGTTCCAGAAGTTATCAATTCCTTAACTGGTATAGACCTTGTAGAGCTAGTAAAGGGAATAACCTTAAATAAGAAAAATGAAGATTTAGAAGATGATGAAGAAAAAACTATTATAGAACCTGAAACTATAGAATCAGAAGTAGAAGAGAGTTCTGTAATAGAATAAATATTTATACAGTAAAAAGACTCTAGGCTATTAAATTAGTGGCTTAGAGTTTTTATTTTTCAATTTATCATTTTAAGCAAATACAGAGTCTAATAAAGAGTTTAGAAGGTTTCATATAAATATGAAATTTCTACCAAAACCCCTAGTTATGTTGACAAGGGGGGTGTACATTGCTAGAATTAAAAATAGATATTGGTAAAAGTATGGAGAAAAGGTGCCATTAGGGGGGAAAACCATGAATAAAAAATTAAGATTCATAGCAGCGGTAGTTGTAAGCTGTAGTTTAATGTCATCAACAGTATTAGCAGATGACTTATCAGATGCAAAAAGTAAATCTAAAGAAATTGAAACGCAAATTGAAAGTAATAAGGCTAAAGTATCTGAGTTAGAAGAAAACAGAGATAATATATTAAGTGAAATTTCAGAGTTAGACAACAATATGGACAAGTTGTATAGTGAGGTAAATAATTTACAAGCTCAAATTTCACAGTCAACTAATAAAATAGAAGAGCTAGAAGAAAGATCTAGTGAACTTAAAAAAGAGTTAGAAGCCAATAAAAAGGTCATGGATAAAAGACTAAGAGTTTTATATAAAAACAATGGTACAAGCTACATAGAAATTCTACTTAGTGCCGAAGGTTTTTCAGATTTTTTTGAAAAGATAGATATAATTAATACCTTAATTTCTTTTGACAATGAAGAAATAAATAAATTTAAGGCAAATCAAGAAGAATTAGATAAAAATATAAAGGATTCCTCTGAAGAAAAGAAAACCTTAGAAAATGCAAAAGCTATAGTGGATGCAAATTTAGAAGAATTAAATGCTAAAAAAGATGAGAAGACAAAACTTATGGCAAAGGCAGAAAATGAATTAGGAACAGCTGAAAAGCTTTTAGCTCAAAATGAAGCAGAATCTGAAGAAATTTTAGCCAGTATAACAGCTATGGAAAAAGCTGCTAGCAGGCCTTCTCGTGGAGGTTCAATTTCTCAATCAAACACTAAGCCTTCAAATAGTGGGTCATCTTCAAGTCAAGTATCCACTAATGGAATGTACTCAATAACAGGAACTAGATATGCTATTACATCTCCATTTGGAAATAGAACTAGTCCAGTAGGTAGAGGGCAAGAATTCCATAAAGGAATAGATATAGGTGCTCCATATGGTGCTCCGGTGTATTCTCTTAAGGCTGGAACTGTAACTTATGCAGGATGGATGGAAGGATACGGTAATGTTGTTGTGGTAAGTCATGGAGACATTAGTACATTATACGCTCATAACTCATCTTTATCAGTAAGTGTTGGACAAACAGTAGCAGGAGGACAACAGCTATCAAATGTTGGTTCTACTGGATGGTCAACAGGTCCTCATATACATTTTGAAGTTATTAAAAATGGAACTAATATAGATCCTGCACCATATTATTTTTAATACAAATTTTTAGAATATAAGAAGTTTAACATATATGTAGATAAAAACATCTAAGCATTGGCAAGCCACTAATGCTCAGGTGTTTTTATTTTGGATTAAATTTAGTGTTGACATAGTGTATATAAACAATATATACTGTTAGTATAAAGAAGCAATTTAGCTTAATTTTTTTATAAGTACTGTACATACTGAATATTAACAGCGTTAAACAGTAGTTATAGTAAACTTAATTTTAAATTAAAATTTATAAGAATTAATGGAGGTGTTACTTTGTCCAATAAAATAATAGAAATAAAAAATTTGACTAAAGAATATGAAGATTTTAAGTTGGATAATATTTCATTTAGTTTAGATAGAGGATATATTATGGGCTTTATAGGTGAAAATGGAGCAGGTAAAACAACTACTATAAAACTAATTATGAATTTACTAAAAAGAGATGAAGGTGAAATTCAAATCTTTGGTAAAGATAATATTGACAATGAAAGAGAGATAAAGGAGCGTATAGGATTTGTTTATGATGAATGTTTTTATTATGAAAATATCTCTATTAAAGATAATGAAAAAATAATCTCTGGTTTTTATAAAAGTTGGAATACTAAGGTCTTTGAGAATTATTTAAGGAAATTTAACTTAAATAAAAAGCAAAAGGTAAAAGAATTATCTAAAGGAATGAAAATGAAATTTGCCATTGCTTTAGCATTAAGTCATAATGCAGAATTTTTAATACTAGATGAACCGGCTTCAGGACTAGATCCAGTTATGAGGCGTGATATTTTAGATGTATTTCAAGAGGTCATACAAGACGAAAATATAGGTATTTTAATTTCAAGTCATATAATTTCTGATTTAGAGAAGATATCAGATTATATAACTTACATCCAAAAGGGAAAGATAGTTTTCTCTAAAGCTACTAGTGAATTAATGGAGGAATATAAAATAATTAAAGGGGATAAGACTTTATTAAGTAAACTTGATGAAAAAGTTATATATGGATTGAGAGAAACACCATATGGTTTTGAAGGAATAATTAAAGATAAATACATTGAAAAAAGTATAAGGCAGAAAATTGTTAGTGAAAAGCCATCTTTAGAGGAAATTATGGTAGCTATGAATAAGGGGGTAAGAAAATAAATGTGGAAAATGGCCATGAGAGATTTAAGGGGAGTATTTAATCTATACAGCAACAAAAGTGGATTAATTATGATAGTAGTAGTTATATTGTTTGGAGTTGGGAATAAAGGAGCTGGCTTATTTAATTATTTTTTACTAATGGGTGGGGTAATTAGTATAGCCTTTACTGAAATGGAAGCTAGAGATAAGATTCATATTAGTATACTTAGTAGTCCTTGTAAAAGAAGTGATTATGTATTAGGTAAGTTTCTGTTTTCTATTATGTGGATAATCATAGTAACAGTAATAGGAGTGCTATTAAATAATCTAATTTATATGATATATCCAGCAGAGTATTTAAAATTGCCTCCATCTGTAATTAAAGGGACTGTTAGTTATATTCTTATATTTGTAGCTCTTTATTATTGTGTATATTTTTCATTAGGAATAAAGTTTGCAAAGATATTTTACTTTGTTATCTTCTTTGTTATAATGGCAGGAACTTTAACCATAGGTGAGTATCTTAAAGGAGAAGCATTACCTGGGTGGTTATCTAGCATAGAAAGACTTTTAGTGATATTTCAAAGTAATACTTTAGTAAGTAACATTATATTAAGTGCACTGGTATTAGGTATTTTAGCTTTAATTGCTACTATATCAGTGGTTATTTATGAAAAGAAAGATTTTTAGGAGGAGAATTTATGGGAGCTCTTTTAAAAAAGGACTTTATGACTAGTCGATATATCTATACTATTTCTCTTTTAGTTGTAGGGATAGCATTATGTTTTGCTTCTATGTACAGCTTTGAAGCTACACTTTTGATTTATTTATTGGGAACCTTCATAGTACCGTTAATAGCAAATAAATTTACAGCCACAGATGAAATGAGAAGAAACTATGATGTGATAATTAATAGCTTTCCGGTAAGAAGAGTTGATGTAGTGATAAGTAAATTTATTTATTATTTCATAATTTATGTTTTATGTTCATCTATACTTATGTCAATAGTATTGTTAGTTGGAAACTTTAATCAAGAAAATTTATATATAATTTATATTATCCAATCTTTATCCTTTATATATTACTGTTTAATAATTGGGGTTACGAATTTTATATACTATAGATATGATTATAGTGTTGCTGCAAAATACTCTGCAATCATTATTATTGCAGTTATAAATGTGCCTATAATTATTTTGAAGCTTATTGATAAGATACGCCCTAATATTTTCAAAGGAATTAGCAAGTATTTATTAGTAAGTACAATTCCTAGAGTGTATTTAGCTATAGGTATTATTCTAATAGGAATTATAATATATTTTTTCTTTATAGTATTGTCTATAATTGGATATAGAAAGAGAGATTTATAGGTAGATAAAAATTTTCAGAATACATTTAAACTTGGAGGAATTTCAATGAATATAATAATAAACAACTCTTCGGGAGAACCCATATATTCTCAGATAGAAAAACAAATAAAGGACGATATTTTAACAAATAAGTTAGAGCCTAATGAGCCATTGCCATCTATACGAGGACTTGCTAAAGATCTGAGAATTAGTGTAATTACAACTAAGAGAGCTTATGATGAGCTAGAACGAGAAGGGTTTATATACACAGTTCCAGGGAAGGGATCCTTTGTAAATGTTCAAGATAAGGAACTTTTAAAAGAATCTATTATGAGAAATATGGAAGACTATCTAATTAAGGCAATAGAGGAAGGTTCTAAAGCTGGAATATCAGTAGAAGAAATCATAGAAAGTTTAAGAGTACTTGCTGAAGAATATAACCTATAGTAGGAGGAATATGATGGATAATATATTGCATGTGGATAATTTATGTAAAAAATATAAAAACTTTAAGATAAATAATGTTTCTTTACAGTTGCCTAAGGGATTTATTATGGGGTTAATTGGTGAAAATGGGGCAGGTAAAACTACGTTAATAAAACTTATAATGAATTTAGTAAAGAAGGACAGTGGAGATATAAAGATATTTGATAAAGATAACGTTAAATTTGAAAGGGAAATAAAAGATAGAATAGGTTTTGTTTATGATGAAGTTTGCTACTACGACCATATGTCTTTAAAAGAAAATGGCAACATGGTTTCTATGTTATATAGTAAGTGGGATAAGGATAAATTTAATTATTATTTAAATAAGTTTGAGCTTAATAAGGATAAAAAACTAAAAGAATTATCTAAGGGTATGAGAATGAAATTTTCATTATGTATAGCCCTTAGCCATGGAGCAGAGTTTATAATAATGGATGAACCTACTGTGGGATTAGACCCAGTGGTTAGATCGGAAGTGTTAGAAGAACTTCAAAGTTTAATGGAAAATGAAAATATGGGGGTATTAATATCTACTCATATAACTTCAGACCTTGAAAGAATAGCAGATTATATTACTTTTATAAAGGATGGAAGTATTGTATTCTCAAAACCAAAGGATGAAATAATGGAAGCCTACAAAATTATTAAAGGGGACTGCAATATACTTACAAAGGAAGTTGAGAAACACTTTGAAGGCATAAGTAAAAATAGATTTGGTTTCGAAGGGTTAACATCACAAGTCGATAAAGTAAGAGAAATTTTAGGAGATAATATTGTAGTAGATAGGGCTACCATAGAGGATATTATGATTTTAAAAAAGTAAATTGAATATATGTAAGTTAAATATGTTATTTACCATGGTTTATGTATAATAAATTAATTAGTTATACATAAACCATGGTATTTTTGTTATATCAAATATAATTAGGGAAAATTGAAATAATAAAATAATTTCAAGAAAAATTCATGTTAAAATTATGTAGACATTCTTCGTAGTACGAAGTAAAATATTTATTGAGGTGTTGTAGAAATATTAATAGCATAAAATTTTATAGTGGTGGGGATTGATATTATGGAGAAAAGAATAGACTTAACAGAAGGGTCTATAAGTGGAAAGCTAGTTCAATTAGCTCTTCCTATTATGGCAACTTCATTTATTCAAATGGCATACAATCTAACAGACATGCTTTGGGTTGGAAGAATAGGAAGTACAGCAGTAGCAGCAGTAGGAACAGCAGGTTTTTTTAGTAACTTAGCTGCAGCTCTTACCATGATAGCTAAGGTAGGTGCAGAGGTAAAAGTATCCCAAAGCTTGGGACGTAAAGATGAAAAAGCTACAAGGAATTATATTGTTAGTGCCCTACAAATTAATATAGTATTATCTTTAATCATGGGAGTAATAATACTATTATTTAGAAGTAAGTTTTTAGCATTTTTCCAGTTAGAAAATGTGAAAGTTATATCTATGGCAGAAACTTATCTAGCTACAATAGCTATGGGGATGGTTATAACAAATTTAATACCAGTACTAACAGCAATATTTAATGGAGCAGGTAACAGTAAGACACCCTTTATTATTAACACTGTTGGTTTAGTAGTTAATATAGTATTTGACCCAATTTTAATTTATGGTATGGGACCTATTCCAAAGATGGGAGTCTTAGGAGCGGCCTTAGCAACAATAGGGTCACAAAGTATAGTTGTAACTTGTTTCTTAATATCTATTTTAAAGAGTAAAGAAAAATATTTAAAATTTACTCTATTAAAGAAACCTGATTTTAGAGCTATAAAAACTATATGTAAACTTGGAATTCCTTCTGGAGTTCAAAGCGGATTATTTACTACTTTTTCTATTTTAATAGCAAGGGTAATAGCTGGATCTGGTGAAGTCGCTATAGCAGTACAAAAAGTAGGAGTTCAAATTGAAGCAATAACTTGGATGACTGCAGGTGGATTTTCAACAGCCCTTAGTTCTTTTGTAGGACAAAATTATGGAGCTAAAAAACATGATAGAATTAAGGAAGGCTATAAAGCTACTATTTTAATAGCAGGAGTAGTTGGAATTTTAGCCACTCTAGTATTAATAATAGGAGGAAAAGGAATTTTTTCAGTATTCATAAAAGAAAAAGAAGCTATAAGGTTAGGTACAGATTATTTAAGAATCCTTGGATATTCTCAATTGTTTATGTGTATTGAAATTACAACAGTAGGAATGTTCAATGGTTTAGGACGAACATATATACCTGCAGCTGTAAGCATTATACTGACAGGACTTAGAGTTCCAGCATCTATGATATTATCATCACCAAACCTTTTAGGCATAGATGGAGTTTGGTGGAGCATTAGTATGAGTAGTGTTCTTAAAGGAATAACTATTGTGATGATTCTATATTACATGACTAAGAAGAAGAATTTATTACTCGATAATACATCAGAAAAAAAATATCTGTAGAAGTGATTTAATATAAAGTAGAAGGCTGTGTCAAAATGAGATTTAGATTATTTTGACATAGCCACTTTTATTATTTTATCATTTCGAGCTTTTCTATGACTACACTATAAGAGCCATCTGGAGATGTAACTTCTGCTTTTTCACCTAAATTTCTTTTGTATAACGCTTTTCCTAAAGGACACTCTATGCTAATTTTATTATTAAGAGGATCTGCTTCAACAGTGGTTACCATGGTGAAATCTTCTTCCTCATCATCATCTAGAAATCTTAGGGTTACAATTTTTCCAACACCAACCTGATTTTCTGATATGTCATCATTTATTATTTTTGCCGTTTTAATCATTTTTTCTAGATATCCCATACGTCTATTATTATCAGCTCTATTCTTTTTAGCTGCTTTGTACTCAAAATTTTCGCTTAAGTCTCCATGAGCTCTAGCTTCTTTTAATTCTTCATTTATCTGAAATCTAACTACATTTTTTCTATGTTCGAGTTCATCTTTTAGAATTTGAACTGATTTTTCAGTGAGATAGTTATACATAATTTAAAACCTACCTTCTAAACTAAATTATATTTATATAATACTATTATACAGCTAAAGATATTAATACAATATACTCTTTTAAATAATATGACTTAGTTAAAGGCTCTGTTGAAAATTACAGTGATAGAACATATAAAATCTAAGAATAAATTAAGAAAAGGACTTATTTAAAATTACTTTAAAATAAGTCCTACTTTATAATTAATTTATTAAGTGTTAAATATTATAGTTATTCGTTAACGGAACTGAGTTTGAATAAGTCGAACTAGTGGACTTTCTGGATATAAAATATTGGAAAGTTCATTATAAAGAATAGTAATTCTAAATAATCCACTAGAGGCTGGTGTAAATTCATCAACTTGATAATATAATACTAAGCCTTCAGGAGTTAAATAGAATTTTTGGGTATCTGTAACTCCGGTATATGGTGTAGTGAAATTTATATTCATTTCATTAGCCTTTTGTGTAGCTATATCACTAACAATTTGAGTATAGTTCATGCTATTATTAAATAAATTACCAAAGTCATAGACCTCTCCAGTATTAACATCCATAGTTAAAGAAGTAAATAAAGTACTGCCAGCTGGATTATCTTCAGTTTCTGTGTACAAAGACATTACTATACTTAATAGACCATCAGAATTTAGCGGAACTTCATAAGCACTTTCTACTGTTGTAAAGTTCACTTTATCAGGAACTAAAACTTCATTAAGCCATAAAGAATTCAATGAATCAATAATTTCTTGATTCACTATACTAGCAGTATCTCCATTTTCAGCATTTTCAATAAATGGATATTCAAGTTTGAATTGTGAAGGTGATAATACTTGAGTTTCTAAGGTAGGTGTAAGATTATCTTCTGGTGGGGTATAACGTCTACCAAAGCATTCAAAGTAATCTATTCTGTTTAAGCTTATACCAAAGTAAACCCATCTCCAGCCAGTCCATCTAAATCCATAGGCAGTTCGTCTATCGACATTAATAAGCCATGCCCAAAAAGAATTTCCATTACGAAGCCATATATATACAAATTGGAATCTACAAGGTCTTATAGATCCAGGGGATACAGCTTTAGTCTGTGGTCCTGAAGAAAATGATTTCTTAGGCGTCATATTTGGGGGAGGTCCTGGAGGTCCTCCTGATTGTGGACCTGAAGGTGAACCAGGTTGTGATACTGGGGGTCTTGGTGGTTGATTCCATGGTGGTGCTGATGGGCCAGGACCTCCTGGGAAAAATGGAGGTACTATCCTTTCATCAAAACACTCATTACAACTTTCTTCGTCATCTAAGTATCTATTAGTATAATAATTTTGTGAGTTTATATCATAGGGTTTCCTAATGAACATAACATGCTCCTTAATAGTATTACAATATCATAATATACAATTTAAATTGGAATGTGAGTTTAAAAAAAGTTTTTTTATAAATACATAAAAAAATTTTTTCATGACATACTATTATCATACCAATAAAATCATTATTTGTTTTGTAGTAAGTTTTCATGCCTGTGAATATTTAAGTGAATTTCATAGAAACGAGAATTTGAAGGAGGAATAGCTTATGAAGAATGTTTATCAATCTACACATATAGCTACTAGCCCCAAAACAAAGCAGCAACTAAGGAAATTTAAAGAGGAATTTTCTGAAGAGTTATCATGGGATAAAGAACGGGGGAAGTACCGGAAATAATATCATGATAGTGTAATGATTTTATTGTTATAATAAATGGTGAAAGCCTTTCTGCACAGTAGCAGAAGGGCTTTCTTTTATAAGAGTTATTGACATAAAAGTTTTTATAAGTAATTATATAAATATAATTGTATAAGTAATGGATGGAAAGGATGATTAGTAATGGTAAATATAGGAAATTATTGGGATGAAAAGCTAAAAGGAGAATTTGATAAGCCTTATTACATAAAATTAAGACAATTTTTGATTAGTGAATATAAAACTGGAAATGTATTCCCAGATATGAATAATATTTTTAATGCCCTTAAATTTACATCTTACGAGGATGTTAAGGTGGTAATATTGGGGCAAGATCCATATCATGGAGCTGGTCAGGCACATGGATTATCTTTTTCAGTTCAACCTGGAGTTAGAATTCCACCATCTCTTTTAAATATGTATAAGGAATTAAAAAGTGATTTAGAGTGCTATATTCCTAATAATGGTTACTTAGTTCCTTGGGCAAAACAAGGAGTATTACTTTTGAATGCTGTACTTACAGTAAGAGAAGGTGAGGCCAATTCACACAAAAATAAGGGCTGGGAATGTTTTACTGATAGAATAATAACATTATTAAATGAAAGAGAGAAGCCTATAGTATTTTTATTATGGGGAAATAATGCAAAGGAAAAGATGAAGTTTATTACAAATCCTAATCACTATATTTTAACTTCAGTACATCCTAGTCCTTTATCTGCAACTAGAGGGTTTATGGGATGTAAGCATTTCTCAAAGACTAATGATATATTAAAATCTTTGGAACAAAAAGAAATTGATTGGCAAATACCTAATATTAATTCATAGTATATTTGAAATTCAAATAGATAAAATATAACTATTTAATATTATAATTATTAAAGTTTATTTATTAGCAAATAGTTATAATGAAGATGAATTAAATATGAAAGAGGGTATATGTAATGATTGAAAAAATTAGTGTGAAAAAGGTTAGAGAAGTTGCAGAAGAACATTTCAGAAAAGGTGAGTTTTATTGTTCAGAAGCAATAGTTGCATCTATTAAAAGTAACTTTGAAGTAGACATGCCAGATGAAATGATTGCCATGGCTTCTGGATTTCCAGTAGGTATCGGAAAATCAAAATGTACATGTGGAGCTGTTACAGGAGCTGTTTTATGTCTTGGATACTTTTTTGGAAGAACTAAAGGAAGTAATCCTCAAGATCCCAAGAGTGTTAAAGCTTTACAGTTAGCCTATGAATTACAAGATAGTTTTAGACAAAAGCATAAATGTTTATGTTGCAGTGTTCAAACTAAAGGTATGGATATGGCATCTGGTGAGCATAAAGCACAATGCATAAGATTTACTGGAGAAATGGCAGAAAAGGCTGCAGAAATTATTGTAAGAGAATTAAATATTGAAAATATTGATGAATAGTTGAGGAAAATGAATATGAATTATATAAAAAAAATACCATTGCCAATGGCAGCTGTAATGCTAGCATTAGCTTCATTAGGAAATTTATTATCATCATACAATATAGTATTTAAAAATATCCTTGGAGTGATATCTGCAATAATATTAATACTTCTTACAATAAAGATTATAACTTGCTGGAAAGATGTAAAAGAAGAAATAAAACATCCCGTTATTGCAGCAGTTATACCTACCTACTCCATGGGGGTTATGCTTTTATCTGCATATTTAAAGGAAATATCTTTCTCATCTGGATTTATTCTATGGTGGGTGGGGGTACTAATACATATAGGCCTAATAATATTTTATTCTAAAAACTTTATATTAAAATTTGATATTAAGAAGATGTTTCCAAGTACATTCATTGTTTATGTGGGAATAGGTGTAGGTGGAATAACTGCACCAGCATTTAAATTAGCTCAACTAGGACAAGCTTTTTTCTGGATTGCCTTTATTTCACTTATTATATTAATTCCTGTTTTAGGTTATAGAACCCTTATAGTAAAGGGAATACCAGAACCAGCCTTTCCAACCACAGTAATATTTGCAGCGCCAGCTGCACTTACACTTGCTGCATATTTAAATTCTTTTTCAGAAAAGAATATTAATATGGTCATGTTTTTAGCAGTATTGGTAATGGTATTATATATATGTGGAATAGTGTATCTTGTACAGGGGTTAAGACTTAAATTTTATCCCAGTTATGCTGCATTTACATTCCCTATGGTAATAAGTGCAATTGCAATGAAGGGTACTAATGGATTTTTGATGAAAGCTGGAAAAGAAATTTCTTGGCTAAAATATGTAGTTAAATTTCAAGAGGTAATTGCAACTGTTATAGTATTATATGTGTTTATAAGATTTTTAATGTTTATCCTAAAAAGGGATACAGTTAAAGTAAATACTACAATATCAAGATAATTTAAATATTAATTTTAAATAAACTCTATGAAGAAGATTTTTTCATAGAGTTTTGTTCCTTATTGATGAAAATTAATGATGGACTTTATGAAGAATTTTATATAGAAAGTAGAAAATATATTATGGATAAAAATTGATTTAATATAATATTGTTCATAATAAACATTAAACATACAACTTATATATAAATATCGATAAAAATCCTTTTAAAATATTAAAATTTATTTAAAAATAGGTTGATTTTTGTAATCGATTAAATTAAACTAGATAATTGAGTGGAAATTTAATGTCTAAGGTTTCTAGAAGTAAATTAACTACTTTTAAAAGAAATCAATTATAGGGGGAAAAAAATGGCTAAAAAAGACGGAATACAAACTGATGCTTCACTAAAGAGAGATCTTGGACTAGCTGCAGCTACAGCTATCGTAGTTGGGAATGTAATAGGTTCAGGAATTTTTATGTCACCGGCAAGTTTCGCAAGAGTAACAAACCCAAAAGTAGCTATACTAGCATGGGTTTTAACTTCAATAGGATCATTACTTATTGCTTTAAGCTTTGCTAATTTAGGATCAAAAATGCCTAAAACTGGAGGTCCTATTGTTTATACAAGAGCTGCCTTTGGTGATTTTGCAGGTTTTCTAATTGCATGGTCCTTTTGGATAGGTGCATGGGTAGGAAATGCAGCTATAATTACAGCATTTATGAGTTATTTTACATACTTTGTTCCAGCTGCAAACAATCCACTAGCAGCATTCTTGATATCTTCTGCAGTGGTATGGATATTTACATTAATAAATATATATGGTGTAAAATATGTTGGAAAAATAGGAGTTATATCAACAGTATTAAAAATTGCAGTACTTGTAGTATTTATTGTAATTGCTGCACTAAATTTTGATCCAAGCTATATGAAGACTGTATCTAGTCCAGAAGTAAGCGGAATGGGAACATTACCATCAGCTATAGCTATAGCACTATGGGCTTTTGTAGGATTAGAAAGTGCTACAGTAGCAGGTGGAGAGATAAAAAATCCAGAGAAAAATATTAAAAAAAGTACTATATATGGAATAGTAATAGTGTCTGCCATATATATAGTAATGAGTGTTGTTTCTATGGGTGCTATGGATCAAGCAGCTCTTGCAAATTCAGATGCACCGCTAGCAGATATTATAAATAAAGCTACAGGAGCTTCATGGGGGGGGACTTTCATAGCAGCTGGTGCACTAATTTCTACTTTAGGAGCAACTTCTGGATGGTTATTAACAACAGCTAGAAGTGCTGTTGGAGCAGCTGAAGATGGATTATTCCCAGCAATATTTAAACGTATAAATCCTAAATTTAATACTCCTGTGGCATCTCTTGTTATAGGAAGTATATGCATGAATTTACTTTTAATAATGAACTATGTAGGGTCTCTTAGAAGTGCCTTTGACTTTATGATATTACTAGCTACATTATCTTTCTTACCAGCATACACATTCTCAGCAGCTGCTGAAATAGTATTACTATGTAAGAAATCAAAAGATTTTAGCTTTATAAACTTCTTAAAGAGTTCATTCTTCTCATTACTTGCATTTGCTTATTCTATATATGCTATATATGGAACAGGAGCTGATGTAGTAATGTATGGATTTATATTAATGCTTGTAGGAATACCAATATATGTTTACATGATGCTTCAGAAAAATAAAGAAGATAAGAATATAGATAAAATAAGAGAAGCTGCAGGCTTAGAGAAATAGTATAGAGTTTACTAATTTACTAAGTATGCAAAATAATAACAGTCTGATTAAAATAATTTAAATCAGACTGTTTTCTTAAATTTCTAATATAATCTTAAGTACTTTAACTATTATATTTTAAGAATAGATTAATGTCTTCTTCTATCATTTTTAGAGAAGTTATCCAAAAGTCTTTAGAAGAGATATCAATATTCATTATTTTAGCTATATCGCTTAAAGAATTTTTCCCTGTTGCTGAAAGAAGGGTTTTATATTGTTCTGGGAAGGAATCGCCCCTCTTTAAGTATTCTGCATAAAGACCTTTTGCAAATAATTGACCAAAGGCATAAGGGAAGTTATAGAAATTATTTTCAGCATAATAGTAATGAGTTTTACAAGCCCACATGTATGGATGAAGGAAGTTAGAATCAAGGCCATCACCATAAGCTTCTTTTTGGGCATTAATCATTATTTCATTTAAATCTTTTACACTAAGAGATCTTTCTTTTCTTATTTTAAATAATTCACTCTCAAACAGAAACCTACTATAAATATCAACTATAACTTGAGTACAGTCACTAATTTCAGTTTCTAAGATAGAGAAAGCCTCATCTTTAGTAGCAGTTTTAATAGCTGCTTTTTTTACTATAGTCTCACAGAAGTTAGAAGCTGTTTCTGCTATTGGCATAGGATAATGTGCATTTAATATACTTTCATTGTTAAGGCAATATCCATGATACCCATGACCAAGCTCATGGGAAAGGGTAACTACATCACTAAAGGCATTACCATAGTTTAATAACACCCTACTCTCACCTACATGAGGAAGTCTAGAGCAAAATGCACCTCCTACCTTTCCTGCTTTAGGTAAAACATCTATCCATGATTTTTCCATGGCATTTTTAGCGAAATCTGCTAAGTCATCACTAAAGGTTCTAAAATTATCAATTACACACTTACATCCATCTTCATAGGTGTAAGTCATATCAGCATTACCCATAGGCGCAAATAAATCATAAAATGGTAGACCATTTTTATGGCCTAAAAGTTCGCCTTTTCTTTTGAGATACTTTCTAAATATAGGAAGATATTCTTTAATAGCATCGAGCATTGAGTCTAAAATTTTTCTATCCATCCTTGAATTAAAAAGAGTTTTATCTAGTGGAGAAGAAAACCCTCTTATATCACAAAGTGTTATAACTTCGCCCTTTATTCCATTAATAGCAGCAGCCATACCATCATGAATTTTTTCATAAGCCTTAATTTCAGCCTCATAAGCTTTTCTTCTAATAGTTGAGTCAGCCTCATAAGCCATGTTTCTAATCATAGATAAGGGTAGTTGTCTATTTTCTCCATGTAGTTTTATATCAACCATAAGGCCAGAGGTTAGCACATTTTTAAGTTTGCACCAAGCGTCTGATCCAGTATTTTTCATTTTTGCTATTATAGCTTCTTCTTTATCACTTAGCATATATTTTGCATTTTCTGCTTTTTCTTTAAGGAAAAAATTATGGTCACTAAGTAATCTAGAACCTTGAATTATTTTATCTAAATCTTTAAGATTACCAATCCATTTTGTAATTTTAGCTTCGCTTTCAGCTAGATTACTAATTTTAGAAGAAAGAATATCATCATATTTTAAAGCAGTTGAATTTTTGGTATCTACACTAAGAGTTAAGTGAACCATACTACCTAATTTTCTTGCTAGAGTTTTTAATTCTATATTCATAGATATGAAATTTTCTAACAACTTATCAGGTGAATCTGTACTATCAATAATGTTATTAGTAGTAGTTATGAAATTTTCTATAAGTTCATCTAGATTATTCAAATCCTCTTTAAATTCATTGCATTCAAAGGAAGAATAAAGCTCTTTAAGACTCCAATTAAGTTCCAAATTTATCATCTCCTTGTATATTTTAATTATATTATAACATAAAAATACAATATATATAATTTTATAAATAAATGTAACTATATAGATAATAAGATGAATTGGAGCTATTACTAACAATTAGGTGATAAAATATATGATAAAAATATAGAAGTGACCAATTGAACTTTTATCTATTAGTCACTTTTTAATATAATTATTAATATTAGATTTTAATTGATTTCTTTAAATTATATAATAAATCTAATTATTTATGAGTTCCATGAATTACATTAAATCCATGATTCTTTAAAAGCTTTTCATGCTTATTATAATTATCACACTCAACATCTATACAAAGAGCTATATGAATGGTATCGACTTTTTTTCTTTTAAGTTGCTCTATTTTATGATTCCAATCTTCTTGATCTGATATAGTTGTATCACAACCACTACAATAGAAGAAGCTTGATAATATAGGTTTTGAATTTTCATACTTTCGAAAGGTATCAGTTAAATTGTTATAGGCATCAAAACATCCAGTTCCAGCACATTGACCGACTAACTTTCTACATGCCATTATTGCTATAGACATAGAAATCCTCCTTATATTTTAAAATGAATAGAATATATAAATTCAGTAATGCTACACAAGGATACTAACATGGGCTATGATACATGTCAAATGGCACAGTATTTTTAGGTTATACAATTATACTTTTTCAATATTAATAATTGTTAGTTATAAACTTTAGTTAGCAAAAATCATTATTCTACATATTATAGAGTATGAGAAGTGAAGTGTTAAACTGTATTACTAATATTATTCTAGGAGGAAATTATGAGAAAGAAAACTATTAAGTTATTAAGTGCTTTAATTTGTGCATTTATATGTGTTGGCTTATTTACAGGATGTAATAAAAATAAGACATCAGACAAAGAAAATCAAGGAAATAAAGATAAAATAACAACTATACGACTTAATGAAGTAACTAGATCCATTTTTTATGCACCAATGTATGCAGCAATTAGTGAGGGATTCTTTGAAGAAGAAGGAATTGAGATTGAACTTTCCACAGGCCAAGGTGCAGATAAAACCATGCAACAACTTATTAGTGGAAGTGTTAATATTGGATTCTCAGGACCAGAGCAAGTAATGTATATTTATAATCAAGGTAGAGAAGATTATCCAGTAGTATTTGCCCAGTTAACTCAAAAGGACGGATCATTTTTAGTATCTAGAGAAAAACATAGTGAGTTTTCATGGCAAGACATTAAAGGGAAGACAGTTATAGGAGGAAGACCGGGTGGAGTACCTGAAATGGCTCTTGAGTATGTATTAAAAAATGAAAATATCGACAAAGAAAAGGACTTAAATTTAGTTACTAATATAGCATTTGACGCAGTTCCAGGAGCATTTAAAGGTGGTACTGGAGACTATGCTGCAATATTTGAACCAACTGCTAGTGTAATAGCAAATGAAATAAATGGATCTGTAGTAGCATCTATTGGAGAAAGCGCTGGAAACCTTCCATATACATGTTTTTATACTGTTCAATCTTATATTAATGAGAATGAAGACTTGTTAGTAAGATTTGTTAAGGCTATTCAAAAGGGGCAGGAGTGGGTAATGTCTAATGAGGATGCTACAGTTGCCAATTCTATAAAAGATTTCTTTCCAGGAACAGATGAAGAAGTAATAGCAACAGTGGTGAGGAATTATAAAAAAATAGAGGCTTACGCTAAAACTCCAACGGTAAGTGAAGAGGATATGAATAGATTAATGGATATTATAGAATCCTACGACTCTGAACTTTTAACTAAAAGACCACCATTTAAAGATATAGTTAATAATTCAATTAGTGAAAAGGCTATGAAGAAATAAAGAAAAAATGATTTTTTAAAATCATTAAAATCTATAAATTATATATACAAATAAATAATTTTAAAGGAACATGTCTTTAGGATTTTAAAGGCATATTCCTTTTATTTATATATGGTATAAGTTTTATTATCAACATTTATTATAACCTCATATATTAGTACTATAAAATATTAAAGAACTTTAAAGCTAAGGATTATAAGTAATAATAGAAAAGAAATTAGAAAACTAAGAAGATAAAAAATAAAGATATGGAGATGGAGATATGAATAGAATAGAGATAAAGAATGTTTACATGAATTATCATACACTATCTGCAGAGACTGTTGCTTTAAAAGATATTAACTTCACAGTAGACGGTGGAGAGTTCGTAAGTATAGTTGGACCTTCAGGATGCGGAAAATCCACACTTTTAAATATAGTATCTGGGCTTATTGAAGCTTCATCAGGAGATATATTAGTTGATGGACGTGTTCAAGAAGGGTACTCAGATAAAATTGGATACATGTTTCAAAAGGATCAACTTTTTGAGTGGTTAACGGTATTGCAGAATGTAAGTATAGGATTAAAAATTAAAAAAATGATGAATGATGATGCAAAAATAAAATTAGAGAAATTATTAAAAAACTATAATCTATGGGAGTTTAAGGACCATTATCCAAGACAGTTATCAGGCGGCATGAGGCAAAGAGTTGCTTTAATTAGAACCTTAGCTTTAGACCCAGAAGTTTTACTTTTAGACGAACCATTTTCAGCCCTAGATTATCAAACTAGACTCAATGTCAGTGATGAAATATACGAAATAATTAAAAATGAAGGTAAAACAGCCATTATGGTCACCCATGACATTTCAGAGGCTGTGTCTATGTCATCTAGGGTAATAGTGCTATCAAAAAGACCGGCAGTAATAAAGAAAATTATAAAGATAGAATTTGATGGAGAAAATCTAACTCCTTTAAAGTGTCGTGAACACAGTAAGTTTAGAGTATATTTTAATGATATATGGAAGGAGATGGATTATGATGATAAGTAAGGAACATGATGAATATTTAAAGAAGGTAAAAAGAAACAGAAGAAAGATTATTTTTACTAGAATACTTATATTAGTTGCATTTTTTCTTCTTTGGGAAGTATTAGGCAATTTAAAGATTATTGACCCGTTTTTAACCAGTACACCATTAAGAATGTTTAAGAGTTTTATAAAGTTGTATAATGAGGGAGCTTTAATTAATCATATAACAATAACTTGTTTTGAAACTATAATTGGATTTACTTTAGGAACCTTTTTAGGGACTATAATTGCAATAATGTTGTGGTGGTCAGACTTTCTTTCCAATGTTTTAGATCCATATATTGTAGTCCTAAATGCACTTCCTAAAGTAGCTTTAGGACCTATAATAATATTCTGGGCAGGGAATGGAATGAAGGCAATTATAATCATGGCATTGTTAATCTCCATAATTTCTACAATAATAAGTATACTTTCAGGCTTTAGAGAAGTAGAAGAAGATAAAATAAAACTCTTAAAGACCTTTGGTGCGTCAAAGTTTAAAATTTTAACTAACTTAATCATTCCTGCTACGACACCAACTTTTATATCTGCACTAAAGATTAGTGTAGGACTTTCTTGGGTAGGAGTTATAATGGGAGAATTTTTAGTAGCAAAAAAAGGACTTGGTTTCTTAATAGTATATGGAGGACAAGTAGCACAATTAGATATGGTAATGATGAGTGTAGTTATTCTTTCAATAATTGCTTATTTAATGTATGAAGTAGTTCACTATTTTGAAAAAAAATATGCCACAAAGTTATAAAATAAAAAACAATCCATTACATTTATCAGATTTTAATAAGTGTAGTGGATTTATTATATGAATATAAGATGCTAGAGTATAATAAATGTTTATATTAATAATAGAAATAGTACAAGATTATGATATAATTAAGCATGCAGATAGGGGGAAAAATTATGAAGACAAAAAAAGCATTAGCGTACATAACGTTAATAGGTGTAGTGGTAGCTTGGGGAATTTCTTTTGTTAGTATAAAAGTAGTATTAGATGCATTTTCACCTGTAGGAATGGCCTTTGTTAGGTTTTTTATTGCCACTGTAACACTTATTATAATAAAACAATTTACAAATAAGGAGAAAGTTAATAAAGAAGATTATGGAAGATTGGCTGTTAGTGGAATTTTTGCTATCACCTTATATTTCTTCTTTGAAAATAATGGTATATTAAGGGTGTCTGCCAATTCAGCATCCATAATAGTAGCTACTTTACCTGTAGCAGCAATAATAGCAGATAAAATATTTTATAAAACAAAGATATCTAGATTAAGTGTAATTAGTATTATAGTATCTATATTTGGAATTTATTTAGTTATAGGAAAAGATGTAGTAGGTGGGTCTTTATCAGGATATCTTTATATGTTTGGTAGCGTAATAGCATGGTGTGGGTATTTAATAATTACAAAGCCTCTGTTTAAAAAATATTCTAACATAACCATTACAACCTATCAGTCTATTTTTGGTACACTAGCATTTATACCCTTATTACCTTTTGAAACTATAAATTTCCAGATGATTAATGGTAATATAATTTTAAATCTTTTATTTTTAGCATTAATATGTTCTTCTTTTGGAAACTTTGGATATAATTTTGCTTTTAAGGAATTAGATGTAGGTATATCTACTTTATTCTTAAACCTATGTCCTGTAGTTACTTTTATATTTAGTTTCTTTATACTTGGAGAAACTTTGAGATTTAGTCAAATAATAGGTTCAATAATTATTATATCAGCTGTATATATTGCAACTAAACCGCCTAAAGTACAATCAGAACTTGACGATAATATTAAAAAGGCGGATTTAAATTAATATTCTATAGGAGTTATATACTAGGGAGGGAGTACTATGAAAAAGCTTTTTGCATTGTTTATATTAGCACTTTCCTTTGTAGCATTAACAATTACATTTAACATATATATTTATGAAAGTAAAAAGGTTAGTGCTCTTCAAGATCATATGAGTTTTTTAGCTAGTAAGGGCAATGTTAGTTATATAAGTTCAGAGGAAGAAGCTAGGCTTGAAAAGGAAGAAAAGAGAAGGAAAAAAGAAGAAGAAAAGGCAGCAAAAGAAGAAGCTAAAAGAAAAGCTAAGGAAGAAGCAGAAGCTAAAAAGGCTGAAGAAAAGCGATTAAAAGAAGAAGAGCTTCAGAGAAAGAAAGATGAATTAGAAAAAGCATTAAATGCATCAAAGCAAATAAATCTAGATGTAGCTATAATTAATCAGTTGCCAGAATATAAAAATGGATGTGAGGCAACATCCTTAACTATGATGCTAAATTATGCAGGAGTTAACGTTAGTAAGGATTCTGTAATTGGAAAGGTCAAGAGGGATTTAACTCCAATTAAATATGACTCAAAAGGAAGTATAATAGAATGGGGAAATCCAAAGAAGGGATTTGTTGGAGATATAACAGGTAAAACTCCTGGATATTCTATAGATCCTGTGGCTCTTGCACCAGTAATAAATGAATACTTACCAGATAAAGCACTAGATTTGACAGGGTGTGATTATGGTGAGTTGGAAAATGTACTATCAAGTGGAAGACCAATTGTAGTATGGATAACATCTACTTTTAAAGAACCAAAAGTCTCTCATACTTGGACCAGTAATGGAACAGTTATAAAATCTTATTTTACTCAACATGCAGTATTAATCACAGGTATGGATGAGAATTCAATATATTATAATGATCCTTTAACTGGAGTTAAAAATGCAAAGGTTGATAAAAGCACATTTAAGTCAGTATGGACTAAGATGGGTAAAAAGGCATTATCCTATTATAAATAAAAATAAAAAACTCTATATCTAATCATAATACTAGATATAGAGTTTAAATTTTTATAAATAGGAGTACTGCTAGTTACCTAGAATTCCAACTGATGTTAAAGCATTAGATACTGCTTGTACTTCAGTTGAATTTGCTCCATATAAGTCTGTTGCAGCTTGTATTAAACCAAGTCTTGCTTGAGAGAAATTTGTAGTGGAGTTAAAATAAACAGTTAATGCTCTATAATATATATCAGCAGTTTTTTCACAGCCTATATTTTGAGCAACTAAATAAGCAGCTTTATTAGGAATCCCAGAGTTGATGTGAACTCCACCCCAGTCTCCAGATTCTGTGTTTGGTAGATTTTGATAATTATTCATGTGAGCAGGTTGATCATATAGTGTTGGATTTGCTAAGCTTCTTAATGCATCTCCTGATACTTTTGGAGTATAAATTTCATCTCCAACTACCCAATCAGAAGAATTGAATGTCCATTGACCGCCATTTGCAACATTGTACTTGTCGTAGGTTTGTACTAAAACACCTAGAACGTCTGACATAGATTCGTTTAATGCTCCAGATTGGTTTTCATAAGCAAGATCTGCAGAGTTTGAAGTCACTCCATGAGTCATTTCGTGAGCAACTACGTCAAGATCTCCTGATAATGGAGCAAAATAGGATCCATCACCATCACCATAAACCATTTTATATCCATTCCAAAAAGCATTATTATAACGAGAGCCATAGTGTACAACAGAAGTTAAAGACATGCCTCTATTATCTAAACTATTTCTATTAAATAAATCTTTATAAAAATCATATACAACTTCTGCATAGCTATGGGCGCTTACTGCAGCTTTATCAGAAACTGTAGTACTAGAACTTGTCATTAAAGTACCCGTTGTTGTAGTTCTATAGTTAGCTGTATAAGTGTTTATAGTTCCAGTCATAGGTTTAGTAGTATCTTTTAATTGATATGAGTTAGTTTTATTTTGGTATAAATTTAACTCTCTAGTAGTACCATTTACAGCGATGCCTGTACCAGTAACTGGACCGGCTTCTCTTATTAAACTTTCTGTTTTTATAATATCACCACTATAAGCATCTACAAATATTTCCCAACTTTCCATTTCAGGAAGATCATAAGCAAGGTTTATTTTATAAACTTCATAAGCATTTTTATCGTCGAAGTATATATAATTTTCAGCTCTGACTTCTTCTGTTAATTCAGTAAATGTCTTAGAAGCTTTAGCTATTTCTATAGCTTTATCTGCAGTAAGGGGTTTATTATTCTTTTTAGTTACTGAGGATATTCTATTTTCTAAAGTTCCTGTTAGTCCAGTAATAACACCATTTTTATCAAAGTGTGCAGTTATAGTTTTTCCATAAACTTTTTTTCCGTCAAAGGTTTGCTGAAGTTTTATATGGGTAAATCCTAAATCATCTTGTTCAGCAGTGATAAGAGAAAAGTTATTTTTAATATTTTTCATATTGAATAGTGACATGTTTTCATTTAAGAAATCAATAACACTACTAGAAGATGGATTAACAGTTTCCGATAGGATACCGCTTATAAATAGTTTCATTCCATCTTTGTTGTCAATGTGAACTTTCTCCTTACCTTTGTTTAAATTTTTGAATTCCTTTAAGATATCTGCTTTATTTTTTGTAGGTTTTTCTAAGCCTTGTGCACTTACAGGTTGAAAAGTGAAGGTTGCAGCTAAAGCTACAGTTGCAAGAATTGAAATTAGTTTTTTGTCCATAAGATCATCCCCTTATTAATATTATACTTTTATTATATATTTTTGTATCAAAAATGCTATAAAAAGTTTAAGTCAAATTACTTTAACAGTTTACAGTGAAACACTGAATATTACATATTGTATCACGAAAAATGTAGTATCTTGTAAATAAATTTTTATTTTCATCTTAAAATTCTATGAAGATATAAAAAAAAGAATATATTTTTATGGAATAATATGTATTTGAGATACATATTATATATAAATGTAGTATCCAATTTATTGTAGTATGAATTTAAAAATGATATGATTTAAGATGAAGTAGAAAATAAAAAATTAAAACTTAGGTATAGAAGGGGTTTAATAAGAAGGCTATGGATAGAAGTGTGGAGTTTATAAGTGGAAATAAAAAAATAAAGTTATTAAGAAAACAACTAAGAATGACTCAGCAAGAATTTCAAGATTCTCATTTTACCAGAGGATATTTAGGTTTATTGGAAAATGGAAGAAGGAATATTACATTACAGGCATCAAAGATTATTACCGAAAAGTTTATGAAAAAAGCAAAAGAATTGAATATTGAATTAGAGCTAGAAGAAGATTATTTTTCAAGAAGTGTGGAAGAAGATGCTAAATTATATTGTGAAAAAATCCTTAAAAATGATTTATCCATGGATGAGTTAAACGAAATTATGAATATTGGAGAAGAGTATAACTTAAATTCAATTGAAGCCAAGGTATACAGAAGAAAGGGAGATCTTTATTTTGGAGAAAATCAATATCTAGAAGCCTATAAAAATTATTTTTATTCTATGGATATTTTAAGAGGTGAAGAGCTAAATAGTGAAATATGTTACGTTTATAATAGATTAGGTTATTGTAAATTTTTACTTCTTGACTATGAAGAGGCTATTGTATATTTTAATAAAGCAATATATAATGCAGAAATGTTTAAGGATGAAAAGGTTTTAAGGTATGCTACATATAATTTGTCAGTAGCATATAGCTGTATAAATAAATTTCAAGAAGCTATAGATATTATAAATAAATTTATTCATAGGATTGACATGGAAAAAAGATTTTTAAATTATGTTTATGTGAATATATTAAAGGCCAACTGTTATGAAGGATTAAATGAAATAGATAATGCTATAACAATACTTCAGGAGTTAATTGAAATAGTAAAGGAAGAAAATGATGAGGAAAGTACTAAGATACTAGGACTCATATATAACAATCTAGGTTCCTTATATAGACGAGAAGAAAAATTATCTAAGGCATTGGATTACTATAATAAATCTCAACAAATTAGAAATAAGGTTGATAATAAAAATGTATCTCACACCTTAATTGAAAAGGCCAATATCTATGTTAATAAAAAGCTTTATGACGAAGCTATAATGATAATAGAACTTGGTATTGAAAAAGCTAACGAATATAATGATTATGAGTATATATTTAAGGGCTATGAACTCCTTGAGAAAATTTACTGTGAATTAAATATGAAAGAAGAATTAGAAAAGATTATAGAAGCTGCTATTGGGGTTTTGAAAAATACTAATAATTCAGATTTGAAGATAAAATATTATACTAAACTTCAAGAACTTTATTTTAAAAATAAAGAATATGAAAAGGCTGAAAAGTGTTTATATATGATACAACATTTATTGCAATCTGTTTCTTTCAATGATAAAATATGTATAAAGGAGGTGCTTTGATAAATGAGTAAGTTTTGTAAAAAAATGTGTGTACTAGGAGTTTTTGTTTTACTATGTGCAACAGTTATTGGTATTCCTAAAAATGGAGAACATCCACCACTATTAGGAAGTATTAGCTCAAGTGAATTACTATAGTTTATAGTTAATGAAAGTGGCTATTTTAATATGGAGCTATCTATTTTAAAATAGCTCTTTTTACATATAGAATTAAAAATTAGTATAATAAAAGGACTGAGATTATCTCAGTCCTTAGTTACATTAAATTCTGTTTACTCAATTATCTTTCTTTACTATCAATTTCTTTGACAATTCTTTCAATGAATTTATCTATAGAAATTGAACCCTCATCTCCGTTTTTACGGCTTCTTACTGCAACTTCTTTATTTTCAGCTTCTTTTTCTCCTACAACTAAGATATAAGGAGCTCTTTCATTACGTGCTTCTCTAATCTTATAACCAATTTTTTCTGCTCTGTAGTCAACTTCAACCCTAATATTATTTTTCTTAAGTTCAGCATAAACTTCATCAGCATAGTCATGATACTTCTCAGAGATTGGAAGTAGTTTAACTTGAACTGGTGCAAGCCATACTGGGAATGCTCCTGCATACTTTTCAATAAGAAGGGCAAGAGTTCTTTCATAGCAACCAATAGAAGTTCTATGAATAACATATGGATATTTTTCTTGACCATCCTTATCTACATAAGTCATTCCAAATCTTTCAGCAAGAGAGAAGTCTATTTGAGCTGTAATTATAGTGTCCTCTTTACCATGAACATTTTTAATCTGAAGATCAAGTTTAGGACCATAGAAGGCAGCTTCACCAACAGCTTCAGTATATTCAATTCCAAGATGATTTAAGATTTCTCTCATCTTATTTTGAACTGCATTCCAAGCTTCAGGTTCTCCAATATATTTTTCTTTATTATTTTCATCCCATAGAGATAATCTATAACTAATATCTTCTCTAAGACCTAGAGTATCAAGCATATAGTTAATCAAGTCAACTACCCCTTTAAACTCATCTTCAAGTTGATCTGGTCTACATGCAAGGTGACCTTCAGAAATTGTAAATTGTCTTACACGAATTAATCCATGCATTTCTCCAGAAGATTCATTTCTAAATAATGTAGAAGTTTCAGCATATCTTAGAGGTAAGTCTCTATAACTTTTAGATTCAGCTTTATAAACTGTGAATTGGAATGGACAAGTCATAGGTCTTAATGCAAATACTTCATTATCCTTTTCTTCATTACCTAGTACAAACATTCCTTCTTTATAATGGTCCCAGTGTCCAGATATTTTATATAAATCACTTTTAGCCATTAATGGTGTTTTAGTTAATAGGTAGCCTCTTTTTTGCTCTTCATCTTCAACCCATCTTTGAAGAAGTTGAACAATTCTAGCACCCTTAGGCATTAGAAGAGGTAGACCTTGACCTATTGGTTCAGAGGTAGTAAATAACTTTAGTTCTCTTCCAAGCTTATTGTGGTCACGTTTTTTAGCTTCTTCTACAGCTTCTAGGTATTCATCTAGTTCTGCTTTCTTTGTAAAGGCAGTTCCATAAATACGAGCAAGCATTTTATTTTTTTCGTTTCCTCTCCAATAAGCTCCTGCAAGTTTAGTTAACTTGAAAGCTTTCACTGGTTTTGTAGTCATTAAGTGAGGCCCAGCACAAAGGTCAGTAAACTCACCTTGTTTATAGAAAGTTATGATTTCACCTTCTGGTAGATCTTCTATAAGTTCTACCTTATAAGGTTCATCTTGTTCCTTCATAAGTTTAATCGCTTCTTCTCTTGGAAGTTGAAAACATTCAATTGATAAATCTTCCTTAACTATTTTTTTCATTTCAGCTTCTATTTTATCTAAATCTTCGTTAGAAAATCCACCTTCAAGGTCGAAGTCATAGTAGAAGCCATTATCTATAGCGGGTCCTATAGCAAGTTTTGCTTCAGGAAATAGTCTTTTAACAGCTTGTGATAATATGTGAGCAGCTGTATGTCTAAAAGCTCTTCTACCTTCATCCTCATTAAAAGTTAAAATATTCAATTCACAATCCTCTTTAACTATATAACGAAGGTCTACAGTTTTTCCATTTACTGTTCCAGCTGTAGCGACTCTAGCGAGTCCTTCAGAAATACTTTTTGCAATTTCAATAATACTCATTTCATTTTCTAATTCTTTAACTGATCCATCTTTTAAAGTAATTTTAATCATTTAAAAATCTCCCTTCTATATCTAATATTCTAGCCAAAAGCTTTAAGTGAGAGTCCAAATCTTTGATTTGGTTCATCGAACTTACTCCACCGAATGTATGTGAGATGGAGTTTCATATCGAGCAAAGCGAGAAAAGTAAATCTTTGATTTGGTCCTCGAATTTACTTCATCCAACCTATGTGAGATGTAGTTTCATCTTATATAAAATAAAAAAACTCGTCACTTTTCATAAAGAAAAGGGACGAGGTATACCCGTGGTTCCACCCAAATTGTCCTTAAACTTATTAAAATTAGATTATAAAGATAACTAATTTAACAAATTGATATAAAGGACCACTTTAAAAACTATAACGTAGTTAACGGACTTTATTAGAGTCACTCAGAGGTGGTCTTCAACATGATTTATTTAAAAGCAATTTCAGCTACTGTGCTTTCTCTCTGTAAATAAAGTGACATATCTACTGTCCTCTTCATTGCGATAATATTATTAGTTATTATTCTATTATATCATAAATCTTAGGTTATGATGCAGAAATTATTAACTTTATTTTAACATATATATGTTTAATGTCAACATAAATTGTTAAGTAAATAAAGAATAATAAGAAAGGATTACATTTAATTTATATTTATGTAAATTTATAATATGTTAGCGAAATAAATAGTATAATTATATTAAGGATTGCTTGAAATTAAGAAATATTTAAGTGAAAATATATAATTAGAGGTGAGGATATACTATGAATCGTAATACTAATCTAAATGTTATGGATGAAATGTACTATAGTGATTTATGGATAAAATTATGCAAGAGAAGTAAAGATATTATTCTCACTAAGGATGAAATAAAAAAGTACAATGCTGAAGGAATTAAAAAGGGATATATTTATGATATATTTAATGAACCCAATGAAGTAGCTAAAGAATATGTAGTTACTATGATAAATTGTGTAAGTAAGATTCCGGAAGGTGATAGATACAAGAATGGTAGTAAAGTAAACAAGGAATATTATGATAAACTTATTGATGATATGAATTTAAAAGAAATAAAGGACAAGATTTCTATAGAATATGGATTGGTGGTAAAGAGGGGAAGTATAAGAACATTTCCTACTAGTGATAGAGTGTTTAAGGGGGATAAAGAATATGATTTAGACAGATTTATGGAAAGTGCTATATATGCAGCGGAACCTTGTATTATATATGCTTTTAGTAAAGATGGAAAATGGTGTTTTTGCAAAACCTATAATTATTTAGGATGGATTAAAAAAGAGAATATAGCTTTTGGAAGTAAAAAAGAAATAGAAGAATATTGTAAATGCAAAGATTTCATTGTAGTTACAGGTAAAAAGATAAATCTCGGTTATAATCCTTTTATAGAGGCATTAAGAAATTTAGATATTGATATGGGAGTAAAACTACCAATAGAAACTAATTTGAGCAAGGAAGAATTAATTTATGATATGTATAGTGAAGGTAATTATGTAGTTAAGTATCCACTAAGAGAAAGTAATAGTAAATTAAAGTTTACTAATATTTTAATTCCATACAATGAAGATGTTCATAGAGGATATTTAAAATGTAACAGAAGTAATATATTAAAACAAATATTTAAATTCCAAGGAGAAAGGTATGGGTGGGGTGGAGAATTCAATGGAAGAGATTGTTCTTCCCTTATCATAGATACCTTTAGAAGTTTTGGAATACAATTTCCAAGAAATAGTGGTGATCAATTAAAAAAATCAGTTGGGAAAACATTGCTTGTTCATAAAGAAATGACTTATCATGAAAGATTGAAAATGTTAGATAGCTTGAAACCTGGAACCCTTATATTTTTAAATGGGCATGTAGCTATATTCATAGGGAATTATAAAAATAGTCATTATATAATTCACGATGTTATAGGAGTATTTGTAAATAAAAAGGATTATGAAAAGAAAAATAAAGGGCAGAAGGAACAGGTTAATGAAGAAAAGATATACTTAGGAATAAAGGGTGTAACAGTATCTGAATTAAAAGAGATATACACCTCTAGTGGAAAACCATATGTTGAAGAGATTATTGGAATTAAGGACATATTCAATTAAAGTTAGAAGCAAAGTAATAGTAACAAAAAACAAAATATAGAAAAGATTGTTTAAGAAAGGGATAAACTAATGAATCAATGGCTATACGGAATAGATAAGGGTATAACTGATGCTATACATTTTGGGTTACAGAATAAAATTTTTGATACTATGATGCCATTCATAACAAGGCTGGGAGATGCAGGGTTTATATGGATAGCAATTAGCATTATTCTTATATGCACTAAAAAATATAGAAAAGTAGGAATAACAAGTTTACTAGCAATATCTATAGGTACAATTTTAACAGAGGGAGTAATAAAGCATTTAGTGGAGAGAGTAAGACCCATTATTGCATATCCTATAGATAATCCTCTAATAAAACTGCCTATTAGTTTTTCTTTTCCATCAGGGCATACTGCATCTTCTATAGCTGTAGCATATGTACTTTCCACATATATTAAGAGATATAAGTTTTATTTTATATCTTTGGCAATCTTAATAGGTTTTTCTAGAATATATTTGTATGTTCATTATTTTTCGGATGTATTAGGTGGAGCAGTAGTTGGACTTGTAAGTGGAATTCTAGCTGTGTATATAATGGGGAAAATTAATAAACAAAAAGAAAAAAATTGGAATATAAGCATATAAAATAACTAAAGGGGTGTCTCAAAATAAGCTAAATTTTATTAAAGTACAAGCTCAATACTTAGTAAGATTTAGTGAATTATTTTGAAACAACCCTTATAAATAGATTTTGTAATTGGGTAAAGTTATAAAATTTAATTGTTAATTTATAAAACGAATATCAGCTGAATTGTGATTTAAAGGTCTAAATACATATCCTTGAGCTTTTAAACCTTCAAGAATTTTTGGCATTGCATCTAATGTGGTATATTTGAAGTTTGTATCATGCATTAATATATTAGCTGTATTAACGTTAGAGCTACCATCAAGAACACTTTTTATTATACTTTTTTCATCCAATGTTACCTTAGTAGCATCTGAAGAATCAACATTCCAGTCAAAATAGGTGTACCCACGGTCTTTTAGGGCTTTAAAAATACAATGAGGCATATTTTTATGTTCACTCATATATCCTGTATTTGAACCACCTGGGAATCGTAAAATTTTAGAGGGTTCTTTACCGGTTATTTCTTTTAGCTTATTATCAAGAGCTTCCACATCACTAATAAAGGCCTTAGTAGATGAATAAATCTTTTGATAATTATGACTATATGTATGGTTAGCAAGAACATGTCCACGATTAACGATTTCTCTATAAATGTCATCAAAGCCTTCTTTGTATATTACAAAAAAAGTCGCTTTAGCATTGTATTTGTCAAGTACATCTAACAGTTTTAAGGTATTAGATGAAGGACCATCGTCAAAGGTTAAATGAGCAATCTTTTTTTGTGACATTGCCTTATCATATGCGGATTGTTTTTCACTTAGTTCTTTTTCTAACTTAATATTTTCTGCAAGTATAGAGTTGTTAGACGATGATAAAGAATCGATTTCTTTTATTAGATTACTTTGCTTACTAGAAGATACAAACATTTTTGTTGTTGCTAATACTGATATAAAAAAACATAAACATAAAGCTGATAAGGATATAATACTTAATATAGAGGGTTTCTTTCTTCTTCTTCTTCTAATATTCCCTTTTGATGATTCAAGATTAATATTGTAATTCATGATTTTAGCTCCTTATGTTAATTATTAATTTCAGCAAGTTCGTCAAGTAAGGCATCTAAATCTGAACTTGACTCTAGCAAGGTCTTATTTGCTTTATGTAAATTAGCCTTTGTAGCTTTAAGGGATTCTATTTCAGTAGATAATTCATTATTTTTAAACTGGTATTCTTTCTCCTTTGAATTAGCAAAGACTGAAATTCCTATAAATATGAAGCAAAATATAGAAGCCATTACACAGAGTTTACCATGTGAGTTATTATGTTTTTTAGAATGAAATAAAGTATTTTTCATAAGAATCTCCTTTAATTAGTTATTATGTTTTATACTAATAATTATAAAGGAAATATTATGTATAATCATTACGAAATAGTAACAATTTGAAAACTTTTTTGTTGTTTTTTATATTTTAAATTTAATTGTAAACAGTTTTGTGGTATAAATTACATTGTAAAATTAAATAGGTGTATTTAAGGAGAAGGTATAAGTATGTATATTAACATGCCAAGGTATATAGAGAATTGTATTAATGACATAGAAAGAAATGGCTTTGAAGCGTACATAGTAGGTGGGTGTGTAAGAGATAGTATTATAGGTAAAAAGCCTAATGACTGGGACATATGTACCTCAGCAACTCCAAAGGAAATAAAGGAAATATTTATAGATAAAAAAACTATAGATGTAGGAATTGAACATGGAACAGTGGTAGTATTAATGGAAAATGAAGCAGTAGAAATAACTACATTTAGAGTAGATGGGAATTATTCCGATGGGAGAAGACCAGATAGAGTAGAATTTACTTCAAAACTTATAGATGATTTAGGAAGAAGAGATTTTACTATAAATGCTATAGCTTATAATCATAAAATAGGAATAATAGATTATTTTAATGGAATTAAGGATATAGAAAATAAGGTTATAAGGTGTGTAGGAGAACCAAATAAAAGATTTAAAGAAGACTCATTAAGGATAATGCGAGGATTAAGATTTATGGCACAGTTAAACTACAAAATAGAAAAAGAAACTCTAATTGCCATAGAGAATAACAAGGAGCTTTTTAAGAAAATTTCTAGGGAGAGAATAATTGTAGAGTTAAATAAGCTAATACTATCTGATTACCCTGGTGATGGAATTAAATATATGCTTAGTATGGGAATTATGCCTATATTAGTACCTTATCTATATAAAGATAAAGAAAAATATATTTATGATTTCTTTAAGGTAAAAGAATGTATTAAGGTTATAGAGGGATGTCCTAAAAAACTTTATGTGAGATTAACTGTATTTTTGTACTATATATTAAAAAGTAATAAAGATGAAAATAATATAAGAATTGATTATAAAGAGAATACATCTAAGTTAATACCTAAGCAAGACATAAAGATAAGCATTAAATGTAAAGAAATTCTTAAAGAACTTCATTATGATAATAGGACAATAAAGAACGTAAGTACACTTATAGCATATTATGATACTCCAATTTATGAAGATAAAGCATATCTTAAAAGGCTATTACAAGGAACAGGATTAGATGTATTAGGAGAATTAATAGTTGTAAAAGATATAACGAAAACATTTTTAAAAGAAGAAAACTTAGAAATGATAACTCAATTCAATTTAAATAAGACGAGAATAGAATTAATTTTAGATGAAATTATGAAAAATGAAGAAGTCTATAGGAAGACTGACTTGAAAATTACAGGAAAAGATTTAATAAATTTAGGGGTAAAAGAAGGCATAGTAATAGGAAAAATATTAGATGAATTATTAGAAATGGTTATTAAAGATCCTAAATATAATAATAAAGAAAAGCTAACTATATATGTAAAAGAAATATATGAAAAGTATAAAAGCAATGAAAATAAATAAAAAATAAGACCACTATGATTTAATCAATTAGTTAATCATAGGGTCTCTTACCTTATCTATATTCATGGTGTTTAGGATTTACTGAAACTTTTTCTACAGCTCTAATAACTTGAGCAGTTATACAGATTTCTTCTTGCTTGTCAATTTCATTTAAAGCAGTAGTATAAATTTTACCTTCTTCACTAACCACATACTTGGGTTTTATAGAATTTAGGGCAAGAGCAGACATATCATCAAGGCACTTTTGACAAGTGCAAATATTAGGATAATCTTTAAGCACACTTTTTAAAACATGTTCAACTTGATCTTCTGCATAATTTTTGTAAGGTGGCATAAAAAAATTCCTTTCCAATATAAGTCTATTGGTAATTATTTTTAATTACCAATAGACTTTAATTAATTATTTTAAGTAAAATTATAATTCCATTTTCTTAACGTTTTCTGGGATTATAAGATCTGCAAGTGTTGCATTTTTTACATCTTCAATAGTAGCTTCTGGTCCAAGTTCCTTAAGAACAAGACCTTCTGAAGTTACTTCAAGAACTGCCATTTCAGTAATAATTAAGTTTACTTGATGAGCAGCAGTTAAAGGAAGTGTACATTTCTTTAATATTTTTGGATTACCTTTAGCTGTATGTTCCATAGCTACTATAACTTTTTTAGCGCCAACAACTAGGTCCATAGCTCCGCCCATTCCAGGAACCATTTTACCAGGAATCATCCAGTTTGCAAGGTTTCCTTCTTGGTCAACTTCTAAAGCTCCAAGTACAGTAGCAGCAACATGACCGCCTCTGATTATTCCGAAAGATACAGAAGAATCAAAGAATGCAGCTCCAGGGATAACAGTAACATGTTGTCCGCCAGCATTTACTAGGTCTTTTTGCTCTTCTCCAGGAGCAGGAGCAGCACCAATTCCTATGAATCCATTTTCAGATTGTAATGTTACATCTATGCCTTCTGGTATATAGTTAGCTACCATTGTTGGAAGACCTATACCTAGATTAACTACGTCTCCATCGTTAAGTTCTTTTGCAACTCTTTTAGCAATGACTTCTCTTATCATGTTCTTATCCATGTTAGTTCTCCCCCTTTACTATATAATCAACAAAGATATATGGTGTCATAACTACGTTTGGATCTATATCTCCAACTTCTACAAGCTCTTCAGCTTGAACGATTACAGTATCTGCAGCAGTAGCTATTAAAGGATTGAAGTTTCTTGTTGCTTGATTGTAGTATACGTTTCCTTTTTTATCAACCTTTGAACCGAATAAAAGAGCAACATCTGCTTTAAGAGGTTTTTCAAGAATGTATTCTTGTCCATCAACAGTAATAACTTCTTTACCATCTTGTACAATTGTTCCAAGGCCAGTTGGAGTTAAGAATCCACCAAGACCAGCTCCGCCACATCTGATTCTTTCAGCAAGAGTTCCTTGAGGTGATAATTCTACTTCCATTTCTCCAGAATTCATTTGGTTTCCAGTTTCTTTGTTTGTACCAATATGTGATGCAATAGTTTTCTTAACTTGTTTGTTAACTATTAACTTACCAATACCTCTATCTGGAAATCCAGTATCGTTTGCTATGATAGTTAAATCTTTAACGCCTTTTTTAACTAAAGCATCTATAATAGCTTCTGGAGTACCTACAGCTAAAAATCCACCAATCATAACAGTCATTCCATCTTGAATTTTAGCAACTGCTTCATCAATTGAAATAAGTTTATTCATATGTTAAACCCTCCATAAATAAAAAATTTTCTTCCATACTAGTTTACCCCTAATTTAAATATTTTGCAATGTATAAAGGCTGATTAAATTTTTAATTAAAAAACTAATGAAATTATTTATTTTAAATTATTAAGGTCTAATTTTGTTAAATATTACACGAAATACTTAAAACTATATTTTCTTCATTTAATATATCTATCTATATAAATAGGTATATATGGAACTATTTATATAGATAAATATAAAACTAGTTACCTAGGAAACTATATAAATATATAACTAGTTAACTAGTTGTTCTCGCCACAAGGGTTTCAGGGATTTTGATATTTTAAAAGTGGAAGAAAAGCTGTATTAAAAGAGAAAGAATTTATAGATTTATTATTTTTGATTTAATTATAATAATGGGTAAGTATAGAGATGTTTAGATACTTATAAATAAGCTAAGGATATTAAAAAAGAATCATTGGTTTATGCTATAATTAGGTAATAATAAAGTAAGAAAGACACTATAAGAAATTGTGAAATATATAAGGATATTTAAAAGTTAGGAAGTGAGATTTTGGGAATTAGATTTATTTACGGCAGAGCAGGTACAGGTAAGAGTTATACCTGTATTGAAGAAATCTATGAAAAATCCTTTGATAATAAAACTCCATTAATATTAATAGTTCCAGAGCAGTTATCCTTTAGAGCAGAGAAGGCTCTCATTGAGAGGATTGGTGCCACTGGAATAAATAATGTACATCTTTTAAGTTTTAAAAGATTAGCTTTTACTATTTTTAATGAAGTAGGTGGAGTAACTCATAAGTACATGAATGATACAGGAAAAGCAATAATTGTAGGAAGAGCTATAGATGAGTCAAAAGATAAACTTAGCATATTTAAACAAGCTACAAAACAAAAGGGGTTTATAGATAAAATCATAGGAGTACTTACGGAATTTAAAAGACATAAAATTACTCCACAGACTCTTAAAGATTTAAAGGAAAATGTGGATGAAAGTTCACTACTAGTGGATAAGTTAAGTGATATTGAAGCAATTTATTCAAAGTTTCAAGATAAACTTAGTGAAGGATATTTTGATCCTGAAGATAATTTAACCATTTTAAAAGGAAAGATTGAAGAAAGTAGGTTTTTAAAGGGAGCAGAAGTGTGGATAGATGAATTTAGTGGCTTCACTCCTCAGCAATATGACATCATAGGAAAACTTTTAAGAGTGTGTGCCAATGTCAATATAACAATACCCTATGGTGGGGATGAGGTCAAAGATAAAAATGAGGATACTAATCCTTTTTATCCAATTTATACTACAGAAGAAAAGCTTACAAAACTTGCACAAGATTATGGATACTATCCTAAAAATAATCTTCATTTACACATTGGACATAGATTTAAAGAAAGTGAGGAATTGTCCTTCTTAGAGGAAAACTACTTTAATAATAGGGGAAAAGCATTAAAAACTCCTACAAAAAATATAAGTATATTTAAAGCTCAGAATCCCTATGGAGAAGTAGAATATGTAGCCAAGGAAATATTGAAACTAGTTAGAGAGAAGGACTTTAGATATAAGGACATTATAGTTATAAGTAGAGATTTGGAAAACTATAAGGACATAGTTAGAGTAATATTTGAAGAATATGAGATTCCATTTTTTATTGATGATAAGGAAGATATAGCTTCAAATCCATTGGTTATATATATAACTTCACTTTTAAACATATTTTCTAAAGGCTTTAGAGATAATTCCATAGTTAATTATTTTAAAAGTGGTTTTGCAAATTTATCACCATCAGAAGTAGATTTACTAGAGAATTATGTTTTAGAGTTTGGTATTAAAACTAGGAAAAAGTGGATAGATGATAATGATGAGTATTGGAGAGAGAGTTCTAAGTATGAAAATATAATAGAAATAAAAAATAAAGGAATAGAGCCTCTCATTAAATTAGAGGAGAAATTAAAAGGTAAACATAAGGTTAAAGATATTTGCTCAAGTATTTATAAATTCTTAGTTGATAATAGAGTTTATGAAAATGTAAATGAATATATAGAGAAATTTAAAAGAGATAATAATCTTTTATTAGTGGATGAGTATAGTAGTATCTGGAATATGCTTATTGAGCTTTTAGATCAGTTTGTAGATATTCTTGGAGAAGAAGTGGTGACCATTGAAGAGTTTAATAATATCCTATCTATGGGCATATCCCATAATAAAATGGGGTTAATTCCTACATCTATGGATCAAGTAGTGGTAGGAAGTGCTGAGAGAATAAAGGCTCAAGAGGTAAAGGTAGCTATAGTTGTTGGTGTAAATGATGGGGTACTTCCAAGGATTACAGGAGATGAAGGTCTATTTAATGATAATGATAGAATAGTGTTTAAAAATAATAATATAAGTGTGGCAGATAATAGCTTTGAACTAGCCTTTGGAGAACAATATTTAATATACAATTTGCTAAGTATTGCAAGTAATCTACTATATATTACCTATCCAATTGCTGATTTAGAAGGAAAGACTAAGAGATATTCCATGGTGATTTCAAGGTTAAAATCCTTATTTACTAATGTTTTGGAGAATACAGATATATTAAAGGATGAAGTTGGAGAAGATGAAAAAGGCATAGTAGGAAAAACTCCTACCTTTAATAATTTAATAAAAAAGCTCCATGAATATATAGAGAAAGATGAGATAACAGACCTTTGGAAGGAGATATATAGATATTATTATAAGGAGCCAGAATATAGAGAAAAACTTCTCAAGGTAATAAGTGGCTTTACATATAAAAATCATATAGAAGCCATAAGTAAAGATAAAATAAGGCAATTATATGGGAAAAGTCTCAGTGTATCTAAAATAGAAGCCTATGCAAATTGCTCCTTTGGCTATTTTGTAAAGTATGGTCTTAAAGCTAAGGAAAGAAAGATTTATACCTTTGCACCCCTGGATTTTGGAAATCTAATTCATGAAGGCCTTGAAAAGTTTTCTAAAAGAGTAGAGAAAGAAAAAGCGGTGTGGGGAACTTTAGATAAAGAATTTTGTGAAAGAGTTATAAGTGATGTTATATCAGAGCTTATAAATTCTGAGGAACATAGAATATTAAAAAGTTCTAAGAGATATGAATATGTAGCTACAAGGGTAAAAAGAATTTTATACAGAATGGTGTTAATTATTAATGAGCAGATGGAAAGGGGAACTTTTCAGCCTATAGGCTATGAAATTTCCTTTGGATTTGAAAAAGATGATTATTATCCACCAATACCAATAATTTTATCCACAGGAGAAGTAGTAAAATTACAAGGAAAGATTGATAGAGTGGATAAAACCTCAATAGATGGAGTTAATTATTATAGAGTTGTGGATTATAAAACAGGAAAAATAGACTTAGATATAAATGATGTATATAATGGATTAAAAATTCAGTTACTAACTTATTTAGATGCAATTTTAACTCTTGAACAAGAGAAAGTGTCTAAAAAACCAGTGGTATCGGAAGGAAAAGGAAGAACCATGCCAGGAGCTATGGTATATCTTTCTGTAGATGATCCAATAATGGATGGGTCTAAAAAACTTACCATGGAGAATTTAGAAGAAGAAGTATTAAAGGCGTTAAAAATGAAGGGAATCGTCATAAGAGATTTAAAGGTAATTAAGGAAATGGATAAAACCATAGAAAAAGGAGGAACCTCTTCCATAATTCCTGTAGCTTTAAATAAACCCAAAAAGGGTAGTGATGAAGCCGAATTTTCAAAGAATAATAGCTCAGTGATAACCTATGAAGGTTTTAATGTGCTTAGAAGTCACATGAAGGAAAAGGTTAGAAAAGTCTGTGAAGATATGTTAGAGGGAATTATAGAAGTAACTCCATGTAAAAATGGAAAAAGCTATTACTGTGAATTTTGTGAGTTTTCTTCTATATGTCAGTTTGATGAAACAATGGGGATTAATAATTTTAAAGTAATGCCTAGAAAAAATAAAAAAGAACTTCTTCAGCAGCTTGAAGTAGAGGGAAAAGGAGGTGAAGGTAATGAGTAGCGTAAAGTGGACAGAGGACCAACAAAAGGCCATTGATATTAGATATAGAAACACATTAGTATCTGCAGCAGCAGGTTCTGGAAAAACTGCAGTTTTAGTTGAAAGAATTATAAAAATTATCACAGATAGAGATAATCCTGTGGATATTGATAAATTACTTATAGTAACCTTCACTAATGCAGCAGCGGCAGAGATGAGAGAACGTATAGGAGAAGCTATTAATAAAAGAATTAAAGAGGAGCCTAATAATAGAAACCTCCAAACTCAATTAATACTTCTTAATAAGGCAAGTATATCAACTCTTCACTCCTTTTGTTTAAACCTAATTAAAAATAACTTTCATCAATTAGATATAGAACCAAACTTTAGAGTTGGGGATACTACGGAGATAAATCTTTTAAAGGTAGAAGCCTTAGAAGAACTTATGGAAGGGAAATATATTGAAGGAAAAGAGGAATTTATAGAGCTAGTAGAGAGTTATTGTGATAATAAAAGTGATAGAGCATTGGCAGAAATGGTGCTAAGATTATATAACTTTTCTATGAGTATGGGTGCTCCTGTAGCTTGGCTAAAATCCAAATCCGAAATTTTCAATGTGGGTGAAGATTTTTCCTTTGAAAAATTACCTTTTAAGGATGCCTTACTAAAAGAATTAAGAGAAGATATAATAAATGCTTTAGAGATAAATAATGAAGGGTTAGATTTTGTACTAAATAATCCTATTATTGATAAATATAAGGCTGCCTTTGAAAATGATGGAGAAATATTAGAGAGAACTTTAACAATAATTGAAGGTGAACTAAAGGAAGATAGACAATACATTGAAGAAACTGGTTTTGGAAGAATTCCAACTTTAACAAAGTTAACAGAGGAAGAGAAAGTAATACAAAAAAAAGCCAAGAATTTAAGAGATGCTGCTAAGGAAATATATGTGGAGGTAAAGAGTAAGATATTAAATGCTACTTCTGAGGAAAATATTAAAATTACTAAAAAACTTTATCCACTAATGAAGGAACTAACAAACCTAGTAATAGAATTTAAAGATATCTTTGATAAGAAAAAGAGAGAACGAGGTATCATAGATTTCAATGACCAGGAACATTTTGCCCTTGAAATTTTAAGAGATAAGGAGGATAAAAATAAACTATCAAGCATTGCGTTAGAGCTTAAAGATAAATTTGAAGAAATACTAGTAGATGAATATCAAGATTCAAATAGTGTTCAGGAAGAAATAATCAATCTTATTTGTAGAACAGAAAAGGATACAAGAAACGTATTCATGGTTGGAGACTTAAAGCAAAGTATATATAGGTTTAGAATGGCAAAGCCCGAGCTATTTAAAAATAAGAAAGAAACCTACACTAAAAATGGAGATGACTATAATGCTCTTATTACTCTCCATAAAAATTTTAGAAGTAGAAGAGAGGTTATAGACGGGATAAACTATATCTTTAATGCTGTTATGAGTGAGGATGTAGGGGAACTAGCCTATGATGAAAGTGAAGAGCTCAAGGTTGGGACCAGTTATAAAGAGTTTTTAGGTGAAGGTAATATTGGTGGAGAGGTGGAATTTAACCTTATAAACCTTGATTATGAAGATGTTGAAGTCAATGAAAATAATGAAATAGAAGAAGAGCTTCAAGAACAAAGTGATATCACAAGTAGTGAGGAAGAACTGGATAAAGAAGAACTAGATTCTATGCAGCTAGAGGCTAGATTTGTGGCAAAACGAATAAGAGAGCTAATGGAGCATCATGGGGAAAATTCATTAAAGGTATATGATAAGAACTTAGATGATTATAGAAGAGCTACCTATAAAGATATGGTTATTCTTTTAAGGTCAAGTAATAAGCTTTCTCCTATATTTATAGAAGAATTCAAAAGAGTAGGAATTCCTCTTTTCTCAGAAGGGGGAGGGGGGTATTTTGATACTCTTGAAGTAAAGACAGTTATAAGTGCTTTAGAAATTATAGATAATCCAATACAAGATATTCCTCTAATTGCTGTATTAAGGTCACCTATTGGTGGATTCACTACAGAAGAGTTAGCGGATATAAGAATTTCTAATAAAAATGTGAGTTTTTATCATGCCATGGTAGGCCTTTTAGATTATGAGAAAAAGGATTATGAAGATGAAAACCTTAGTGATACTTGGGAAGAAATCTATAATAATACTGGTCTAAAAATAAAAATAAAAACCTTCCTAGATAAAATAAATAACTGGAGATTAGAAAGTAAATATACCCCTATAAATCAGCTCATATGGGAAATCATAACGGATACAGGCTACTACGGTTATGTGGGAGCATTGCCTGGAGGAGAGCAAAGACAGGCTAACTTAAAAATTTTATTTAAGAGAGCTAAGGATTTTGAAAGAACTAGCTATAGAGGTTTATATAATTTTATAAATTTTATCAATAATATAAAAACTAGTAGTGAAGATATGGGAAGTGCTAAAATCATAGGAGAAAATGAAGATGTAGTAAGAATCATGAGTATTCATAAAAGTAAGGGCTTAGAGTTTCCTATAGTATTTCTCTGTGGTCTTGGTAAAAGATTTAATGAAGGTGATTTAAAAGGCAAGATACTATTCCACCATGAATTAGGTTTTGGACCTACTTATATTGATTTAGATAATAGAGTTAGTTATAACACATCTCAAAGGGAGTTTATAAGCAAAAAAATTCAAGGGGAAAACAAGTCAGAAGAGATGAGACTTTTATATGTTGCCCTAACTAGAGCAAAGGAAAAATTAATCTTAGTTGGAAGTGGTAAGGCTCTAGATAAGAAAATTGAAAAATGGTCTGGGGCAGGTATATATGAAAATGGAAGTATAAAATCAACCTATGTAAAAAATCAAAAAAATTATATGGATTGGATAGGAGCTTCTCTTATAAATCATAAAGCTGGAGAACCCCTAAGGCATTATAATGAAAATATTTTAAAGGAAGATTTTAAAGAAGATCATAGTAGATTTAAGGTAGGTATATATTCTAGAGAAATTTTTGAAGAAATAGAAGATGCAGCCTTAGAAGAAGTGCCAGTAAAGGAAAAAATAAATAAACTTTTAGATAATGCTGATGAAATTATAAGTAAAGATTATTATAAAGTAATTAAAAAAAGATTAGAATTTACTTATAAATATGAGGAAGCAACAAAGCTGCCTACAGTAATAACTGTTACAGAGTTAAAAGAGCTTCACAATAATCTACAAGAAACCAATAGAGAAAATAATCTATATATAGAAGGTGATGGTTTAGATGAAGATAATTATAAAACTATAACCTATGGAGATGAAGTAGAAGGACCGAGAAAGTTTAGGCCTCTAATGCAAACACCACTATTTCTTCAAGAAAAAAAAGGATTAACTCCATCAGAGGTGGGAACTGCTTATCACAATATAATGCAAAGATTAGACCTAAGTGGTGACCTTTCTAAAGATGACCTTACAAGGCAAATTAATACCATGGTAGAGAAGGAGTTAATAACCTTTGAAGCAGCAAAATCAGTTAAGGTAGATAAAATTCTTAAGTTTTTACAGAGTAACATAGGAAAAAAAGTAATAGAAGCTTTTAAAGAAAACTCTTTAAAAAGAGAGCTGCCTTTTAGAGTGGAAATCAGTGCTTCTACTATTTATCCTAATGTTAGTAAAGAAACTTACTTAGAGGAAAAGATGCTTTTAAGAGGAGTTATAGACTGTTACTTTGAAGAGGGAGAAGAAGGGATTATTTTAGACTATAAAACTGATTATGTAAAAGCAGATAATATAGAAGAAATTAAAGAAAGATATAAAGTGCAATTAGATTATTATAGTAAAGCTATAAAAGATGCCTTTAAGAAAGAAAAAGTAAGGAAATACTTATACTTATTTTCACTAGATAAAGAAGTTGAAGTAGAATAATAGAAAAGGTATGCCATAAAATGAGGCATACCTTTTATTATTAGAGGAGAATATTAATAGATTTCTGTAGTGAATTATTTTTGAAACAAGGAATTTTATGTATTTTGTAGAATAAGTTATTCAATTAAAGTATTGGAGTTGAGCACTTATGGAAGAGGTAAATAAAACACTAGTAACTTCATTGTATAATAAAATAAACTTGTATCTAGATATTGTAGAGATATTTGAATATTTACAGAAAGAATTTTCAAGCTATTTTAAATATGATAGTTCTATTACAGAGTCTACAACAAAGAAGTTCATTGGAGATTTTAATACCTTTGTTATAGTAGAAGAAAAGGAAAGAATTGAAGAGGTTTTTCATAAAGTACATACTAGTGAAGATCATAAGGTAAGCTGCAATGCTTTAAGTAAGGAAGTAAAAATAGATAAGAAATTCATCCATGATATTTTAGATAGTATAGAAAAAAATATAAATTCTAGGTTAAATCTATTTAAAAAGAAATTTGAGCTAGAGGTGTATACATTTCACATGAAGCATGGTGAAAAAGAAATATATAATGAACTAAATAGATATGTTTATGAGGATATGGAAGGGACATTATCATACATAGAAATAGGAGTTGTTCATCTTAAAAACATTGTAATGGGTGCTTTAGAAGAAGAAATAAAATCTTATCATAGGTTTATTTGGAATACATTCAAAGAATTAATGGTTGATTTAAGGGGAATAGATACCTTAAATAAGGGTGATATTTCAGATAAAATAATTATTAAAGAAGATGAGATTTTAAATTCCTTAGATGCTTTAAAAGAAAAGATATCAGAAGTGGTAAGGAAAGAATTTATAGAAGTACTACTTAACTTAATTAATGAAGCCTTTGGAGATGAATTTACTAAAAGAATAAAAATTTATAAAAAAGAATTAAATAAATACTTAGCCAAAGAAATTTGTGAATCAAATTTAACTAAAATAGAATCAATAGGATATACAACTACTTACGATAATTCTATGAAAAATAGAGAATGTACCATAGGATATAAGGTGTTTTCCTTAGAGCATGACTTTTTAAATATGATGATAAATATAAGTAAATTTAGCTTTGATGAAATAACAGATGAAATAGAACTCAGTATAAACAGTATATTTTATAATGAATTTACTAGACTAATTTATTATATAAATAGTGAAGAAGAGTTTTATGCCATGTGTAGAAGTTTTCAAGATAAGTTTAATTATATAACTTGTGAAATTATTAAATCTTCATTGAAGTCCATAAAGGATAATTATTATAACTCTATTATAGATATACTCATGGATAATATGAAATCTATCAGTGGTATTAATGTTTTTAAATCTATAGATAGCTATAGAGGAAATATAAAAGTATATAATCAAGGCTTAATTATGGATTTATATAATAAATGGAATAAGATGTATGGTAATTATAATGAGCTAAAGAAGTACTGTATAGATATATCTAATATATTAATTTTAGATGAAAAAGATATTTTAAAGGAGTATTTTCAGTTGGATTTTAAAGAAGATAGTATATTCAAAGGTGAATATTACTGTGACTTTAAGGCATTGGAAAGAAAAAAGGAAGAACTTTATAACAATGTAGCTTTAATAAAAGAAAAACTATTAAAAACTCTTCAAGGAGATTTTACAACTTATTTTGATCATTTATTTCAAAGTATAGGAAAAAATTTAGAATATGCAAAATCAGAAGAGAAGAATTATTATACGGCAATTAATACTATATAAACTTATAAGTACTTTTTAGATACTTTTAGGTATTAATAAATTTTTTAACTACACTAGGTGGTACAATTAACAGAATATAAGTAATATTTTAAATTGAATGGAGTTGGTATTATGTCAGTGGATTTGTTTAAAAGAGCTAATGCTAAGGATTCAGAGTTTAAGGGAAGAAGTGCTGATACAGAAAAATATTATTATAATCACTCTTTTAAAGCAAATATGATAGCTACTGGAATTATTGTTGCTGTAATTTTAGGGTTTATTTACTTACTTATTAGATAATAATACCAAAAGCCTAGAAAGGGTAGTTCCTTTCTGGGCTTTCTTTTTAGTCTTCAATATAATTTAAAAGGTTATTAAAACCTATTCTATAAACAGTAGTTGCAAAGGCCTCCCCTTGGATTTTATGAGCATTATAGAAGGATAAAAGTTTATCCATTACCTTAGGAATTTCCTCTATGCCATAAAATTTAGGTAATATGTGTGGAGGACAGGCTAATTCTGTACTATTAATATAAATAGTTAATCCTGTTCCTGCTGAAGATAGGGCTAAGAATGAACAGTTGCCAATGCAATTTCCACATCTTAAACACTTGTCCTCATGTAGGACTAATTCTTTATTTATTTTTTCAAGGGCGCCACTAGGACAATATTTAGTACATCTTGTACATGCTATACATTCACGTTGATTTAAATCTACTTTTGTACCATTAATTATTCCTATTGAATCTTTATATATTTCACTATACTTGTCTACTATATCTACTAGTTTAGTTAAATCATTTTCATTATAATTTTCTGCCGGTGTAGGTAGTGTGCTTCTCTTAAAAATAGACTCACAGTTATCATATAAGAAGCCTTGAACCTTTCTTCTTAATTCTATTGAAGTTTCATCTAATTTTTCATCAAAGGCCTTAGTAATATCTTTAGTATAATTAGTCATAAATATATTCTCCTTTTATAAAATATAATCCCTATAATAATTGTAATATGATTTAATAATAGAATAGCAAAGTATATTATTAGGTTCAAGATTTACTATAAATATAAGTTAAGAAGTATTTTTACTTAAGGCATATTCAAAAAATAAATAAGTCAGAATGCTCGTTTATTTTGTGTTATACTGCGTCAACAGAACCCGTAGATAGTGCTACTATCTATGGAACCTGTTTCCTTGTCTAACTCAAAATATACTTCCCATCTTTGACTTGTTATTTATTTTCAGATGCCTTAGTAGTATTGTTGTAAATACTTAACAGCTAAGGTATACTTTTATTATCATTAAATGTATTTTGTAATTAGAAGGGGAGTCTTATGATTATGGAGGATAAAGAGTTACTAAAAACACTTTGTATGTCTCATGGCCCTAGTGGAAGAGAACACTGGCTTGGAGATTATGTGACAGAGGTATTTTCGGAATTTGGACAAGTTACTAGGGATAATTTAAATAATATAATTATTCATAAGAAGGGTAAGGGCAAAGGTAAAATCATGCTTATGGCTCACCTGGATGAAGTATTTATGATTATAACAGAGGTAAAAGAAAATGGATTTTTAGCATTTAAAGGTAATGGTATTGATCCTAAGACTTTAGTTTCTAAAGAGGTTATAATCCATGGAAAAGAAGCTATTCACGGTATTATAGGAATTAAGCCACCTCACTTAATGAAGGATGAAGATCGAAAAAAAGCAGTAACTATAGATTCTTTATTGATTGATACAGGATATTCTAAGGAGTCTTTAGAGAACATAGTTAAACCAGGAGATTATGTTACTGTTAAAGGAAACTATAAAGAACTTTTAAATAATAATGTAAGTGTTAAAACTGTTGATGATAGAGGTGGAGTTGTAGCCTTATATAGATGTGCTAAGGAACTTAAAAATATAGAACATGATATGGATGTTTATTTTGTATGTTCTGCTCAAGAGGAAGTAGGTCATAGAGGTGCTAAAACTGCTACTAATAGAATTAATCCAGATATAGGTATTGCTGTAGATGTTACCTTCGATTGTGGAATGTATGGTCTTGAACATGGTGATACTGAACTAGGTAAGGGTGGAGTAATCTGTATAGGTCCTAATATTCATCCTAAGGTTAGAAAGCATCTTATGAAGGTTTGCAAAGAATATAATATTCCATTTCAATTAGAAGTGGAAGCCGGAAATACAGGAACAGATGCTTGGGATATTCAAGTAGCTGGTGAAGGGGTTGCTACACTTCTTATATCAATTCCTATAAAATACATGCATACTTCAGTGGAAACTGTAAATATGGATGATATAAAAAACACAGGATATATGATGGCAAAGTTAATAGAGAGTATAAAGGGTGAAGAATTGGAGGAATTAGTATGTTTTTAGATGAGATTCTTCAAAAGAACGGTATTTTAGATAAATTGACTTCTTTAAGTGGTCCTTCAGGATTTGAGGGAGAAGTAAGGGGCTTTATTAAAGAACAGGTTACCCCTTATGTAGATGAGATTTTTACAGATAGAATAGGAAATATTATTGTTCATAAAAAGGGTAAAGGAAAAAAAGTAATAGTTGATGCTCATATGGATGAGGTAGGTTTTATAATAACTGGCTACAATGAGGATGGAAGCTTAAGATTTAGTGCTTTAGGAGGGATAAATGCTAAGATAATACCTTCTAAGACTGTACTTATAGGGCCTAATAAAATACCAGGAGTTATTGGAGCAAAACCAATTCACCTTCAAGGAGCAGAGGAGAGAGAAAAGGGTCTAAATTATAGTGATTGCTGTATTGATATAGGAGCTAGGTCTAGAAAACAAAGTGAGGAGCTTATAGATCTAGGGGAGTATGTAGTTTTTGATACAGAGTATGATGAATTTGGAGAAGGGCTTGTAAAGGGAAAGGCCTTTGATGATAGAGTAGGATGTTTTGTACTTATGGAGGCATTAAAGGAAAATTATGATGTAGACCTATATGGAGTGTTTGCAGTTCAAGAAGAAGTTGGAGAAAGAGGCGCTTTCATTTCGTCTTTAAATTTAAAGGGAGATTTAGGAATTGCTTTAGAGGGTACAATATGTGCAGATATGCCAAGTGTTCCTAAGCACTTAAGAGCTACTGAAGTTGGAAGAGGACCAGCTATATCAATAATGGATTTAACTAGTATATTCGATGTTGATGTGGCTGATGATATTATGGAAGTAGGGAATAATTTAAATATTCCATATCAAAGAAGAAAAGCTATAGCTGGAGGAAATGATGCAGCTACTTTCCATGGCACAGGATCTGGGGCAAAGATTGCTACTATTTCAGTTCCATGTAGATATATCCATTCTTCAGTTTCAGTAGCATCAAAGGAAGACATAAAGAACACAGTTAAATTATTAGTAGAATACTTAAAAACACTATAGATTTTGGAGGTATTTGTGATGAATAAATTATTTGAAGATTTAGTAGGAGCATTTGGAGTTAGTGGACATGAGGAAGAAGTTAGAAGTGTAATTGTTGAGCAATTAAATTCACTAGAAGTTGAAAATAAGGTAGATAACATGGGAAATGTTATAGCTAAAATAGGTAGAAGTAATGGAGAGGAAGAAAAGAGAATTATGATTTCTTCTCATATAGATACCATGGGATTTATAGTTATGTATATTGAAGATAATGGTTTCTTGAGAATTGGAAAAGTAGGAGAATTTGATGAAGCTGCCTTTGTGAATAATATGGTAGAATTTGAAAACGGAAATTCAGGAAGAATTTGCGGAACTAAAGATAGTCCTAAAATAGATGACATGTATATAGATTTAGGAGTAGAAAGTATAGAAGAGGCTTTAGAACTAGTAAGAGAAGGAGATGTATGTATTATTACATCTAATGTTATAGAGGAAGAAAAGAATATAATTGCACCAGCTTTAGATAATAGAGTAGGCTGTTATATGTCACTAAAATCTATAGAGAAACTTATAGAGAATAAAGAATCATTAGAGAAGTTAGATAAGGAAATATATTTTGTATTTTCGACTCAAAACACTTTAGGAGGAAGAGGAGCAAGAGCAGCTGCTTATGAAATAAATCCTATGTATGCTTTAGTTGTAGATGGAGAAAATGCTGGAGATACATTAGGGGGAAGTGGAAAGTTTTCTTTAGGAAAGGGTACAGGAATAAAGTTCATGGATAAAACTTTGTTAATGCATCATGAAGTGAAAGAACAATTGGAAAAAGTTTATGAAAAAATGGATAAAAAACCACATTATATCTTTGGTGAAACTCAAGGTGATGGTAAAACAATCCATAAAGAGGGAGTAGGAGTTAAGACTGGAACCTTAGTTTATCCTGTAAGATATAAGGATACAAATATGGAAATGGTTAATTATAAAGATATAGAAGAAGGAATAGAAGTTATTTATAATTATACTACATTATAATATAAGGTTATTTAAATAGACCTATAGACATAACTTTTAGAGAATATACAAAAAAATAATAAATATTAGAGCCTTCACTTTAAGAATATGAGTGAAGGCTCAATTTAGTTTAGGATTAATTTGTTTTAAATTATAAGGTAGTAACTATTTTGCAGCGTAATAGCATCTTTTTGGAGATTCTATTTTATCCTCTGCTTTAAGTGATTTTATAGCTTTATCTACCTCTTTTTTGTCAATACCAGCCTTTTCAGCAATTTCTCCAGCTTTTAATGGCTCAGATGAATTTTTCAGTACTTCTAAAACTTTATCTACCATGTTAACACCTCTTTTAATAATTATAGTTATTTAATAATATTTATTATATAATATTTTAATAAAAATATCAACAATATTATATTTTATCTGTTATCAGTTTGTAATTTATTATAAAGTAATTCTCGTCTGTCCTCCTTTACTTTAAAAGAATTTCTGACTCTACTGACTAAAGATCTATCTATGTCTGCTATGAGAATATCCTCCACACCTTCCTCTGTGCTACCTATAATTTTACCTAAAGGGTCTATAATTAAAGAATTTCCACTATAGTTTATATTATTACCAATACCAATCCTATTAACTCCAGCAATATAGCATTGATTTTCAATAGCTCTACTTCTAAGCAAGGTTATCCAGTGTTCTTTTCTACTTTCAGGCCAATTAGCAGCTATAGTAATTAAGTCACATTTTTTTGAAGCTATTTGAAAGATTTCAGGGAATCTTAAGTCATAGCATATAAAAGGTGAAAGGGTTATTTCATCAATTTGTGCAAAGCATATTTCCTCACCACCAATGTAGTATTTACTTTCTTCACCATAGGAGAAAGGATGTATTTTAGAGTAGTTACATAGAATATTTCCATTAGAAGATATTATTGTATAATTATTTTTACCTTTTATATCATTAGTAATACCCTGAATATAACCAATTCCTGCATTAATGCAATAACCTTTGCATAAACTAGAAATGTAGGAAAACGTAGAAAAATCAAATTCTTTTAATTTTTCTATGTTCATTGTAAACCCAGTAAAGGATAGTTCAGGAAATAAAAGTAAGTCTATTTTTAGCTCTTTAGCTTTTTTAAAAAATTCTTTGCTTGCTGATAAGTTAAATTGCTTATTTTCCCATAAAATATTATTCTGTACCAGTCCAATTTTCACAATATCACCCCTTATATTACTAATTATAATATATTTTAAAGTTATTATTCATAATAATCCTAAGAAATTTATTATTTTATAAGAAAGTTAATACTAAATTATATGAAGGGTGATTTGTTTAATTATGTTAAAGAAAGTGGTATAATTAAAGGAAACTTAGCTCCAATAATAGGTCAATTTTTAATTGAGTTTATAAATTCTTAATACTGTCTATATACTTCCTAGATAATAGGTCAATATTATAATATATAGACAATAGAATAATGTAAAAGGTAGGGGTATTGCCTATGAAAATAACTGAAAACACAGTGAAAATGGCATTGAGATATAAGAACCATCATATATCTTCATTAGCTTCACAGTTAGCTTTTGATATGCTGTTTTCATTTTTCCCATTTTTGATTTTATTACTAACTCTAGTTGGATTTATAAACGTAGATCCCATAGAAGTGATTGGAAGTTTACAAAATATAATGCCCGAGGAATTATATAATTTAGTATCTACTTTAGCCCTTCAATTGTTACAAACTAGAAATGGAAATTTATTATCTTTTTCATTAATGTTCTCCATTTATACAGCATCTAGAGCTTTTAGAGCCATAAGATACGGGTTAAACAGAGCATATAATGAAGAGGAAGATAAAAATAAGATAAAGTTAATAATACTCTCCGTTTTATTTATGATAGTGATATCTTTTATGATAATATTTGTACTAGGTTTTTTAGTATTTGGAGAGATGATAAGTTTAGAATTAGTTCAATGGTTAGACCTTGATATTAAGTTATTTTATTTTATACGATATTTAAGGTACCCAATTGGTTTTGCAGGTATGATAGTTATATTTACAGCCATATATAAGCTTATACCTTCAAGACGAATAAAATGTAGAGAGGCCTTTCCAGGGGCTATATTCACAAGTATTGCTTGGATAATTTTATCAATGGGGTTTGCGTTTTATGTAAACAACTATGGGAAATATACTGATATTTACGGAAGCATAGGAGTGGTTATTGTTTTGATGGTTTGGTTACAAATAACATCTACTACAATTTTATTAGGGGGAGAACTGAATGCACTATTAATGTATGATAAAGAAAATAGCTTCAAAATATAATAAATTCATGTTTATTATTAACACTTATGAGAATGTTTAGTTTAATTATTTGTAATATTGTGTTAAGATAATGAAGAAGAATGACAATGATGTAGAATATTATATAAGGTCAATAGTAATGGAGGGTATGAGATGAAGGTTAGAAAGGCTATAATTCCAGCAGCAGGTTTAGGAACTAGATTCTTGCCAGCTACAAAAGCGGTGCCTAAAGAGATGATTCCTATTGTAGATAGACCTACTATAGAGTATATAGTAGAAGAGGCTGTGGCTTCAGGTATAGAAGAAATACTTATAATAACAGGTAGAAATAAAAAAGCTATAGAAGATCATTTTGATAGAGCTGTAGAACTAGAAATGAATCTTGAGAGAGATGGGAAGAAGGAACTTTTAGAGTTAGTCCATAAGTCAACTAATATGGCTAATATCCATTATATTAGGCAAAAGAATCCAAAGGGGTTAGGCCATGCCATAAGTTGTGCTAAAGCTTTTGTTGGAGACGAACCCTTTGCAGTTATGCTAGGAGATGACATAGTAGATAGTGAAGTTCCTTGTTTAAAGCAATTAATGGATGCTTATGATAAACATGGTACTTCAATTTTAGGAGTTCAAGAAGTAGCCAAAGAAAATGTAAGTAAATATGGAATTGTAAAAGGCGATAAAATTAATGATAGAGAGTATGTAGTTAAGGATTTAGTGGAAAAGCCAAAGGTTGAAGAAGCGCCATCTAATGTTGCTATTTTAGGTAGATATATTATAACTCCTGAAATATTTGACATACTAGAAGATACTAAACCAGGAAAAGGAAATGAAATACAATTAACTGATGGTTTAAAAACTCTAATGGAAAAGGAAAGTATGCATGCTTATATTTTTGAAGGTAGAAGATACGATGTAGGTGATAAATTAGGATTTTTAGAAGCTACAGTGGAATTTGCTTTAAAAAGACAAGACTTACAAGATAACTTTAAAAAAATTTTGGAAGAAAAATTTAATTTAAAGCATATATAATTTAATAATAGAGCATAAAAACTGGTATATAATCCCAATGATATATATCAGTTTTTATTTTATATATCAAATTTTATTATTTTTACTCAGAAGAGGTACGGAGACTTATTCTCATTAACCTGTCAAGAAAAAAATGTAGAATAATAGTAGAAAAATGTAGTAAAAAAAGTATTAATTTTAGTGTAAAATGATTAAGTGGTACATTGAGTAACGTTAAAATTGGAGGATAAATAATGGAGTTTAAGAATAAGGAAGATTTGGAGTTTTACAACAACATTTCGGAACCTATTATAGTTATAGATAGTAATAATGAAATTAAATACTGCAATGAAGGAGCGTTAGAATTTTTAGGAGTTCAAAGTATTGATTCAATTGAAGAGTTGGATATAAACACAATGATAAAGTTCTCTACGTTGAAGAGTGGTGTCTTTGATGTAAAGGATTTTATAAAAAATGATAGAAGTGAGAGAATTCGTGCAAGTATAGATACAAGAATATATAAAGAAATAGAAATAGAATTAGTTTTTAGAAGTATAAAAGTTGGTAATAGTGAAGGCACCTTAATGTTGTTGAAAAATATAGTAAGTAATAATCTCCATTTTAAATCAGAAGTTATCAATAAAGACAATAGCAAATTAGAGGAGCATGAAGAATTTAAATATATTGTAGTAGATAAAGACGAGGATGAAGCCTTCATCTCAACAAAAGAAATAGACTTAAATATAAATTTTTATAAAGCTATTTTTGCTAATAGTACCACTGGAATTGTAATAGAAAAGGAAAATAGAATTAGTTATATAAATAAAGTTGCTATGGATATAATTGGAGACCCAAAAAGTGATACCTTTTTAGGTAAAAGTATTTTTGAAATAATTAAGTTAGATTCTATACAATATAATGATGAATTTTTGAAAAAACAGTATTCTAAATATAATTCTAGTTTGAACATAGTAGAAAGAAAGTTTATTAGAGAAGATGGGAGCATTGTTTATTGTGAAGTTACACCCATGTGTTTTGTGAATGATAATGATATATATTCTATATTTTTAATTAGGGATATAACAAGAAGAATAAAAGTAGAGGAAGCAGTAATAAGCAATAGGGATAATTATGTTGAGCTTCTTAAACTTTTACCCTTTGGTATGGTTATATATTCTGATGGTAAGCTTGAAATAGGTAATGAGGCTTTAGTTAATATTTTAGGACTTAACGGGATAGATGAATTAAAAAATTTATCCTATATAGATATAGTAGATGAAGAATATAAAGATGTAGTTAAAGAAATGTATTTTGATGCTCAATTTAGAGGAAAATCTACAGAATTTAAGGAAGTTAAAGTGAGAAGGGAATATGGAGCACTAATAGATGCTGAGATTGCAAGTTTCGGAATAAATTTTAGTTATGGAAGATCTGTAGTATTTTTAATTCAAGAAGTTACAGAACGCAAAAAAGCTCAATTAAATAAAGTTAAATTGGAACAAGCTATAAAATATGATAAGTTAAAAACTGAATTTATATCTAATATGTCCCATGAACTAAAAACACCATTGAATATAATATTAAGTACTGTACAAGTATTGCAATACAATTATAAAGATAAAAATGATGAACAATTGGATAGATATCTAGATTTAATGAAAGTAAATAGCTATAGGTTATTAAGACTAATAAATAACTTAATAGATGTTACTAGAATTGATGTAGGTAACTTAAAAATGAATTTTGGTAATTATGATATAGTAGCTATAGTAGAGGATATAACTATGGCTGCAGTAGAGTATGTGGAAAGTAAAGGTATGACTTTAATATTCGATACTGATATTGAAGAAAAAATTATAGGAATTGATAGAGAAAATATAGAAAGAATAATATTAAACCTATTATCAAATGCAGTTAAATTTTCTAAGGATGACGGAACTATTATGGTGTCTATTCATGATTTAGGGGACAAGGTTCAAATTTCAGTGAAGGATAATGGAATTGGTATTCCAGAAGAACTTCAGGAAAAGATATTTGATAGATTTGTGCAAGGTGAGGATCTATTTACCAGATCTCACGAGGGGAGTGGAATAGGATTATCCCTAGTAAAATCTATAGTTGAAAATCATGGTGGAAAGACATATGTAAAAAGTATTGTTAATGGAGGAAGTGAATTTATTGTAGAACTTCCAAACATTCTTTCTAAAAATCAATTTTGTTCAACAAATCTATATCATGCTGATAAATATAATTTAGAAAGAATAAAAATTGAGTTTTCAGATATATATAGATAAGAATATTTAAAATGCTATTGGAATAGTTGTTCCAATAGCATTTTATTTTTCATACATTAAAAGAATGGTTAAGATATTTTTAATAATATGTTTAAAAAATATATTCATGGGTAAAATTACAAAAAATGATATGTTTTTTTGGAGGTATATGATGAATAGAATAGTTTTAGTTGGTAGATTGACACGAGACCCTGAAATTAAAGTTTTTGAAGATAGTAGTAAGGTTTTTACTAGATTGGTTTTGGCTGTAGATAGACCTTATAAAACTGCATCGGGAGAAAAACATGTAGATTTCATTCCAGTAGTACTAAGAGGAAAGAAAGCAGAAATTGTTAATGAATATCTAATTAAAGGAAGTGTTATTAGTGTAACTGGTAGACTTCAAAGTAGGCATTATGAAGGTGAAGATGGACAGAAAAAGTACATATCAGAAGTTATAGCAGATGAATTTCAGTTCATGAATACTAAGAAACCTAAAGAAGAAATTGGTTAAATCTACATGACTTAAATTGTTATTTTAGTAAATCGCATATATGTGTATAACAATCTAAACAATATTTTTAATCAGTAAAGCCTATTCTATTGTAATATCACAATAGAGTAGGCTTTTTTAAATTAATTAATAATAAGTAAAAAAATATTTATTTATTAAAAAGTCACAGGTTAGTATATTAAAAATATTTGGATAATAGGCATATTAAGAGTATAATAAATTCATAAGGCAAAACTTTAATCTTATTTAAAAATGGTAAATTTCAGGTATAAAATATAGATTATAGTTAAACAAAATATAAGGGTAGAGGGGTTTATTATGGAGCTTGAAAAATTTAAAGTATTTAGAGAGAAAGCAATGGAAAACATATCTAAAGTTATAATTGGTAAAGAGCATATAATTGATAAAATAATAGTGTCATTTATAACTTCTGGTCATGTATTATTAGAAGATGTTCCAGGACTTGGGAAAACTAAACTGTGCAAAACATTGTCAAAAACTATGAATTGTAGCTTTAAAAGAATTCAATTTACACCAGACTTATTACCTTCGGACTTAACAGGAATATATTTTTATAATCAACAATCAAAAGAATTTGAATTCAGAGAAGGACCGCTTCTAAGTCAAATTGTTTTAGCTGACGAAATAAATAGAGCTACGCCAAGAACACAATCTGCTTTACTTGAGTGTATGGAAGAGAGACAGATAACAGTAGAAGGAAATACGATAAAGTTAAAGAGGCCATTCTTTGTTATAGCCACTCAAAATCCAGTAGAACAATTTGGTACATTCCCGTTACCGGAAGCTCAATTAGATAGATTTTTTATGAGATTATCTATGGGGTATCCAAGCTATGATGAAGAAATAAAAATGATGGATAGGTTTATAGGAAAAGATCCATTAGACTCCCTAGAGTCTGCTATAACTATAGAAGAAATAAACTATGTTCAAGAGAATTATAATAAAGTTTATGTTAGTGATGAAATAAGAAGATACATAGTAGATTTAGTCAATGCTACTAGAACTAACAGTGAAATAGAGTTGGGATGTAGTCCTAGAGCTACATTAAATCTTATGAAAGGTTGTCAAGCATTAGCTGCTATTAGAGAAAGAGATTATGTGATTCTTGAAGATGTTAAAGAGCTTGCAATACCTATAATGAGTCATAGAATTATCTTGAAAAGCGAAATAAATAGTGGCAGTGAGAAGAGTGAAAGAGTTATACAAAAGATTCTCGCAACTATAGAAACTCCAATAGATAGGCAATAGAGGTGTATTATGATACTTCAAATATTTGTTTTTGCAGCAATTGTAATTATACTGGTAAATATAATGAGTTTTATTACTGAAAAAGGGTATGAAAACTTAAAGGTGTATAGGGAAATAAAACCAGATAGGGTAACTGTGGGCGAAGAATTTACAATAACTATGAAAGTAGAAAACAATAAAAGAATGCCCGTTCTATTCTTGGTGGTGGAAGAAAGAATACCTGTTGAATTAAGATTTGTTGGCGAAGTCTCTACTTACAAATATGGAAATGATAATTGGCACATATGCAAGTATGTAATGGGTAAATTTCAAAGAAAAAGTAGAACTTATACTTTAGTAGGAAAAAAAAGAGGAGCTTACATAATAAAGTGCATGAATATTTTTATAGGGGATATGGTGGGACTAAATATTAAAAGTAGAGAGCAGAATGATTATATTGAAGTTTTAATTTATCCTAAGGTAAAATCAATAGGAAGCTTTAGATTTGATGTGACAAATTTTTTAGGAGATAATACAGTAAGGAGATGGATACATAAGGATCCTTTATATATAAAAGGAGTAAGAGAGTATAACGTTGAAGATAGAATGAAGGATATTCATTGGAAAACTTCATTAAAGGCAGATAAGCTTATGGTTAAGGACTATGATTATACTTCAGAACAACAGATGGTTATAATCCTTAATACACAATGTGGAGATCCTTGTTGTAATTATATAGATGAAGATATTATAGAAACATCTATAGATATTGCAGTTGCATTAGCTGCAAAAGCATCTAAAGAAAGTATCCCAACAGGTATTTGGAGTAATGCACATTTGATTTACTGTAATGAAAATTCTGTAAATGAGATTGAGCCGAAGGTAGGAAGTTTTAATAGTATATTGGAGTTTTGTACTAGAATATATCTTGCTGTAAAATATGAACTTAATGAATACTTAAAGAGTAGAATGCCTTATTTTGATAAAAGTTGTACCTATGTATTAATTACTACTTATTTAAATGAAAAAGATATTAGGATTTTAAATATTCTAGTGGCAAATGGCTATAAAATAAAGATTATAGATGTTTCTAGAGAAAACAAAATTAAAAATATCAAAGGAATTGATAAAATTTCATATAAGGGGGAGATGAAGTAATGAGTTGGTCTGAACAAGTTAGGCTTTATTATGATATAACATTTAGTATGCTAACATCTGTTGTTTGGATGATAGTAACAGCTCTTATATTTTCTAAGGATATGAAATTTTCTATTTTCATTTTAATGATGATATCTATATTAACTAGCAAATATTTACTAAGAAAAGGTAAGAAGGTAGAGATTTGTATTGGGGTTTCTTTAATCCCAATTATTGTTTACGAAATATTTAGTCAAGAAATAGTAATTGCCATTGTAGATATAATATTTGTAGCATTAATCAGTGCTGTTTTACTTAGAGAAACTAATGAAAATATAAATTATGATAGATATAAAAATATTTTTATAAATGGAATTTCTTATATTTTCATAGCATCAATTATCTGTAGTATGTTCAGGCCTATTTATGCAGAAATCATATTTAGAGGTATAGTTATATATCTGATTTTGATGGTTATAACTATGAGAGAGACTATGGGATATTGTTATAATATAAAAAGTTCAAAAGTGAATAAAATTATAAATATATCTCTAATTTCATTGGCATTATTAACTACACAGGAGTTTTTTTATAATATATTTGTGAAGGTAGTTTCAATTTTGTATAGAGGAATTGAATTTATAACTGAATTTATAATAGATGTAATAGTAAAAATTATTGGGATTCCAATGACTTGGGTTTTTAATGCTTTACAAAAATTATTTACTGAAAGACGAGGAGCTTTAGAAGATATATTTGGAAGAATAGATTCAGGTAGTAAAAATCCCCCAAATATAAAAGGATTAACGCCAGAAATGGTAACAGCAAGTCCCACATTTATATTTATAATGAAGGTTATAGTTACAATAATATTAATATTAATTGTAAGTAGTATCATAAGAAAAATAATAAAAGGTACTAATTTAAATAGAGATGATGGTTATACTGAAATAATTGAAGAGATTGAGCAAAAGGATCCTGGTTATAAAAAAGTTATAGATAAAATCAAAAAAATATTTAGAAAGAAGGGTACCCCTAGGGAAGAAGTTTTATATAAGTATAGTGAGTTTGTAGAAGTTGCAAATAAAAAAGAGATTTTTAAGACATATATGACTCCAAGACAACTTGGTAATATTGTTAAGATAAAAGTGGATAACTGTATGGAAGTTGATGAAGTTACTAATATGTATAATGAAGCAAAGTTTTCTACACATATTATAAACAAGTCTTATGAACAAAAAGTGGAAAAATATGTGGATAACATCAATAAAAACATAAAAAAGTGACAAGAAAAATTAATCTACAATAAAAGACAAGAAAACTCACATAATATTAACATTTTATCCACTGATATATTAACAATAACAAATAGTTTTGTATAACTGTAAAGAATAAGTAATTTTGTGAAATAAGGTGTAAATTTTGAGGGGGAATATATTATTGTTGCCTACAAGAATTTACACATTATTTTTTTATATAGTGATACAATTTCTTTAGGCAATAAAATGTTGTAATTTTATTGCTATAAATGGTTTTACATTATTTGGGGGTGCTTTTATGATAATTGAGACGTTGAAATCTAACATGGTATGTGAAGAGAATACTATAGAATACACTTATAATTTAATTCAATCAGAATTAGAGGTCCATATGAATGGTGAAAGAAGGGTTATAGATGTATATGGTGTAGAAATAGAAAGTGAAGTGAAAAATAAAGGCAAACATGTAAAGCAATACAAAGAACATGTAGAATGTATAACTCCTAATAGATATAAGGGAAGTGAACTTCTGGGATTATTAAAAAATAATGTGGTCTCACCAATACATCTTATAGATATTATAGAAGAATATATAGAGGCATATTATGCTGATTTTGACGAACTTGTACAAGCAATAGCAAATTAATTATAACTATTTTTATTTATATGAGTAGTTTATAAAGTTAAACTTAATTAATATGATAATTGAAAATATTATCATCATATACTTTCATATATATATAAGTTATAGTTGATATTAACCTATTTATTTATTAAAATTAAAGATGTAAAAATATGTTTATAATTTAATTATAAGTATATGAAATATTTAGGTTTGGAGGTGAGATGGTGATAGTAGGAGTTGGAGTAGATATAGTTGAAATAAGACGTATAAAAGATGTAATGGAAAAAAATGAAAAGTTTTTAGAAAAAATATTTACAAGTAAAGAAATACAATACTTGAAAACTAGGAATTTAAGGCCGGAATATGTAGCAGGTAGGTTTGCTGCAAAGGAAGCGGTTTCAAAAGCACTAGGAACAGGGTTTAGAGGATTCAACTTCAGAGATATAATAGTAGATAGTACTACTCTTGGTAAACCTACAGTCACATTAGAAGGGCAGGCAAAAAATATTGCTAACAAGAATGGGAATACAACTATTCATCTGAGTATTTCTCACGGATGCGATAGTGCTATTGCCTATGCTGTTTTGGAGGTCGTTTAATATGGTAAATCCTTTTGATAAATTAAAAATTAATAGATTAGGGTTTATAGGATTTAAACATAGGGCCATACAAATGGATAAGGAAATGATACAAAGTATATTAAAAGCTAGAGATGATGATACCTACAAAGGAGATTATGGACAAGCATTTATAATAGCTGGCTCTATGGGCTTTTCTGGTGCTGCATATCTTACTACTCAAAGTGCAGTAAGAAGTGGCGCTGGATTAGTGACCCTTTGCGTTCCTAAAGAAATACAGGAGATAATGAGCATAAAGTTAAATGAGGCTATGACAATCAATTTTGAGCAAAGTGAAAAAATAGGTAATATTATGGTTAAGTCTAATTGTATTGCTATTGGACCAGGAATGGGGAATGCTAAGTTAACTTTTAATATAGTGAAAAGTATGATTGAAAATGCAGAATGCCCTATTGTAATAGATGCGGATGGACTAAATGTACTACAGGGAAAACTTGAATTGCTTCATAGTAAAAATAATAGCATTATATTAACACCTCATTATGGGGAGATGGCAAGATTAACTGGATTATCTGTTGATGAAATAAAAGAAAATAGGGTAGAAGTAGCAAGGAATTTTGCTTATGAGTATGATGTAATAGTTTTATTAAAGGACCATAGAACTGTAATAACTGATGGAACACAGGTTTTTGAGAATACTACAGGAAATAGTGCAATGGCATCAGGTGGAATGGGAGATACTTTGACAGGAATTATAACTTCATTTATTGCTCAGGGATATGATGCTCTAGAAGCTACATGCATTGCTACATTTATACATGGATATTGTGGTGATAGGCTAGCAGAGAATATGTTCTGTGTCAATGCTACCCATATTATAGAAGAATTACCTTTTGGGATAAAAGAAATTTTGGATAGTAATTGATACATAGAAATAACTGTGGATTATAATAAAATAAATATGGTTATAGAGAGTAGAAAACTATAATAAACATATAGTGTAATAAGTAATTGGAGGAATTTATGAAAAAAAGACTAACTTATACACTATTTATTATAGCTATATGCCTAACCATTGCAGTGGCTTTATTCATTAAAGGAAGAACAAGGACTTTAGATGAGTATAATGTAATTGATTCCTTAAGTGAGATTAAAGCCTATAAGAGTGATATAACTATAGAGGTCGTAAATGACAGAGAAACAAATAAGTATGAAGGGTTTCAAACCTATAAAAAAGATATAGGATATAAACTGGATTTAAAGGATAAGAGATCTTTTACTTTTAAAGGTGATGAGATACTTGTTAAAGATAAGGAGAATATCAAAGAGTATACCTTAGATAAAGGGTTTGATGAAGTATTTAAATATGGATTTATTGGTGAATATATAGGATTAATATATACAAATGAACAATTAGAATTTGAAACTGAAACAATAAATAATAGTGAGTGCTTTGTGATAACAACAGTGATTCCTGGAAGCAATAACAACATTTGCCAAGGTAGCTTATATTATGATATTAAAAATAATAGACCGAAGAAAATAATAATCTATGATAATAAAGGTAGAGAAAGAATTATATATACTTATGAAAACTTTAACTGGACTGATAAGGTTGAAGATGTGGAGTTAGATTTATAACAATGATACAAAACAGTAAGAGCGAATCTAGTATTTACTATGAGGTAGTTCTTGACAACTGGAAAGGTGAGCAAGGTGAGTAATATGGAAAAAAAGATAAGACCCTCTTGGGCAGAAGTGGATTTAGATGCTTTAAGGAATAATGTAAGTGAAGTAAAAAGGGTTTCAGAGGGGAAGGAAATAATTGCTACAATAAAAGCTGATGGATATGGACATGGAGCTATAGATATATGTAAATCTATGATGGATGAAGGTATAAATAGATTTGCAGTAGCTATTGTTACAGAAGCGGTAGAACTAAGAAAAGCTGGTGTGGAAATTCCTATTATTATATTGGGATATACACCAAAGGAATTTTATGATGAAGTTATTGATTTAAACCTAGAGCAAACTATATATGATTATGAAGATGCTAAAATACTTTCAGACATAGCTATAAAGAAGAATAGCATAGCTAAAATTCATATAGCTGTAGATACAGGTATGGGGAGGATTGGATTTTTAACAACGAGGGAGCAGGCTAGGGAAGTACATAGGATAACTAAGTTAAAAGGAGTAAGAATTGTAGGAATATTTACTCATTTTGCTACTGCTGATGAGAAAGACAAAACTTATGCTAGTTTTCAAATAGAAAAATTTAATATATTTAATATATATCTTGAAGAATTAGGTATAATTATACCCTTTAAGCATGTAAGCAATAGTGCTGCTATAATAGATTTTCCTGACTTACCATATGATGGAGTTAGAGCTGGTATTATGCTTTATGGATATTATCCTTCCAAGTATGTTAATAAAAATAATGTTAACTTAATACCTGTTATGTCGCTAAAATGTAAAATTGTTCATTTGAAAAAAATACAGGAAGGCGATTATGTAAGCTATGGTAGATTGTATAAAGCACCTGCAGAACGGATAATTGGAACTCTTCCTATAGGATATGCAGATGGCATTTCGAGAGCATTAACAGGGGTGGCTAAAGTAATTGTGAATAGTAAAATAGTACCTGTTGTAGGTCGTATTTGTATGGATCAATGTATGATAGATGTAACAGATGTACCTGGGGTGAAGATTGGGGATGAAGTTATATTAATTGGAAAAGATAATATAGGGAATGTTATAACAGCAGATGATATAGCAGAATCTATAGGTACAGTCAATTATGAAGTAATTTGTGATATAAGTAAGAGAATTCCAAGAATATATACAAAAAACGGTAAAATTTTCAGTGTAAGAAACTACGTATAGTAAAAAGTATAAAAAAATGTTGTAAAAAGTAGAAATTGAGGATAATTTCTTTGACATAATAACAATTGATGATTTATAATTAAGTTGTACATAAAGTTGTTATTTAAATTGGAGGTAATGAAATCCATGGGTAGCTCAAAGAAATTTATTCTGAATTTTGGTAGTAGTTTTTGCGAAAAATTTAATGATGTAGATAAAAAACAATTTATAACAAATAGTAAATTAATTATGGATTATGGAATAGTATATAGTGAAGGCTATAATAGTAATAGCTATATAGAGAAAATGAAACAAGGATATTTAGCTATGAGAGAATTAAATTTAGAATTATCAGAATATGGCTTTGAGAGTTATATTAATGACTTAAGTGAATATGAAGCTAGCCTTTAGGAGTGTGAATGCCTAATGACAATTGTTATAAAGAGAGGCGATATATTTTATGCTGATTTAAGCCCAGTGGTTGGATCAGAACAGGGTGGAATAAGACCTGTAATAATTATACAAAATGATGTGGGAAATAGATATAGTCCAACTGTGATAGTTTCAGCTATAACCTCTCAGATAAATAAGGCAAAACTTCCAACTCATGTAGAGATTTCTTCTGAAGAATACGGATTAAATAAAGACTCGGTAGTTTTGCTAGAGCAAGTTAGAACTTTAGACAAAAGAAGATTAAAAGAAAAGATAGGTCATATGACCGATGAAGATATGATTAAAGTTGATGTTGCTCTTAAAATTAGTTTAGATTTAAAAATGTAAAAATAAGCTTAATATTAAGGGGCTGTTTCAAAATACACTAAATCTTAATTGGATGTGGAGTATGCACTAACAACAATATTTTAGTGAAACTTAACATTTTATAGAGATTAGTGAATTATTTTGAAATAGCTCCTTTTAAATTAAATCGGTAGATGGACAAAAAAATATAAAGTATTTATTACTTTTATAATGATAGAAGTATAGTTGTATTTAATTGAAGTGTAAGGTAAATAATATATTAATAATTATTGGAGATTTCTTATAATGAAATGTATGGATAAAAGTAAAATTTCAACTAAATAGTTGAGAATAAATAAATTATTGATATAATGGGTTTAGAAGAAAATCAGGGAGGGATAAGCAATGGAAAAGTCATTAATAGCATTAGAGAATATAGCGAAAGTTTTAAGAAAAGATATTATAAAGATGGTAACAGAGTCAGCATCTGGTCACCCAGGCGGTTCTCTATCAGCTGTAGAAATCATTACTACATTATATTTTAATGAAATGAATATTGATGTAGAAGACTCTAAGAATCCTAATAGAGATAGATTTGTATTATCAAAAGGTCATGCTGCACCAGTTTTATATGCAGCTCTTGCGGAGAAGGGTTTCTTTAATAAAGAAGAACTTATGAAATTAAGAAAAACTGGAGCAATGCTACAAGGTCATCCAAATATGAATTACATACCAGGAGTAGATATGTCTACAGGTTCATTAGGTCAAGGAGTTTCCGCTGCGGTAGGTATGGCACTAGCAGGAAAGCTTGATAATAGCTCATATAGAGTATATACCCTACTAGGAGATGGAGAATTAGAGGAAGGTCAAGTTTGGGAAGCAGCTATGTGTGCAGCTCATTACAAACTAGACAATTTAACAGCTTTTGTAGATTATAATGGACTTCAAATAGATGGAGATATTGATAAGGTTATGAATCCTAATCCTATAGCAGATAAGTTTGTAGCATTTGGATGGAACGTGATTTATTTAGAAGATGGTCATGATTTAGTTAAGATAAAAGATGCTATAGAAGCTGGAAAAGGAGTAAAAGATAAGCCTACAATGATAGTTTGTAAAACAATTAAAGGAAAAGGTGTATCTTTTATGGAGAATCAGGCAGGTTGGCATGGTTCAGCTCCAAGTAAAGAGCAGTGTGAAATAGCATTAAAAGAGATTGGGGGAGAAGAATAATGAAAAGTGTTGCAACTAGAGAAGCCTATGGAAAAGCATTAGCAAGAATAGGTAAAGAAAATGAAAATATAGTAGTTCTTGATGCAGACTTATCTAAGTCTACTAAAACTGCTGATTTTAAGTCTGTATGCCCAGAGCGATTTATCAATATGGGGATTGCTGAAGGTAATATGATGACTGTGGCAGCGGGAATGGCAGCTTGTGGAAAAATTCCTTTTGCATCTACTTTTGCTATATTTGCAACAGGAAGAGCTTTTGAACAAATAAGAAATTCTATATGTTACCCTAAATTAAATGTAAAGGTATGTGCTACTCATGCTGGTCTAACAGTAGGAGAAGATGGTGCTTCTCACCAATCTGTAGAGGATATTTCATTAATGAGAAGTATACCTAATATGGTGGTGATTAGTCCAAGTGATGGAATTGAGGCTGAAGCAGCAATAGAAGCTATAACAAAATATGAAGGCCCTTGCTATGTTAGGCTTGGTAGAAGTTCGGTACCTATAATAAATGATAATGAAGATTATAAGTTTGAAATTGGTAAAGGAATAACTTTAAGAGATGGGAAAGATGCTACTATAGTTGCAACTGGAATTATGGTAGAGGCAGCATTAGAAGCGTACAATATTTTGGCTGAAGAAGGCATAAGAGTTAGAGTTATTAATATACATACAATAAAGCCTATAGACGAAGAATTAATAACAAAAGCTGCAAGAGAAACAAATCTTATAGTTACTGCAGAAGAACATAGTATCATAGGTGGCCTTGGTTCAGCAGTGGCGGAAGTAGTAACTACACATTGTCCAGCTACAGTTTTAAGAGTTGGAATAAAGGATACTTTTGGTGAAAGTGGTAAGCCTGCAGAATTATTAAAAGCTTATGGATTAACAGCATTAGATATAGTTAAAGCAGTTAAGACTGGAATTAGTATGAAATAAAAAATAAAATTGAATATGGAAGAAATCTAAGGAGACTTAGGTTTCTTTTTTTTATAGCCTATGATATAATTTATAAATAATTTGAAAATTCGATTTACTAAGGAGAGCGTTATAGATGAAACAAGATGTTAAAGGATATATGAGTGATGTAGTCTTTTGTTTTAAATTGTCTTTAAAATTAGTTATTATACCCGTAGTTTTAGGTATAGTTATTAGTTGTATATATCTATTAGTTAAAGGTCAATCTATGGAACTTTATGGAATACTTAGAGGAATAAGAAATACAGGAATTATATTTTCTTGTGGAGGATTATTTGTATCAGCATTAGCATTTCTACAACCGACAAAGTTATTGAGACCTTTAAGCTATGAGAAAACTTGGAGACAATATCTTTATAAATTTGGTTTAGTAGGAACTATATTCTGCACCTTTGCATTATTAGCAACATATTTCTTAGTATACGATATGCTAATTCATAACTTATATGTGTAGTTCACATACATAAAGAAGCATGAGTGGAAAAAAATATATATATTTCCACTCTTTTTTTATGAAGAAAAATAAGAATTTATTATTTTTTAACTTATGTAGGACTTGCATTTTAAATTTTTATGTTATAATATACACAGATAAAAAGTAAAAAGTCGAGGAGAGTTAATAATTATGATAGATTTTAAAAATGTTACTAAGGTTTATAATAACAATGTACTAGCTTTATCTAATTTAAATGTACATATTGACCAGGGTGAATTTGTTTTCTTAGTAGGCCCAAGTGGAGCAGGAAAATCTACCTTTATAAAGATGTTATTAAAAGAAGTTGATCCAACAGCGGGTTCGGTTATAGTTGCAGGATCAGATTTAACAAAGCTAACAAGGAAAGAAGTGCCTTATTATAGAAGAAAAATTGGAGTAGTGTTTCAAGATTTTAGATTGATACAAAGTTTGAATGTATTTGATAATGTAGCTTTTGCACTAAGAGTTATAGGATCAAGCGAAAAGGATATACAAAAAAAGGTTCCAGCAGTGCTTTCAATGGTAGGATTATCAAAAAAGAGAGATGCTTTACCTACAGAGTTATCAGGTGGAGAACAACAAAGAGTATCTATAGCTAGAGCTATAGTAAATAGTCCATCATTATTAATTGCTGATGAACCAACAGGTAACTTAGATCCTGAAACTTCATTAGAAATTATGGATATTTTAAGTGATATTAGTAGAGCTGGAACTACCATTGTTATGGCAACCCATGCAAGAGACATAGTTGACTCTATGAAAAAGAGAGTTATAGCTATTGAGAAGGGTGTTATTGCCAGAGATGAGGAAAGGGGGAAATATGGTTATGAAATTTGATTCTTTTAAATATTCATTTAAGGAAGCACTTAAAAGTATAAAAAGAAATAAAACTTTAAGTATAGCATCTATAGCTACAGTAACAGCTACACTTTTTTTATTAGGAGCTATAACACTAGGAGTTGCTAATGCAGATAAATTAATTACGCAATTGGGATCCATGGTTGAGGTGAAAATCTACTTAAAAGAGGATATAAGTGATAATAATAAAAATGCTATAGAGAATAAAATTAAAGAAGTAGATGGTATTGATAAGATAACTTTTCAAAGCAAGGAAGATGCTTTGAAGGATGTAAAGGAACAAATGAATGATGAATTAGGTCAGTTAACATCTGGATTTGAGGATAATAATCCATTCCCAGCTTCCTTTACAGTAAATGTTAAAGAGCCGCTAGTAGTAGATAAAGTTGTAAGTAGTATTAAAGATATGAATGGTATTGATGAGATAAAAGATGCAAGATCTATAATTGCAAAAATTTCTAAGCTTACAGATTCATTTAAAATAGGTGCTGCAGTAGCATTTGTAGTTTTTATTATGATATCTCTATTCTTAATAGGAAATACCATAAAAATTACAGTGTTTACGAGAAAAAAAGAAATAGGAATAATGAAGTATGTAGGAGCTACAGATTGGTTTATTAGATGGCCATTTATAATAGAAGGTATGATACTTGGAATATTTGGAGCAGTCATATCGGTAGTAGTACTAGGTTTTATATATTCTATTATAATTAATAATTTAAGCGCCGATACACTGTTTGGATTTGATTTAGTAGGTATTTCTTATATATTGAAGGTGATTATTTGGGAATTCCTGGGATGTGGAGTTTTCATAGGTGCTATTGGAAGTATAATATCCATGAGAAAATTCTTAAAAGTTTAAATTATAAAGAACAAACAAGACTAAGAATTTATTTCTTAGTCTTATTTGTGTATAATATAATATATTGGTAATAGAAAGGATTAATAAAATAATTTAAATTTCATAGTATTATTATCGGGGATAAAAAGTAATAATAAATATATGAGAATGAGAGGGTGATTTTTATGGATGGTAAGAAAAATAAATGGAAAAGAGTAACGGGTATAGTGGCTCTTTTGATAGTGACAAATTTAATTACTTTAGGATTATCTAACTATATATCTTTTAAGTTACCAGATGGTAAAGTTATAGTTAGTAGAAAAACATATGAAAATATAGTAGACTTTGAAAAGTTATATACTATAAAAGATAAATTAGATAGATATTATTTGGGTGAAATTGATATTAATAAACTTATAGATGGAGCAGCAGCGGGAATGACAGAAGCTGTAGGAGACCCATATACAACATATATGAATGCCGAAGAGTTTAAAGACTTCTATTCTCAAACAGAAGGAAATTATGTTGGATTAGGAATACAGGTAGGAGTTAAGGAAGATAAGATAGTTGTAGTAGCTACCTTTGAAAATTCACCTGCAGAAAAAGTGGGAATACTTTCAGGGGATATAATTGAAAGCGTAAATGGTACAAAGGTTGAAGGCAAGGACTTAGAAAAAGCAGTGAAAACTATGAAAGGTGAAAAAGGAGAAGCTGTAGAACTTACTTTATCTAGGGAAAACAAAGGTTCTTTTAATGTTAAAACTGTAAGAGATGAAATAGAAATGATAACTGTAAAGAAAGAAATGATTGATAGTCAAGTAGGATATATTCAGGTAACTATGTTTGATGAAAATACATCTAGCAATTTTGAAAATGCAATTAAAGATTTAAACTCAAAAGGAATGAAGAGTTTAATAGTAGACCTAAGAGAAAATCCAGGAGGATTATTAGATCAAACTGTGAATATGTGTTCACAATTTATTCCTAAGAATAAGAATATAGTTTATACGGAAGATAAGAATGGAAATAGGAAGGATTATAATTCAGTAGGTGGAATTGCTGAAGGATTACCACTTACTATATTAATAGATGAGGGGAGTGCAAGTGCTTCAGAAATATTTACAGGAGCTATAAAAGATTATAAGTTAGGAACTTTAGTAGGTACTAAGACCTTTGGTAAGGGTGTTGTTCAAACAACTTTTTATAGGGATAGAGATGGATTTAGAGATGGAACTGCATTGAAGGTTACTATATCAAAATACTATACTCCTAATGGACAGAATATCCATGGTATAGGAATAGAGCCAGATATTTTAGTTGAGTATCCAGAAGAACTAAAAGGGAAAGCCTATGATAAATCAGTAGATCCTCAATTTGAAAAGGCTTTGGAAGTGGCAAAAGAAAAGATTAAGTAATAAAATATAGGGTATTATAATAGATATTAGTATTTTTATTATAATAAATACTAATTAAAATAAGTTAACATATAGAAAAATAATAAAATTAATTTTATAGTTTCAAGTAGATAAATGATGATGTAAAATTAAGTATCTATTATAGTAGATACTTAATTTTACTTATGCACATCTACTCTTTGTTACATAATGAGAAGGAGAAAAATAATGGAACTTTTAAAGTATACTTTGCAGCAGGTGTCCTATGCTATTGTGGAGCCGTCTTATGCGCTTATATTAATAATGATGGCTGTTGTATTCTATATGAAAAATAAAAAAACTACAGTGATGGAAAGATTAATTATGGGTAAAAACTCGTCAACTGCTTTTGAACTTACTGTGTCACAAATAGTTATGGGAATATTGGGAGGTGTAGTAGCTAGTTTAATTCTTACATTTTTGGGAATTACTTTTTATGAAACTTCTAATATATTTCTAATATTTATATTATCAGTAGCGTTAATGTTCTTTAGTCCCAAATTAGTTTGTCTTTCATATTCAGGAGCTATTTTGGGACTATTATCAATACTGTTGTATTTTATATCATTAATCATGGAGAATCCAAGTTTAGATGTACTAAAAATGGATATAACTAATTTATTGGTATTGGTTGCAGTAATGCATATTGTTGAAGGGTTATTAGTAATCTTTGATGGGAAAAGAGGTGCTATACCTGTATTTGGATCAAGAGATAAAAAAATCATAGGTGGATTTGCATATAGAAGACAATGGATATTACCAATGATAATATTATTAATGGTACAGGCTACTAGCGCCAATACAGTTATGGGGGGAAGTGTAAACACTCCAGAATGGTGGCCAATAATTAATCATAATAAAAACATGTTGATTTTTGCTACTATGGTAATTGGTGCATTACCGATTTTTGCAGGAGTTAATTATGCTACCATAACATTTACAAAAAGTAAAAAAAATAAGCCAATATTCTCAGGACTATTAATTTTAGGCTATGGTACTGTATTAATTCTATTATCTTTTCTTGGGGATATAAATAAGATTTTAGATGTAATAATTCTTACATTGATGCCTGTATTACATGAGTATATGTTATATATTGATCGCTTAGCAGAAAAGAAAGGTAAAATAAAGTATGTGAGTAATGAAGAGGGAGTATGTGTTCTAGATGTAGCCCATGATTCAATAGCTAAAAATATGGGAGTTAAAATGGGAGATTTAATATTAGAAATAAATAATATTAAATTATATAAGGATGAAATTATATTTAATATGTTAGAACGTCTTCCAGATATTATAAATATAAAGGTTAGAAGAGAAAATGGATCTATGGAAGAATTAGAATGTAAAGTAAAAAACAATAAAGAAAAATTAGGAATTGTTATAGTTCCTAGAGAAGTTCCAAAGCAGGCTACTGTAGCAAAGCCAGGAGGTTCTAGTTTTTCTGATATTCTAAATAAAATTAAAGAAAAGAAAGATAGTAACGATAAAGAATAATTTTTTATAAAAAGATGAGGTGATGTATCATGGGTCAGTTTAAGATTCATTCAAAATTTAAGCCAACTGGAGATCAACCTGAAGCAATAGATAGTATAGTTAAAGGAATCCTTGAAGATAAAAAATATCAAACTTTACTTGGAGTAACAGGATCAGGGAAGACATTTACTATGGCAAATATTATTGAGAGAGTTCAAAGACCAACTTTAATTCTTGCTCATAATAAGACTTTAGCAGCTCAATTATGCTCTGAATTTAAAGAGTTTTTTCCGGAAAATGCTGTTGAGTACTTTGTTTCTTACTACGATTACTATCAACCAGAAGCTTATATGGCTCAAACTGACACCTATATAGAAAAGGATGCATCAATAAATGAGGAGATAGAAAAGCTACGGCACTCAGCTACTTCAGCCTTGATAGAAAGACGAGATGTTATAGTTGTGGCTTCTGTATCATGTATATATGGGCTAGGAAATCCAGAGGATTATAGAAAGCTTACTGTATCTTTACGAGAAGGTATGATTAAAGATAGAAATAGTGTTATTAGTCAGCTAGTGGATATTCAATACGAAAGAAATGATATAAATTTTGTAAGAGGAACCTTTAGAGTTAGAGGAGACGTGCTAGATATATTTCCAGCATCATCAACTAATAAAGGGATAAAAGTTGAGTTTTTCGGAGATGAAATAGATAGAATCCGTGAGTTTGATGTATTAACAGGCAATATAATTAGTGGAAGAAAACATGTATCTATATTCCCAGCATCACACTTTGCTACATCAAAGGAAAATTTAGAAAGAGCTATCTCTCAAATTGAATTTGAATTAGAAGAGAGATTAAGGGAGCTAAAGGATGAGGATAAGTTATTAGAAGCTCAAAGATTAAAACAACGAACCAATTTTGATATAGAAATGATGAGAGAAGTAGGTTATTGTACTGGAATAGAAAATTATTCTAGAATATTAGATGGAAGAGAAAAAGGAACACCACCACAAACTCTTATTGACTATTTCCCAGATGATTTTCTTTTCTTTGTAGATGAAAGTCATGTTACACTACCACAAATTAAGGCTATGTATGGAGGAGACAGATCTAGAAAAACTTCTTTAGTAGAGTATGGATTTAGACTTCCATCAGCCTATGATAATAGACCACTTAAATTTGAAGAGTTTGAAGATAAATTAAATCAGGTATTATTTGTAAGTGCTACACCTGGAGTTTATGAGAATGAACATTCAGCTAATATAGCAGAGCAAATAATAAGACCAACAGGATTATTAGATCCTGAAATTATAATAAGACCAGTAAAAGGTCAAATTGATGACTTATATGGTGAGATTATCAAAACTACTGAAAGAGGGTTTAGAACTTTAGTTACAACTCTTACAAAGAAGATGGCAGAGGACTTAACTAAATATTTAAAAGAGTTAGGAGTAAAAACTACTTACTTACATTCTGATATAATTACTATGGAAAGAATGGAAATAATAAGAGATCTTCGAAGAGGAGATTATGATGTGCTAATTGGAATAAATCTTTTAAGAGAAGGATTAGATATTCCAGAAGTAGCATTAGTTGCTATATTAGATGCAGATAAGGAAGGATTCTTAAGGAGTGAAACATCTTTAATTCAGACTGTAGGTAGAGCTGCAAGAAACTCAGAAAGTAAAGTAATAATGTATGCTGATAATATGACAAATTCTATGGAAAAAACTATAAATGAGACCAATAGAAGAAGAAGTATTCAAGAAAAGTATAATGATGATCATAATATAGTACCTAAGACTATAATCAAGGAAATAAGAGATGTTATAGAAATTTCTACAGTGGCAGAAGATGAAGATTTATATATCAGTGAAGCAAGTAGTGATTTGCTTTTAGATAAGAAGGAATTGACTAAGCATATTACTAAACTAGAAAAAGAAATGAAAGAAGCAGCTAAGGACTTACAATTTGAAAGAGCAGCGATTTTAAGAGATGAGATAGAACGTATGAAGAGAGAATTTAATTTGTAAAGGAGAAATTTATGAGAAATAGTATTTATATAAAAGGTGCAAAAGTACATAACCTTAAAAATGTAGATTTAGAAATACCAAGAGATAAATTTGTTGTTTTTACTGGACTTTCAGGTTCAGGAAAATCTTCTTTAGCCTTTGATACTCTTTATGCAGAAGGACAAAGAAGATATGTAGAATCTCTTTCAGCTTATGCGAGACAGTTTTTAGGCCAAATGAATAAACCGGATGTAGAGTATATAGAAGGTCTATCACCAGCTATATCTATTGACCAAAAAACTACAAGTAAAAATCCAAGATCTACAGTAGGAACAGTAACTGAAATTTATGATTATTTAAGACTACTTTATGCAAAGATAGGTGTACCCCATTGTCCTAAATGTGGCAAGGAGATTACCCAGCAGACTGTAGACCAAATGGTAGATCAGGCAATGGCTCTGACACCTAGAACTAAGGTTCAAATCTTAGCACCTGTAGTTACAGGGAAAAAAGGAGAACATGTAAAGATCCTTGAGAACATTAAAAAAAATGGATATGTTAGAGCAAGAATTGATGGTGTTCTGGTAGATTTAGAAGATGAAGATATCAAACTAGAGAAGAATAAAAAGCATACCATTGAAATAGTAATAGATAGAGTAGTTATTAAAGATGGAATTGAATCAAGAATTACAGACTCTTTAGAGTCAGCATTAAAAATAGGTGAAGGTATAGCTATCTTAAATGTAATTGATGGAGAAGATATACTTTTAAGTGAAAAATTTTCATGTGTAAGTTGTGGAATAAGTATTGGTGAAATTGAGCCTAGAATGTTTTCCTTCAATTCTCCCTTTGGAAAGTGCGATGAGTGTGATGGACTTGGGACTTTAATGGAGATAGATGAGGATTTGGTGATTCCGGATAAAAGCAAATCCATATTAGGTGGAGGAATTTTAACTTTAGGTGAAGGTAGTTTAAAGGAGGATTCATGGACTCGTGCCATATTAGAAGCTCTTGCTAAAAAAAGAGGGTTTACTTTAGATACTCCTATAGAAGAACTATCAGAAGAAAATTTAAATTCTGTTTTATATGGAACAAATGGAGAAAAATTACGAATAGAGTATACCAAGGAATTTAAAACTGGTATATATAATTATGCTTATGAAGGTATAATAAATAATTTAAAAAGAAGATATATGGAAACTAACTCAGATTACATAAAGAGAGAAGTAGAAGAGTATATGAGTGATAATCCTTGTCCTAAGTGTAAAGGAAGAAGATTATCTAAAGAAGCTCTATCTGTTACTGTAGGTGGTAAAAATATAAGTGAATTTTGTACTATGTCTATTATAGAAGAACTTGATTTTGTAGATGCATTAAAATTATCTAAAAAGGATGAAATTGTAGCAGAACAAGTATTAAAGGAAGTTAAGAGTAGACTTAGTTTTTTAAAGGATGTAGGACTTAGTTATCTTAACTTAAGTAGAGCATCAGGTACTTTATCAGGAGGAGAAGCGCAAAGAATTAGATTAGCAACTCAAATTGGTTCTAGTTTGATGGGGGTTTTATATATTTTAGATGAGCCAAGTATTGGATTGCATCAAAGAGATAATGATAAATTAATAAAGACTTTAAAGCATCTTAGAGACATAGGAAATACTTTAATTGTAGTTGAGCATGACGAAGATACTATGCGAGAAGCAGATTACTTAGTAGATATAGGCCCAGGAGCAGGAGAGCATGGAGGAAAAATAGTAGCTGCAGGTACAGTAAAACATGTGATGAAGTGTAAAGAGTCCATTACAGGTCAATATTTAAGTGGGCATAGAACTATAGATGTGCCTGAAAAATATAGAATTATGGATAAAAATAGAGTTATAAAAGTTAAAGGTGCAAAGGAAAACAATCTAAAAAATATAAGTGTTGAATTTCCATTAGGATTATTTACATCTGTAACAGGAGTTTCAGGGTCAGGGAAAAGTACTTTAGTTAATCAGGTTTTATATAAGGGGTTAAATAGAAAATTAAATGGTTCTAAGAAACTACCAGGAAAACATGAGGAAATTGTAGGTGATGACCAGATTGATAAGATTATAAATATAGATCAAAGTCCAATAGGAAGAACACCTAGAAGTAATCCTGCTACATATACAGGAGTATTTGATTTAATAAGAGAAATTTTCACTATGGTTCCAGAGGCTAAAAGCAGAGGATATAAACAAGGTAGATTCAGTTTCAATGTTAAAGGTGGAAGATGCGAAGCTTGTAAAGGTGATGGAATAATAAAGATAGAAATGCAATTTTTATCTGATGTCTATGTTGAATGTGAAGTGTGTAAAGGAAAGAGATATAATAGAGAAACATTAGAGGTAAAATACAAAGGAAAAACTATTGCAGATGTTTTAAATATGACTGTAGAGGAAGGCTTAGCTTTCTTTGAAAATATACCTCGTATAAGTAGTAAACTTCAAACTCTTATGGATGTTGGATTATCCTATATAAGATTAGGTCAACCATCAACCACATTATCAGGCGGAGAGGCACAAAGAATAAAGCTTGCCTATGAATTATCTAAAAGAAGTACAGGAAAGACTTTGTATATATTAGATGAACCCACTACTGGATTACACATTGATGATGTTAGTAAACTTATAAAAATTCTCCAAAGGCTTGTAGAAGGAGGAAATACTGTAATAGTAATTGAACATAATTTAGATGTAATAAAGTGTTCAGATTATATTATAGACTTAGGACCAGAAGGTGGAGATCAAGGAGGAACTATTATAGTTAAAGGAAATCCTAAAGATGTAATTAAATGTTCTAAATCATATACAGGACAGTACCTAAAAAAGATGATATAATTACTTATAACTAGCATCATAATTTATAATGATGCTAGTTATGTTATATATGTATAAAGGAGTTTTGCTTATGAATATTTTAAAATTCGCATTGAATTTAGGAATAATAGCAATAGTTTATTTTATTATAATCTACGCTTTAAAAATAATGTATACAGATACTAAATCAGTGGGTAAAAGAAGGAATAGAACTAGAAAGGCTACTTCTGGGCTAGAAATAATAGTAGCTGGAGAAAATACAAATCTAAAAAATGGAGGAATACTACCAATAGTAGATAACTTAACTATGGGAAGAAAAAGTGATAATACAGTAATCTTAGATGATAAATATGTTTCTTCTCATCATGTTAAAATTTTCAGAAGAAATAATGAGTATGTGTTGGAAGATTTGGAGAGCACTAACGGAACTAAGGTTAATGATATTAGAATAAAGAATTCCCTTATATTAAAGTCAGGGGATATAATAAAGGTGGGAACTGCTACCTTTAAATTTATGTAGTTATTAGGAGGCAAGTATGAAGGGTATAAAACAAGAAAAAAGAGTGCTTAGATTTACTTATTTGCTTGTAATGGCACTATTTTTTAATGTAGCAATTCTAACTCCAACTATTGATAAGGGTGCAATATTTATAGGAGCAATAATATGTGGTTTATTATGTTATTCCCACTTTGTAATAAGAAGATTTTATCCAGATGGGGATAAATTTATATTATTATTTTCAAATATCCTTGCTGTTATAGGGATTGCTATGATATATAGGTTGGATTTACCCATATCGGGAGGTAGTTATATAGCGGAAGGTACTAGAAGTTTTTTAACAGCTAAGCAAATTATATTTTTTGCTTTAGGTATGACTATGTTTATATTAGTAGTTGTAATACTTCCAGATTTAAAAAGATTTAGTAAGTACAAATATTTATATCTAATAATAACATTATTATTTATGTCCATGGGTACCTTTTTTGGAAAGGAACAGTTTGGAGCTAAAAACTGGGTAAATTTATTTGGGTTCGGTTTTCAACCTTCTGAGTTTGGGAAAATTGCCTTAGTAGCTTACCTTGCTTCAGCATTAAAGGATTATGAAAAGCCTTCGAAGTTTTGGATTAAGATAGGAAAGGCAATTGGATTTAGGAAAGAAAGCTCATATAAATATATAAGTTTAATAGAGCCTGCTATGGTAATGATGATATCATTGCTATTTATGTTAGCTCAAACAGACTTGGGTTCAGCGCTAATTTTCTTTGCCATAGCACTTACTATGCTTTATATTGCTACATCAAATAAAAAGTATGTAATAATAGCATTGCTGTTATTTGTAGTTGGTGGTGTCATAGGATATTACTTATTTTATCATGTTCAGATAAGGGTTATGATATGGCGAAACCCATGGAAGTATGGATATGATGAAGGACATCAGCTTGTTCAATCCCTTATAGCTATAGCAAATGGTGGATTTTTTGGGGTAGGACTTGGAAATGGATATCCAGGATATATTCCAGTAGTAGAATCTGACTTTATATTTGCGGCTATATGCGAAGAATTAGGATTACTTATTGGATTTGCAGTTATAATTTTAAATTTTCTATTATTCTATAGATGTATAAGAGCTGCACTTTACATAAAGGATAAATTTTCAAGATTATTAGCCGTTGGATATAGTACTATGATGGTATCTCAAACACTAGTAATTATTGGTGGTGTAACTGGAGCTATACCTCTTACAGGAATAACTTTGCCTTTTGTTAGTTATGGAGGAAGTTCTATGCTGATAAGTTATCTTTCACTAGGTATAATACAAAAAATATCAGAGGAGAGTAGTAATTATGAATAATCTACAAAAGAACATAAAAAATGTAATGATTGTATTTCTGTTATTATTTATTGCTCTAATCTCTTATATAAGTTATAGTACATTATTTAAAAATCAAATAGCTTTGGATAGTGTTTATAATAAAAGAAATCAAGCGGAGAAAAATAGAGTTCTTAGAGGAACTATTTATGACAGAGATATGAATCCTTTAACTACAGGTGAAAAAACAGGGGAGTTTTCTCAAACAAGAAAGTATGTTGGAGGAGTAGCTTTTTCTCATGTGGTTGGTTATAATGATGCTAAGTATGGGGCTAGTGGAATTGAAAAGAAGTTTGATAAAGAACTTTCAGGACAATCAGTAAATTCTATAAAGGATATATTTTCCAACAAAAAGGATGAGAATAAAGTTGGAAATCATGTAGTGACTACCTTAAATTCTAAGTTACAACAAAGAGCCTTTGAGGTTTTAGGTAATAGAAAGGGATCAATAGTAGCATTAAATCCTAAGACAGGAGAGGTTCTTGCTATGGTGTCAAAACCAAGTTTTGATGCAAATACAATACAAGAAGACTTTGAAAAACTGTCACAACAAGAGGATACACCTTTCTTGAATAGAGCAGTTTCAGGTCTTTACCCACCAGGCTCAACCTTTAAAGTTATTACAGCCATAAGTGCTTTGGAGAATATGTCGGATATAACCAATAGGACCTTTAATGATGAGGGGAAAATTAGTTTTAATGAAAGTGAATACCTAGAAAACTACAAAGGGTATGCTTATGGAAGCATTGGACTTAGAACAGCTTTTTTAAAGTCTAGTAATGTGGTATTTGGTACCTTAGCTATGGAACTTGGAAATGATAATTTAAAGGGAACATCAGAAAAGTTCTTCTTTAATAAAGATATTCCATCAGAAACTCTTACCATTGATAATAGTATTTTCCCAAAATATAAAAGTGATGAGGTTGGTAATATAGCTCAAAGTGGTATAGGACAAAGTGGAGTACTAGCAAGTCCAATAGAAATGGCACTAGTAGCTAGTACTATAGCTAATAATGGTGTAATGATGGAACCTAATGTAGTAAAGGAAATCATAAGTCCGGAAGGGAAAGTAGTTAAAAGCTATGAACAAAAGGAAGCAGCTACAGTTACAACTCCTGAAAATGCAGCATTGCTAAAGGAATATATGAAAGCTGTAGTCAATGAGGGAACTGGTCAGGCAGCAAAGTTATGGAACGTTCAAGTATCAGGAAAGACTGGAACTGCAGACCATGACTCTGGAGATAAGGAGCCACACACTTGGTTTATAGGTTTTGCAGGTTATGATGACCCAGAAATAGCCTTTGCTATAATTGCAGAAGAAGGTGGAAATGATAGCTTTAATGCCAGCGCTATGGCAAAGGAGCTTATGAAATCTTATTTTAGTACAAATTAATATTAAAACTTTTGAAATATAATTATATAATATACCTTATGAGTATTAATCATTGCATTAAAAGTGAAGCTCAATAAGTATTATACTAAAGATGAAACAACTTTTGGATGAGAAGTGAGGTGATTTAATGTTTGATTTTGAGTATCATCTAAAAAATCTTCCAGACAATCCTGGAGTTTATTTAATGAGAAATTCTTTGAGAGAAGTAATATATGTAGGAAAAGCAAAAAATCTTAAAAATAGAGTAAGACAATACTTTCAGAATTCTAAAAATCATAGTGAAAAAGTTAGAGCTATGGTTAAGAATATAAGTGAATTTGAGTATATAGTTACAGATTCTGAAGTAGAAGCTTTAATACTAGAATGTAATTTAATAAAAAAGTATAGTCCTAAATATAATATTTTGCTAAAAGATGATAAATATTTTCCTTTTATTAAAATTACTAATGAAGAATTTCCAAGGGTATTAGTTACAAGAAATTATGGAAATGATTCATCTAAATATTTTGGACCATATACGGATGGAAGTGCAGTATATACTATAAATGAACTTATAAAGAAGGTATTTTCTCTTAGAACATGTAGAAGAGTTATAAAGGAAAATGGGCCTAAAACAAGGGTTTGTCTTAACTATCATATAAAATTATGTAGTGGACCATGTGAAGGATTAATTTCTAAAGAGGAATATAAAAAAATTATCAATGATGTGGTGGATTTACTTACAGGGAAGGATACAAAGATTACTAGTAAGATTAAGACTGAAATGGAAGAAGCAGCAGAAAATTTAGATTTTGAAAGAGCAGCTTCTTTAAGAGATAAGTTGATAGCCATAGATAAAATAAATGAAAAGCAAAAGATTATTAGTAATAATTTTGAAAATGAAGATTTTATAGGTATTTCTCAAGATGAAAAAGATAGTTGTATTCAGATATTCTTTTTAAGAGATGGTAAAATTGTTGGAAGAGAAGATTTTATTTTAGACAATACAGGTGGAGAAGAGCCTGCCTATGTCATAGAGGAATTTATTAAAAACTTTTATGGAGGAACTGCTTTTATACCTAAGACTGTATATGTAAGTCATTGTGATGAAATTGATATCTTAGAGCAATGGTTATCTATAAAGAAGGAATATAGAGTGACTATAAAGGTTCCACATAAAGGAGAAAAGAGAAAGACACTTGATATGGTAGAAAAAAACGCTAGCCATGCTCTCGAAATGTTTAAGATTAAACATAAAGTAGACAAGGAACTTAATAATGTGGCACTTTCTGAAATTCAAGAGGTTCTTGGGATTGAAGATATGCCTATTAGAATTGAAGCCTATGATATATCTAATATCATGGGAATGGATTCCGTAGGAACCATGGTAGTATTTCAAGATGGAGTAGCTAAAAATAGTGATTATAGAAGATTTAAAATTAAAACGGTAGAAGGTGCAGACGATTATGGCTCTATGAGAGAAATATTAATAAGAAGATTTACACATGGATTAGAAGAAATAAGGAAGATAAATAATAATGGTATGGACTTTAAGTCGGGTAAGTTTTCTATTTTTCCTGACTTGATTATGATGGATGGTGGAAAGGGACAAATTAATATAGCACTTCAAGTATTGGAGGAGTTAAATATTAATATACCTGTATGTGGTATGGTGAAGGACGATAAGCATAGAACAAGAGGACTTATTTATAAAAATAAAGAAATTCTGTTAAAGCCATCTTCCAAGGCCATGCTTTTAATAACTAGGATTCAGGATGAAGTTCATAGATTTGCCATTACATATCATAGAACCTTAAGAGATAAACGTACTTTATTTTCTATATTAGATGAAATACCTAAAATAGGAGAAAAGAGAAGGCGTGAACTTCTAAAAAAATTTGGTAGTATTGAAAATATAAAAAAGGCTACCTATGAAGAGTTAATGGCTACACCTTCTATGGATGGGAAAGCTACTGAAAGTATAATTAATTATTTTAAGAAAAATAGTTAATAACCATATGTCAGCATAAAATATTGAATTAGAGTGTTTATACTATTAGTAGGATAGTATACTTAAAATGAAAGAAATATGTAATAACTGTTGATATATATAACCTAAGTATTTTATACTTAATATATAATAATATAGTAAGAGGTATACAATGAAATTAAAGGATAGTTTTGTAAGAAGTGTTTTAGATGTAGCAGGGAATGAAAATGTAAAAATAGATGAACTAATGAAGAATCATACTTCTTTTAAGGTAGGTGGACCAGCTGACCTATTAGTTTACCCTTCTAATTATGAAATGGTTAAAGAATTAATTAAAATATGCAAGGAAAATAAGGTGGATTATTTCATATTAGGAAATGGATCTAATCTCATAATAAGAGATGGAGGAATAAGAGGAGTAGTCATAAAACTAGGACACATAAATAAAATAGTAGTAGATGAAAATTTAATATCTGCACAATGTGGAGCTAAGTTATATTCAGTTGCAGATCAGGCTTTAAAGAATAGTTTATCAGGGCTAGAATTTGCGTCTGGGATACCAGGATCTATTGGAGGTGCTACTGCAATGAATGCAGGTGCCTATGACGGAGAAATGGCAAAGGTAATTGAAAGTTCATTAGTAATTGATAATGAGGGGAACATTAGAGAATTAAGTAAAGAAGAACTAGAATTTGGATATAGGAATAGTGCAATTTTAAAGTATGGATATATAGTTCTGGAAACAAGAATGAGATTGTCTCATGGAGATAAAGCTTTGATCAAGGAAAGAATGGATGATCTAGCAGAAAGAAGAAAAAGTAAGCAACCCTTAGAATATGCATCAGCAGGAAGTACATTTAAAAGACCCGAGGGATATTTTGCAGGTAAGCTTATTCAAGATTCAGGATTAAAGGGTACTAGCGTTGGGGACGCGCAGGTATCTGAAAAACATTCAGGATTTATCATAAATAGAGGCAATGCAACGTCAAAGGATATTTTAGATCTTATTGAAGTTGTAAAAGCTAAAGTTTATGAAAAATTTAAGGTTGAATTACACACTGAAGTTAGAGTTATAGGTGAAGATAGTTTAACCTAATATAAAAAATAGGGAGATGGGGATATGATTTCAAAAAAAATGGTGGATTATGTTAATGGTAGTTCATTAATCAGAGCTATGTTTGAAGAAGGTAAAAGACTCGCATCAATTTATGGTGCAGAAAATGTTTATGATTTCAGCTTAGGAAATCCAAATCTTGAACCGCCAAGCACTGTAAGGGAGGCAATTATAGATATTTTAAATAATGAACCTAATACTATGGTTCATGGTTACATGAGTAACTCAGGATATGAGGATGTTAGAGAAACTATTGCTAACTCAATTAACAAAAAATTTGATACAAGTTTTACAGAAAAGAATATAGTTATGACTGTAGGTGCAGCAGGTGGTTTAAACGTGATTTTTAAAACTCTTTTAAACCCAGAAGATGAAGTAGTAGTATTTGCACCTTATTTTGGTGAATATAGAAGTTATGCAGCTAACTATGATGGAAAGCTTGTAGTAGTATCACCAAACACTACAGATTTTCAACCTAATTTAGATGAGTTTAAAAGTAAAATTACGGATAAGACTAAAGCTGTTATAATTAACTCTCCAAACAATCCTACAGGTGTTGTTTATTCAGAAGGGACTATTATAAAACTTACTAATATCTTAAAAGAAAAACAAAAGGAATTGGGAACTGACATATATTTAATATCAGATGAACCTTATAGAGAGCTTGTATACGATAACATTCAAGTGCCATATTTAACAAAGTACTATGATAATACAATTGTTGGATATTCCTATAGTAAATCTCTTTCATTACCAGGAGAAAGAATTGGATATTTAGTTATTCAAAATGAAGTATCCGATTTTGAAAATGTTGTATCTGCTTCTAATGTAGCTACTCGTATTTTAGGATATGTAAATGCACCATCACTTTTCCAAAGAGTAATAGCTAGATGTTTAGATGATAAAGTAAATATTGATTTTTATAATAAAAATCGAGAACTACTTTATAGTGAACTTACTTCTTATGGATATAATTGTATAAAACCAGAAGGTGCTTTCTATTTATTTGTTAAATCACCTATAGAGAACGATATTGAATTCTGTAATATGGCAAAAAAATATAATATTTTAATAGTTCCTGGAACTTCTTTTGCTTGTCCAGGATATATTAGAATTGCTTATTGTGTAGCTTATAGTACTATAGAAAATGCCTTACCTGGATTTAAATCATTAATTGAGTCTATAGAATAAGTAAATATAAAAATAATATTGTTAATTTTTAAAATTTTATGTGAAAGATATAGGATAAATAAATATTTATCCTATATCTTTTTTAGTAATATAAATTACTATATGATATAATTAATGTGTATAATATATAGATATTAGTGTTAATTTTTATTAAAAATATTAATTTAAAAGAAGTATAATTTTAAATTAATATAAGATTAAATTTAAAAGTTTTACTGGAATTAAATATGCAAAAGAGGTGTGATAGAATGAAATTTTTGATAGTTACAGGTATGTCAGGAGCAGGTAAGACACAAGCAATAAGATCACTTGAGGATTTAGGGTTTTACTGTGTAGATAATTTACCACCAACCCTTATAATAAAATTTGCTGAAGTATGCTTTAAAACTGAAGGAAAAATAGATAAAATTGCCATAGTAGTAGATATTAGAGGGAGAACATTTTTTGATGACTTATTAGGTAGTTTGTCCACTCTTGATAAAGAAGGTTATCTATATGAAGTATTATACCTTGAAGCTACAGATGAAACCTTAGTTAAAAGATATAAAGAATCAAGAAGAAAACATCCTCTTGCACCAGATGGAAGGATTATTAATGGTATAAGTATAGAAAAGAAAAAACTAAAAGGAATAAGGGAAAGGGCTAGTAAAATAATAAACACATCAAAATTAACTAATAAAGAGCTAAATGAAGAAATAACTATGGCCTATGGAGATGAAGGTCAAATTGAAAGTCCTTTACTTATTAATGTAATATCCTTTGGATTTAAATATGGAATACCTTTAGATGCGGATTTAGTTATGGATGTAAGATTTATTCCTAATCCATATTATATTGCTGATCTAAAGCCTTTTAGCGGCCTAGATAAGCCGGTAAAAGATTATGTATTATCTAAAGTTGAAACACAGCAATTTGTAGAAAAATTTATAGATATGCTTAAATTTTTAATCCCTAATTATAAAATAGAAGGAAAAAGACAATTGATTGTTGCTATTGGTTGTACAGGAGGTAGACATCGTTCTGTAGCTATTGCAAATAAAGTATATGAGACTTTAAATCATAATGGTAATAGTGTAACTATAGATCATAGAGATATAAATGAGGATGTAAGTAGAGGAGCTGGAAAGCGATGAAGCTTAAGGACGGGTTAATGCCTGGTGTGGGAATTAAGAGGTGGATATGTCAAATTATTTTAGGCGTATTTTTAATTTCCTACTCTATAATTGAGCTTATAAGAAGATGGGGTGAAGGTATTTCTATTAAAATATTTTTAGTAGCGATACTAGTTTTAGGGTGCGTATTGACCTATATAAGTTTAGAGAAGTATACTAAAAAAGTAATAGATATAATAAAGTTTGAAGCGTTGAATTTTTCTATGGGAAAGAAAAATTTTGACGATGATTTTTTTAAAAATAGTATATTAGTAAAGGGTCCTAAGGTGGTAGTTATTGGAGGCGGAACAGGGCTCTCCAATATGCTTAGCGGACTAAAAAGATATACCACTAATATAACCGCAGTAGTTACAGTGGCTGATGATGGAGGTGGTTCTGGAGTATTGAGGCAAGATTTAGGAATGCTACCACCAGGAGATATTCGAAACTGCATAATAGCTTTAGCAGATACTGAACCTTTGATGGAACAGCTCTTTAGGTATAGATTTAAGGATGGTTCTTTAGAAAATCAAAGTTTTGGTAATTTATTCTTAGCTGCTATGAATGGGATTTCCGATAATTTTTTAGAGGCTATTAAAAAAACTAGTGAGGTTTTAGCAGTAACAGGAAAAGTACTGCCTGTTACTCTAGAAAATGTGCAATTATATGCAAAACTAAAAAATGGAGACATAATAAAAGGGGAATCCTCAATACCTACTGAGAGCTTAAATAGAAAATCACCTATAGATAGAGTATTTATAGAGCCTAAAGATGCTAAGGGAGTTCAAGAGGCCGTTGATGCTATAAGAGATGCTGATGCGGTTATATTAGGTCCAGGAAGTGTGTATACTAGTATAATCCCTAATCTAATGGTAGGTGATATAAGAGAGGCTGTAAAGGCCACTAAAGCATTAAAGATTTATGTATCAAATATAATGACTCAACCAGGTGAGAGTGATAACTTTAGTGTTCAAGATCATATAAGAGCTATAATGAAACATTGCCAAGGTATGCCTATTGATTATGCTATTGTAAATAAAGGACTCTCAAAGGAAGAAGAAAATATAAAAGAAAGATACTTACAAAAAGGCTCAACCTTTGTTCAACTTGACCATGGTGACAAAGATAAGCTAAATGTAAAATATATAGAATTTGATATGATAAAGATTAAAAAAGAACTCATAAGACATGATGAGGATAAACTGGCTAAAATACTTATAGAAACTATATTAAAGAAAAAAATGATTAATGATGAGAAAAGAATTTTTGAATATATATATTTATCACAGAGATTAAGAAGAGAAAAAAAGGATAGGGAGTAGAGAAATGTCATTTTCACTAAAGGTAAAAAATGAAGTATGTAGAAATAGTGAATTATCTAAAGATGAAATAGCTGCCCAATTATCAGCTATAATGAAGTCAAGTGGAACATTGGGTTTTGGATTTAATAGATCTATTACTTTTAAGATAGTAACTGAAAATCCAGCTATAGCAAGATGGATTTTTAAGAATTTAAAAGATTTCTATGATATTCACACTAAATTATTAGTAAAGAAAAGCAATTCGTTAAAGAAAAATAATATATATATGGTTTTAATACCAGAAGAAGTAGATGTAAAGGGACTCCTTCAAGAATTGGGAATAATAGAAAAGGATGGCTTATTTAATATACACTACGGAGTACCTAGTGAAGTTATAAAAAATGAAAATTGTAAAAGAGCATATATAAAGGGAGCTTTTTTAGGGGGAGGAAGTATTAGTAACCCAGAGAAAACTTACCATCTAGAGTTTGTAACTCATGATCAAGATTATGCCAATGAACTTAGTGATCTTATTAACAGTTATAAGCTTAATTCTAAAGTAATACAAAGGAAAAATAGTTTTGTAATATATTTAAAAGAGGGAGAGCAAATAGTAGATCTTTTGAATATAATAGGTGCACATAATGCATTATTAGAGCTTGAAAATATAAGAATCATGAAGGAAATGAGAAATAATGTAAATAGAATTGTTAACTGTGAAACTGCAAATCTTAGTAAAACTGTTAATGCAGCTGTAAGACAGGTGGAAAGTATAAAGCTTATTGAAAGTGAAATTGGACTTGATAGGCTACCTAAAAATTTAAAGGAAGTAGCTAAATTGAGGCTTGCCTTCCCAGATGAATCCTTAAAGGAGTTAGGAGCTATGTTAAATCCGCCTGTAGGAAAATCAGGAGTAAATCATCGTCTTAGACGAATTGAAAAAATAGCTGATGAGCTTAGGAAAGAGGGTAGATAGGCATGTCAAAACATGAAGAAATAATTAAATATATTCTATCCTTAGATATAAATACTAAGATATCTGTTAGAGGAATTAGTAGTAAATTAGGTGTCAGTGAAGGAACGGCATATAGAGCAATAAAAGAGTGTGAATCTATAGGAATTGTCAATACAATTCCTAGGGTTGGCACAGTAAGAGTAGAAAAGTTAGAAAAAAAGAATATTGACAAGATATCTTTTAGGGAAATTGTAAACATGGTAGATGGAACCTTAATTGGTGGTAAGGGTGGAGAGAATAATTTTCTTGAAAGATTTATAATAGGAGCCATGGAAGTTGAAACCATTAAGAGATACATAAGCCCAGGTTCGTTACTTATAGTAGGAAATAGAGAAAAAGCTCAAAGACTAGCTCTTGAAAATCAATGTGCTGTGCTTATCACTGGGGGCTTTCAATGTAGTGATGAAATAAAGACTCTAGCAGATAAAACAAATTTGCCTGTAATATCCTGTACCTATGATACATTTACTGTTGCAAGCATGATAAATAAGGCCATATATGAAAATAATGTTAAGAAGGAAATTGTATTAGTAGAAGATGTTATGGATAAAAATCCAGAATACTTAAATGTATGGGACAAGATTAAAGCATTAAAAGAATTATCAGAGAAAACTAGGCATGAAAGATTTCCAGTTTTAGATGAGGAATCTAGAGTTATAGGTCTTGTAAGTATAACTCAAATAAATAATCATGATGACAATGAAATCGTAAATACCATTATGACAAAGAATCCTATTGTGTTAAACCCTACAAGTACGGTTGCCTATGCAGCACATATCATGGCTTGGGATGGAATTCAAATATGCCCAGTGGTATATAAAAAGAAATTAATAGGTATAATTTCCAGAGGAGATGTAATAAAGGCATTACAAATAGTTACAAGACAGCCTCATGTAGGTCATACTATGGATGATTTAATTTTAAAGAATTTTGAATTTGAGTCTAGTAAGAATAAGATGCATTTCTGGGGAGAAATTGTGCCTGAAATGCTTGACTCTATAGGTACTGCATCATGGAATGCATTAAATATGCTTTTATCAACTATGGGAACTATGGTATTAAGACAAAATGGTATTACAAATGTAGCTATAGATAGTTTCACATCTTATTTTACTAAGCCAGTTCAAATGGGTAGGATAATTGATGTATATTCTGAAGTAATAGATAGAGGAAGATATTATTCAAAGGTAGAAGTAACAATGTATAATCAAAATAAAGAGATTATGGCGAAGGCTATGCTATCAGCCAAGGTACTAAAAAATAATTAAATAAAATAGGTTAATGTATAGGGGGTAAAAAGTTGTTTACACATGTGGTTTTATTTAAGTTAAAAGAAAATACAAGGGAAAACGTAAAGTTTGTAGCAAATACTCTTAAAGCTATGGAAGGAAAAATACCTGAGCTTAAGGAGATAGAAGTAGGAATAGATGAGCTTCATACGAATAGATCTTTTGATGTATGTCTTATAACTAGATTTGATTCTGTAGATGACATGAATGAATATCAGATACATCCATATCATATTAATGAAGTTTTAGGTAAAATTAAGCCCTATATTGAGGTTTCTAAAGTGGCTGACTATTATTAAATAAAGTATTATTTTAAAGATAAAAAGAACTCTGTTTATAATGGAATGTCTCAAAATCATTACTTTTTAGATCAGTTTTATAGTTTAATTACTAGGGCTAAAAAGATTAATTATGTAAGGCATTCCATTTTTGAGAATGTTACAAAACATATGTGTGTATAATTACTTAATAGTTTATAATTTTAAGTAAAGAGGTGTTTTAATGAAGGGGAAGATTAGAAACATTATAAGTATACTTTTAATTTTAGTGGGGATTGGATTATTACTGTTTGCTTTTAAAGGAAAGTGGGAAACAAAAAAAGTTCAAGATCAGCTTTATGACAAATTTGTATCAGAAGAAAAGCAAGAAGTTAATCATGAAAAAAACGAGAAAAGTAAGGAAGAAAAACTTCCTTATATAGATATGGTAAATCCAATTGCAGTTTTAGAAATACCAAAAATAAATTTGAAAGTAGTAGTAGCAGAAGGTACTGAGGATGAAATAATAAAATATGCAGTAGGACATTTTAAGGATACTGCTATGCCAGGGGAAGAGGGTAACTTTGCACTAGCAGGACATAGAAACTATGATACAGGAGAATTTTTTCTAAGACTAAACAAATTAGAAGTTAATGATAATATACTAGTATCTAATCATGATAAAACATTTACTTATAAAGTTACAGAGAGCTTTACAGTTGCTCCAGAAGACACCTATGTTTTAGATAAAAGTGAGGATGCAACAATAACCCTTGTAACATGTACTTATGATGGTAAGGACAGATTAATAGTAAGAGGTAAGTTAGAAAAATAATATAAAAATAAGTATTTTAAAAGAAATTAGTATTGTTACAAAGGATGCAGGGGGTGAAAATATGAAGGATTTTGTACATCTGCATGTGCATACAGAGTATAGTCTCTTAGATGGTTCAGGGAAAATATCTAAACTTATTAAAAGAACTAAGGAATTAGGTATGAAAGCTATTGCTATTACTGATCATGGAACTATGTACGGTGCAGTAGATTTTTATAAAGAAGCTATAGAAAATGGGATAAAACCTATAATTGGATGTGAAATATATGTGGCAGGAAAATCAATGTACATTAAAGAACCTCAAAAGGACAATGATACCTATCACTTAGTTTTGTTAGTTAAAAATAAGGTAGGTTATGAAAACCTAATGAAAATAGTATCTACTGCTTCTATAGAGGGGTTTTATTATAAACCAAGAGTAGACTATGAATTTTTAAAGGAAAATTGTGAAGGATTAATTGCTACTAGTGCTTGCTTAGGTGGTGAGGTTCAAAAAAATTTACTTAGAGATAATAAAGAAAAGGCCAAGGAAGTTGCTTTAAAATATAAGGAAATATTTAAAGATGATTTTTATTTAGAATTACAATACCATGGAATTTCCCAGCAGTTGCAAGTGAATGAAATGTTATTAGAGTTGTCTAAGGAATGTGATATTCCATTAGTATGTACTAATGATACTCACTATATAAATGAAGAAGATAGTAAATCACACGATGTATTACTTTGTATTCAAACAGGTAAGACCGTAGAAGATAAAACTAGGATGAGATATCCTTCAAATCAATTTTATCTTAAGTCACCTGAAGAAATGTATGAGACTTTTTCTTATATACCAGAGGCTATGGAAAACACGCTAAAGATAGCAGAAAGGTGTGATTTCGATTATAAATTTCATGAATCTAAGTTACCTAAATTCCCTTTGCCTGAGGGGGTAGATCCCTTTGAATATCTTAGAGGAAATTGCTATAAGGGACTTATTGAAAGATATGAAGTATTCTCAGCTTTAAATGGAGTATTGGATGAAGAAAAAGTAAATAAAATAAGAGAAGAAAATGAAGAAGGAAAACTTCTGTGCGATAGATTAGATTATGAGTTAGGAATAATCAAGAAAATGGGATATGTTGATTATTTTCTAATTGTTTGGGATTTTATAAAATATGCTAATGAAAATGGAATTCCCACAGGACCGGGAAGAGGTTCAGCAGCAGGAGCTATAGTTGCTTATACCTTGGGAATAACCAAAATAGATCCAATAAAGTATGCTTTGCTTTTTGAGAGATTTCTTAATCCAGAAAGAGTAAGTATGCCTGATATTGACTCAGACTTTTGCTATGAAGGGCGTCAAAGGGTAATTGATTACGTAGTTGATAAGTATGGAGAAAATAATGTATCACAGATAATTACCTTTGGAACAATGGCACCAAGGGCATGTATCAGGGATGTAGGAAGAGCAATGAATTATTCCTATGCTGAGGTAGATAAAATTGCAAAGATGATCCCTTCAGTATTAAATATAACTATAGATAAATCATTGGAGATGAATAGTGAGCTACAAGAACTTTATGATGTAGATGAGAGAGTACGTGAACTTATAGATGTAGCTAGAGATTTAGAAGGGTTACCAAGACACTCATCTACCCATGCTGCTGGAGTAGTTATAGCATCCCATCCTTTAGTAGAATATGTTCCATTACAAAAGAATGAAGGTATGATAGTAACTCAGTTTACCATGGGTACATTAGAGGAATTAGGACTTTTAAAGATGGATTTCCTAGGATTAAGAACCCTTACAGTAATGGATGAAGCTATTAAGAATATATGGGAAAATCAAGGTGTAAAAATAGATATAGATCATATAGACTTTGGAGATTCAAAGGTTTATCAGATGATTGGAGAAGGAAAAACAGTAGGTGTATTCCAGTTAGAATCTGCAGGAATGACTTCCTTTATGAGAGATCTAAAACCAGACTGCTTTGAGGATATCATAGCAGGAATAAGTCTTTATAGACCAGGTCCAATGGCAGAAATTCCAAAATACATTGAAGGAAAAAGAAATCCAGACAAAGTAGAGTATGTAACTCCACAATTAGAAGTAATACTGGATGTGACATATGGGGTAATGGTGTATCAGGAACAAGTAATGCAAATAGTTAGAGATCTTGGAGGATATTCCCTGGGGAGAAGTGACCTTGTGAGACGTGCCATGTCGAAGAAGAAACATAAGGTCATGGAAGAAGAGAGAAAAAACTTTGTTCATGGAATAGTAGATGAAGAAGGGAAGATTGTAGTACCTGGATGTATTCGAAATGGAATTACAGAAGAAGCAGCTAATAAGATATTTGATCAGATGATGGATTTTGCATCCTATGCTTTTAATAAAAGTCACGCTGCAGCTTATGCAGTAGTTGGATATCAAACAGCATATTTAATGTATTATTACCCAGCAGAATTTATAGCTGCCATGCTTAATAGTATAATGGGAAACAATGAAAAGGTAGCATACTACATTAGGTTTGCAGGAGAAATAGGAATAAAAGTACTTCCACCAGATATAAATGAAAGCTTTAGTAAATTTACAGTACAAGGTAATACTATAAGATTTGGTCTTTCAGCTATAAAAAATGTTGGAGTAAATGTTATAGAATCAATAGTGGAAAGACGTGAGGAAAAAGGAAAATTTAAGAGCTTTAGCGATTTTTGTAACAAGATTGATTCTGGAGCAGTAAATAAGAGAGCTGTAGAGAGCCTTATAAAAGTTGGAGCCTTTGATAGTTTAGGAGTATACAGATCTAAATTAATAGCTGTATTTGAGAAAATTTTAGATGGAATAAACAATGAAAGAAAGAGAAATGTCCCAGGACAAATCAGTCTATTTCAAGGAGCTGATGATGAAGATAGTGCCTTTAAGATAGTTTATCCAGAAATTCAGGAATTTAATAAAAAGTATTTATTAGCTATGGAAAAAGAAATGACAGGAATATATTTATCAGGCCATCCACTAGATGATTATGAGAAGACTTTAAAACATGTAACCACTCACAAGATATCAGACTTAGTTTTAGCAGATACCCTAGAAGATGGAAGTATAGGTGTAGAAGGACTTATTAGCGAGAGAGTTTCAAAGGTAAAGGATAAACAAAAAGTAATTTTAGGTGGACTTTTAACATCCATTTCTAAAAAAATTACAAGAAATAATCAGGCTATGGCCTTTGCGACCTTAGAGGATTTATTTGGAACCATAGAACTAGTCATATTTCCAAAGACATTTTCAGCTTGCAGAGAATTTATTGAGGAAGATGAAATAGTCACTGTGGAAGGACGTATAGCACTGGAAGAGGAAGAACAACCTAAAATATTATGTGAGAAAATATCGCCATTAGTTAAAGTGAGTACGGATAAGATATATATAAGGGTTGAAGATGATAGCAAGCTAAATAGTGCAATGAAGCTTATAAGAGACAATTTTATGGGTGAATTTGGTTCAGCACCAACTTACTTATTTGCTGCTAATACGAAGAAAAGATATCTTATAAATAAAAATAGTTGGCTTAATAATGATTATGAAACTACATCTAAACTGAGAGAAATTTTTGGAGATGATAATGTTAAAGTTTTAGAAGAGTAAAGTCCACTATCATAATAAAATAAATTAATTCAAGCACCAAGAAATTATCTTGGTGCTTTTTATATTGTGCTCGCATTGGTGTAATTTAATAGGCGAAAATCCTAAGCATGGATTGATAGTGACAAGTGCATAGTTTAAGACAAAGGTGTCCATGGTGACGTGGAACCTGAAGAAAGTCGGCGGAGAAACTCTGGTCTGACGAACAGAAACTACATATAAGGCATATGTCTGTGGGTAAGGTTGCTATACAAACTAAAGCCAGAAACTATTCGAAACAGACAGTGTAAATGTAGCAGATATATGGAGTGAAAGATTACGGTCTTACCTGGGGAGAGCTGACAGATACGTTATGGATATGTATTTAGAAGTAACAATCTATACAGTGATGTATGGCTGAACTGTCAGAAGCCAGCAGAGGTCATAGTATCAAAATAGTCATAAATATTTTGAAAAAGACCGAAGAATAGGATATTTTAGATATATTTTTATGTAGTAGAAAATAGTATTAATTAAGGTAATTATAATAAATTTGAATAAAAATTTGACAATAGAAATTATAAGTTTTATAATAATAATTATTAACAAATAAATTGAATTACATAATTAATTTAATTATTAGAAAGTCATATAAACAATTTTAGTTTCAACTTGTATTGTAAGTATATTGTACTTTCTAAATTAAAGATTATAAATTTTTATAAGTTCTATTAATAAAATTTGTAAAAATTAAAATAAAACACTAAATTAAAGGAGGTAAATTTATGTTTTTTAAGACTACAGAAAAACACGAAACTTTTCGTGTAAAAATCAGAGAATTTGCAGAGACAGAGGTAAAGCCACAAGCATTTATGTTGGATCAAGAAAGTAAGTTTCCAACTGAGGCTATAGAAAAGTTAGGTAAAATGGGGGTATTGGGTACTCCGTATCTTAAAAAATATGGTGGATTAGGTCTAGATATACTTAGTTATGCCATTGCTGTTGAAGAACTTTCTAGAGTAGATGGTGGTACAGGTGTAATTTTATCAGCTCATGTTTCTTTAGGAACATATCCAATTTTTGCATATGGAACTGAAGAACAAAAGCAAAAATACATGATTCCGCTAGCAAAAGGGGAAAAGATTGGTGCTTTTGGTTTAACTGAGACAAACGCTGGTAGTGATGCTGGTGGAACTGAAACTACTGCTGAACTAGAAGGAGATTATTATATTTTAAATGGTGGAAAGATTTTTATAACTAATGCAGATAAGGCAGATACTTATGTTGTATTTGCTGTAACTACTCCAGGTATAGGAGTTAAAGGTATAAGTGCCTTTATAGTTGAAAAAGGATGGGAAGGATTTACATTTGGTGATCATTACGACAAGATGGGAATTCGCTCTTCTGCAACTGCTGAATTAGTATTTAATAATGTTAAAGTACCTAAAGAAAACTTATTAGGTGAAGAAGGACAAGGCTTTAAAATAGCTATGGGAACATTAGATGGCGGTCGTATAGGGATTGCAGCTCAAGCTTTAGGTATAGCTCAAGGAGCTTATGAAAATGCTTTAGAATATTCAAAAGAAAGAATACAATTTGGAAAGCCTATATGTCAACAACAGGTAATTTCATTTAAATTAGCTGATATGGCAACTAAGCTAAGGGCGGCTAGGTTTCTAGTATATAGTGCTGCTGAACTTAAGGAAAATCATGAGCCTTATTCTATGGAAGCTGCTATGGCTAAACAATATGCGTCTGATATATGCTTAGAAGTTGTAAATGATGCATTACAAATCTTTGGAGGAACTGGTTACCTTAAAGGAATGGATGTAGAAAGAGCATATCGTGATGCGAAAATTTGTACTATTTATGAAGGAACAAATGAAATTCAAAGAATGGTAATTGCATCTCATATAATTGGAAAGATGCCTAAAAATGAGAATAGAGCTAAAAAAGGTTCAGCTGGTGGAGTCACTGGTGCTCGTAAGAAAATGATTATGAAAGATGGAACAGCAGAGGAAAGAGTTGCTAAGCTTGTAGAAGCATTGAAAGCAGATGGCTATGATTTTACTGTTGGTATTGATATAAATACTCCAATATCTAAGGCAGAGCGTGTTGTCAGTGTAGGTAAGGGAATTGGAGAAGAAAAAAATATGGAGCTTGCTAAAGCTTTAGCTATTCAAGTTGGTGCAGCAATTGGATCATCTCGTCCTGTAGCTGAAACCTTAAAATACTTACCGCTAAATCGTTATGTTGGAATGTCAGGTCAAAAATTTAATGGAAATCTCTACATAGCATGTGGTATATCAGGTGCTGGTCAACATTTAAAGGGTATAAAGGATGCTACTACCATAGTTGCTATTAATAATAATCCTAATGCTCCAATATTTAAGAATGCAGACTATGGTATTGTTGGAGACTTACTAGAAATAATGCCATTATTAACAGATGCTTTGGATAACGGAGAACCAAAAAAGGAAGCACCTCCTATGAAGAAAATGAAAAAGTATGTTCCTAAAAAGGTTGTTCCTAATTGGAAGAGATATGTTTGTAATGGATGTGGCTATGAATATGATCCAGCCATAGGCGATATAGAAAATGAGATATCACCAGAAACTCTATTTGAAGCTCTTCCAGAAGAATGGATTTGCCCAGATTGCGGTGAAGAAAAAGATAGTTTTATAGAGGTCTAATTCTATAGCAGAAATTTTAAGTTTTTTACAATAAAAAGGAGGAGTAATTTATGTTTTGTGTTAGAAAGGTAACTGAAGACCTTTATTGGGTAGGTGGAAATGATAGGCGTCTAGCTCTTTTTGAAAACGTTCATCCAATTCCAAGAGGAGTTTCATATAATTCATATCTACTATTAGATGAAAAAACTGTGCTATTTGATACTGTAGATTGGTCAATTTGTAGACAGTTTTTAGAAAATATACAAGCTGTTTTAAATGGTAGGCCATTAGATTATTTAGTAATAAATCATATGGAACCGGATCATGGGGCTGCTATTGAAGAAATAATATTGCGTTATCCTGATGTTAAGATTATAAGTACAGAGAAATCTTTTCTCCTAATGAGACAATTTGGATTCGAAATTGATGGTAGAATGGAGGAAGTTGTAGAGGGAGACGTAAAATCTTTTGGAAAGCATGAGATAACTTTTGTAGCTGCACCAATGGTACATTGGCCAGAAGCTATGGTTACATTTGATACTACAAATGGTGTTCTTTTTTCAGCTGATGCTTTTGGATCTTTTGGAGCATTAGATGGTAAGCTATTTAATGATGAGGTTGACTTTGACCGTGATTGGATTGATGACGCTAGAAGATATTATACAAATATTGTTGGAAAGTATGGACCACATGTTCAAGCATTGTTAAAAAAGGCAAGTGGACTAGATATTAAAATGATTTGCCCACTACATGGTCCAGTTTGGCGTACAGATCTTGGATATCTTATTGATAAGTATGATAAATGGAGTAGATATGAACCAGAAGAAAAAGCAGTAATGATAGTTTATGCTTCAATGTATGGTAATACCGAAGCTGCAGCTACTGCCTTAGCTACTAAATTTGTAGAAAAGGGAATGAAAAATGTAGTTATGTATGACGTTTCAAGCACTCATGTATCTGAACTGATTTCAGAAACCTTTAGAGTTAGCCACGTAGTTTTAGCTTCTGTAACCTATAACCTTGGTATTTACCCACCTATGCATAGTTATCTTATGGATATGAAGGCTCTTAACCTTCAAAAGAGAACTTTTGCAATAATTGAAAATGGCTCATGGGCATGTAAGTCTGGAACTTTGATGAGTGAGTTCCTAGATAAAATGAGAGAAATGACAGTTCTAGAAGATAAAGTTACACTTGTATCTTCTATGAATGAAGGAAATTTGACAGATATGGATACAATTGTTGAAGGTGTTATAAAATCAATGAAATAGTTATAATAAACATGTTGTTTAAGGGATATTTACCTAAAACAAATTATGATGTTACTTTAATTGTAATTATCACCTTCACCATGAAACCCTCGATAGAAATATCGAGGGTTTTCTTCTGCAGATAATTTAGAATTATTTATTTAGATGAATGGATAAGACGAAGGCTACCCCTATGCTATTGGTAACAATGGAAGAAAATTAAGACTAAATATGATAATCTTAAGATCTTAGGAAATGAATAATTTCCAACAATCCTATTTTAGCAAGAATGCTAAATAATAAATATCTATCTCATACTCGATTGATAATATAAATTTTTTAAAAATTCTTGACATTGTATTTTGAGTATATTAAAATATACTCAATAAAACTATGAAGAGAAGAGTAATCAAACTCAATTTTTTTACAGAGAGCTTTAGATGGTGAGAGAAAGCAAAAAACAGTTTGGTGAAAAAAGCCTCGGAGTTTTACACAGGATCTTTACTTCACTAGAGTTTATCTTTAAGTGAGGTTGCTTCTTAAAAAAGAAAGAAGTTTCCTTTAGGAAGAGAGATGGTGTAACGGGTGCTCCCGTTATAGAGCTAGGGTATAAGCTTAATATATTTTATTGTAAAGCCGTACTTGAAAAGGTTAATATGGTGACATATTAATAAACTGGGGTGGTACCACGAAGTTGAACTTACCAAACTCTCGTCCCCAAGACTATTGTCTTGGAGGTGAGAGTTTTTATTTTGCAAAAATATAATAATGGACGAAAGTAACGTAACTGAGTCTACTAGAAAACTATAATGAGGTGTTATTTAGATTCATATAAGTTATGAGAAATTAAAAAGCAAAATTGAAAGGTGGTACTATTATATATGTACAATGATTATGTAGAATTAAATAACTTACAAGAAATAATGCAAGATGCCAATGAATTTAACGTAGAGAGAATAAAAAAATTAAATGAACTTTTAAGCAGAGGAATCAATCCTTATCCCTATACTTTTGAGCCAAACACTACTTCGAACTATATAACAAAAAACTTTGATAAAATAGATAGTGAAGAGAGATTTATTTTATCAGGAAGAATAATGCTTTTAAGAAGAATGGGTAAAGTAACATTTTTAAATTTAAGGGATCAGAATGGAAATATTCAAGTGTATATAAGTAAAAATGATCTTGGTGAAGATGCCTATGGAGTTATTAAACTTCTTGATGTAGGAGACATAATTGGTGTAGAAGGATTCGCATTTAAAACAAAAACGGAGGAAATAACTATTAAAGCCCTGAATGTTACCGTACTTTCAAAATCTATAAGACCGCTTCCAGAAAAATATCACGGAATTCAAGATATGGATTTAAGACAAAGACATAGATCTCTAGATATGATAATGAATGAAGATGTAAGAGATAGATTTGTAAATAGAGCTAAGGCTATGTATGCCATAAGAGAGTTTATGAATTCTAAAGGGTTTATGGAAATGGAAACCCCTATTTTAGATACAAAATATGGCGGAGGAGAAGCTAAACCATTTATAACTAATGTAAATGCATTAGACTGTGAAGTATTTATGAATGTATCTCCAGAGTTATACTTAAAAAGATTGATGGTTGGAGGCATTGATAGAGTTTTTAGTATGGGACGTTCCTTTAGAAATGAAGGAATAGATAGAACTCACTATCCAGAATTTACATTGTTTGAATGTTACATGGCTTATGCTGACTATAATGATATGATGAGAATTATGGAAGATTTATATGAGAACGTATTTACTAAAATTAAAGGAACAACTAAGGCTGTGTATGACGGTGTTGAAATTGACTTTAAAGCCCCTTGGAAGAGAGAAACTATGTGCAATCTAGTTCTTAAAGATACAGGAATAGATGTGGAAAGGTTAACTAAGGAAGAAATAGTACATCTAATTATAGAAAAAGAATTATTAGAAGAGGAGCAAAGGGACGGATTTAATATTGAAGAAGCAAATAAAGGAGACTTAATACTTACATTATTTGAGGCTTATTGCGAGGATAAATTAATAGAGCCAACCTTTGTAATAGATTTTCCATTAGATTCGTCTCCACTATGTAAAGTTCATAGAGAAAATCCAGAGTTAATAGAAAGATTTGAACCTTATGCCTTTGGAGTAGAACTTGGAAATGCATATTCAGAACTTAATAATCCATTAAGACAAAGAATTTTACTTCATGAGCAAGCAGCAAAATTAAGAGCAGGACTTGAAACTGCTAGCCCAATGGATGAAGAATTTGCAGTAGCTATAGATGTAGCTATGCCACCAGCTGGAGGTCTTGGAATAGGAATAGATAGAATGATGATGTTTTTAACAAACTCATCATCTATAAGAGATGTAATTGCTTTTCCATTAGTAAAAAGATAATTAAAAGATAATATGAGAAGAGTTAGCTCAAATTTTACTTAGATTTAACTTTAATTTGCATGAAGATATAAAAAATTTATTGATATTAGATTGTAAATTGAATTGTTGGTAAAGATAAGTTTAATTGCAGAAGTAGCTCTTCTTAATTTTGTATATAAATTTTATTAAAATTTATTAATTATAAAGGATAAAATGGGAAGAATAAATTATAAGAGACTTTATTAAAAGTTGACAACATTTACAATAGCAAATTTATAGATATTTACTCAAATGCATCCAATAATAGGTTGCAAGGAGTAACTCTAAACATTAAACTTAAGTTAAGTAAGTAGAGATTTAAATAAATAATAACCACAATAAAGCTAGGGGGTAATATAGTGAAAAAAATTGCAGTATTGACTAGCGGTGGAGATTCACCAGCAATGAATGCAGCAATAAGAGCTGTAGTTAGGATTGGAATTGAAAATGAAGTCCAGGTATTTGGAGTACATAGGGGATTTAATGGGCTTATTAATGGGGAAATATTTGAGATGGATAGACACTCTGTTTCTGATATAATTCAAAGAGGTGGTACTATCCTAAGGACTGCTAGAAGTGAAGAGTTTAGAACACCTGAAGGGAGACAGAAGGCACTTAATGTTATTAAAGTCCTTAAAATAGATGGAATTATAGTCATTGGTGGAGATGGATCCTTTAGAGGAGCTAAGGAATTAAGTGATTTAGGTATACCAACAGTTGGAATACCAGGTACTATAGATAATGATTTACCTTATACAGATTATACCGTTGGTTTTGATACAGCTTTAAATACAGCTATTGATGCCATAAATAAAATTAGAGATACATCTAGCTCCCATGAAAGAGTGAGTGTAATTGAAGTTATGGGAAGAAACTGTGGGGATTTAGCTTTATTTTCAGGTATTGCTGGTGGGGCTGAACAGGTAATAGTTCCAGAAAAAAAATTCACTATTGAAGATATATGTGAGAATATTTTCAAAGGAAAACGTAATGGTAAGCTTCATAATATTATAATCTTAGCTGAAGGTGTAGGTGGAGCACAGAAATTAGCTAAAAGCATAGAGAAAATAACGGGTATAGAGACTAGGGCAACTGTGCTTGGATATATACAAAGAGGCGGAAGTCCAAGTGCTTTTGATAGAATTTTAGCTTCAAGAATGGGTAGTAAAGCGGTAAAAGTGTTGTTAGAAGGAAAGACAGCAAGACTTATTGGTATAAAGGCAAATAAAATTATAGATATAGATATAAAAGAAGCTTTAGATTTAAAATCATGTTTTAATGAAGAGTTATATAAATTAAGTGTAGATTTGTCGAATTAATGGGTTATAGATATTGTAGAGTTACAAATTTTTTAATATAATTTTATACATTGATAAAGTTATCTAGGCAAAAAAATTTAAGTCTATGTAATATAAAGGAGGATAACTATGAAGAAAACTAAAATTGTTTGTACAATGGGACCTACTACTGATGAAAAGGAAATTATAAAAAAGTTAATTGAAAATGGTATGAATGCTGCCAGATTAAATTTTTCTCATGGAAGTCATGAAGAACATAAGAGAAGAATAGATATGGTTAAGGAAGCAAGAGCTGAATTAGAAAAGCATATTGCTATATTACTTGACACAAAGGGGCCAGAGATTAGAACTGGAAACTTTGAAAATGGAACTGTAGAACTTAAAGAAGGAACAACTTTTATAGTTCATTGTGGAGAGGATATTATAGGAGATGAAACTAAATGTTCTATTACTTATAAAAACCTATATAAAGATGTAAAACCAGGAAACATACTTTTAATAAATGATGGATTAGTGGCATTAAAAGTATTATCTATAGAAGGTAAAGAAATAAAAACTCATGTTGAAAATACAGGAGTTATAGGAAATCACAAGGGAATGAATGTGCCAGGAGTTAAATTAAATCTTCCAGCATTAACAGAGAAAGATATAGCAGATTTAATGTTTGGTATAGAAAGTGAAGTAGATATAGTAGCTGCATCTTTTATAAGAAAAGGTACAGATGTTCTAGATATAAGACATCTTCTTGATAAGAATGGTGGAGATTATATTCAAGTATTTTCAAAGATTGAAAATAGAGAAGGCGTAGATAATATTGATGAAATTATAAGATATTCTGATGGAATTATGGTAGCAAGAGGGGATTTAGGAGTGGAAATTCCTACTGAAGAGGTACCAGTAGTTCAGAAGATGATTATACAAAAATGTAATGAAGCTGGAAAGCCCGTAATTACTGCAACTCAAATGTTAGATTCTATGATTAGAAATCCAAGACCTACTAGAGCAGAAGCTTCAGATGTAGCTAATGCGATCTTTGATGGAACTGATGCTATAATGCTAAGTGGAGAGACTGCTAGTGGTAAATATCCAGTAGAAGTTGTAAAAACTATGTCTCAAATAGCTATGAAGGCAGAGGAATATATAAACTACGAGGAAAGTCTCAAGAAAAGAAGAAAGTTACATGTTGCTAATGTGCCTAATGCTATAAGTGTAGCTACATGTACAACAGCAATGGAGTTAAATGCATCAGCAATAATTACAGCGACTCAAAGTGGTCAAACAGCAAGACAAATATCTAAATATAGACCGGAATGTGAAGTAATAGCTTGTACTCCTTATGAAAGGGTTGCAAGAAGTTTAGCACTAAATTGGGGTGTGTTCCCTGTAATAACTCCAAAATTAAAAGATACAGATGAATTAATAGATAAGACTTCAGAAATTGCATTAGCAGCTAATTATGTAAAGAAGGGTGATCTTGTAGTAATTGTTGCAGGAATACCGATGAACTACATAGGTAGTACAAATATGATGAAGGTTCATATTATAGGAGATGTACTTTTACAAGGTAAAGGAAGTAATTCTGGTACAGCCTTTGGAACAGTAATGCATGTAAATAATTCTAAGAAGTTTTTTAATTCTTTAGATGAAAAGCAAATTATTATAGTAGATAAATTAAGTAGAGATTTTTCAGATGTGCTTAATGAAGTTGGTGGAATAATAGTAGAAAGCGATGAGATGAGTTCTAGTGTATTACTAGAATGTGCATCAAGAAACATTCCTATTATATATAACGCACAAAACGCATCTTCAATTATAAAATCTGGATGTTTTATAACTATGGACTCAAAAGTAGGAATGGTATATAGCGGCAAAGCTAATATTAAGTAGTTTCATCCAAGGAATTATTTTAAAATTAAGATAATTATGGTATTTATGTAAATTTTATAAAAAATATTGAAATTATCTGAAATTTAATGTATAATTAATAATCCAATGGATAAGACTTAAAATATAACATTTTTGGCAACTGATTCATTATTGACACCCGTTAAGGGTGTCTTTAATTTTTTCGAGAGTTTTAATTTAGATATATTAGCATTAAGAAGTAGCTATAATTTTAGACCTACCCCGTGCATAAAAAAAATATTTTTCCACATAATAGTATTATCTAATGACTTAAGAAAATAATTAAGAATAGGAGTGCTATGAATGAGTGGAAATTTAGCATGTAATGCAACTAATTGTACACACAACAACTCTGGAATGTGCACCGCTAATACTATCCATGTACAAGGAGCAAATGCTCACTCTAGTGAGTATACTCAGTGTGGAAGCTTCACAGAAATGGGAATAAAAAATTCTCTTTCAAATGTATATAATATGAATATTGGAGGAGAAGTAAAACAAAGCTTTAATAACTTCGCTGGAGGTATAGGACCAAGAATAATATGTGATGCAATAAACTGTAGGTATAATATCAATAAGGATTGCGTTGCAAACTTTGTACACATTAATGGGGTAGGTGCAATAAGTAGTAATAGAACAGACTGTGAAACTTTTAAGATTTAATTCACTATAGTAAGGGTAACTTTAGTTAATTTTATTAATAATCTAAAGTTGCCCTTACTTTAATTTTATATTATGACTACTTATTATGGTTAATTGACTAGTTTTCTGATAAAATTAAAATTAATTAGAAGCTAATAAAGGGTGGTTTTATGAAAATACGTAAAGAGATAAGTAAGGTTAAAGTTATAGAAGAAGCTGAAAAAGAAGAGAGAGAAAGAGTGAAAGCTTCATTAGAAAAAGAAAGATTTCTAAAAGAGGATAGGGAAAGTGAAGAAAGAGAAGCAGAGATAGAAAATCTTATTTTAGAATTAAATAATAATCATGCAGATATAGAAATTGCGAAGAATAAGGATTATATAATTAAGATAGAAGGATATGGACATGAAGGAGAAGGGGTAGGTAAAATAAATAACTTTACTGTGTTTGTTAAAGGAGCCATAAAGGGTGAAACAGTAAAGATAAAGCTTATAAAAGTAAGTAAAACCTATGGAATAGGTAAACTATTAGATGTAATTCTCTCATCTAAATATAGGACAGAACCCATATGCCCAATTTATAAGAGATGTGGAGGCTGTAATCTTCAACATATATCCTATGAAGAACAACTTAACTTTAAAACTCAAAGAGTAAAGGATGTTATGGAAAGAGTAGGAAAGATAGAAGGATTAAAGGTACATAATACTATGGGTATGGATTTCCCATATAACTATAGAAATAAGGTTCAGTTACCAGTTGGAAATAATGATGGAAATATAGTAGTAGGATTTTATGCACCAAGATCTCATGAAATAATCAATATGGATCACTGTTATATACAAAGTAAAATAGGTGATAAAGTTGTTAAGATCCTTAAGGAATGGATGAAAGAGAATAAAGTAACTCCTTATGATGAAAAAAATCATAGTGGTGTAGTTAGACATATAATGATTAGAGAGGGGTTTAAGACTAAGGAGGTAATGGTTGTAATAGTTACTAATGGAGAAAAGTTACCTAATATAAAACCACTTATAAAATCTCTTAGAGAAGAAATTTTAAATCTTAAATCTATAATTCAAAATGTAAATAAGGATAAAACAAATGTGATTTTAGGTAACAAATCTATTACTCTATGGGGAACAGATACAATATCAGATTATATAGGTGAATTTAGATTTAATATATCACCATTATCTTTCTTTCAAGTAAATCCTGTACAAACAGAAATTCTATATAAAAAAGCATTAGAATATGCAAGTCTTACAGGAAACGAGATTGTATTTGATGCATATTGTGGTACAGGGACTATATCACTGTTCTTATCTAAAAAAGCTAAAATGGTATATGGAATTGAAATAATACCAGAAGCTATAGAAAATGCTAATGAAAACAAAATAATTAATAATGTAAAAAATGTGGAATTTATAGTAGGAAAATCAGAAGAAGAAATTCCAAAACTAATTGAAGGTGGAATACACCCAGATGTAATTATGCTAGACCCTCCAAGAAAGGGCTGTGAGGAATCACTTCTACATGCCATAGCAGAAGTAAGACCTAAAAGGATTGTTTATGTATCATGTGATCCTGCAACATTAGCAAGAGATTTGAAAGTTTTTGAAGGATTAGGCTATAAGGCTGTAGAGCTGCAACCAGTAGACATGTTCCCTCAAGGACATCATGTAGAATGTGTAGTCAATCTAATTAAGCAATAGGGCAATTTATAAGAGTTAAACAAGATGGAATAGTTTAAACTTCAGACATTCTTCCGATATGTTTTTTATATGTCGGAAGTTTTTGTTTTTAGAACAGATTCTAAGATATCAACAGTATCATCTTTAATCCTTTTAGTTATAGAATATCATTGACTACTTTTACTTCTTTCAAAATAACAAAATATCTGAAACCCTTGAGACCACAACAACTATTTAACTAGTTATATAGTTTCCTATTAACATATATAAATAGTTTAATATATAACTATTTATTATATGAAAATATAAATTAAGATCAAGAATAAGGTCATATGAGAGCACTGCTGTAAGGCGGTATTCTCATATGACAATGAAATAGTAAATGTATATTTTATTTTGCTGGTTTTATAAGTACTTCTCCAGCACCAAATATAACAATTCTATATTTGGGAGTAAGAGGAATTAAATCATGTATTGGAGATTTAGGCTCTAAACGTAGAAATTGCAGTGAAGTAAGATTTTCATCCATAACTATTAAGTAAGAATTATCCTTTGATGAAATGTTTTGGATAGTATAAAGATTATCTTTTGTAGGAGCAAAGTCTGATAATGTGTAAATACCTTCTTTATAAGTAGTGTTGTCAGATGCAAGAGCTACAATAGAAGTACTAAGTATTAATGCAATCAAAATTACTAATGTGGTAGTAAATTTTTTCATATAATAGCCACCTTTCGATAATAGTTTATGTAGTCAAAAAATAATGTAAAATAAAAATTTTATAGTATTTGTAAAGGGAATACATATCAATAATATATATTTTATTTATTACTAATTTAAGATTAAATAGAAAAATATATATTAATCAACACCTTTAATGAATATTTCACCATCTCCAACTATAAAAATTTTATATTCTGATTTAAGAGGAATTAGATTATATCTTGACGATTTTGGAGTTAGGTATATAACTTGTAATAAGGTATCATTTTCACCCATAACTGCGAAGTAACAATTACCTTTTGATGAAATATTCTGAACGAAGTAAGAATTGTTTTTTGCAGGAACGAAGTCTGATAATTTATATGAGCCTTCTTTGAATAGATTTTGGGCAAATGCAGGAGTAGAAGCAGATGCACCAAACATTAGAGTTATCAAGATTAATAGCATAACAGTAAATTTTTTCATATAATGACCACCTTTCAACAATAGTTTATGTAGTTGAAAAGATAATATACAGATTTACGATTTAGGAAGTACGTTAGATAAAATTATCTTTGAAAATTGAATAGTACGGTGTTTAAAAAGTATGTTATGATTATTTATATTTGTGTATAATTTATATTGAGTACCTACACTGATAATTATTAATTAGGTATAAGAATTACAAGTCTTTATATCCAGTATTTTATCAGTGGAGTTTCTTTTTTTAAAAGTTCATTTAGCTTTATAACAGGAATGTTATTTAAATAGCATTACAGGTGTATAGTTGTGTATATAATAATTTTAAAATGATAGAGAATAAAAATAAATTTTAATATTGAATTTGAATGTGATTAGAAATTAGAAGTTATATATTAGAATATCACAATAATGCTAAAGAAAGTTATACAAGAATCCATGTATAAACCAGTTAAGATTAAAAATAATAATCTTTGCTGGTTTTTTATGTTGAAAAAATATTGGGGTTTTACGATTAATGTTGAAATATGGCATTTGAAATTCATTGATGAAACCTTTACGATTAGATAAAATAATAGACAAGTATATAACTATTAATTTACATATAGAATAAAAATATACTTATAAGTAAAATATTATTTGAAGGGAAGTACCTATAAAATGAAAAAGATAAATTTTCCACTACTTCTTGGAAGTATAATTGTAATATTTCTAGCAATTGTGGCCTTTTACCCAGAATTTTTCACATCAAAGGATCCTCTTTTTGAAGAAGCACCTAAGTATATAGAGTACAAAGAGGAAGGTGAGTGGGTGAAAAAGTTTGCTTACAACCCAATGCCGCCTAATAAGGATAATATTTTTGGAACAGATGATGCTGGAAGGGATGTATATTCAAGGCTTGTATATGGAACAAGAAATACATTAAAGTTAGCACTACTTATAGGTATATTTAGAATGATTTTAGCTCTTCCCCTTGGATTAGCTGCAGGAATGGGTATAAAGTTTATTTCAAATATAATAAAAATATTTAATACATTTTTTACTGCTATACCTATGCTTTTATTTAGCTTTGTAATTTTGAACATTGGATATTTCAGAAATCTACAAATGGATAAATCAATTTTTGCTTTTGCAATAGTACTTACCATTGTGGGATGGGCAAAGTTGGCTGGAATAATTGAAGATTCAACTAGGATGGTTATGGAAGAAGATTTTATTGAAGGTGAGATAGCTATAGGGAAGACAAAACTGCAAATAGCACGTCAAAATGTTTTACCTCACATATTACCAACTAGTATAAGCTTATTTTTTAAAGAAATGGGTATGGCGTTGTTTTTAATTGCTCAGTTAGCAGTTCTTGAAATTTTTGTTGGAGTAACAAGATCTATCAATGAACTAGCTTTTAAGGCAAATTATGCAATGAATTTAGAACCTGAATGGGGAGGTAGCCTTTCTAGAATTGCAGAAAATGTTGAAAAATACCAAGCAACATATTGGATGACCCTTTATCCTATATTGGTTTTTAGTATTGCAATCATTGGGATAAACCTTACAGGAGAAGGATTAAAAATAGAATTTCAAAAGAGAGATTCTAGAGTGATTAGTTCTATTAGAAAAATTGGTTATCTAATATCACCAAAAATGTTTATATCTCAAATTAAGGACATTAAGAAATACTACAAACCTGTAATTATCAAGAGTTTAATTATAATAGGAATTATTACATGGGCGATAATCCCTTGGCATCCAAGCCTTTATGAATTTGACATAGATCAAGCAAAATTACATCTTGAAGAACTTACAAAGGACAAATATGGAGGTAGGGTAGCTGGAACTGAAGGTGGATATTTAGCTGGAGAATATATAATTGATACTTTAAAATCCTATGGATATCAGGTGAATACCCTAGATATATCATTAATAGAAACTACAGATAAAATAAAAAATGAAAGTTTTGCACAAAAGCCTAAAACTTTGACTCCTGTGGTAATTGAATCAGGGTGTATAAAGCTTAAAGATGACAAAGGTGAGGATAAGACTTACTATCTTAATCAAGACTTTACAATTATATCTGTAAGTAAAAATATATTTAATGATACTCCAGAAGAAGAATTGCATTATAAAGGAGTTGCTGCAGAACCTGAAAATATAATTAATATACCAGAGGGTACAGAGTTTTTTTCAATTGAGAGAAATTTCAATGGTCTAGGAAATGAATCTCAGAATACTACTAATAATCCTAATAATAAAGCAGTTAGTGATATACAGTTTATATTATCAGAAGGCTACAATACAAACACCAACGTATACCTTTCTGAATCTACTATTATTGTTCCCTTTGATAATTTAAGGTTGGAGTTAGAAGCTGGTTACAGAGAAGTTGAAATAGACCTTGATTATCCAGAGATGCCTAAATATAATGGACGAAATATTACTGCGTTTTTACCTGGAAAAGACAAAACATATGAAGATCCAGGCGAATTAATATTAATAGGAGCAAGCTATGATGGTGTTCATATAAATGAAACTCAAAGTACACATGCAATGACAGCAACTCCTACTGCAATATCGCTGGAGGTAGCAAGGATGTTGTCTATTGCAAAGGAACCATTGGAAAAATCAATTCAATTTATATTCTGGGACAATGAATATGATTTTATGAAGTACTCAAATGTTGATGGTTCCTATGATTACAATATAACAAGAAATATACCTGTAAATATGGCAATATCACATAAGTACTATTATTTTGATATAAGCTATCCAGGTTATAGTAAGGATGAAAATTTAAATATTATTACTGCTAAAGCTCAGATAAGAGAGAAAAGTAATTATCTTATGGGGCTGGGAATGGAAAAGCGACTTAAACAAATGGATGTGAAATACCAAAGATTTCATAATGATTATACAACTACAAAAGCTATGAATAATTTGAGCTTAAATGCACTTTCAAGTGTGGCAATAGGGAATTCTTCCACAGAGGGAGTTAATAGTAGTATTGACATCTTAGAAAATGTAAATTATAAAAAAATGAAAGATATTGGACAAATTATATTAGATACCATGACAATGAATTCTTATATGATGGATTAGTAAGAAACCTTTGAAAAGGAGAAAAACCATGATAGAAGTAATAAATCTAACTAAACAATTTTTAATAAAAGACAAAATTTTTGGCGTGAATAAAGGGGTTGTACATGCAGTAAATGGTGTTAACTTTAAAATAGAAAAGGGAGAGACTTTGGGTCTTGTTGGAGAGTCAGGAAGTGGTAAATCAACCATAGGGAGATTGATGTTAAGACTCTTAGAACCAAGTGACGGAAAGATATTCTTAGAAGGAAGGGATATTAGTACCATTAGCAACAAAGAATTCCGAAAGCTAAGAAAGAATTTACAAATAGTTTTTCAAAATCCCTATTCTGCATTAGATTATAAAATGACTATTGAAGATATTTTGATTCAACCACTTCAAATACACAATATAGTTAAGCCATTAGAATACAAAAAAGAGGTGTTAAGATTACTTGAAATGGTAGGATTATCAGCACAGGATGCTAATAAGTTACCTCATGAATTTAGTGGAGGTCAGAGACAAAGAATTGCAATAGCCAAAGCTTTGGCAACAAGACCTAAGTTTGTAGTATGTGATGAATCTGTATCAGCTTTAGATGTATCTGTTCAATCACAGATACTCAATCTTATTATGGATCTTCAAGAAGAGTTTGGTTTATCATATTTATTTATATCCCATGATCTAAGTGTAATAAGGCACGTTAGTAACAAAGTAGCAGTGATGTATCTTGGAAAAATAGTAGAAAAAGGTAGTGTAGATGATATATTTGACTCTCCAAAGCACCCATATACTGAAGCATTAATGTCTGCTTCACCAGTACCAGAGCCTAGCAGAAGCATTGATAGAATAAAGCTTCAAGGTGAAATACCTAGTGCAATGAATATACCATCAGGATGTGCATTCCACAATAGATGTCCTAAAAGAGTGGCTAAATGTGAAACTGTTGAGCCAGAACTTATAGAACTTGATAATGGAAGGTTAGTTTCTTGCCATTTATATGAAGAGGGGAGGAGTAAAAATGAAAGCTGAAATATTAAAGGTGGTAACTAAAAAAGTTCTTATGAATATATTAATACTCCTTGTAATTGTATTTCTTGTTATAGCTGTAACAGGAATACCATTAGATTTTGATATAGTTTCATACAATGGAAAACACACACCTAATATGAATATGGATGGAGTTATCGAAAACATAAGAAATAACTTTAAAATATTTTTGCGAGGTGAAGAATTTAATATTAAGGTTCAGGGAGAAACTATAGGACAACTATTACTTAAAACAGCAACTAAAAGCTTATTTATATTATTTTTTGGAACGCTTTTAGCAGTTGTTATTGGAATTCCTAAAGGAATTATAGATAGTAGAAAGAGGGAGAGGAGTGGAACAATAAAATTACTGCAATCTCTAATACCTCTTTCAATCCCAGATATATTAACAATAGTACTTGTACAGATGGGTGCTATATACTTATATAACAACGGAATTTCATTATTGGGTTTAGGGCCACTGCCAGCATTGGGAGATGAAGGATTTGTAAATGCAATTTACCCTATAATATCAATATCAATACTTCCAGCAGCATATATTGCAAGGATAACAGCTACTACAATAGAAGAAAATTTTGAAAAGCCATATATACTGGCAGCTAGGGGAAAGGGATGTTCTAGGGTTCAAATTATAAAAAACCACATGATGAAAAGCATAATCTATGGAGTGTTATCTGGATTTCCAACAGTTATGGGTATAATGTTTTCAAGTCTTATTATAGTAGAAAGATTATTTTACTTTAGAGGAATGGGATTTTATATGATACTTTTTTATACAACAGATTTGATTCCACCATATGAAGGTGGAATAGCCTTTACTACATTTATTTTATTTCTGGCGATTTTTTACTATTTTATTTTTCTGATTTTTAATGTGTTAAAAGATATTATAGTACCTAAGACAAAATTTCATTAAGGAGGGATAAGATGACATTACTTCAGGTTAAGAATTTAAAAACATATTTTTATTTGAATGGAAAGGAATATCCTGCAGTAGATGATATAAACTTTACCCTAGATGAAGGTAAAACAATGGCGATTATCGGAGAGTCTGGAAGTGGTAAAAGTGTGACTGCTTTATCTATCATGGGGTTAATTGATGCTCCAGGAAAAATAATTCATGGAGAAATACATTATAAAGGAGAAAATTTGCTTAAAAAGAGTGAAAAGGCAATGAGACAAATAAGGGGAAATGAAATATCTATGATATATCAGGATCCAATGACAACATTAAATCCTATGAATAAGGTAGGAGAACAGATTGCAGAAGCTCTCATAATTCATAAAAAAATTAGTAAGAAGGAAGCTCAAAAGGTTGTTATAGAGTTAATGAAAGCCGTTGGTATTACGGATGGAGAAGAAAGATATCATCAGCTCCCTAATCAGTTTAGTGGGGGAATGAGACAAAGACTTATGATAGCGATGGCAATAGCTTGTAATCCTAAAATATTAATAGCAGATGAACCTACAACGGCTTTGGATGTTACAATTCAAGCAGAAATTTTAGATCTATTACGTAAACTTAATAGTGAATACAATATGTCCATAATATTAAATACCCATGATTTGGGAGTAGTAGCAGAGATGGCAGATGAAGTAGTGGTAATGTATTGTGGAAAAGTTATGGAAATAGCACCAAATAAAGAACTATTTGAAGAGCCTATAAATCCATATACTAAAAAGCTTATGGAATGTATTCCAAGAATAGATGATAAAAAAAGGAGATTAGATACAATTGAAGGATATGTTCCACATCTATCACAATTATCAAAGGGATGTAGATTTTCAGATCGTTGTCATGAAGCCTGTGATAAATGCAGAAGTGAATTGCCAGATTTAAAAGAGGTTTTTAAAGGACATTGGTCTAGATGCTGGCTTCATGAAGATTAGTTTAGGGTGTTTTTAAATAAATCATCTGAAAAAATAACATTTTATATAAAAGAAAATTCATGTAAATATAAATATGATTTGCTACCATAATTTTAGTATTGGTAGCAAATTGTTTTTTTATTAAAATATTGACCAATATATATTATTGGTTTATGATATGGGCATAATATATAATTTTGAGGCACGAAATATTAATTTTATTTAAAGGGATGATAATATGTTGTCAAAAGAAATGGATGAATTGATTAAGCAACGGCAAGGTCAAGTAAAAAAGGAAAATTCTCAGATTCCTTACGGTGTTGCATTGCTTTTAATTACATTAATAATGTGTGCTATACTTTGGAAAAGCAAGTTTAATTATGCTGTATGTTTAGGTGTAGGTATTATAATTGGTATTATTTTAAGATATTCGAGATTTTGTTTTACAGCAGCATTTAGAGATCCTTTTATTAGTGGAAATACAAGAGGGTTAAGAGGGATGATACTAGCTATGATTGTAAGTACTGTAGGTTTTGCTGTAATTCAATCTGGATATATTCATAATAAAGGTATTGATTACAATTTGATTCCAGGAGCAGTTAGTTCAGTAGGTATTCATGTAATGATTGGTGCTTTCATATTTGGTATTGGAATGGTTTTAGCTGGAGGCTGTGCTTCAGGTGTATTGATGAGAATAGGAGAAGGACATGCTTTACACTGGGTTGTCCTTATAGGATTCATAATTGGAACCTTACTAGGAGCTAAGGATTATTCTTTTTGGTATGAGCATTTTATTAAGGATGCTAAGACCATTTACTTTTTAGAGCATTTTGATTTGAAAATTGTTGTTTTAGTGCAGATAGTTGTATTAATAATTTTATATAAATTAGCATTAAGGTATGAAAATAGACATTTGAAATAATTGTAATGGAGGAGCTTATATGACAGTAAGAAAGGTAGATTGTTTAAGCGAATTATGTCCTATTCCTTTGCTAAGGGCAATGCAGGAGCTTAAAACAATGGAGCCAGGAGATATTTTAATTCTTAATTGCGATCATAGTTGTGTAGCAATTGATATAGAGAAGTGGGCACTAGAAAAGGAATATCCCATACAGCTTGTGGAATTAGGTAGAGGAGAGTGGGAAGTATATATTCAAAAGCCAAAAGGAAAATAGGGGAGAGATAAAATGAAGTCTATAATAAAATATCTTAAGAAACCTTGGCCTTATTGGGTAGGTGGAATTTTATTAGGAGTAATGAATGTAATTTTACTAGGTCTAATTGGTATAAGCTGGCAAATAACTAGTGGTTTTTTATTATGGGGTATTGGCATACTACAATGGTTTGGGTTAGACCCCTTTAAATGGGAGTATTTTAGTCATTTTCAATCTTACTACGGTCCTATAATTTCCAATGGAAACATATTTATTAATCAATATACAATTTTAAATATAGGTGTTATTTTAGGATCTTTAGTTGCAACGTTATTAGCTTCCCAATTTAAATGGAAGAAAATAAAGAGTAAAAAGCAGTTTATAATTGCTCTTTTAGGAGGAATTATGATGGGATATGGAACTAGGCTTACCGTTGGTTGTAACATTGGTGCTTTTTTCAGCGGCATACCGTCTTTTTCCTTACACGCTTGGGTTTTTGGTATTTTTGTAATGTTGGGTACATGGGTAGGAGTTAAGATTTTAGTTAAATTCTTTATATAAAAATGGAAAAGAGGACATGTGTCCTCTTTTTTTAACAAAAACCTCTTTTATTAGAAATTATAAAATCTACAAACATTTGCTCGTGCTTTGTAAGTGTATATTTTTTTCTTGAAGCTATATAATAACTGAAAGAAATTTTAAAATCCTCTACTTCAACGATTTGAATAGACTGTTTTTTTAGTTCTTGAGCAACTGTTAATTTTGGTAAAAAAGAAAAACCTTTTCCCGAAAGAATAGAAGACTTAATAGATTCGGGAGAATTTAAATCATAAATCACATTTAACTCTTCTACAGTTACATTTTTTTCTTTTAATGATTTTTCAATTACATATCTAGTTCCAGAATTTTGTTCTCGTAAAATTAGTGGAATATGTTTTAATTCTTCCATAGAAATTCTTTTAGGTGAATTATCACTATTTCCTACTAGCAAAAGCTCATCCGAAATAATAGGTTGAGTAGAAATATCATTTAACATTGGATCATGCTGAATGATTCCAATATTAATATCGTGTTCTTGTAGTTTTTGAATAACTTCCCTTGAATTTATTACCTCCATACGAATGTCAACTTCTTCATGGAGATGTTTAAAGGTAAAAATACTACAAGGAAGAGCATATTCACCCACACTTTTGCAAGCACCAATCATTAACTTTGGTTGCTCTTGATGCAAGTTAATCAAATCTCTTTTAATATTTCCTTGAATAGAAAGTAAAGTATCTGCATAGTTAAATACTACTTTTCCTTCTTCTGTTAATTCTACACCTTTATTACTTCGATTTAAAAGATTTACACCTAATTCATTTTCTAAGCTCTTAAGCTGACCACTGAGACCAGGTTGGGTAAGGTGAAGAATTTGTGCTGCTTTTGAGATACTATTATATTTCACTGTTATATAAAATGATTCAAGATATTCAAGATTCATATAGTCACATCCTAAAAATAATTATACATATATTCTATTTTACTAGTATATTACACAGAAATAAATATATTTATTTTTATTAGGCATATTTTAAAATTGGTTAAAGGGAAGTGTTATGGTATATAACATTTAGTTTCTATGGAAAAAGAATAATATGTAATAGAATTTTATTATAAAGATAACAAGTCATGATGTAAACGAAAACACAACCACTTTGCACCAGATATTGTTAAAAAAATCACACTGAATTTTAAATTAAAAGTATAAGGAGGAAAAAATGAAAAAGACTGAACAAATTTTAGGATTTATAGGAATTTTACTAGTATTACTTTTAGGAAAGACATTATTAAAAACTGACATGCTATTTTTTAGACTTTTAGTGGGTGTGGGATTAGGTTATGCTTTATCTAGGGCTTATACAGGATTTGCAGGTAGTGTTAATCGTGCATTTAACACAGGATCAACAAAATTAATGAGGACACTAATGTTCTTGTTCTTTATCTCATCTTTATTGACTACTGCATTTTTATTCAAGGCAGATCCAGCTAGTTACGATCTGTGGATAAACCCAATTAACTTTGGTCTTATATTAGGGGCAATACTATTTGGGTTTGGTATGTCATTTTCATCATGTTGTGCATCAGGAGTACTTACGGACTTAATAACAGGTCTTCCTAGAGCGTTTATTACATTAATCTTCTTTGGGTTAGGAGTATTCTTAGGATTCCCTATACAAAATACTGTAGGATGGGTTAAGAACTCTTGGTTTTCAACTCCAGTAGGTGAAAAGTTGGCAGGAGGTGTATTCCTACCAGATCTATTTAAATGGGATGGTCTTGAAGGATATCTAGGTGCCTTAGTATTAATGGCATTATTTTGTGGAGTAGTTGTATTTATATCATACCGTTACGAGAGAAGTCGTAAGCAAAATAATACTTATACTGGTCACTCAATGGAAAAGGTACAGGATGAAAATGAAGTGTTAGACACTAAGAATTACAAGCTTTTAAGTGAAACAACATACAACAGATTATTTGTAAAACCTTGGACATTAGTGCAAGGGGCTGTAGTTATAGGTATATTATTTGCTTTGTTAATGGGAATTACTAAGGCTGGATGGGGCGCATCTACTCCTTATGGAATATGGTTTGGTAAATTCTTGATGATATTTGGAATTTCACCAGAATCTTTGGCAGCCTTTACTCAAATGCCAGCAAAGGCGTATCTTGTTCCATTCTTTGAACATGCTGTTTCAGTGCAAAACTTTGGAATACTCATTGGAACTAGTATATACTTGTTAACTGCTGGTAAGTTTAAGAAAACATTTATGTCAGAGATGCACATTACAGTAAGAGAAGTATTACTATATGCACTAGGCGGAATTACTATGGGATTAGGTACTAGACTTGCGAATGGATGTAATGTAGGAGCATTATATACTCCAATTGCAAATTTCTCACTTTCCGGTTGGATTTTCTTAATTTTCATGGTAGTTGGTGGTATTGTAGGAAATACACTAGCTAAAAGACTATTTAAGCAACATTAAAAGGAGGTATCATTGTTATGGGTAAAAGAATTTTAATTATTGGAGGAGTTGCTGGAGGAGCTTCAGTTGCAGCAAGAGTACGTAGAATTGATGAAAAAGCAGAAATAATTATGTTTGAGAAGGGACCTCATGTATCTTTTTCTAACTGCGCTTTACCATTTCATTTAAGTGGCATGGTGGAAAATGGTGACGATTTAGTTTTAATGTGTCCAACACAGTTCAAAAATCAATATAATATTGAAGCTAGAGTTAATAGTGAAGTTATAAAAATTATAAGAGATGATAAAAAAGTAGTAGTTAAGAACCTTCTTACAGGAGAAGAATATGAAGAGTCCTATGACAAATTAGTTTTATCTCCAGGGGCTAATCCAATATTGCCAAGAAGTATTGAAGGAGTAACAGGTTCCAATGTATTTACAGTAAGAAATGTAGTTGATATAAAGAAATTAAAGAATTATATTGATAGTAACAATATTAAGGATATTGCTGTTGTTGGTGGTGGTTTTATAGGGGTTGAAGTAGCGGAAAACCTATGTTTAGCAGATAAGAATGTAAGTCTTATAGAAGCACTTGATCAAATAATGAGTCCTTTTGACTATGATATGGCTCAAATACTTCACAAGGAAATGATGGATAAGGGAGTAAACCTTATATTAAGTGATGGAGTTAAGAAGATAGATGAAGACTTTGTAGAATTACAATCAGGTAAAAGGGTGGCTGCAAAAGTTGTAGTAATGGCAATTGGTGTTAGTCCTGAAACAGGATTAGCTAAGGATGCAGGACTTGAAATTGGAGTAACTGGGGGCATTAAAGTTGATCATAACTATTTGACCAATGATAAAGATATATATGCTGTAGGTGATGCTATTGAAGTTTATAATCGATTAACACATAAAACTTCAAGGCTGGCTTTAGCAGGACCAGCTCAAAGACAGGCTAGGGCAGCAGCTGATAATATGTATAATATTCATCACAATAATAATGGAGTTATAGGATCATCTGTAGTTCAAGTATTTGATCTAGGAGCAGCTTCTACAGGATTAAATGAGAAAACTGCTAAAGCAGCAGGGATTTCTTATGATTTTGTATATATTATTCCAGGAGATAAAGTTGGATTAATGCCAGATAGTAATCCAATGCATTTCAAATTAATATATGAATATCCAACAGGAAGAATTCTTGGAGCACAGGCTATAGGAAAAGGAAATGTAGATAAGAGAATAGATGTAATTGCAACAATGATAACAATGGGTGGAACCTTAGAGAATTTAAAGGAATTAGAGTTATGTTATGCTCCTTTATTTGGAACAGCAAAAGATGTAGTTAATTTTGCAGCTTTAGTAGGACTGAATTTATTATATGGTAAGTTTAGACAAGTACCAGTAACGATAGTTAGGGAGTTAGTAGAAAACGACGAATTTATTGTAGATGTAAGAGAGAAGCATGAATATGAACAAGGACATCTTAAGAATTCAGTAAATATTCCATTAAGTGAAATTAGAGAAAGAATGTCTGAAATACCAAAGGATAAACCTGTATATTTACATTGTCGTTCAAGTCAAAGAAGTTATAATGCAGTAATGGCATTACAAAATAGTGGATATGATAATGTAATCAATATATCTGGTTCTTATCTAGGTATTTGTTGCTATGAATATTATCAAGATCAAGTAACAGGAAGAGCAAAGATAGTTACAGAATATAATTTTAATTAAGGATTGAATTTTATGAAGAAAAAGTTGAACAGAATAGACATATTAGCCTTAGCATTAGGATCTATTATTGGATGGGGTTCATTTACCTTGCCAGGTTCAAAGTTTCTCCATGAAAGTGGTATTATTAGCACGGCCATCGGTTTTATACTTGGTGGTCTTGCTATTGTTTTTATACAAAAGGGTTATCACATAATGATGGAGAAGCATAATGAAGATGGGGGAGAATTCTCTTATACTTACAATAACTTAGGAAAGGGAAATGGATTTATAGTAGGCTGGTCCTTGACATTGTGTTATATAAGTATGGTTCCACTTAATGCCACAGCCTTTGTATTGGTGCTTAAAAGGTTATTTGGTTCAGTAGTGGACTTTATATATCTATATCAAGTAGCAGGTTATCCAGTATACTTGTCAGAGGTTATCATTGCCAGCTTGATAATTCTTGTATTTGCTTATATTAATATCAAAGGATTGAAATTAAGTTCCATGGTACAGAACATTTTAATTTTATTAATGGTGGTAAATGTAATTATAGTGTTTGCTTTCATGTTTATGAAGGTAGACCACAGCTTGATTAGGGATACCTATATTAATAACTATAAGTTTAATATTACTGAAGTAGTAAAAGTTTTTGCTATAGTACCCTTCTTGTTTGTTGGCTTTGATGTAATACCGCAAGTATCCACAGATTTGAATTTTGAAGCACCAAAAGCTACAAGAATGGCATTACTAGCAATATTTGCTGGAGCACTTTTTTATAACCTATTAAATATTACAACAGGTCTAGTTTATACTCCAGAGAAAGCCTTATTGGAGCAGTGGGCTTTAGGGTCTGCAGTACTTGATAATATGGGATATATAGGCTTTATCCTACTAATAATATCCCTAGCTGGTGCAGTAGCAGGTGGTATAAATGGGTTTATGTTAGGGAGTAGCAAGTTAATTGGAGCTTTATCCAGATATAAACTTATCCCATCAAAGTACAAAGAGAAAAATAAAAATGGTGTTTTCGAAAATGGAGTTAAATTTATAGCCGTAGTAAGTTTAATAGCACCATGGTTTGGTAGAGAAGTTATTATCTATATTGTAGATATGTCATCCTTACTAGCAGCAGTAGCATATTTTTATGTATGTTATATTGGGTTTAAAAACTCAATAGGAGTTGACAAATATTTTTCAGCATTGGGGGCTTTTATAGGGCTAGTATTCATAGGATTATTGATAATACCAGGTTCTCCTGCAAGATTAAGTAGACATTCTATGGTATTGGTGATTTTATGGGCAGTGTTAGGATATTTTTACTATAAGAAGTATTCAAAGACAATGAAATCAATTGATAATCACATATAAGTTTAAAAATAATTTCAAAAGTAAGTTATTCTTGAGAAATATGTTCATTTTAAAATATCATAGGAAAGTTAAATAAATTGGTGTTAGTATATTATAAAATATTATATAAGGCAGCCTGAAAAATAGTTTCAGGTTGCCTTTTTATAGTTTAACAATATAAATCATAAGATATAAATAATCCTCAACATGTTAATAAATTGGTAATCATATAAATCATCCAGCATATAAATATAAAAAACATTGGAGGAATTAATAATGATAGATAGATATAATAAAACACCGTTATATATACAAGTAAAAGAAGAAATAACCAAGGCAATTATAAGTGGTAGATGGGAGGTTAATTCTCGAATTCCAACTGAAAGGGAACTGATGGAGAACTATGAAGTAGGTAGAGCTACAATAAGACAAGCGATAGACTTATTAGTTAGTCAAGGATATCTGTATAAGAAACAAGGAATTGGTACCTTTGTTTTAAGAGATAAGCCTTCTTTGGGATTTGAGCCACTTATTAGTCTAACTTTTACATTAAGAACTAAGGGAATAAAGATTAGCAACAAAATACTAGATGAGAATTTTTTTATCCCAGCCGAAGAATTAACAAATAAGATGAGATGGAAAATAAATCAAAAGTGCCTTTATGTAAAAAGGTTAAGAACTGTTGAGGAAATCCCAGTAGCCATTGAGAATTCATATTTTTCACAGCGGTTTTCTAATGATAATAGTAAATTTGATTTTAAAAAATCCTTGGCAAGTATGATTATAAATGATTTAAAGGTAGACATATCAAAGGTAGATCAGACGATAACTATTAGAATTCCTAATAGCGAAGAAAAAAGTCTGTTAGAAATAGATGAAACTACAAGAGTATTAGTTATGGAAAGATGGATATATGAAGAAAATAATGAAGAACCATTCTATTATTTAAATTTTATAGTTCCAGAAAATTTATACTATGTACCTATGATAAATTATTAAAAATAAGTATTTATTTTATAGTTAAATCATAGTATATACAGAGAAGTTAAGATGTCCGAACATCCTAAGGAAGGGATATGTAATGATAAAAAAATATGAAAAGGTTCAAAAACTTATACAAAAAGAGGTTAATAAAGAGATTTACTGCAGAGAATGGAACTCTTCCATCATTTTAGAAGGACAGGTAGAGAGTTGGGATATGGTTATTAAAGCCGGTAAACTTGCTGCTAAAAGAGGATATAAGGGTGTAGTAAATAAAATAACTGTGAAGGATTTAAAAATACCTCTAATTAAAGCACCGATTATAAGAGATTCAAATTTAAATGGGAAAAGGGTAGATGTACTCATTATTGGAGGAGGAGTTATAGGATGTGCTATTGCTAGAGAGCTTGCAAAGTGGGAAATGTCTATTTTATTGCTTGAAAAAGAATCAGATTTGGCAATGCACACATCATCAAGAAATGATGGGATGATACATCCAGGTATAGAAGCTCCTATAGGAAGTAAAAAATCCATATTTAATGTTAGAGGTAATGAGCTTTATTCAAAGATTACAAAGGAGCTAGGGGTACCTTTTGAAAGATGTGGCTCTACAGTGCTTTTTGATAGAGGATTTATAAGGTTAGCTAAACCTTACCTTATGAATAGAGCACGGAAGGCTGGAGTAAAGGATGTAGTTATTTTAAATAAGGCACAGGTAAAAAAAATAGAACCAAATGTGACGGATAATATAGTTGGGGCAGTTCATTTTGGAACAACAGGTATATTATCTCCTTATAGGATGACCTATGCTTTTGCAGAAAATGCAGCTATGAATGAAGTTGAGTTTTCCTTAGATACCTTAGTAGAATCATTCCTTATGGATGGAAATGAGATTATTGGAGTAAATACAAATAGAGGATTAATATATCCTAAGGTAATTATAAATGCAGCTGGAATCTTTGCTGATAAAATTGCTAACATGGCAGGTGATCAGTTTTTCACAATACATCCAAGGAAAGGAGAGACGTTAATATTAGATAGAAAGAAAGGTTCTTTAATTAATGGAGTGGTAGCTAAACCAAGCTTAAATCTGACTAAAGGAAATACTAAGGGTGGAGGTATTGTAAAAACAATAGATGGAAATATATTGGTAGGGCCTGATGCTTATGAACAACCCTTTAGAGAAGATTATTCTACAAATTCAACAAATATAGAGAATATATTAAGAAAGCATTTACCTGTAGTACCTAAATTATCTAATGGTGATGTAATAACATATTATGCGGGAATAAGAGCCGCTACTTATGAAGAAGATTTTATCATTGAACGATCTGAACGTGTTGATAATTTAATTTATGCAGCAGGTATCCAATCACCAGGTCTTGCATCTGCACCAGCTATAGCAGAGGAAATTGAGAAGATAACCTGTAGATTACTAGCTGAAAAAATACAGTTAAAGAAAAAAGATTATTGGAATCCAATAAGAAAAGGAATACCAGAAGTAAGAAATATGTCCTTTGAGGAAAAGGCTAAGCTAATAAAAGAGAAACCAGAATATGGTGAAATAATTTGTAGATGCGAGGAAATAAGCAAAGGTGAAGTTCAGGATGCTTTAAGAAGTCCAATAAAAGTGGATACAGTAGATGCTATTAAAAGAAGAGTTAAGGCTGGGGCAGGCAGATGTCAAGGAGGATTTTGTTTGCCACAGGTATTAAAGATTATTAATGAGGAATATGGTAAAAGTTTTGATGAAATAACTAAGAAAGGTAAATATTCTAACATTCTTATAGAAAAAGTACAAAGTAAATATAATAATCTTACAATAAATGATAATGAGGTGAAATTAAATGAAAGACAATAAATTTCACTTTGATGTAATAGTTATAGGTGGAGGTCCAGCGGGGCTTGCAGCAGCATTAGCATCTAATGAGAAGGGAAGTAAAACATTAATTGTTGAAAGAGAAAAAAAATTAGGTGGAATATTAAAACAATGTATTCATGATGGATTTGGATTAATTACCTTCAATGAAACACTTAGTGGACCAGAATATGCCGATAGATATATGAGAAAGATTATGGAAAAAGATATATCAATATATACATCAACATTTGTAAGTAAAGTAGAAAAGGTAGGAGAAAGTTTTATATTAACCTTAATAAATTCAAGAGAAGATGTTTTTCAGGTTAGCTCTAAGGCGTTAGTTTTAGCCAACGGGTGTAGAGAGAGAACGTCTAGACAAGTTTTTATAAATGGAGATAGACCTGCTGGCATATATTCAGCAGGAACAGCACAATATTTAACAAATATCATGGGTTATCTACCTTGTAAAAACTGTGTGATTTTAGGAAGTGGAGATATTGGATTAATTATGGCTAGAAGGTTAACCTTGGAAGGTGCCAAGGTTATAGGTGTGTATGAGATGAAAAGTACTCCTTCAGGATTAAGCCGAAATATTATGCAATGCTTAGAAGATTATAATATTCCATTACATTTATCCCATACAGTAACTAGGGTAATAGGGGAGAGCAAAGTTTCAGCAGTTGAAACATGTAGAGTTGACGAAAATATGAAGCTCATTGATGGAACAGAAGAGATAATTAAGTGTGATGGATTAATATTATCAGTAGGATTAATACCAGAAAATGAGGTAGCAGAAAGTTTGAATATAGAAATTGATCCATTAACCAAAGGACCAAAGGTAGATCATAACTTTAGGACAAGTGTAAATGGGGTATTTTCCTGTGGAAATTCTCTTCATGTTAATGATTTAGTAGATTATGTATCAGAAAGTGGGAAATATGCTGGAGAACAGGCAGCAACTTATGAAGAAAATAGTTATAGAAAATTAGTGGATATAACCTTTGATAAAAAAGAATTTCTATATGTAGTACCACAAAGCATAGATTTAAATTCTATAGATAAAGATATAACAATTTACTTTAGAAGTAAAGATGTAATAGAAGATGTAAAAGTGGAATTTTACTTAGATAACAAAGTAGTATTTATGAAAAAGTATAATATAATAAAACCTCCGGAGATGGAAAAAATAATTTTAAACTTAAAATCATTTTCTGTAAAAAATATGGATAATCTAAATTTGGTTATGAGTAAAATTAAAGAAGGTGTATAAGGTGGAGTTAAAAAAAATCACCTGTATAGTGTGTCCTAATGGTTGCAAACTTACTATAATTGAAAAAAATGAAGAACTATTAGTGGAAGGTAATAAGTGCAAAAGAGGCATAGAATTTGGAATTAATGAGATAAAAAATCCATTAAGAAGTATTGCTTCAACAGTAAATACTATATATAAGGAAATGCCAAGACTACCGGTGAGAACTGACGGACTGATTCCAAAGAGTAAAATATTTAATGTAATGAGAGAAATAAGTAAAGTAGTAATAACAAATCATGTTGATATAAATGAAGTAATAATTGAAAATGTATTAAACACTGGAGTTAATATAATTTCAACCTCAAGTTTGATTGAGATATTAAAGGAGGAGTATCCGAATGGAGGATAAATATGTTCTCTCCATAGATTGTGGGACACAAAGTGTAAGAGCGTTGATATTTAATGGATTAGGTACATTAGTAGCTAAAGAGAAGCTAGATTTTCAACCATACTTTTCAAATAGACCAGGATGGGCAGAACAAGATCCAGAGATTTGGTGGCAAGGTGTATGTCATGTATGTACAGCACTAAAAGAGAATAATTCTGCTTTTTTCAATGAAATACTTGCAGTATCAGTAACAACACAAAGAGATACAGGTATAAATGTAGATAAAAATGGGGAAGCATTAAGACCTGCAATAATATGGTTAGATCAGAGGATGGCAGAGTGTAAAAAACCTATAAGTAAAAAATATGATTTTCTCTTTAGGTTAATTGGAATGAAAAAAGCCATAGAGGTTTCAAGGAAAAAATGTAAAGCAAATTGGATAATGGAAAATCAGCCGGAAATATGGAGAAACACTTATAAGTATTTATTACTTTCAGGATATTTAAATTTTAAATTAACAGGAAATTTTGTAGATTCTATAGCATCTCAGATTGGACATATACCTTTTAATTTTAAAAAGAAAGATTGGCCAAAAGGAAATAAAGATTATAGATGGGAAATTTCGGGAGTTGAAAGAGAAAAACTACCTCAGCTTGTAGAGGTGGGAGAAAGAATTGGGGAAATAAGTTCAGAAGTTGCAAAGGGTACAGGGTTAAAGATTGGAATACCTGTTATTGCAGCAGGATCAGATAAAGGTTGTGAAACCTTAGGTACAGGTTGTAAGAATGAAAAATGGGTAAATTTAAGTTTTGGAACAACAGCTACAGTTCAGACTATGTCAAAAAAATATATAGAGCCTTTAATGTTTATGCCAGCTTATCCAGCTTGCATCCCAGGATATTATAATCCGGAATTTGAAATTTTTAGGGGGTATTGGATGATTAGTTGGTTTAAGAGAGAATTTGCTAGAAAGGAAGCTATGGAAGCAGAAGAAAGAGGCATTTCTTATGAAGAAATATTAAATGAAAGATTAAAGGATGTTCCACCGGGATGCCATGGGTTAATGCTTCAACCATATTGGGGACCAGGTTTAAAATATCCTGAGGCAAAGGGAGCAATTATAGGTTTTGGAGATGTTCATACAAGAAGCCATATTTATCGAGCTATTATTGAAGGAATAAATTATGGATTATTAGATGGAATAGAAAAAATAGAAAGAAAAACTAAGGAAAAAGTGAAGTATGTAATGGTTTCAGGAGGCGGCTCTCAAAGTGATACTATTTGTCAAATAACTGCCAGTATGTTAAATAGAAAGGTTTATAAAACTACGACCCATGAGACGTCAGGATTAGGAGCAGCTATTATAACTTTTGTAGCTTTAGGAATGTATGTAACTTACAATGAAGCTATTGAGAAAATGGTTCATTATAAAAAAATATTTACTCCAGAAAAAGAATATACAGAAATATATTCAAAACTTTTTAAGAAAGTTTACAAGAGAATATATAGAAGACTTAAATCACTATATTCAGATATTGGAAAGATAACAAATTATCCAGATATTTAATTGTATATGGGGGAATTATATATGAATAAAAATGAAGATATTTTCACACCAAATTGGTATGAAGATTTGCCACCAGAAGGATCCTATAGATCTATTTTAAAATGGGGAAACCCTAAGGAATTTAAACATCCCAATCCTAGATTATACACTTTGATGAAGAAAACCTTTGAAATGACTGATGATGATTTTAAAACACCTCAAAAAATGGGTTTAGAACAGGTTAATTTTGAAAAAGAGATTACTTTAGCAGAAGGGCAAATTGCTCACTTTAAACACATAGTAGGAGAAAGTAATGTAAGAATGGACCCTTATTCAAGGCTTCAAATAGCTTATGGAAAAACTATGATAGATTCAATGAGACTTAGAGAAGGTATCGTTGAAAATATTCCTGATATAGTAATACATCCAAGAAGCAAAGAAGACATAAAAGAAATAGTTGAGTACTGTAATGAAGAGAAAATACCAGTGTATGTTTACGGAGGAGGTTCATCTGTAACTAGAGGCGTTGAGTGTGTAAAAGGTGGAGTATCCTTAGATATGAGAGTTCATATGAATAAGGTAGTTAACTTTAATGAAATAAATCAAACAATAACTGTAGAAGCTGGTATGTCAGGTCCGAAACTAGAAGAAACATTAAATAAAGCAAAGGAACTCTTTGGTGCAAAGAGGGCATATACCTGTGGGCATTTCCCTCAATCCTTTGAATATTCGGCAGTTGGAGGCTGGGTTGTAACTAGAGGAGCAGGTCAGAATTCAACCTACTTTGGAAAGATTGAGGATATGGTTATATGTCAAGAGTATATCACGCCGGCTGGAGAAATAAAAACCGATGAATATCCTGCATTAGCTACAGGACCATCCATCGATGAAATCATGATGGGAAGTGAAGGTGCCTATGGAATATTAGTTTCTGTAACTCTTAAGATTTTTAGATACATGCCAGAAAATCAAAGGAGATTTAGTTATATATTCAAGAACTGGGAAGATGCTAGAAATGCAGCAAGAGAGATTATGCAAGGGCAATTTGGATTTCCATCAGTATTTAGATTATCAGACCCAGAAGAAACTGATGTTATGATGAAACTCTATGGAGTAGAAGGAACAATTATTGATAAAATAATGACTGTAAGAGGATATAAGACAAATGAGAGATGTATGTTTTTAGGATTTACAGATGGAGAAACATGTTTTACAAAGGTAGTAAGGAAAAAGGTTCATAAGATATGTAAAGCGTATGGAGCCATGTCGACCACAGGATATGTAACTAAGGCATGGGAGCACGGAAGGTTTAGAGATCCATATTTAAGAGAAGATTTACAGGATTATGGTATTATGACTGATACCCTTGAATGTTCAGTTAATTGGGAGAATATGGATTGCGTTCATAAGGGAGTAAGAGCTTACTGCAAAAGTAGACCAAATACAATTTGTATGACACATATGTCTCATGTTTATCCACAAGGTGCAAATCTGTACTTTATTTTTATAGCTAAAATGAATAAAATAGATGAGTATTTAGAATATCAATATGGAATACTTGATAATATTCAGAAGTATGGAGCTGCGATGAGTCATCACCATGGAATAGGAAAGATGACAGCCCCTTGGCTTGAAGGTCAAATAGGTAAAAATCAAATGGAGGTATTCAAGGTATTAAAAAATCATTTTGATCCAAATAATATTATGAATCCAGGTGGAACATTAGGTCTTGATTTATCTGATGATAAGAAAAGAATGGTAAAGTAAAAGGATGAAGTGAAATTTAGCTTTAGTGTACCCATAATTGTACTAAAATTTTGAAAAAAATAGGTAGATAAGCATTCTTTATTACTTTTATATTTTTAAAGAAGATATTTAAATTGTAACACAAGTTTTTTCAATCCATAATATAATAACAACACAGTATGTTATTATATGGAGGAATAATAGTGAAAGAATTTTTAAGTATTGAAGGAGTAGTTAAAAGTATAGAAGTGATGAAAACATCAGTAAATGACACATCGGCATGTACAATGATAATGTCAGTAAGAGGAAGAAGAGATGATGATTTTAACTTAGTAGTTAGCCGAGATACTTACTTTGTAGACCATGTTAATATAAGACCTGGTGATTATATAATTGGATTTTATGATGCATTGGCACCTGTTCCATTAATATTTCCACCACAGTATAGAGCTATTGTTATAGCCAGAAAATCAAAAAAAGAAAATGTCAAAGTGTCTCATTTCAATAGAAGATTAGTCAGTAGAGATGATTCACTTAGACTTAATATTAGTAATAGAACACAAATATTACTTGAAAATGGCCAGAGCTTTTTGGGCAATATAGAAAATAGAAATCTTGTGGTTGTATATGGAATGAGTACCAAGAGTATACCTGCAATTACAACACCATCACAAATTATAGTTTTATGTGATAATTAGATATTTTATAAATAAGTTTGCCTAGTATGAATAATTATAATACTAGGCAATTTTATTATATTAAATAGAAGCATAATAATTTTATAAATTAAGCGATAATTCTTAAATTTATCTGAAAGCTTCTTCAACTATTTTAACAATGTTTGGAATAACGTCATCTACAATTATTTTTCCTCTTGCAGCTGAAGAGGATTTAGCTGATGCAAGTATTCCAGTTTCGGGAACGATATCTTTTTCTATAGGATATCTAAAATAAGTTGTTGGACTAGCATTTTCAGTATCTAATATTTTATCTTCTCTAACAAGCTCTGGTGCAAAGTACATCATTAATGAGGTCTCTGTAACGGCAGCATGTTCTAAAGCCCATCCTGGGAATGGTACTTCATCAAAAACTTTATCAATTACATCAGGTGACATTGGATCCCACCAGTTAGTAAGAAGAAGCTTTACCTTGTCTCCATATTTTGCAGAACATAGATCCATAGCTTCTACAATAAATGCTTCATTTTCAAAGTGAGCACTCAAAATAAATATTTTTGTAAAGCCATCACGAACAAATTCATCTATTATATCCATTACTAAGGCTTGTAATGTAGCACCATTTAAGTCAATAGTTCCAGGAAATAATGGGCCACCACCACTTAATGGTTTTGATTTATATCCATAAGAAATTGTTGGAGCAACTACTCCATTTATTTTTTCAGCTATGCGGTAAGCAAACTCTCTTGCTAATACAGAATCTACACAGGTAGGTAAGTGAGGGCCATGTTGTTCTGTAGCACCTATTGGTAATATAATTGCATCATCTTTTTTCTTTGCAAACTCTTGCCATGTCATATTTTCCATTTTAACATTTTCGTACATAATTAATGTCTCCTATTCTTAAGTGTAATAAAGTTTTTTGCTAAGTATTTATATAATAAAAATAAAGTTTATATAATATTATTGTAACATAAGTATGCTTTTACATAATATCCATATTATAAACAAAAATATAAATAGAACTATTGAAATACTAGCATAAGTATTATTTTATATAGAATAGCATAGTAGTGATTTTTAAATTGATTATGATATAATAATTATACTATTAAAGGAAAATAGAGTAATTCATCCTATGAAAATAATTAGGTTTAATTAGGGTGAAAGTTAGTAAAAGTTGCAGTAATTGATATTGTATTGATTAAACAAGTTTGTGTAAGTTATTGATAAGTATATGAATAAAATATAGGAATTAGGGGGAAAAGATATGGAACAGGTTTTTATTGCCTTTGCATTAACGTTATTTGCAGGGCTATGTACAGGAATTGGAAGTGCTCTTGCGTTTTTTGCTAAAAAGACCAATACAAAATTTTTATCAATTAGTTTAGGATTTTCTGCAGGAGTTATGATATATGTTTCTATGATAGAAATTTTTGTTGAAGCTAGGAACTTATTATCCGTTGAACTTGGATTTAAATTGGGTTCTTGGGTTACAGTAGGAGCTTTCTTTTTTGGTATGTTAATTATAGCGATTATTGACAAACTTATACCAAGTGGTGAAAATCCTCATGATATTTATAAAATTGAAGAATTAGAGGGAACGGAAAATGAAAATTTAAAAGATACATCAAAAGATAATACAAAATTGCTTAGAATGGGATTACTTACAGCATTAGCAGTGGCTATTCATAACTTTCCAGAAGGATTGGCTACTTTTATTTCTGCATTACAAGAACCATCAATAGCCATACCTATAACAATTGCTATTGCTATTCATAATATTCCTGAGGGTATCGCAGTATCAGTTCCAGTATTTTATGCTACGGGTAGTAGAAAAAAAGCTTTTCTATATTCTTTTCTATCTGGACTGTCAGAGCCCTTAGGTGCTATTATTGGTTATTTGGTATTGATGCCATTTATTAATAATATTACCCTTGGAATTATTTTTGCTATAGTTGCTGGTATTATGATATTTATTTCTCTTGATGAATTACTTCCATCGGCAAGAGAATATGGTGAACATCATTTATCTATCTACGGACTAGTAGCGGGAATGGCTGTAATGGCAATTAGCTTATTACTTTTCATTTAAGTAAAAGGATGGTGTTGTAAGTTGCTTGAAAAAAATAGAATTGGATATGCATGTACACCTGCATCTATTCCATATAAAACTTCAAGAAGCTTTTTATTAAAAAATTTTAGTGATAATGTTTTTAATCAGTGTGTTAGAAGTAACATTGATGATTTAATGAATATATTAAAGTGGAATATAGAAAATGCAATATATTTATTTAGGATAAGTTCAGATATAATTCCCTTTGGTAGTCACCCAATTAATAACCTAAAGTGGTGGGAGACCTATAATAAAGAACTTACAGAGTGTGGAGAATTTATAAAAAATAATAATATTAGGGTTTCTATGCATCCTGGTCAATATACAGTTCTAAATTCTCCTAATGAGGAAGTTGTTGAGAAAAGTATTATGGATCTAGAGTATCATTGCAAATTTTTAGATAGTTTAGGTGTGGACTATTCTAACAAAATTATACTTCATGTTGGAGGGGTATATGGAGATAAAATTTCTGCCATGGAACGATTTAAGCATAATTTTAATAGACTATCAAACTCTTTGAAAAAAAGATTGGTAATTGAGAATGATGATAAAAGTTATACCATAGAAGATGTATTAAATATTTGTAATGATATTAAAATACCAGCAGTGTTTGATAATCTTCATCATCAGCTCAATCCTTGTTTTTTAGAGTGGAAGGATATTTTATACTCTGTTAAAAATACATGGAAGGTTGAAGATGGTCCAGTAAAATTCCATTATTCTGATAGAGATATAAGTAAAAAAGGAGGAGCTCATTCTAAGTTTGTTGTTACTAGTAATTTTTTAGATTATATGAAAAGTATTTCAGAAATTAATTCAGATGTCATGCTTGAAGTTAAGGATAAGGAAATATCAGCAATGAAGTGTATTTACACTCTTAATGAAGACTTGCCAATTTCAATAAGGACAGAGCAATGGGCGAAGTATAAGTATTCTTTAATGGAAAAGGACTATTCTTATTATAAAAAATGTAGTAGCTTAGTAAATTCTCCTATACCAATGAGAGAAGTGTATATGTATATAGATCAGTGTTTAGAAAAGCCTTTTAGTAGAGGAAATTTTATTAACACAGCACAACATGTTTATGGATATATAAAAGATAAAGTAACATTAAAAGAAAAGAATAGGTTTAATGAACTTTTAAAAAATCCAGACGAAAATAATATTAAGGTAAAAACCTTATTAAGAAAATTATGTGAAAAGTACGAAGTAGATTATATTAATAACTCTTATTATTTTATTTATTAGATTTAATTTTAAATGTAGAGTCAAGGTAAGAAATGTGCTTATTATTTATAATTAGCATATATCTTATTTTAAAATTTATTTACAAATCATAGTATGCATGTTATTATTAAGGTATATCTATTTGCACTGCATATAAATCTACAGTACAAACTGAGCAGGCGATGAACTTTTTGGGAGTTCGTGGGGCCGGGCCTTAATTGGCAACAGGATAATTATGATTATATACCTGTGGGACAGTAAAATGTTCTACAGGTTTTTTTTGACCAATTTTAGAACATTTCTGAGGTTTGCAATGCCATAGAGCTATCTTAAATAATTTAAAATTGGAGGTAACTAGTATGACAGAACAACAAATCAAAGCTATGGAAGGGATTACAAGTGATGAGGCACATTACCGTCAGAAAAAATATGGAAAGAATGAACTTATATCAAAAAAGAAAGAGGGCTTTTTAAACAAAATCTTAAAGGTTATTAGTGAACCAATGTTTTTATTACTAATTGTTGCAGCTGTAATATACTTCATCTTAGGAGAACCGAGAGATGGTAGTATTATGCTTATCTTTGTCGTTGGAATTATTAGTATTGAAGTAATACAGGAATGGAAAACTGATAAAACCTTGGATGCATTAAAAGATTTATCAGCACCTCATATAACTGTATGTAGGGATGGAGTTAAAAAGGTAATTAAGAGTGAAGATTTAGTTCCTGATGATATAATGTACATTGAGGAAGGTATTAAGATACCAGCAGATGGCATAATTTTAAAAGGAAGTACACTATGTATTGATGAGTCATCTCTTACTGGAGAATCGGAAGGTGTATGGAAAATATCTAAACAAGATGATAGAGTAGAAACTAATGATTATTGGCGACGTGATTATTGTTATGCTGGAACATTAGTTATACAAGGATCAGGTACAATATTAGTAGACAAAATAGGGTTATCTACTGAATATGGAAAAATAGGAAAGGATATTGTGGAAGCATCAGATAGCCCAACTCCACTCCAAAAGCAAACGGGTAAATTAGTAAAGTTATGTGCATTAATAGCAGCAGTTCTATTTATATTTGTTGGAATAGTAACTTATTTTAACATTTCAGACCATGCTTTTATGGATAGAATTATAGAAAGTATTTTATCTGGTGTCACTCTTGCAATGGCTATGATACCAGAAGAATTCCCAGTTATTCTAACAGTATTTTTATCAATGGGAGCTTGGAGATTAGCTAAAAAGAACTCAATTGTTAGAAGATTACCTTCTGTAGAGACCTTAGGAGCAGTTTCTGTGCTTTGCGTAGATAAAACAGGGACGATAACAATGAATAAGATGAAAGTTAGAGATACTTGGAGTTTTGATAATGATATAAAGTCAGTAGTTAGTACAATGGGAATGGGATGTAAAATAGATGCATATGATCCTATGGAAAAAGCGATGATATCCTATTGTGAGGAAAATGAAATTACTGAAGATATGATTTTTCATGGTGAATTAATTAAAGAATATGCTTTTAGTAATGAAGACAAAATGATGGGGAATGTTTGGTTAAAAAATAATCAAATAATGATATCAGCTAAGGGATCACCTGAGAGTATCATTAAAATATGCAAGTTAACAGAGAAAGAACAAAAATTAATTCAAGATAAAATTATAGAAATGTCCAGAAAAGGACTTAGAGTTATAGCTATCGGTAGAACAAAATATGATAGCATAAGCAATGTACCAGATATTTTAAATGAGTGCGTTTTGCAATTTTGTGGAATAGTTGGACTTGCAGATCCTCCAAGAGATTCTGTAAAGGAAGACATAAAAACGTGCATAGAGGCTGGAATTAGAGTTGTAATGATAACAGGAGATAATGGTATAACTGCAAGCTCTATTGCTAATCAAATTGGAATGGAGAACATTGATAAAGTAATTACAGGTGATGACATTAACAGAATGAGTGACGAGGAGTTATGTGAAAAAGTTAAACAAGTTAGCATTTTTTCTAGAGTTGTGCCGGAACACAAAATGAGAATTGTTAAAGCTTTTAAGGAAAATGGAGAAATAGTAGCAATGACTGGAGATGGAGTTAATGATGCTCCCGCACTTAAACATGCAGATATAGGTATTGCAATGGGGAAACGTGGCTCAGAGGTTTCAAGGGAAGCTGCGGATTTAATATTACTTGATGATAACTTTTCTACTATAGTAGATACAATAGAAGATGGCAGAAGAATTTATGATAATATAAGAAAAGCTGTTGGCTATGTATTTACAATTCATATTCCTATAGCATTTGCTTCAGTACTTGCTCCTTTATTAGCAATAAGTCCTACAAGTCTTTTGTTACTTCCACTACATGTGGTTTTACTTGAACTTGTAATTGATCCTACATGTTCTATTGTGTTAGAGCGCCAACCAGCAGAGTATGATATCATGAAGAGAAAACCTCGTGATCCTAATGAAAAATTGTTAACGTCTAAAATGCTTTTTAAAAGCATACTTCAAGGGGTTATTATATTTGGAGCATCATTCGGAACTTATTTTACTTTTTTAAGTAAGTATCCCAATAATGCATCACTTGCAAGAGCAATGGGGTTAACTATTATACTGATGGCTAATATATTATTAGTTCAAGTTAATAGTTCAGATTCTGAATTGGCTATTAAATCTGTTAAGAGGTTAGCTAAAGATAAAATAATGTGGGGTGTAAGTTTGGGTACAATAGCAGGTCTTTTATTGATACTTTATACTCCAATAAATGTTTTTTTAAAGCTTTCACCTTTATCTTTGAAACAATTTGGGGTAGCTATTTTCATGTCTATAATTTCAGTAAGTTGGTATGAAATTGTAAAAGTAGTCAAGGCCACCAATAAAAATCATAAAACTATGTAAAGAGCGAATTAATAAGTTATAGTAGCAGAATACTTTATAAAGTTAGATGAAAAATAGAGTGCTACCATTATGGTAGTACTCTATTTTTCATTCGTAATTATACTAAAAGTTATAGGTTACTGCGACGTTTAAACTTAGCCTTCGATTAAGGATGTTGTTATATGTTATTTTAAATGCTCAATGGTACCATCATAGTATCTTATATTATCTATATTATGATTTAAAAACATGTTACATACTCAACAGAAACATTATTCAATATATTCAATTAGGATGATATTATAGAAACAAGTAGTTTAAAGAAAAATCAAGAAGAATTAGGTAATTTAGTAATAGTTAAATTAATAATGAAATTTTCTATTCCTGCGATTATAGGCATGGTAGTAAATATGATGTATAATGTGTTAGATAGAATTTATATTAGACCATTAATCCAAGGAACTTTATTTAATTTATGTACATTTGGATTAAATCACTCTATAAACTCTGATGGGAATCCTAATATATATATGTTTACAATGAGAATTGCAACAATTATAAATATAATTTTAGAACTTGTTTTCATATTTTGTTTGTGAAACAAGTTTGATTTTTTAGTTGGATATTTATACAAATATACCCTAACATACAATAAGCATGTTTAGTAACGATCTTAAACTGATAGAAATAGCTGTAATTATATCAGGCATTGTTATTTTTAGGGAAGTTAAGTCATTAGGGAAATATAAAAAAAAACGAGGATGGGTTTATGGATACGGCTATAAAGTACAGTTATATATTTTTTCCATGGTGATATAAAACAAATACTAAAATAATAAATTTATTGTTTTAAGTATATATTTCTTAAGGGGTGGGAGTGTAAGAATGGATAATTATACGGAATTAATTACAAAAGCATGGAATGAATTTGTGAAATACGGTATAGATAATAAAAAAGTTAAAAAAGATATAAGAGATTCATGGATAAGATGTAAAGAGTATAATGTAGACTATATGGATGGAAGAGGTGTTGAGAAATATAAAGCTCCTGTAGGAATTAAAGTTAAAGAGAATATAGATTTAGTTTCAGTAGCACATTCTATAATGGAGAATTTGTATAACACCATATCAGGTTCAGGCTTTGCTTTATTCCTTGCAGATAAAGATGGATATATAATAGATGTTATTGGTGATGATAGTATTTTAGAAAAAGCTAGGGATTTAAGATTTACAAAGGGAGCCTTATGGTCAGAAAAAGCAGTAGGAACTAATGCTATAGGAACTTGCTTATATCTAAATAAACCAATTCAAACTATTGGGGCTGAGCATTATGGTATACAACAACATTCTTGGACGTGTTCATCAGCACCTATACATGATAGTGATGGGAAAATAATAGGGTGTATAAATATGTCTGGCATATGCAAGGATGCACATCTGCATACTTTAGGAATAGTTATTGCAGCAGCTGAATCCATAAAGAAACAGTTAGAACTTATATTATCCTATAATTTATTAAATATAACTTTTGATTCCATTGTAGAGGGAATGATAGTAATAGATGAAAAATTTAATATTAAGAGAGTGAATCATAGAGCAGAAAATATTTTAGATATGAATCAAGATGAAATATTTGAAATAAATATAAAAGAAGCTCTAGGTAATTTAAATTTTGATTACATTATAGAAAATTATGAGGAAACGTATAATAACATAGAATGTGACTTTAATATTAATAATAAAAGAATAAAATGTATATTAAATGTTGTACCTATGAATGTTAATAATAGGTCCATGGGAGTAGTTATAACTTTTAGAGAAAGTAAATCTGTACATAGGTTTGTAAATAAAGTGGTAGGATATAAGGCTAACTATAAGTTTAAAGACATTGTAACTAGTAACGATAAAATGATAAATATGATAAATTTTGCAAAAAGGGCTTCAAGAAGTGATTGCAATATATTAATAGAAGGACCTAGCGGTACGGGAAAAGAACTGGTAGCTCAAGCTATACATAATTATAGTCAAAGAAGTGATGGACCTTTTGTAGCTGTAAACTGTGCTTCAATTCCTAGAGATCTAATGGAAAGTGAATTTTTTGGTTATGATAAGGGCGCTTTTACTGGAGCTGCTAAAGAGGGACATCCAGGGAAATTTGAATTAGCAGATGGTGGAACAATTTTCTTAGATGAATTAGGAGAACTTCCTTTAGATATGCAATCGAAATTATTAAGAGTTTTAGATAACAATACCATAGTTAGAGTAGGCGGAAATTACGAAAAGAAATTAGATGTAAGAATAATAGGAGCAACTAATAAAGAGTTAAAAGAAGAGATAAGTAAAAAAGCTTTTAGAGAAGATTTGTATTACAGGTTAAATGTAATGAATATAAAAACCATCCCTTTGAAGGAAAGAAAGGAAGATATAGAGACACTAGCAAGACACTTTGTTAATAGTCTTAATTTTAAAAATAAAGCTAAATATAAACTAATAACAACAGATTATATAAATGAACTAAAAAAACATGATTGGCCTGGAAATGTAAGAGAACTTAGAAATGCTATAGAAAGGGATTATTATTCTAGTGAAAAGGATATAATTTGTGTACAATCTTTGGAAAAGTCACAAATAATAGAAGCTAATTTTAATAATGAGAAAGCAAGTGATGTAGATGAAATAGTACCTATAGATATTTTAGAAAGAGAAAGTATAATAAAAGCTATTAACTTTTGCGGAGGTAACATATTAAAGTCTGCGGAAATGCTAGGTATAAGTAGAGCTACTATTTATAGAAAGATAAAAAAATATAACATAAATGACCTATAAATTACTTTGTTTTTTTATTATCAATGATTAGAATTATATATGTATCAAAATGAGAATTTAAAATAGTAAATCTCAAGATGAGACACTGAGTTGTGTATCATTTTGAGATTTTTTAGTTTACTATATAAATTAAATTTTTGAATAAGGTTTAAAGTAAATTTAATTAGAAATGTAGAATGGGACTCAATGTAGTCATTTTCATAGCTGCAGGCAAAATAGGATGAATAATGTTTTAAAAAGTATTTTAAACAATGATTTTGGCATAAGTCTTGCATAATAAATATGTGAGAATATTAACAATATATTAGATTATATTTTTTAGGAGGTACTTTTATTATGAAAGCAGCATTATGGTATGCTAAGAAAGATATTAGAGTTGAAGAGGTAGATGAACCAAAGGTTACTAAAGGAAATATAAAAATTAAAGTTAAATGGTGTGGAATATGTGGTTCAGATTTGCATGAATATTTAGGAGGACCTATTTTTATACCTGTTGGACAACCTCATCCTTTAAGTGGGAATATAGCACCAGTAGTTCTAGGGCACGAATTTTCAGGGGAAGTTGTAGAAGTAGGAGAAGGAGTAACAAAGTTTGAAATAGGTGATAGAGTTATTGTAGAACCTATAGTGGCTTGTAGAGAATGTCCAGCATGTAGAGAATGTAAATACAATCTGTGCTCTTCATTAGGATTTCACGGACTTTGTGGTAGTGGTGGAGGACTTGCAGAATATACTGTATTTCCAGAAGAATATGTGCATAAAATGCCAGAGGGGATGACTTATGAACAAGGAGCTTTAGTAGAACCAATGGCGGTAGCACTTCATTCTATTAGAATTGCTAATTTTAAAACAGGAGATACTGCCATAGTACTTGGTTCAGGACCAATAGGTCTTGCAACTATTGAATGCTTAAAAGCAGCAGGAGCAAAATTAGTAGTAGTGTTACAAAGAAAATCAATAAGACAGGAATATGCAAAGAGGGCAGGAGCAGATGTTGTTCTTGATCCAAATGAAGTTGATATAGCTATGGAGGTTAAAAAACTCACTGGTGGAACAGGTGTAGATGTTGCCTTTGAAACTACAGGAGCAAAGATAGGCTTTGATATAGGCATAGATAGTCTAAAATATGAAGGAGTTATGGTAATAACAAGTATTTGGGAAGATGAAATAAACTTTAACCCTAATGTCTTAGTATTTTCTGAAAAGAAAATAGTAGGAACTTTAGCCTATAGACATGAGTTTCCAGCAACAATTGCGCAAATGAGCGATGGAAGAATTAAGGCAGAAGGATATATAACTAAGAAAATAGCACTTGAAGATATAGTTGAAGAAGGATTTGGAGCTTTGACCGGTCCTGAAAAGAAAAAACATGTGAAAATTCTTGTAACTCCAGATAAAGCTCTTTTAAATAAATAAGAAATCAGAGAAAATGTAAAGATATAAAACAAGTATGGAATAAAATGATAAAAAGCCTAAGGAAATAAATTATCCTTAGGCTTGTAAATTTTTTTATTTTAAGAAAGTTACTTATTGATGTTTGTTAATATCCAAGTTCATTCTCTTAAATAGAATATTGTTTTCAAGGTGAATATGCTGGAATAAATCACTCTCTAGTTCTTCAATAATTTTAAAGGTTATAACATAGGTATTACAACCGTCATTAGGAACTTTGAAATCATTGGTAATTTTTCTAAGTTCCTTTAAAATATCTCCAGCACCTTCATGCTCCTCTTCGATTTCATTAATTACTTCATTAATTTTTTGAAGTTGATTAACACTTGGATTTTTATCATATTCTTTAATTAATGGGAAAAGAATTTGTTCTTCTTTAAGCAAATGTTGCTCTAACTCAGTTTTAAGCATTGAAAAGAGCTTATGGACTCTGAATAGTACATTATGGTTTATACCATGAACTCTCATTATTTTTGTTGTTAACTCTCCTAATTCAGGAAGTACTCTCTTAGTATAGGCATGATGAGTATTTTCAATATGGTCAATTAATTCACTTGATGTCAATGCCCTAAAATCTATGAATACTTCTTTTGTATTATTACTTTCTTCAAAAATCTCATTTATTTTATTTAATATTAGATTTTCATCAAGATGTAATTCATAGAGTACCTCTTCAAGGGGTCTATTACCTCCACAGCAAAAATCAATTTTATATTGTTTGAAAATTTCACTAGCCTTAGGCATAATTGAAACAATTTCTCCTACGGTTTGAGAACTATTAAATTTATTCATATATATTCCTCCAATACAGTGTTATTTAAAGTTTTCTTGTTTATAACTCTATAATATATTAGTTATATAAAATATTCTGTGACTGGAGTCATAGTTTTAAAACAAACTATCTAATTATTTTTATTTTTTAATTCATTAAAGCATCTATATCTCGTATCAAAATCTGTTTATTTCCTATCATATCAATGACACCTTCATCTTGTAGTACGCTTAATTTCCTACTAACCGTTTCTCTAGCAGTACCTATATAGTTAGCTATTCCTTCACGGCTTAATGGGAGCTCTACAATAACACCATTAGGATGTTTTTTACCATACCTTTCTGCAAAATCAAGAAGTAGTGAATTTATACGCCACTCTATGTTTTTAGTACCCATATTTTGAACTGAGCTTTCTATTTTATCCATTCGACTACATAATTCTTCTATGATTTTAATCCCTATTTTAGGATAATTAATTAAAAGTTTTTGAAAGTCATTTTTATTTATCATGCAAATATAAGTAGTTTCTAATGCTTCAACATTATAGGTAGATTGTTGATTATTTAAGAGATTTTTTTCACCAAAGAAGTCACCGTGATCAAATATATATAGGATCTGCTCTTTGCCTTCAATAGTATAACGAAATACTTTTACCTTACCCTTATCTATAATGATTAGATTTTCTAAATAACTTTCTTCCATTATAATTAGCTCACCTTTTTCATATTGCTTTTTTACAATTAAGGTAGCTACTTTACTTAATTCTTCAGAATTTAAACCAGAGAAAATTGGAACTCTTTCTACACATAATTTATGAAGACAATTTTCGCAGTTACATTTTTTATGTTCAGTCATGAATAATCACATCCTTATTTTTAGTATTTAACAATACCTCCATAATATCTTCTATCATCTGGATTGTGATCTTTGTAAATTGAAAGATAATAGAAAAACCACTCGAGAGGGACAAAAAGTACAAAAGGTGATAGCATAGGATGAAGGTCTTCAGCTATTTCTTTATAATCAAAGACAATATAATCCTGATCTAATTTCTTAACAAAATTTATAGTTCTTTCAGTAGTATGTCTAGATTCATCTGTACCTAATAGAAAAATAAAAGGTACTCTTTCTTCAACAATTTCTAAAGGGCCATGGCGGAATTCACTACTATTTATACTTGCTCCATGAGTCCAAGCAAATTCCATCATTGTAATAACTCCTTCTTTATAGGCTAAAGGGGTTAGTGGACCTGCAGCCACAGTATATATTATATCCCAATTAGAAGCTTTTTCACCGAGGGTTCGTCCTTTAGATTCCCAACTTGTTACTAACTTTCCTAAAATTTTAGGAAGCTTTAATATATCTTCTAGAATTTTAGTTATTTCAAGGCTTGGTGTAACTTTATTGATAAGTTCTAATGCAAAGGTATAAGTAATTAATAAGTGAATTTCCCAGATGCATTCAGCTTCATAGGCTACTAAATAGTCACCTACAGGAGCTAATAAGTTTCCAGAAGGATCACGAGTAACGCTGACAGTAAGTGCACCAGTAGCTTTAGCCTTTTTTAAAGCTTCTACTACTTCTTCAGTGTTTCCAGATTGAGATAGAGCGATCACTGCTGTTTTTTCATCTAAATTATAAGGTGTAGAATCTAAAAAGTCATAGCCACTATAAGCTTTAGAATTAATATTTGAGTATTTTTCAAATAATATAGTAGCAGTTTCACAAGCACAAAGAGGTGAACCACAAGCTACAAAATAAACTTTGTTAATTCCCCTTTTAGCTATTTCATTAACTATGTTTCTAATTTTAGGAACGTCCTTTTCTAATACTTTTTCAACTTCTGTAACCATATTTTCTGTAACAAGAAAATCTACAGTGGACTTATCAATATTTAACATATAAATACCTTCTTTCTATATCATTTATTAAAATGTACATTATAGTTACATTTATCTCCTCTTGTATAGGTCTTTGTAAATTCTATAACTCTTCCAGTATCATCATAGCTAGTACACTCAAATAACATTACCCAGGAAGGTGTATCTAGAGATAAAAGTTTACTATGCTTATCATCTAGTCGAACGATTTCCAAGGTTTCATCTGCAGTAACAAGATTTATATTATAAACCTCAAAGAGTTCATATATTGAAAAAAAGGATAGATTGATTTTATCTAAATTAGGTAGTATATATTTTGGAATATGAATGTATTCTAGGGATATAGGTTCTTTGTTGGCATAACACAGTCTCTTTATAACATAGATATCATCATCTTCATTTATATTAAACTTTTTACTCAAAAGTTTTCCAGCAGGTTTGGTAGTTTTATTTAATATAGTGGTTTTTGAAGATGTATTCTTATCCTTCATAGTTTTAGTAAAACCTCTTAAGGTATATAAGTCTCTTTCAATTTTAGAATTAAGAACAAATACACCCTTACCTTTAATACTCTTTAACAATCCTTCACGGATAAGAATGGATATAGCATTACGTACTGTTAGACGATTTATTCCATAGGTATTAGATAATTCATTTTCAGAGGGAATTGCTGTACCAACCTTGAATTCACCACTAATAATTTTATCCCTTAAGATATCCCTTAGTTGAGTATATAAAGGAGAGGAACCACTTAGTTGTTTTTTTGAATTATTCTCAGTCATTACCAAGCACCAAAATATTTTAATGTTTTAGATGCAGTTTTAGCACCAAGAAGCATGGATTCTTTTATGGAGCTTTTATTAAGAATACCCTTTAAAAAACCTGCTATGAAGGAGTCTCCAGCACCTAAAGTGTCAACTACCTTTGTTTCTATGATGTCTTGAAAAATAAATTCTTTACCATCATAGGCAACACTGCCCTTATTGCCAAGAGTTACAACTACTATTTTAGGTCCTTTACTATGAATATCCTTCATAAAGTTTTTTATATAGTCATCTATTTTAGAATAAGAAAAAAATGCATAGTCTACATAATGGATAGTTTTATTAATAAGAGAGTCTTCTAATTTAGTAGCATAATCAAAAGAAATAGGAATATTTTTTTCTTTGATGTGGCAAAGGTAGTTTTCAGTTTTACCCCAATAGGCTGTATGAAAAAGATCATGGTTACAAATGAAATCTAAATCGTCATTAGTAAGTGTAAATTTACTTAATACACCTTCATAATAATTTCCCATGACTCTATCTCCATTTATTAATGCAACCTCTGTTATAGCTGTAGCCCCTTCTAATACCCGAACATGAGAAGTATCTACCCCTTTAGAATTAATGGAATTAATCATTAATTCTCCATATTTATCATTACCAACCACTCCAACATAGGAAGAGATTTCATTTAATTCTTTCATATATACTGCTACATTTACGGGATTTCCACCAGGATAACTTTTACCTAAGTTTAAATATACATCCATACAATTATCACCTACAGTAGCTATTTTCAATATAATCAACTCCTATCTTGTTAATACACTTTTTAGTTTCACTCTATCTGCACGTATTACAGAGTAGAAAAATTCTACGGGAAAACCTTTTTCTTCTAGAACAGTACCCTTGAGGTAGAAAAGAGGAAAACCTTCTTCAACTTTTAAAAGTTCTGATTCTAAGGCTGTAGCATAGGTCATGGATATTTCTTCCCAACCACTCTTTAAATTTAGATTAAAATCCTTTTTTAAAACCTCATATAAAGAAGTTTTTTCAAAATCTTTTCTAATTAGCTCATCATAATATTTGGAAGATAGATAACTATTTTCTATAGCAAAGGGCACGGAGTCTACTGATCTTAATCTAATTAGTTCACATAAATTGTTATTAGAACTTTCCTTTAGGTTTTCATAGGCTAAAGTATTATCATTTAATAGCTTTAATGAAAGTAATTTGGTAGATAAATTTAAAGAATTTTCATCTATAAATTCATGGAAAGAGTTTAGACTTTGTAAATTTTTTTCAAGTTTAGGCTCTGATAAAAAAGTTCCTGAGCCTTTCTTTTTATATAATTTACCATGATTAATTAATTGGTCTATAGCTTTTTTTAAGGTAGTTCTATTACAATCCCACATACTACAAAATTCTCTTTCGGAAGGAAGTTTGGTATTAGGTAATAAATTATTTTCAATAATATAACATTGAATTTTTTCCATAAGTTTTTCTCTATTGAGAAGGAGTGAATTATCCATAACATTATCCTTTCTACAAGTTTCTATTTTCATATAAACAAGTTCACATAAAAACTATACCACTTACAATATAATATACTATTAAAATATTAAAAAGTAAATATTTACTTTTAAATACATAAAATAAAAAATAAAAGGCTATATGAAAATGATATAGTAATATTACTATTTCACTTTTATATAGTCTTTTAATTATATTTGAAGATATGTTGAATAGATAAATTTAATATAACTATTAAATCTTAATAATTATATTACTCAATACTATATTTCTTTTAAAAGCACTTCATTATAATCTAATCTTGGTCTTTGCTTAGGAGTTTGGTCAGGATATCCTATAGGTAATAAGGCCAAAACATCATATCTGTCTTCAAGATTTAGAAGTGCTTTAACTTTTTCTTTATCAAACATCATAACCCAACAGCTTCCGAGTCCTAAATCTGTAGCTCTAAGAGTGATATGATCAATAGCTATAGCTACATTTAAGTTTAGATAAGCTTTTAAGGAAGCAGTATCAATGCTTTGTTTCCCTTTATTATAATTTTCATCTGCATTATTTAGAGGGGTATCAACAAATGCTTGAGCTTCTTTAAGTTCCTTCATTCTTTCTCCAGTCGATGTGATAGAATTAGTATCAACACAACAAGCAATTATAGCTGGAGCAGCAGAAACAAAAGGTAAAGGAGTACAATCTTTTAGCTTAGTTCTTGCCTCCTCACTTTTTATTACTATATATCGTGCAGGTTGAAGATTTGTACCAGAAGGCGCCAATCTTCCAGCTTCAATTAATTGGTGAATGTACTCTTCAGGTACTTCATCAGGCTTAAATTTTCTTATACTTCTTCTGTTTTGTATTACTTCTAATAGTTCCATAGAAACACTCCTTATATTTTAAGTGGATTGTAATAAACTTATTTATTTTATATACTAATTATATATTTGCGTAATTAGTTTTAATAGTATGCACTTTTGTGTAAGATACTATATAAAAGGAGAGTAATGTTGAAATGTCTGGTACAAATAAAAATAAATATAAGTGTCCATTAGAATATACTCAAAAGTTAATTGGAGGAAAGTGGAAGCCTATTATTCTTTGGTATTTATCTACAAAAGGTATAATGAGGTATGGGGAGTTAAAAAGAGCTCTAACAAATATATCACATAAAATGTTATCTCAACAGCTTAAGGAGTTGGAAGGAGATAAATTAATTCATAGAGAGGAATACCATCAGATTCCACCCAAAGTAGAATATTCTATTACTGATAAGGGAAGGACATTACTTCCCTTATTGGAGCTTATGCATAAGTGGGCTGTAGAAAATATTGAAGAATGAAATCATATAGACAAATATAAATATTAATATTAGTATGTATAGAAAGTATGCTTTTAAATGAGCATACTTTTTTTATATAGATTAAGATTTTAGCAAATTAGGAACAGCTTAAATTTTAAAGTCTTGATATAATAAAGATACCCTAGGGAAAAGGTCGTGATAAAAGTGAATTACAGTAAGGATATTGATAGGTGTATTGAATTTATAGAAAATAATATTAAGGAAGTTATTACTGTGAGTGAAGTTGCTGAATATGTGGGATATTCTGTAAACCACTTTTGTAGAGTTTTTACTTTATGTAAAGGTATATCTATAATGGAGTACCTTAGAAAACGTAAGCTATCATTAGCAGCATTAGAACTATTTAAAGGAAGAAAAATTATTGATATTGCCCTTGAATATGGATTTGAAACACCTAGTGGATTTTCAAAGTCCTTTCGGAAAGCTTTTGGATATAGTCCAACACAATATATAGCTAGAATGGATGGATACTTTAATAATGGAATAACATTTAAAATTGGAGGTTATATTATGAAGCCTATTATTGTTAAAAAGCCAGCTTTTAAGGTAGCTGGATATGGAATAAATACTAATATTGGAGGAACAAGTTATACAAAGGATATTGCATCCTTTTGGAGCAATTATGATGGAGAAAATTTAGAAACAAAGATGTATGAAATCTTAAATCCTCCTAATCATGGGGAAGTTGGTCTATGCGTTCCAACTGATAAAGGGGGAAATGTATGCTATCTTTTAGGAGTCATTGTTGAGGATTTCTCTAAAGTTACAGAGGATATGATTACAGTGGAAGTACCAGAGGCGGAGTATGCAGTATTTACAACTCCTCCAGTGGATGTTACTGTAGACCCTAACCAAGATAAGTTTTCAGAAGTGATTAAAGAAACTTGGAAATATATATTTGAAGAATGGTTTAAAGATAGTGGATATATCTATGACGAAGATAAATTAGATTTTGAATTTTATGATGAGCGTTGTCATTATCGAACAGATACGATTATGGAAATTTATGTTCCAGTAAAAAGGCTACTTGAAAATTAGTTAAATATTAAAGTACAGGCTAAACTTTTGGTGAAAATCAGAAAAGAATTTTGAATTAGAGCATATGAAAAATAATAAATATAATACTTGATAAATGAGAGAGCATTGCTATATAAAGAGCATGCTCTCTCATTTTTATGTGCTTGTTAATAATACCTAATGTATTTTTAGCCTAGACTAAGGGGAAATATTTATATTAATATTGTAAACTATGAATTAATACGTTGGTTGACAATTAAGAGATTCTTAATTATAATCACACTATAAAGTAAATATTTTAAGGAGAGAATTATGAAAACTACCAAGAATACGAGAAATTTGATTTTAGTAGCTATGTTTGCAGCCTTAACTGCTATTGGTGCATTTATTAAAATACCAATACCTTATGTGCCTTTTACTCTTCAATACTTATTTTGTGCTTTAGCAGGAGTTATCTTAGGATCTAAACTCGGCGCACTATCCCAAATAATTTATGTTATGGTTGGACTTGCAGGTGTACCAGTATTTACTGAAGGGGGAGGGCTTAGCTATGTATTTAAACCTACCTTTGGATATCTTATAGGATTTATAGTGGCAGCTTATGTCATAGGAAAGATAAGAGAAAAGATTAAGGAATTAAGTTTTATTAAAGCTATGGGGATGCTTTTAGCTGGACTATTTTTTATTTATTTATTTGGAGTTATATATCTTTATATTAGCTATAACTTATATCTAGGACAACCGATGTCACTATATTTTGCATTTTTTAATGGCTTTGTACTATGTATATCTGGAGATTTGATTTTAACAGCATTTGCAGCTTATGTAGCAATAAAAATAGTACCTATATTCAAAAGGTTTGGATATATTTAATAAAAGTGAAAGAAGGCTTGAAGTATGAAAAGTTTTATTAAGGATTTAGAGATAAGAATCTTATCAGGTGAATACATAAATTTTCAAGAAGCAATGGCATTAACAGAGCTTAGAAATAATGAAGAGATTGAACAATTATGTCTTAGTGCTAATAATATAAGAAAAACTTTTTGTGGTAATAAGGTAGATCTTTGCTCTATCATGAATGCAAAGTCAGGTAGATGTTCTGAAGATTGTAAATTCTGTGCTCAATCTGTTCATTATAATACTAATGCAGAAATCTATGATTTAGTATCAAAGGAAGTAGCATTAAAGTTAGCAAAGGAAAATGAATCAGAGGGAGTAAATAGATTCTCCTTAGTTACTAGTGGTAGGGGTATTACAAGTAATGATTTTGAGAAAATTTTAGATATATATGAAAAACTTAATAGAGAACTAAAGATGAAATTATGTGCCTCTTTAGGAATACTTGAGTACGACAAGCTACTTAAGTTAAAGGAAAGAGGAATAACTATGTATCATCACAACTTAGAAACAAGTAGGGAATTTTATAAGGAAATATGTACAACTCATAGTTATGAAGAAAGAATAGATACCATAAAGGCTGCACAGAAGGCAGGTATACCTGTATGTTCAGGAGGAATTATTGGACTTGGTGAAAGTTGGGTTGATAGAATCAATCTTGCTTTTGAATTGAAAGAACTAAAGGTTATGTCTATTCCGGTGAATGTACTTAATCCTGTAAAAGGTACTCCCCTAGAAGATTCTAAAAATTTAAGTCAAGATGATATTTTAAAGACCATTGCTATTTTTAGGTTTATAAACCCTAAAGCTTTAATCAGATTAGCTGGTGGTAGAAATCTCATTAGGGATTTGGGGAAAGAATGCTTTAACTCAGGTGCAAATGCTACTATTACTGGAAATTATTTAACCACTTCTGGTAATAAAATATGTGATGATAAGAAAATGATAAGTGAACTAAAGTTGAAGGTTAGAAGTAATGGCTAAGGGTATATTTATAGTTGGAACGGATACAGATGTAGGAAAAACTGTTGTAACTGCAGGACTGCTTCATATCCTTAGAAGTAAAGGGCACAGAGCAATATATTTTAAGGGAGCTTTAAGTGGGGCTATAGAAGACGGTAATAAACTGATTCCTGGGGATACTGACTTAGTAAGCCAGGTTAGTGGATTAAAGGAAACCTATGAAAATATAACTCCATATATATTTAAGACAGCCATATCTCCACATTTAGCTGCCCAAATAGAAGATAAACCTATAGATCTAAATATTATAAAGGCTAAATTTGAGAAGCTAAAAGAAAAATATGATTTTATAATTGCGGAAGGTAGTGGTGGTATAATATGTCCTCTAATTAATAGGGATGAAGAAATATATACACTAGGTGACCTTATTAAGGATTTAAATATGAGTACCGTGGTTGTAGCTAGAGGTGGAGTGGGAACAATAAACCACACAGTACTTACTGTGAAATTTATAGAGTCCATGGGAATCAAAGTAAAAGGAATTATTATAAATAATTATGAAGACAATTATATAACTAAAGACAATATTAAGGTTATAGAAAAACTTACTGGAATTTCTATTGTAGGTAAATTTAAAACTATAGATAACTTGGATAAAGGTAATATAGATAATATAAGAACTGCTGCATCAAGGATTTTTAATGATAAAAGTATTATAGAATGGATGGAAGAATTGTAGTAAAGGGTAGGTGTTTATATGAAGAATTATGTAAAAAGAGATTTAGAATATATATGGCATCCTTGTGCACAGATGAAGGATTACGAAGAGCTTAATCCTATAGTTATTGAAAGAGGAGAAGGTGTTTGGCTTTATGATATTCATGGAAACAAGTATTTAGATTGTATATCATCTTGGTGGACAAATACCTTAGGCCATAGCAATAAAAGAATAAATAAAGCCATAAAGAATCAAATTGATGAAATAGAACATGTTATCTTTGCTAATTTTTCAAATAAACCGGCTATTGACTTAGCAGAAAAGTTAGTAAGCATAACACCAGAAGGATTAAATAAAGTATTTTATTCAGATAATGGATCTTCTGCAGTGGAAATAGCTTTAAAGATGAGCTTTCACTATAATGTGCAAAGAAATAAAACTAAAAAGAAGAAATTTGTAGCTTTAAGTGATGCCTATCATGGAGAAACTTTAGGTGCTCTATCTGTGTGTGATATTGATGCATTTAATATGATATATAAACCCTTACTTTTAGATACTCTTAGGATTGATGGACCAGATTGTTATAGGTGTAAATATGGTTGTACTAGAGATAAATGTAGTGCTAGATGCTTTGAAGCTATGGAAAAATGTTTAGTTGAAAATCATGAAGAGATAAGTGCTGTAATAGTTGAGCCAATGGTTCAAGGTGCAGCAGGAATGAAAATTTATTCACATATTTATCTTAAAAAGCTTCGTAATCTTTGTGATAAATATGATGTACATTTGATAGTAGACGAAATTGCCATGGGATTTGGAAGAACAGGAGAGGTGTTTGCATGTAATCATGCAGATATAAGCCCAGATTTTATGTGCCTTTCAAAGGGTATTTCTGCAGGATATATGCCAATGTCTGTAGTTATGACTACTAATGAAATATATAATTGTTTTTATGGTGATTACTCAGAAAGAAAATCTTTTTTACATAGTCATACCTATGCAGGAAATGCTATGGCTTGTGCTATTGCTTTAGAAAATCTAAAAATATTTGAAGAAGAAAATATAATAGAAAATAATAAAGTTAAGGGAAGATTAATAGAAAAACTTACAATAGAAAGAGCAAAGAATTGTAGTCATATAGGAGAAGTAAGAAGTATAGGCATGATAACTGCTATTGAAATAGTAAAGGATAGAGGTACCAAGGAGAGATATTCTTGGCAAAGTAGAGTAGGTTATGAGATTTATAAAATAGCATTGAAGAAAGGGTTACTATTAAGAGCTATAGGTGATGTACTTTATTTCATACCTCCTTATGTAATAAGTAAAGATGAAATAGAGTTTATGATAGATACTTGCTTTGATAGTATAGAAGAATATTTTAGGTATAATGCTAAAATAGAATAACAGTAAAATAAATATACAAATATAAAATTAGTATTTTATATAGATATTTAACTATTTAACTAGTTAAATAGTTGTTCTGTTCATGCGGGTTTAAGAGGTATTTATATGCATATAAAAAATACAAAGAGTATGGGGGCATTAGGGGCATACTCTTTGTATTTTTCTGTACTTTACGATGTTTTTATCTTTAGTTTATTTAAATTATGTTTTTATCTTTAGTTTGTTTAAGTTATATTTTTATCTTTAGTTATATAAGTAATATATATAAAAACTATTATTAGTTTTTATTTGATTTTTAATTACCCTTTTTTCCTGGATTTTCAGGTTTATTAGGTGTTTTTTCTTTAGATTTCTCAGGTTTGTTAGGTATTTTTTCTTTGGGTTTTTCAGCATTGTTGCTATTTTTTTTCTCAGTTACTTCAGATTTTTTATTAGCTTTATTCTCAGTCTTTTCAAGCTTGTTAGTAGCTTTTTCTATTTTATTCTGAGATTTTTGGCTAGATCTTTCCTGAGTAGCTTTAGTATCATTGGTATTTTCAGCTTCTTTAGTTAGGGCTTTATCAGTTTTTATTTCATCTGCCACTTCTGTACTATCTGTAGTTGATTCTTCAGTAGATTCATCTTCATCAGAAGTTTCAGTTTGTTCTATTTTAGCTTTCTTATTTTCCTTGATAGCACTCATAATTTCTTTAACAGGTTTGTTTAACCACTCTTCAAGAATAATGCTTTCTGGATTTGAAGAACTATTTTGTAGTTTTTCAACTAAATTTAGTTTACCAGGTGTTACACCCAGTTCTTTGGCTTTTTGTACTCGTTCAAATCCAACACTTATAGTTTCAAGGGTAATATCTTCACCTATTTCTTCAATTTCAGTTTCTAAACTTTCTTGTAGTTTTTCAGCAAGTTCATCTGATTTTTCTTGATTTTCACCAGAAGTTGCAATAATAATTCCACCATCAATGTCATTATCAATGCTATTATCAAAATAACCATCTTCACTAATTTGATTAACGGTTTCAGCAACTGCATCTTCAATTTTTTGATTTTCAAGCTTGTTCAATTCAAGTTCATTAAGAATTTCCTGACCATCATCATTAACTGCAGTTACACTAATTACCTTGTCAAAACGATTTAAAGAATATTCAATAGAAGGATTTACATCTAAACTCACATAGGAGTAAGGTGTTTTATAGGCCCATAGTGTTATGCCTCCTACAATTGCAATCATAGCTGTTAAAGCAGAACACATTACTAATTTATTTATATTTTTTAAATTGCTACTTTTCATTTCAATCACCTGCCCAATGATATAATTTTTATCTTTTACCTTTGATATGCAGCCATCTTCAGAAAGGACTGCAGCATAGCCAGCCTTGATTTCTACAACAACAGATTTCATTTATTAATCTCCTCTCTGATGTACCTGAAATAGTAAGCTAGATTTGGATACTCTCCGGATAGTATCTCTACTGCTGCTATTATATATTTTCGGTGACGTTCTAATATTTTTCGGGGTACATTTAAATTTTTTTCAATTATTTTTAATGGTAGTTGTTTTGAACTTTGTAATTCATTAATTAATATCGGGTTATTGAGTAAATATACTACAACTTTTGCACAGGACGATTTTGTCTTTTTAGCTTTAGGTGAACATGTAGATAAATCTAAAAAAGAAAAGCCATAATAGAAAAATACTTCATTTGCAGCTTCAATCTCAAATTTTAGTGTATAATTTTCTTGGTGAATTATCTTTTCTGCTACTGCAAGTCCAAGTGCAATATCTTTATCATTTTCATTTTCGTCTAACTGACAATTAAATATGGCAGGATTTACGGACAATTCTAAGTTATATTTCTTCTGAAGCCTAAGATAATCAATAAGACGCCTACGAATTATAAGCTCGGCAAAACTGAGAAAATTTCCTTTAATTAATTCGTAGCCTTTAATTGCTTGTACAAATGCCTGAAGTGAAACAGACCATTCATCATCACTTTTAGTTATGTATTTTCGGGTTATTCTTGATGTACATTTCAAAATAAACAATTCATTTTGCTCAATGAAACTATTTAATAGATCCTGATTATTAGCAGCATCTATAGCCATATAATCTATTTCTCTCAACATGGCACCTCCTTATTCTTATTATTCTATCATCTAAAAATTATTAGGTAAACCTTTAGAACTATAAATTGCTAAAGCAAATTTCTCAATTTTAAAATAGATTTTTTAAAAACTTTAAGATATAATATATTTAGGAAAACGAAATATATTATATCTTAAAGGTGGAATATTATGAAGCAAATATTTAAGTATTTAAAACCTTATAGAGTAAACATGCTTATAGGATTTTCAATAAAGTTTACTGGAACTATTGTAGAACTAGCAATTCCATGGATTTTGTCTTATATGATTGATGAAATTATTCCATTAAAGCAGGTATCTCTAATTTTAATTTGGGGTGGAATTATGCTTTTATGTGCCATTTGTGCAGTAACTTTCAATATATTAGCTAACAGAATGGCTTCAAAGGTGGCGAGAGATACCACAGAGCGAGTTAGAAATGATTTATTCTCTAAAATGATATGTCTTTCTGATAGACAAGTGGATGCTTTTACACTACCTTCTTTAATTTCTAGAGCTACCACGGATACTTATAACATCCATCAGATGGTGGGAATGATGCAAAGACTAGGTATTAGGGCTCCAATAATGCTTATTGGTGGAATAATTATAACATTGACATTAGATCCATTACTAACTTTAGTAATGATTTCAGTAATGCCTATTATTTTTATCACTATTATGTACATATCAAAAGTAGGTATCCCTATGTATTCAATTGTTCAGAAAAAAGTAGATGATTTTGTACGTGTAGTTCGTGAAGATGTTACAGGAATTCGTGTAATTAAGGCTTTATCAAAGGAAGAACATGAGAAGGAAAGATTTAATGCTCGCAATGATGCTACAGTAATTCAAGAAAAGAAGAGTGGTATGGTTATGGCTATACTAAATCCAGTAATGAATCTTTGCTTAAATGTGGGGACAGTATTTGTTATTTTGGCTGGAGCTTACAGAGTAAATAGTGGAGCCATTAAACCAGGAGCAATAATTGCATTTTTAACATATGTAACTTTAATATTAAATTCCCTTTTATTTATTTCTAGAGTATTTACTAATTACTCCAAAGCAAGTGCTTCCGCAAAGCGTATTACCGAAATACTAAATGAGAAAGAAGAATTACCAATTAGGAACATACCAATTATAAATACAGATTATGCTATTGAATTTAGAAATGTCTCTTTTTCTTATAATCATAAAGAAGAAAATGTGAGTAATATAACCTTTGGAGTTAAAAAAGGTGAAACTCTAGGTATTATAGGGGCTACAGGCTCAGGAAAATCTACTTTAATTAAATTATTAATGAGATTTTATGATGTAGATCAGGGTTCTATTTATATAAATGGACAAGATATTAGATCTATTAATATGAAAAAATTAAGAGAAAAGTTTGGAGTGGTATTTCAAAACGATTTTATAAGCACGGATACAATTTATGAAAACATTAGGTTTGGAAGAACTCTAGAGAATAGTGATATAAGATCAGCAGCAGATTATGCTAAGGCAACTGAGTTTATTGAAGGCAAGGCAGAAGGCTTTAATACTAAAGTTGCAGTAAGAGGTGCAGATTTAAGTGGTGGACAAAAACAAAGAATGCTTATAGCCAGAGCCATAGCAGCACACCCAGAAATATTAATTTTAGATGATTCTTCTAGTGCTTTAGATTATAAGACAGACGCTGTACTAAGAAAAAATCTTACAGAACATTTTAAAGATACTACAACTATAATGATTGCTCAAAGAATTAGTTCAATTTTTAATGCAGACCACATCTGTGTATTAGAAGATGGTTATGTTGTAGGGTATGGAACTCATGAAGAACTTATTGAAAGTTGTGATGTATATAAAGAAATTAATAAGTCTCAGATGGGAGAATAAGTTATGGAAATCAAAGTAAAAAGGAGGACATTTTTAATTTATGAAGGATAGAAAAAAGAATACATTAAAAAGAGTAATGTCCTATTTATTTGAATACAAGATATTAATTATCATAGCAATTATATTATCCATAGGTTCTAACGTATTTGCCTTAATCGGTCCAATGTTATCAGGTTATGCTATAGATAATATTAATGTTGGAAGAGGGGCAGTAAATTTTTCTAAGATATATTATTACTGTGGACTTATGATTGGATTCTACATTTTATCTTCTATTTTAGCTTATATTTTATCAGTACTTATGCTAGAAATTAGCAAGAGAATATCCTATAGACTAAGAAAAGATTTATTTGATAGATTATTATCTCTTCCAGTAGGATATTTTGATACCCATGCAACAGGAGATATCATAAGCAAAATTTCCTATGATGTGGATACTTTAAATTCTACCTTAACATCTGATTTAGTGAGCATTTGCTCAAGTATAATTACTGTGATTATATCCTTTGGGTCTATGGTTATGATATCTGAAAAGTTAGTTTTAGTATTTGTATTTACAGTTCCTATGTCTATTATACTTACTAAAAGAATAACTAGGGTAACAAGACCAATGTTTCGTAATCGTTCAAGAAAATTAGGGGAACTTAATGGAATGGTAGAGGAGTTTGTATCAGGTCAAAAGACTTTAAAGGCTTATCATCAAGAAGATAACACAAAGAAAAAATTTGCAAGTAAAAATGAAGAAGCAGTAAATGCTTATTATCGTGCTGATTATTATGGTTCTATGGTTGGTCCTTCAGTTAACTTTATGAATAATTTATCACTAACTCTTATCAGTATTTTTGGTGCTATTATGTATCTTTTTGGACAAATGACTTTAGGAAACATATCTTCCTTTGTACTGTATTCTAGAAAATTTTCAGGACCTATTAATGAAGCGGCTAATATCATGGGAGAATTTCAATCGTCCCTTTCTGCTGCTGAAAGAATTTTTCAATTAATGGATGAGCTATCGGAGCTAGCAGATAAGGAAGGAGCTAAAGAGCTTGTGGATATGGAAGGAAATGTGAAGGTAGAGAATATTTCCTTTGGATATAATAAGAATAAGATTATTCTTAAGAATCTTAGTATGAATGTACCTGCTGGAAGTATGATTGCTATAGTAGGCCCTACAGGGGCAGGAAAAACTACTTTAATTAATCTTCTCATGCGATTCTATGATGTTAATGAAGGGGATATTAAGGTAGATGAAAATTCAATATCACAGGTTACACGTAAGAGTTTAAGAAAAGCTTATGCTATGGTACTTCAAGATACATGGCTATTTGAAGGAAGTATATTTGAAAATATTGCTTATGGCAATGAAAATGCAACTATGGAAGATGTTGTAGAAGCAGCTAAGGCAGCTAAAATTCATTCATATATAAAAAGACTTCCTAAGGGTTATGATACAGTAATTACTGATGATGGAGCTAATGTATCTAAAGGACAAAAACAATTGCTAACCATAGCAAGGGCTATGCTTTTGGATGCAAAGATGCTTATTTTAGATGAAGCAACTTCTAATGTTGATACTAGAACAGAAGTTCAAATTCAGCAAGCCATGAGAAACTTAATGAAGGATAAAACCTGCTTTGTAATTGCACATAGGCTTTCTACCATAAGGAATGCAGATCATATTCTAGTGGTTAATAATGGGAATATAGTTGAACAAGGAAATCATGTGGAGTTATTAAAACAAAAGGGTTTTTATAGTCAATTATATAATTCTCAGTTTGAATAATTAATAAAAAAGGCTATCTTCAAATAATTATCTAATACTATAAAAATAAATTTGCACTTAGCAATATAAGTGTAAATTTATTTAATGGTATTAGTTCTTTTAGATAGCCAAATTTATATTCAATTTAATTATTTACTTTAAATTAAAATTCAATGCTGTTGCTTTTATTTATTATAAGATGAATCTTATCTATTCTTCTATCATCTAAGGCTAAAAGTTTTAGGGTTACATTATCTATTTGAACTTGATGGTTATTTGTGTCCTTAGGGAAAGTTCCAAAGGTTTCAAGGAATAAACCACCTATGGTATCTGCAACCTCTGAATCTAAAGAGAGATTTAAAAAATCATTCAAATCAGATAGAGTAAGTAATCCACTAACTATATAGTTTTCCTCATCTACTTTTTCTATTTCAGGTTGTTCATCATCATATTCATCACAAATTTCTCCCATTACTTCTTCAATAATGTCTTCTATGGTAACAATACCTGAAAATCCACCATATTCATCTATTAATATAGCCATGTGATTCCTATTTGTCTGAAGTTCTCTGAATAAATTATCAATAGAATTTGTCTCAGGAACAAAATAAGGTTTTTTCATTATATCTTTAATAGAAATATTATCTATGCCCTTTTCTACTATGCTTGCAAATATATCTTTCATATAAAGCACGCCTACAATATTATCAAAGTCCTTATCATAGACAGGTATTCTAGAAAAACTTTCACTCAGGATATAACTTATGTTGTCTTTAATGGAATCATTTACTTCTAGTAGATAAGCCTCTGTTCTTGGTGTCATAATTTCTTTAGCCATGGTGTCATCAAACTCAATTATACCATCAATCATCTCACGTTCTATCTTATTAATAGCGCCCTGTTCTTGGCCAATTTCAATAAGACTTCTGATTTCTTCTCTTGAAACCTGATCTTCCATACCATCTGTCTTAATTCCAAAGAGTTTCATTATAAGATTAGTGGAGCAAGATAAAAACCATACGAAAGGTTTAGTAAATTTAGCTATAAGAACTATAGCTTTTATAGAAAACATAGCTACCTTCTCTGAATTTTGAAGAGCTATTCTCTTTGGAACTAGTTCTCCTAGAACTAACGTTAGATAAGATATAAGCAAGGTTATTGCAACTAGAGCTATTTTATCACTGTATGGTATACCAAATCCAGATAGTGTATCTGAAAAGCCTACAGAAATAGATGTAGCTGCTGAAGCAGATGCAAAGAAACCTGCAAAGGTAATTCCTACTTGGATAGTAGATAAGAAATTATTAGGATCCTTTAAAATTTTTTGAAGAAGTAAGGCCTTCTTATTACCTTCATCCGCTAAAAGATTTAGTTTAGTTTTGTTTAAAGATACAATTGCCATCTCTGCAGATGCAAAGAAAGCATTTATTAAGATTAGTAAAAAGATTAGAATAAAACTGCCACTGGGGCTCCCGTCCATTCTTATATTCCCCCTTATTTTAAATGTAGTGAGCTTATTATAGCATACTAATTTATAGGTAATCAAATAACAGACTTAATTATTTAAGGTTAAATATGGCAAAAGAATCAAGTCTCCTTATTAAATCTATGGATATATAGTATTTACTTTAATACTCTATGGTTTAATTAGCTATTAAATAAAAAAGCTATTGACATAGATATTCATAGTCATTATAATGATATGTAATAAAATATTTAATATAATACTTATCAAGAGAGGTGGAGGGATAGGCCCTATGAAACCCAGCAACCAATGTGTTCATCTACATATATGGTGCTAAATCCTACAGTATGAGCTGAAAGATAAGAAGACGATTGTTAAAACCTCTTTCAGCGAAAGAGGTTTTTTGTTTTCAAATTGTTTTTAGAAATTATACTATTTAAAATTTAATAATGAAACTCTTATCAAGAGAGGTGGAGGGATAGGCCCTATGAAACCTCGGCAACCTTCAGACCCATTTGTCTGAAAAGGTGCCAATTCCTACTCTAATTTTACAAATTTAGAGAAAGATGAGAGGGAGCTATAACATGGGTACCCTTGTATGTAAATCCCCTTTCATCTAGATTATTTAGATTTAGATGAAAGGGGATTTTATGTTATCTAATAAAATATTTTAAGGAGAGATTAAAATGGGAGAAAGAAAATTTAAATTTGATACATTACAAGTTCATGGAGGTCAGGAAGTAGATAGTGCAACAGGCTCTAGAGCAGTTCCCATATACCAGACTACATCCTATGTTTTTAATAGCGTTGACCATGGAGCTAATCTATTTGCTTTAAAGGAAGAAGGAAATATTTACACTAGAATAATGAATCCAACAACGGATGTTTTTGAAAAAAGAGTGGCAGCTTTAGAAGGGGGTGTGGGTGCTCTTGCAGTTGCATCTGGTTCTGCTGCAATCACATACGCAATAATTAATATAGCAGGAGCAGGAGATGAAATAGTTGCAGCTAGCACTTTATATGGAGGCACATACAATCTTTTATCTACAACTCTTACTAAATTAGGTATTAAAACCGTATTTGTAAATCCAGATATCATAGAAGATTTTAGAAAGTCTATGAATAACAAAACTAAGGCTATTTATTTGGAAACTATAGGAAATCCAGGGATGAATCTTATTGATATTGAAGAGGTAGCCAACATTGCTCATGAGCACAATATACCACTAATTGTAGATAATACATTCGGGACACCATACCTTATACGTCCAATAGAACATGGAGCTGATATTGTAGTTCATTCTGCAACAAAGTTTATAGGGGGACATGGAACTTCAATAGGTGGAATAATTGTAGATTCTGGAAAATTCCAATGGTTGAATAACCCGAGATTCCCTGAGTTTAACAAACCAGATTCTAGTTATAACGGTATAGTATATGCAAAAGATATAGGAGCAGCAGCTTATATTGTAAAAGCTAGAGTGCAACTTTTAAGAGATACAGGAGCATCCTTAAGTCCTTTCAACTCATTTTTATTTTTACAAGGACTGGAGACTCTTTCATTGAGAGTAGAAAGACATGTGTCAAATGCTAAAAAGATTACGGAGTTTTTACAACAACATCCACTTGTATCATGGGTAAATTATCCTAGTTTAGAAGGTAATAAATATTATGCTCTTTCACAAAAGTATTTTCCAAAGGGTGTTGGTTCCATATTTACATTTGGGATAAAAGGTGGAGTAAAGGAAGGAGTAAGATTTATTGAATCACTTAGCATATTTTCTCATCTTGCTAATGTTGCAGATGCAAAATCTCTTGTAATACACCCAGCAAGTACTACTCATGCTCAATTAAATGAAAAAGAACAATTAAATGCCGGAGTTACATCAGATATGATAAGACTTTCTATTGGAATAGAAGATGTGGATGACCTTATAGAAGATATAGATCAAGCTCTTAAAAAAGCAGTTTTAAAGGAATGGTGATGGAATGTCCTTAATAATAGATAAAAATCTTTTATCAGTAAATAAGTTAATTGAACATGGAATCCAAATAGAAGATGCTTCTCACAGTTACCATTCAGATGTGATACGTATTTTAATTGTAAATTTAATGCCTAAAAAGTGTGAAACAGAATTTCAGTTTTTAAGTATATTTGGCAATATGAATACAAGTATAAAGGTAGATTTCTTGTATATGAAAACCCACACACCACGAAATACAGATAAAACCTATTTAGAGAAACATTATAAATCCATAAGTCAGGTAGCAAATAGTAATTATGACGGTGCTATTATTACGGGAGCTCCCTTAGAATTTTTAGATTTTAATGATATCGAATACTGGAAGGAACTACAGAGAGTAATTGATTATTCTAATAAAAAGGTTAAGTCTACATTATATATATGTTGGGCAACAATAGCAGGATTATATCACAATTTTGGAATAAATAAATGTGTAACAACAGAAAAGATCTTCGGAGTTTTTCCTCATGTAATTGTAAATAAAAAGGAGCCTCTATTAAAAGAGCTTAGTGATGGATTTATAGTTCCTCATTCAAGATATGGGAGAGTTAGAAAACAGGATATAGAAAAAATAAAAGAATTAGAAGTCCTATGCGAATCAGAAGAATCAGGTATCTATATAATAAGCACTAGAGATAAAAAACAAATTTATATTACAGGACATCCTGAGTATGAGAGCTGTACTTTAAAAAAGGAATATGAAAGAGATATAAAAAGTGGATTTAATATAAGCGTACCTAAAAATTATTTTCCAAGTGATGATTCTAGCCAAGAAATTAACTTAGATTGGAGTAGTAATTCACAGCGTTTATTCTCAAATTGGGTAAGAGAATGTTTAGTAAAAAGTTAAAATATGCAACTAATTATATTAAAAGAGGAGTGATATTTTTATGAATATAGGATTATTAGGATTTGGAACTGTAGGCACAGGAGTTTATGAAATTATATATAAAAGAAAAAGGATTTTTAGAACATTAGTGGGTGATGAACTATCTATAAGTAAAATTCTTATTAAAGATATAAATAAGGATAGGAGTATAAAGGAGTGTAAAAATAAACTAACAGATAATCCTTATTTTATTTTAGATGATCCAGATATAGATATAGTCATAGAAGCAATAGGTGGAATAAAAGAAGCTTATGAATATATAAAATATGCTTTAACAAAAGGGAAACATGTTATAACTGCAAATAAGGCGGTGGTTGCAAGGCATATGAAGGAACTTATAGATTTAGCAAATAAAAATAAAAGAGCATTTTTATATGAAGCTAGTGTGGCAGGTGGGGTTCCTATTGTTAAACCTTTAAAACAACAAGTAACCTTAAATGATATTAAAGAGATAAATAGTATATTAAACGGTACTTCTAACTTTATATTAAGTAAGATGATTAAAGAAAACCTAGACTTTTCACAGGCACTAGATATTGCTCAAAAGTTAGGTTATGCGGAAGCGGATCCAACGGATGATATTGACGGATATGATGTTAGAAGAAAATTAGCAATTTTATCTACCATAGCTTTTAAAAGAGAGATAAAAGAAGAAGATATTTACTGTAGAGGCATTAGAACTATTAAGTCAGTAGACATAAAGGCAATAAAGGAATTAGGATATACGGTAAAACTATTAGCAAAGGCTTCATTTAAAGAAAATAATTATTATTTATCTGTAGAGCCCAATATTTTGTCTAAGGATTCATTTTATGCAAAGATAGAAGATGCTAATAATTTAGTGTCTATTATTGGGAATGATATAGGAGAGCTGAAATTTTATGGTGCAGGTGCGGGTAAACTACCTACAGCAAATGCTGTGGTAAGTGATGTTCTTGATATTATATATAATAATTATGGAAGTTGTGGAATAAATCAGGAAGAAGATAAATTATGCAATAATACAGATTTAGTTAAAGATATATATTATATAAGAATAAGTCCTAAATATGGATTAAATGAGAAGGTATTAAACCTTATTAAAGAAGAAAAAATAGTTGATAAAATGATAAAAACTGGTGAAAATATTATATTTACCTCTAAAGATATAGATTATGTGAAAATAAGTAAATTTATTAGTAACATTAAAAACTTCATTAATGATGAGTTTTATGCTGTTATTAGATAACAAATATTATATTATTCTAAGAGGGGGTATAGTAAATGCATATAAAAGAGTTATTTAAGGAAAAAGAAGTAGTTTTTTCTTTTGAAATATTTCCACCTAAACTTACATCGCCAATAGAGACTGTATACAATACTTTAGAGGGATTACAAGGTTTGAATCCTGACTATATTAGCATTACCTATGGAGCAGGTGGAAGTGTTAATAATAATAGAACATGTGAGTTATCATCTTTAGTTAAAAATAAATATGGTATAGAGGCATTAGCACATTTAACGTGTATAGGTTCTACTAAAAGTGAAATAAATGAAATTTTAGAAAATTTGAATGAAAATGGAATCGAAAATATATTAGCTTTGAGGGGAGATGTTCCTGAAGGAAATCCCTCAATAGGGGAGTTTAATAATTCTCAAGAATTAATAAACCACATAAAGGAAACCAAGGAATTTGGAATAGCAGCAGCTTGCTATCCTGAAGGACATATTGAAAGTAGAGATATAGAGAGGGAAATTGAAATATTAAAGTTAAAGGAGAATGCAGGAGCAGAGTATTTAATTTCCCAGTTATTCTTTGATAATAAGTATTTCTATAAATTTTTAAATTCTGTAGAGAAGAGTAATATAGAGATACCTATTCAAGCAGGTATTATGCCAGTAACCAATAAAAAACAAGTTGAAAGGATAGTTTCTCTTTGTGGAGCTAATCTACCCTCCAAGTTCATAAAAATAATAAATAGATATGAGCATGATAAGGATGCACTGAGGGATGCAGGAATAGCCTATGCATTAGAACAAATAGTAGATTTAGTTTCTACTGGTGTAAGGGGAATACATCTTTATACAATGAACAATCCATATATAGCTAAAAGAATTACTAGTAGCATTGGCTCAATACTAAATTCTATAAATAAAAGACAAGTAATTTAATATATAATTAATGAATAAGGGAGGTGGAGCTTGCCCATGAATAAATTTCTACAAAATAAAGATGAGGTTTTAAGATATTTAGGCTATAAAAATCAAGTTTTAGATAAAGTTACTAATGATTTAATTGATGAATTAATGGATGAAATGAGAAGTTTAATTAAAGCTAGATATGTATATAAATTCTTTAACATTAGGAAAGAGAAGGATAGAATATGTATTTTAAATAGCAATTTTAGTATAGCAGGAGAAGATATTAGAAAGCACTTGGATAAATCAGAAGTCTGTATCTTAATGGCTGCAACTCTAGGAAATAGTGTAGATGAAAAAATAAGATATTATGAAAAGATAAGCATGACTAAGGCATTAATACTAGATGCTTGTGCTACAACAGCTATAGAAGAACTATGTGATAGAATATGTGAAGAGTTGGAGGAAGTTGTACAAAATGAAAACAATACACTAACATCTAGGTATAGTCCTGGATATGGGGATTTACCCATAGATATACAAAAAAGATTTCTCGCTATGCTCAGTGCAGAAAAATCTATAGGGCTTACTGCATCCTCTAATAGTATTTTAATACCAAGAAAATCCGTTACAGCCATAGTAGGGGTTGTTAAAAGAGAGAATAATAGCATAAAAAGAATAAGCTGTTTACAGTGTAATAAATATTCTAATTGTATGTTTAGAAAAGGGGATGATAGATGTGGAAATTGAAGAAAGATTGAAAGAAGGAATTTTAATTTTTGATGGTGCTATGGGTACTATGTTGCAAAGTAGTGGATTACAGTTAGGTGAATTACCAGAAATATTAAATATTACTGATTCAAAAATAATAATTGAAATACACAAAGCTTATATTGAAGCTGGTGCAAATGTTATTACTACCAACACCTTTGGAGCTAACGAAATTAAGTTTGAAAATAGTAATTTTAGTGTAGAGAAAATAATTCATTCAGCAGTAGAAAATGCAAAAATAGCTACTAAGAATAAACAAGCATATATAGCTTTAGATATAGGTCCCATTGGTGAACTATTAGAGCCCATGGGGACTTTAACCTTCGATGAAGCCTATAGTATTTTTAAAAGGCAGATTATTCAAGGGGTAAAAAGTGGTGTTGATTTAATATTAATAGAAACCATGACAGACTTATACGAAGCAAAGGCCGCAGTATTAGCAGCTAAGGAAAATTCAGATTTGCCAGTATTTTGTACAATGAGCTTTGAGTCAGACAAGAGGACTTTCACAGGGTGCAATGCCACATCTATGGTAATGGTACTAGAAGGGTTAGGCGTAAATGCTCTTGGAGTTAACTGTTCTTTAGGACCTGAAGAAATAGAACCTATAATAGATGAAATATTAAAAATATCTAAAGTGCCTGTAATGGTCCAACCTAATGCAGGATTACCTAATATTATAAAGGGTGATACGATATTTAATATTTTACCAGAAGAATTTGCAGTTTACGGAGCAAAGTTTAAAGAAAAAGGTGTAAAAGTAATAGGAGGATGCTGTGGTACAACAGATAGACATATAGAAAGTTTAGTAAAAGCTTTAAAGAAAGTAAAAATAAAAGACAAGAAATATAGTCCTTTAAGTGGTGTATGCACTCCTACTAAAGCAGTAATTATTGATCAGGTCAAAGTAATAGGAGAAAGGATAAATCCTACAGGTAAAAAATTATTTAAGGAAGCATTAAGAAACGGAGATATAGATTATATTCTAAGGGAGGCTATAGCTCAAGTTGATGCAGGAGCCCATATTCTAGATGTTAATGTAGGTCTTCCGGAAATAAATGAAGAAGAAATAATGGTTAAGGTTATTAAAGAAATACAATCCATATTAGACGTACCTCTTCAGATAGATTCTACAAATGCTAAAGCTATAGAAATGGGATTAAGATATTATAATGGTAAGGCTATAGTTAATTCAGTAAATGGAGAAAATAAAGTGTTAGAAAATATATTACCTATAGTAAAAAAATATGGAGCTGCTGTAGTGGGGCTTACTTTAGATGAAAGAGGAATACCTTCAAGTGGGGAAGAAAGATTTAGAATAGCTGAAAAAATAGTAAAAACAGCAGAAAGTTATGGTATAGATAAAAAAGACATATATATAGATTGCTTAACATTAACAGCTGCTGCCCAACAGAAAGATGTTAAGGAAACTTTAAAAGCACTTTCTTTAGTAAAAGAGAAGTTAAATGTAAAGACTGTACTTGGAGTATCCAATGTATCTTTTGGATTACCTAATAGGGAAATTCTAAATAAAACATTTTTAGCAGCAAGTTTATTTGCGGGTTTAGATTTACCTATAATAAATCCCTTAAATAAAGATATCATGGACACAATAGTAGCCTCTAAAGTTTTATGGAATGAAGATAAGGGAGCAAAGGAATATTTAAAATATAATAAAAATACATCTAAAGAGCAAACACCTATAAAAAAAGATGTAAACAATATTCAAGATGATTTATTTAAAATAATATTAAAAGGTATTAAAGAAGAAGCCCAAATAGCTACAGTGAAGTTATTAGAAAATAAACAGCCACTAGAAATTGTAAATGAATATATAATTCCTACCTTAGATATTGTAGGAGAAAAATATGAAAATGGACATATATTTCTTCCACAACTAATCCAATCTGCAGAAACAGTAAAAGAATCCTTCAAGGTCATAAAAGATAAGTTAAGCAAAGGAACTGATGCTGAGATTTCAAAAGGAAAGATAGTATTAGCTACTGTAAAAGGTGATATACATGATATAGGAAAAAATATAGTAAAGGTACTTCTGGAGAATTATAACTATGAGATTATCGATTTAGGAAAAGATGTTTCTAAGGAGAAAATAGTAGAAGCTGTTATTAAAAATAATGTTAAGCTAATAGGACTTAGTGCACTAATGACTACTACTGTTAAAAATATGGAAGAAACCATATTCGAACTAAAAAGGACTAAGCCAGATTGTGTAGTTATGGTGGGTGGAGCGGTACTTAATGAGGAATATGCAAATATGATTAAAGCAGATTTTTATGCTAAAGATGCAAAGGAATCTGTAACCATAGCTAGGAAAGTATTGGGATAAAGCAAGTTACATCTTATTAAAAATTAATAATAATAAAATATATGTACATAAATAAAATAAGTTGACATTTTTTATTTATGTGCATATAATAAAATATAATAATTTAAATATACAAATACATTGAAGAAGGAAAGTAGTATTTAATGAAGATTCAGAGAGAATATCCATTAGCTGAAAGGATATTTATTAGAATTATATATGAAGTGCCCTTTGGAGTACGATACCGAATTAAGTAGGCTATCGCGGTTTTAACCGTTATATTAATAGAGTATGATAGTACTTGAAGAGTGGGGTTATTTTTTTACCAAATAGAGTGGAACCGCGGATATTATCCGTCTCTAAGTTTATCTTAGAGGCGTTTTTTTTAACTCCAAAATCGCTTAAAGATAGTATGAAGTTAATTATTTAGATTAAAAATAAGTATATTGTTGATTTATAGTTTTACAATTGAAAATTTTATGGAGGAAATATATTATGAACTTTTTAAAATCGCTTAAATATGATATAGACTCAGTTTTTCCAAGAGATCCTGCAGCTAGAAGTAGGATTGAGATATTTTTATTATATCCTCACATAAAGTCTCTTATATTTTATAGAATATCTAATTTTTTATATAGAAAAAAATTATTCTTTTTAGCACGATTTATTTCAAATGTCAGTAGATTTATTACAGGCATAGAAATACATCCAGGAGCTAAAATAGGAAGAGGTTTATTTATTGATCATGGAATGGGGGTGGTAATTGGTGAAACAGCAGAAATTAAAGATAATGTAACTATGTATCATGGAGTTACACTTGGTGGAACGGGTAATGAAAAGGGAAAACGGCATCCAACTATAGGAGAGGATGTAATTATTGGAGCTGGTGCTAAGGTTCTAGGAAATATATATATTGGTAAAGGAACCAAAATAGGAGCTAACTCAGTAGTACTGCAATCTACAGAAGAAAATTCAACTGTAGTAGGAATAGCTGCAAAACCTTTAAATAAAAAATAGTATTAAATTTTAGTAAAATATAGGGAGGAATTACTCATGAAAAAGATTTATAGGAGTTTAACAGAATTAATAGGAAATACACCATTGCTAGAGCTTTCGAATTATAATAAAAAGCATAATTTAAAAGCAACTATAGTTGCAAAATTAGAATACTTTAACCCAGCGGGAAGTGTAAAGGATAGAATTGCAAAGGCAATGATTGATGATGCAGAGGCTAGGGGAATTTTAAATGAAGATTCCGTTATTATAGAACCAACTAGTGGAAATACTGGTATAGGGCTTGCTTCAGTGGCATCAGCAAGAGGATATAAAATTAAATTAGTGATGCCAGAAACTATGAGTATTGAAAGAAGAAACTTGATGAAGGCTTACGGAGCTGAGATTGTGTTAACTGAAGGTGCTAAAGGAATGAAGGGAGCCATAGCTAAGGCTGAAGAGTTAGCTAGTGAAATTCCAAATTCATTTATTCCCGGACAATTCGTAAATCAAGCTAATCCAGCAATTCATAAAGCAACTACAGGACCAGAAATTTGGGAAGATACTGATGGTGAAGTAGATATTTTTGTAGCCGGAGTTGGAACAGGTGGGACTATAACTGGAACGGGTGAATTCCTAAAGTCAAAAAATTCAAATGTGTCAGTTGTAGCAGTAGAACCAGAAGATTCACCTGTGTTATCAGAGGGTAAAGCAGGACCTCATAAAATTCAAGGAATAGGTGCTGGATTTATTCCAGAAACTTTAAATAAAGAAGTTTATGATGAAATCGTAAAAGTATCTAATGATGATGCTTTTGATACAATTAAGGAACTAACAAAGACTGAAGGATTGTTAGTTGGAATATCTTCAGGAGCTGCATTAAAAGCAGCTACAGAATTAGCTCTTAAGCGAGAAAATGAAGGGAAAATTATAGTTGTTTTACTACCGGATACTGGAGAAAGGTATTTATCAATTCCAAACTTTATATAGAGTATAATAAGGTAAGGAGAAGGGATAAATTTATGCCCTTCTTTTTGTTAATTGAAATTTAAATAATTCATATTGTATTGAAATAATATTTAATATAACATTATATATAGAAATAAATGATAATAGTTAAATTAAGTGTTAGGGGCGAGGTCTAGTGGCAGATAAAAATGGAGATGAATATGTAGTTTTATCCTTAAACCAATTAATAATAGATAATGAGGGGAAAACGGGGATACCCTTCGAGGTACTGAGAAAGGTCTTTGGGTTTTCCATAAATGTAAAGGGACCTCATATTTATATAAAAAGTGCCTCAGATAAATTTGAAATTGCTAAAGATAAATATAATAGTAAAGAGGGCTCTACAGATAATTTTTTAGAAGACTTTAAATTTTTAAAGGAGAAATTTTCTTTTAAAGAATATTACCAGGGCTCTCTAATATATAGCTCAGATTTAAGGGGACTTAAGCACTATGATGTATTAATTACGGAAAATTCAACTTGGTGTAATATAACCCTAAGAGGAGACTATGTGAATTATTGTGATTTCTCAAGTAATAAAAACATAATAGCTCCACTTATGAAATTTTATTTTCCTAAGGGTTATGATAAAATTCTTAAGGATATTTTAGAAAAGGAAAATGCAAGATACATATGTGATGAAAGAGATGTGCTTATAAGAAAGGATTTTGATGGTAATACCAAAGAAATCGTATTTTCTCAGTTAGGTGGAAGTTTGTAAAATAAAAAGAGATTTTTTAGTAGAATTTCAATAAGAAATACATAGGATTTATTTTTAATTTAAAACTTATGGAAAATACAAAATAAGGAATACTCTTATATGGCATTCCTTGTTTTGTGAGAAAATATTTATATTTAATCTTATTTGTTCTTGCATAATAAGTTCCAAAGTGATGTAATGTAAAATAATATAGTAGTAGCAAGTAGCAAGTAGTAATTAAAATTTGAATATATTTAAATGTTTAAAAGAATTATATTATAATTTAAGTACGCAGCAAATATTAGCCATAAAAGATATGGTATCTGTAAATATGCAGCACATTTATTTATCTTATAAAAATTAAATATCATAAAGGAAACTAATACTATTAATACTAAAATCCAAATGAAAGCAAAGGTAAATTGATTTAAGTTGAAAAATATTATAGACCAAAAGAAGTTGACTATCAGTTGAACTGTATAAAGTTTAAGACTATATTCTTTATATGGAGAATTTGATTCATAAACTATATAGGCAGAAATACCCATAAGTATAAAAAGAATAGTCCACACAATTGGAAAGACAATAGCTGGAGGAGCTAAATCAGGCTTTATAAGATTAGCATAAACTTCTCTACTATTTCTTGTAAGTAGTGAAGAGAGAAATCCGGTTCCTAAACTGAGTATTAAACTAATTATTAATGGTTTTAATTTAATGGTATATATATTTGACATATTTTCACCTCCTTAATGCTATAGAATTTAAATTTAGAGTTCATATAAAGTATATTAAAACTATTATAAATTAGTACTTATATAATAATCATATTATTATGAATATATTTTAGATATAATTACATAATACTTATTTGTGAGTGAAACTCATATTATAGAAGGGGATTAAGATGAATAATTTATTACATCCAGTAAATGAGAATAAGTTTAAAGAAATAGTTAATATAAGATTTAACAACATTAATGAAGGATTTAATAATTATAAGAGTGCAATGTTAAAAAGCAAAACTTTAGAGGAAGCTGAAGAAAATATAATTAAATTTATGGAGGAAGTTATAATATTAAATGGTGATGATAACTCTTTTGTAGATTTATATTTTTCTACTTTAGAAAAAGAAGATAAGGAAAGACTAATAGGGTTATTGGAAGAAAAAGATAAAGAAATAATGGAAAGTATTAAGGATACTTTACAGGGAGACACAATTTATTTTAGGTTAACAAAAGACATCATACCATTTATAACTAGATTAAGTACTAGAGAAGTTCTATTCTGTACTGCATATTTCACAAAATACCCATTTACTATATGGGGTAACTATAATAAAAAATTTCCATGTTTTTATAAGGCAGATAAAGTATTGGATTTATATACTGATATTGCAAAGGAATGCGATGTTGAAGTTATTGTTTAATAATAGCTATTATTGACTAATTTATGAGTTAGTAATACTATAAGTATATAGCTATAAGGAAAATTACAGTTATAATATAGGGTATATATGGAGGAATTCAACATGAAAAAATTTATTTGCAAAGTATGTGGATACATATATGAAGGTGAAAAATTACCAAGTGATTTTGTTTGTCCAGTCTGTGGCGTGGGATCAGAGATGTTTGAAGAATTGAAGGAAAGTAATTTATTTAGTAAATTTAAAGTACTTAATAAGGTGAAAGAAAATGATGTAGTTACATCTTTTTATTTAACTTCTATAGATAAAAAAGTTTTAAAAACACATAAGGCTGGACAATTTATTTCTATAAAACCAATAACTGAAGGGGATAAATCTAGTGAGGTTAGACAATATTCCTTGTCTATGAAGCCAGGAGAAGATTTTTATAGAATAAGTGTTAAGAGAGAAGATAAAGGATTAATTTCCAGATATCTTCATGACAATATAAATGTAAATGATGAAGTAGAAATAACAGAACCATTAGGTGAATTTATATTAAAGGATAACAGTAAACCCTTAGTGCTTATAAGTGGTGGAATTGGAATAACGCCTATGATGTCTATGCTTTATAAGGCTATAGAAGAAGGACGAAAGGTAAAATTTATTCAAGCAGTTATAAATTCAAATGTTCATACTTTTAAAAATGAGCTAAGGGATTTAGCTAAAAAATATGATAATGTAGACGTAGAATTTTTCTATAGTAAGCCATTAGACAATGATAAACTTGGAGAAGATTATCAATTTGAAGGATATTTAACTAAGGAATGGATTGAAAAAAATCTATCAAAGGATGAAGAATTTTATTTCTGTGGACCTTTAGGATTTATGAAAATGATATATGATGCCTTAAAGGCAATGGGAGTGTCAGAGGATTATATAAATTATGAAATGTTTGGTCCATCTGCTGACTTATCAAAAATGTAGTTTACAGGGATATTTCAAAGTATATTTGAAGTATCCTTGTATTTTTTTATATTCTCCTAAATAGTTATGAATATTTTAAGCTTTAAAGCAAAGAATAGCATTATTAATAATTATAGAGGTGAAATTTATGAAAAAGTTATTGTATATAACTGTAAACTCTAAACCGGAAGAGTTATCTGCTAGTAAAACAGTAGGTAGAGCATTTGTAAATAAATTTTTAGAAAAGCATAAGGAGTTTATTCTAGAAGAATTAGACCTTTATCAGTGTCACATACCTAGACTTGAGTATGAATACTTTGAAAAAAGAAATTGTATGATTAAGGAAGAAGATTTTAGTAAGTTGAATGAAAAACAACAAGAAGAAGTTCATAAAATTGTAAAACTTGTGGATCAATTCAAAGAAGCTGACTTATATGTAATAGCAGCACCAATGTGGAGTCTTTCCTTTCCAGCTCCATTAAAGGAATATATTGATTGTATAGTTATGGATGGAAAAACTATAAAAATATCAGAAAACAAAATGGAAGGACTATTAAATGACAAACCAAGGGCTATGGTATATATCCAATCATCAGGGGCATCTATTCCATGGATGTTAAGGTCTATTTTTAATAAAGGACTTGATTATGTAAGAGATATAATGAAGTATATAGGAATTAAGAAATTTGAGGAACTATTAGTGGATGGAACAGGTTTTACTGAAGAAGAAAGAAGAGAAGCTATAGAAGAGGCTAACAAAGAAGTAAATAAACTTATAGAAGAAATTTGGGAAAAATAATTAATATATCACAAAAACTGTTAATATTCTACATATTAATAGTTTTTTTGCGTATACATAGGATGTTTTTTTTACTAAAGTGTTTATTATAATTTCGTTGATACGATTATAATTGTGTAACCTTTAATAAACAAATAAATTATATATTTTTATTAATAAGATTACTATTTAATTTTAATATAGTTATATATTATAGAATATTGAAGAAGTTTAAAATTAGACTAAGAAAGGAGATGGATATGAAATATATGCTTGTAGAAAAAATAATATATAAAAAGTAAAATTGCATGTGTTGAGTAAGCAATGACTTATATGTAAGACTGGAATTAATTATAGGGGGAGAATTATGTTTAAGTTTAAGCGTTTAGGAACTAAAATGACTGTGTTTATAGTAGGCATAGTGTTAGTTGGAATGTTAACAACTCAATTAACAACTACTATAATAATGAAACAAAATCTTAAAGAAGATACAAGTGAAAGAGGAACTACAGTAGTAGCGGAATTAGGAAAGTCCTTTGAAAAGGAGCTATTACAGTATGAAAAAGATTTAAAATTAATTGGAGAAGAAAGTGCTTTTAATAAGGAAGTGCTTAAGGATTCTGTAGCTTTAGAAGAGGTATCATCATTATTTAAGAATTATACTGAATCTAACTCACAGATATTAAGCATATATGTAGGATTTCAAGATAAAAGTATGCTTGCAGAACCTACATGGGAAGTGCCAGCAGACTATGATGTAACCCAAAGAGAATGGTATATAGAGGCATCAGGAAGCCCAGAAGATGTAATATGGACAGAACCATATATTGATGCCGACAATAATGTTCCAGTAATTACAGCAGCAAAAGCTATAGTTGAAAATGGAAAAGTAAAGGGAGTATTAGCTGTTGACTTATCTCTAGAAAACTCTTTAAACAATGTTAAAGAGCATAATGTAGGATACAAAGGTTATGCATTTTTAGTTAGCAATGAAGGAGTTGCACTATACCATCCAAAATTAATTAATGAAAACCTAAAAGAGCAACCTATGTTTGGTGAGATTTTCAAATCAGAATCAGGTTCTTATAAATTTAATGAAGGTAAGGAAGATTTAGAAGTATATTACTATACTATACCAAACTTCAATTGGAAAGTAGGAGCTGTATATAGTGAGAAAGATATGCAAGCTAGTATAATTGAAATTAATAATTTTACTATGGCTATAACTTTTGTAGTGATGCTAGTATTAGCTATAATATTGTTTATACTTATAAAAAGAATATCTAATCCTTTAGTTAAGTTATCCAAGGAAGCAAAGTTAGTAGCAGAAGGTGATTTAACAGTAGATATAAAATCTAAATTGAAGGATGAAATTGGACAAGTAACTAATAACTTTAATAGCATGGTTAAGGATATTAATAATATAGTATCTAATGTACAAAAATCTATATATCAAATCAATAGTGCTAGTGAAAATCTAAGTGCTATATCAGAAGAAACTACAGCTTCAACAGAAGAGATAAATGCTGCAGTTGCAGAAATAGCTAGAGATACCTCAAATCAAGCAGAGACTATTGTAGGCATAGTAGACAAGGTAGAAAAACTTAATGAATCCATTGAAGATATTAATAATATTATCAATAAAATGAATGAACTATCCAATTCTTCTACAGCAGCATCGGAATTAGGCTTAGAAAATGTAAGTAATTTAAATATAAAAATTAATGAAAACACTACTGAACTTAATAAGGTAAATGACATATTCCAGGGATTAGTTTACAAGCTACAAGAAATAGATAAGGTTATCGATATGATAACTAATATATCTGATCAAACTAACTTACTAGCCCTTAATGCAAGTATAGAAGCAGCCAGAGCTGGAGATGCTGGAAAAGGATTTGCTGTGGTAGCAGAAGAAGTTAGAAAATTAGCAGAGCAATCTAGTGATGCAACAAATAAGATTAAGGAATCTTTAACTAATATAAATAAAGAAACTAATAATGTGAAAAGTGCAATACTTTATGCTAATGATATAAACAAAGAAACTGCAAGTGCTGTATTAAGTACAGAACAATCTTTTAATTCTATTAATGATGAGTTACAAGAAATAGTTGAATTAATAAGAGAAACAAGTCATAGAACAGAAGATATTAATAACTATAGTGGAAATATCTTAGGTGGAGTAGAAGACATTTCAAATAATGCACAACAGAATGCATCTACCGTTGAAGAAGTTAGTGCTTCTATAGATGAACAAAGCGTTGTATTTGGAAGTATAGCACAACACTCTGAAGAATTATCACAATCTTGTCATGATTTATCACAATTAATTAATCACTTCAAAGTAAGTAAATAGAAATATTTATTAAACCATGATAATGAAATAAATTATGGATAAAATAAAGGGTATCTCAAGTTTTGGAGATACCCTTTATTGTTACATAGGGTTATAACAAATATTTAATAAAGTAGTTGTAGGATTTTCTATAATCACTGAATCAACTCCATAAACATCTTTAATTAACTTAGAAGTAAGAATTTCTTTAGGTGTACCATAAGCAACGATTATACCTTCTTTTAAAACGTAAAGTTTGTCACAATACATTGCTGCAATATTTAAATCATGAATTGCAGCCACTACTTCTATGTTAAGATTTTTTACAATACTCATAAGCTGAATTTGATATTTTATATCTAAATGATTAGTTGGCTCATCCAAGATCAAACATTCAGTTTGTTGTGCTAATGCTCTAGCAAGAATAATACGTTGTTGTTCACCACCGGAAAGAGTTAAAAAGCTTCTATTTATAAAATTTACCATTCCTACTTTATCTAAGGCATCATAAATTATATCGTAGTCCTCTTTTGTATCTCTATCTAAAAATTTTTTATGTGGAGACCTACCCATGAGTAATATATCTTTTACAGAAAAATCAAAATTATAATTATTATGTTGAGAAAGAACAGCTAATTTTTTAGAGCTTTCTCTTACTGTAATTTTACTTAAGTCAATATCATCTAATTTTATTATGCCACTATTGGGTTTTAAGTTTCTATAGATACACTTTAATAAGGTAGACTTACCACTACCATTTGGTCCAATAATTCCTATGAATTCTTTATTATTAGCATTAATATTAATACCCTTTAGAATATCAGTATCGCCAATTTTAACTTTTATATTCTCTGTTGAAATATGCATTAATTGCTACCTCCAAATCCATAGGATTTTTTTATCATAAGCCATACAAAGCAAGGTGCACCTATCATAGAAATTAATATACCAATTGGAACCTCGGTGCCTTTTATTATAATTCTAGATAGTACATCTGCCCAAATTAGAAATATTGCACCTAGTATAGCGCCTATAGGAATTATTTTTTTATGATCTGTACCAAATAGTATTCTAACTATATGGGGGATTATAAGTCCAATAAATCCAATCATACCTGAGGAATATACTATTACACCAATCATTAAAGAAGTAATAATTAAATAAATGATTCTAAATTTATGTAAATCAGTACCTAAAGTAACAGATACTTCATCACCTAAAAGCATTAGGTTTAGAGTTCTATATTGGGTCATAAAGAATAATGTTCCTATAAAAATAATAGGAAGTATAAAAGAAATTTCATTCCAATTAGCACCAGCCAAACTACCCATAAGCCAAAAGCTAATATTTTTCATTCCTTGAGAATCATTGGTAATATAAACTATAAAGCTTGAAAATGCACTACATACAGAGCTGAGAGCCATTCCGGAAAGAAGTAATTTTACAGAATTCGTTCTTCCACCTATATTAGAAAGCATTAAAACTAGCATTGAGATAGAAAAAGCGCCTATAAATCCCATTATTCCAATATAACTGCTACCTAAACTTGCGCCAATGCCGAGTAGAATTGCTAAAGTAGCCCCAAGGGATGCTCCAGAAGATATTCCTAAAATATAGGGGTCGGCTAACGGGTTTTTAACAATGGCTTGCATTACAATTCCAATTACGGATAATCCCATTCCAACGGCTATAGCTAAAACTGTTCTAGGCATTCTAATCAACCATATAACATCTGTTTTAGCAGCACTTGTAGAGAGCTCACCTATATTAAAAAGTTTATAAAGAATAATCCCATATACTTCTTTCATGGATATATTTACTGAGCCAATAGTAACAGCTAGTCCTATTGAAAGAATAAGTATTATTAAAAGAACAAGAGAAGTACCTATATAAATAGGCATTCTCTTAAAAATATTAGAATATCTAGTTCCGTATAAATTTTTATTTTTAATCATCATAATTACTACTTACCTAAAGTTCCATATAAACCTTCAGAGAAAGTATTTATTCCATCTATAGTTCTGATGCCACTAGAATACATTTCTCCTAAAGATATAGGATATACTTTTTTATTTTTAATAGCTGAAAGTGTTTGAAGAGATTCATCTTTTAAAATTTTATCTACTTCTTGTTGAGGAATGTTTTCATCGCCTCTATCCATATAAACTACAAATATACAATCAGGGTTAAGAGTTATTAAATCTTCTTTGCCAATACTGTTTCCTTCGGGATTTAATAAATTAGCTCCAAGTTTTGTTATCATATCACCAGCTAAAGTATTAGCTCCATAAGTACTGATTTTATCATCAAAGAATTCTACAACTAAAGTATTTTGTTTATCTTTATTTTTAACTGAATTAGCAGTATTTTCAACGGACTCAGTAATTTTATTCACTAGAGCTTGTGCTTTATCTTCAACATTGAAAATTTTTCCTAAGTTTAAAATGTCAGTAATTTCATTATCAATAGTTTTTTCTATAGCGATACCACTATTTAAAGATATATATGTATTAGTGCCATTATCATTCCAATAAGATACATCACCAAGATTTTTATCCTTAAAAAGTGAATACCAACCAACAATGAAGTCTGGTTCAGATATAACCACAGTTTCTTTTGAAGGAGTAAATTCCTTTAAATAATTAATTTTTTCAAAAGCAGCTTTATATTCTTCCTTTACAGGATGGTCGAGACCAGCAGCAGCCACTATTTTATCTTCAAGACCTAAAGCAAGAAGGGTTTCTATAGAGTTTTGATATACAGCAAAAACTTTTTCTGGCGCTTTATCAAAAGTTAGTTTTATAGGTTCTTTTTTGAAGTTATAAGTTTCAATTGTTACTGGATAATGAGAATCTTTAATTTCATTTTGAGGTGGATTAGATTTCTCAGTAGAAGTGTTTTTATCAGATTTGCTATTACTACAACCTACTAGACTAAGGATAAGTAATACGCTCAATAGAAGTGAAGTAATTTTTTTAAAATGTTTCATTGTAATTCTCCTTTAACATTATAATTATAATCAGTTAAATATTATAATTTGTATGAATATAAGGATACTCTTGATAAAACCATAGACAAAAGCATAGTTGTCATGGCGAATATCACTCTTTACTCGAAGAGTATCGATATTTTTAATATTGGTAAGTATCCTGACTTATAGATCATTATATTAATTAACCTTCCCAAACAAAAGTTCAGTGGTATAAATAATTAATACTCCCTAATTACAGTAGCGGTACTGTGTGGAAATTTCATCCATCTTCCTTTGAAACCAATATCATTCATATACTATTATATTTCAACAATCCATACTTTATCATAGTTGAGAAAGGTTGTCAATGAATAGAAAGGAAAAACTCTTTAAATTTCCGGCAGACGCAAATATATTCTATACTGAATATATTATTTAAAATAACAAAGAATAGAAGTGTGGGTATATCAACCATGGAACACGAATAGTAAATATATAATAATAAATATTGATTAATAAAAACTATTAGGTTATAATGGAAATATATAAATAAGAGATTTAAGGAGGAATATGAAATGTCACTAGAACAAATCGTATGTTTATGTAATGGGGTTACTTATGCTCAAGTAAGAGAGGCTATGGCTCAAGGGGCTAGATCAGTAGAAGATATTCAAGCTGCTACAGGAGCAGGAGATGTTTGTGGAGGATGTATTGAAAGAATTGAAAAAATATTAGGCGATGTATGCACATGTAGAAATGTTTGTACTGAAGAGGTGGTAAAAGCAATACAAAATGGAGATACTACTGTAGAAAAAGTAGGTGTAACTACAGGGGCAGGAACAGCATGTGGAAAATGTAAATGTGTTATTGAGAGTTTAATTGAATCAAATAAATAATATATTTTAATGTTACAAACAATTTCATTAGCTGTAAATCTAAAATCTAAAAATATAGTGTATTGAAATGTAATTTATAGTAATACTATTATAGAATAATTACATTATATATGATTAATTATGTTAATCATATATGTCTATATTAAGGAGGAAGAATAAATGTCAGAAAATAGAATTATATGTACTTGTCAAGATGTAGACTATAATACTATAAAGAAAGCCATTGAAGATGGTGCTAAGACAGTAGATGATATAATGGAAGCTACAGGAGCAGGAACTGTTTGTGGAGGATGTATTAGTGAAATAGAAGAAATTCTTCAAGAAGTAAAAAAATAATTAGTAGGAATTTTTTAGGTCTATATTGATATATAAAGTAGTTATATCAATATAGACCTAAATTAATTTTCATGTTTATTAGTTTTTCATTTGATTTTTCACATCATTTTTTAATTCTTTAGCTATTGTTTTTCCTCCAACCATAGCTTTATTATACAGGTTTTTAGCTAATTGACCTTCTTCTCTAACTTCATCTTTCATTTGATTTTTAAGGTCGTGAACAAATTTCTTATTTGAAATAAATTCTTTAATATCTTCCTTTTTTTCACCATACTGAATTTTAACTTCAGTATACATATCCTTAACTTCACTAGTAACTTTATTCATACCTTCTTTAACTTCATCACCTATTTTATTCATAAAAATCTCCTCCCATAAAATTATTTCAAATGAACTTTAGTGTAATATATTAGAACTCATTATAAAAAATAAAAGTAAAATTTAATTCTATTTTCTATATAGTTTACTCAAATTACAAAATAATATTTAATGAATTTAATGGATATTTAATTTTTCGATTTACTAATAAATTTAAGTGATTCTATTGAAAAATATAGTAATAGAATGTACTCACTCCATGTACTAATAAAATAAAGAACCATAGATTAAAATGTATGAAAAAAGTATTATATATGTATTATTAAGTAATAAAATCTAAAAAAAGTAATATATATATTTAAAAAATATTGAAAATATGGTATACTAAACATGAATTGAGTATACATGTGTTGAAGTAGAATAATCTTCATGTATAAAAATATGGTACAACCAATATAGTTAAAAATTTAACTATTCAAATGAAAGCAATATAATTGATAGCAACAAATAGCTACATAAAAAATATAACTATTTGCTGATATAAAGAAATCCATATATTTATTAAGGGGGAAAGAAAATGTTTAAAAAATTTACAAATGGTTGTGTTAAATTAGTTCAAAATTACCTACCAGATCCATTTTTATTTTGTATCATTTTAACTTTCATAATCTTTATTTCAGGTGTTTTATTCACAGGACAATCTCCATTATCTATGATTATTCATTGGACAAATGGATTTTGGAGTTTATTAGCATTTGCAATGCAAATGGCATTGGTTCTTGTTTTTGGTCATACCTTAGCTAGTGCACCAGCATTTAAAAAAATTACAAAGAAACTAGCTAGAATCCCCAAAACACCAACCCAAGCAATCTTATTAGTTACTTTTGTATCTTCTATAGCATGTATATTAAACTGGGGATTTGGATTAGTTATAGGAGCAATATTTGCAAAAGAACTTGCAAAGGAAGTAGATGGTGTTGACTATAGACTTCTAATAGCTTCAGCTTATTCAGGTTTCTTATTATGGCATGCTGGACTATCAGCATCAATTCCATTGACTCTTGCTACTGGTGGAGAATCTTTAGTTAAAGCTACAGCAGGAGCAGTAAGTGCTGCGGGAGTACCAACTAGTGAGACTATATTTTCAATATTTAATCTAGTTATAGTAGGCGTTTTAGTAGTAACTCTACCACTTATAAATAGAGCTATGCACCCAGATAAGGGCAGTGTTGTAGTTATAGATAAAGGATTATTAGAGGATGAAGAAGTGCTTGTAGAGATGCCAAAAGAAAATATGACTCCAGCTGATAAGTTAGAAAATAGTAAGATAGTTACTTGGTTAATTTCAATAATGGGATTTACCTATATAATATATTATTTTATTACTTCAGGATTTAATTTAAACCTTAACATAGTAAACTTTATATTTTTATTTTTAGGTATTTTGCTACATGGAACTCCTAAGCGATTTATAAATGCTCTAATGGATGGCGCTAAAGGAGCTGGTCCTATATTACTTCAGTTTCCATTTTATGCAGGTATAATGGGAATGATGACAGGAGCAAATGCAGAGGGGATATCTTTAGCTGTGTTAATGTCAAATGTGTTTGTAACTATTTCAAATAAAGTTACATTCCCAATGTTCTCATTTTTAAGTGCAGGATTAGTTAATTTCTTTGTACCATCTGGTGGTGGACAATGGGCTGTACAAGCGCCTATCATGATGCCAGCTGGAGCAGAACTTGGAGTAAGCACAGCTAAAACAGCAATGTCAATTGCTTGGGGAGATGCGTGGACAAATATGATTCAACCATTCTGGGCTTTGCCAGCACTTGGAATAGCAGGTCTAGGAGCAAAGGATATTATGGGATACTGTATAATAGATTTATTATACTCAGGAGTGATAATTGCAGTAGGCCTTACTGTTATAGGTATGTAGAATTATTTTATAAATCTATATACTTAGAATAAATTCTGTCTACAATATAATACAAAGGACTTTTATAAAAATATATAAATAATCTTATATAAAATATTGAGCATGTACTTTAATATTACGAAGCGCTTTAGCCTTAATAATATAAGTACTTGCTCAATATTTTTTCACACTAAGTTATTTTATGATAAATTAGTTAGTTTACAATCAGATTACCTACTCCTACATTTAGATCAAAGGTGTATATATCTTCACCAGAAGTTTTGGCATTTATATCTATGCTACCTATACCAGTAGAAGTATCTAGCTTTACAGGAGAGTTATTTGGAATAGATATAACAGTTTTACCTACACCACCATCATAAGTTAAGTCTCCTCCAACTTCAGCAAAGATAATGGAAAGATTACCTACACCACCATCAATATCTATATCACCACATTTGCTAGAAAGATCTATGGTTGTATTTCCAACTCCTTGTTCAAGCTTTAGATCTTGAAAAACTATATCTTTCAAGGTAAGATTTCCAGCACCACCTTCAACCTTTAATTTATTAATATTTATTCCATTAATAGAAATGTTACCAGCACCACCATGTAATTCTAAATCCTTATTAAAATCTTTAGGAATATTAATAGTAATTTCTCTAGATGTAGATTTATTAAAAAATCCTAAGTTTATAGAAGAATTTAAACCATGTTCTTTAATGTTGAGGGTATTTCCTATAACATCAATTGTGGTTTTATCTACAAAGGAACTAGATCCCCTGCAAGTTATAGTAAAATCTGAACTGTCAACAGAGTTAATATTTACATTAGAAGCATGGATTTCAATATCTATATCTTCTATATTTTTCATAGGAATGGTTTTGGATATGTCTTCATCATAGGTGGTCAAATTTCCATTATCATCAAAGTTATCAAAGTTATCAAAGTTATTACTAATATCATCTAAATTATCTAGAAAGTCTGTACCTAGATTTCCAAATAATTTATCATTATTAAAATTCACTGAATTACTATTCTTAGGTCGAGATTTCACACCAAACTCTACATTACAACCCACAAGAAGAGTAGTCGTAAGGATTAGAGTAGGAATTATAATAAAAAGTTTCTTCTTCATAAAAAACACCTCTATTTTAATAAATTAATTAAATTATATCTAGTTTTTTGTCTATTCTATTGGCAGCAACTATTTGAAGTATAATTAGGGCTAATATATCTATAATTATTGCAAATATATCTAATTCAATAGCTCCATATTTACCTATGGTCATATACATATAAGGTAAAAAGTATAATATTAAATTAGCTATAAAGGAGTAAATAATATTTCCAACAATACTAGCACCTATTACGGCTAATACACATAAAGCAGTACTTCTAATATAGGAACCTAGTATTGCGATTAATGCAGTTATAATTAAATAACTTATAATAGTACCTAAGGACATAGATAATGAAATATTAAGAACTATGGATGGAAAATTGCCAGAGTTAACCATAGCACCTAAAGCTACAATTGTAGTAATAAAAAGATTTATAAAAATTAATTCTAAAAGATTACCTAGAATAAAATCTATACCAGATATAGGAGCTAAAAATAAAAGTCGCCCATATTCCTTTGATAATTGCATAGAAAATATTATGATATGAGCTATGAAATTCGTAGCGATAAGAATTGAAACAGCTGGTATTAGATCTAATCCTTGAGTGAACTTAGACAAAAATGAACTTGACCCAAGAGCTAAAACTAGGATAATAGCTTCTATTAAATACATAATTCTCAGGGTTCTAAAAGAATATTTAGCTATACTAAAAATGTTTTTCATTTTAATTGATTTATTTTTAATTATTTTATTTTCCATAATATTCACCTATTCTGCAAATACCTTTCTATATATTTTGTCTATAGACGTACCATACTTTATACGTAACTCCTCTGCATCACCTTTTTCAATTATTGAGCCATCACCTAAAAATATTACTTCATCAAAAATCTGCTCAAGTTCTCCTACATAATGAGTTGTAATTATCATTGAAGCATTACTATCTAAATTATCTATAATTGCATTAATTATCTTATCTCTACTTATAATATCAACTCCAGAAATAGGTTCATCAAGGATATATAAGTTACAATTTCTACTTAAGGTTAGGCTAAGAGCAACCTTTTCTAACATTCCTTTAGATAATGATTTAAGTTTTGCATCTGTTTGGATATTCATAAATTTTAATAAGCTTAAAGCTTTAGATTCATTAAAATCATAAAAGAAATCTTTATAAAACTTAAGAGCATCATTTACCTTCATCCACTTAAATAGATAATCTTTTTCCTGTAGGTATGAAACAAACTGTTTAGTTTCCCTTCCAACTGACATGCCGTTAATAGTTACAGTTCCTAGAGTGGGTTTAAAGAGTCCAGATATAACATTTAACAAGGTTGTTTTTCCTTGACCGTTTGGTCCAAGGATTCCAAGAACTTTTCCTTTTTTCAAGTTAAAACTTATCTCATTTAAAATATGCTTGGCTCCAAAATTTTTGGATAGAGTAGTTATTTCTAGTACATTATCACTGAATGTGTTTAAATCAACATTATTTAAAAGTTCATCTTTAGTTACTATGGTAGTTGCGTCATTCTTCAAGATTATTCCTCCTCATACATATTCATAATTAGTTCTAAAATTTCTTCTTTAGAAAACCCTAAGGTTTTACTTTTGTGGATAAAATCCCTTAGTAATTCTTTAGAATATTCTTTTCTTAGATTATCTATTATAGTTTCATCCTCTGTTAAAAATTTTCCGATACCCCTTTGAGTATTTATTAATCCTTCATTTTCAAGCTCAGAATAAACTCTTAATATAGTGTTTGGGTTAACTTTGAGTTCACTGGCATAATCCCTAACAGACAATAATCTCTCCCCCTTTTTAAGTTCTCCAGAAACAATTTTCATTTTCATGTAATTTTTTATCTGAATATATATAGGTTCCTTTGAGTTTAATTCTAACTCCATTTCATCACCTCATCTTATCAGTTATAGTGTCTTAATTACATGATACACTAGTACTGACTTAAATGGTATTGTTTAAAAGTGCCATATAATCTGATTAGAGTAAAATAGATATAAATTACTCTTGTTTTCTCTAATTTATAAGGAAATAAGCAATTTAAAAGATAAAATACTACAAAATAATCCAATATATAATAATTCATGTCATTAATTTGTTACTATATATTGTAATATATTACTTTAAAATGTATAATTGGTAGTGTGAATATACACTTGTAGAGAAATATGGAGATATAATATAAATAAATATACATATATGAAAAAGCTATAAAAATTAACTTTTATAATAATTTCAGTGCAGTGAAGAAAGATATAATAAGGGAGATGGAAGTTTATGGAACAGGTTTTTAATAGTCTGGATGATATGATATTAATAGTTGATAGTAAAGAAAAAGTTCTATTTGCAAACTCTAAGTTAATAGAACGGTTTGAATTAAATGAAAAAGACTTACAAAAATCTTATAGAGACATAGCTTTACAACAAGATAGGGATATACTAAGGGAACTTATATGTAATTTTGAAATGTATACTAATAGAGTTATAGAGTATACGCTTTCTTTACAAGGGTTAGGCAAAATTCACTGTGATGTAAATGTTAACAAAGGGATGTGGTACGGAGAGTCAGCTTTTTTTGTTACGTTAAAAGAAAAAGGAATATATAGTAAAAAAGATTTAGAAATACTTGTAGACAATCTACCCTATAGCATGTGGATGAAGGATGTTGAGGGCAAATATATATATGCAAATACTCAATATGTAAAAAACTTGGATGTTGATAAGGAGAGGGTTATAGGAGCTTATGACTGGAACTTTTGTGATGAAGACCAATGTGATTATTCAAGTGAAACAGATCATGAAGTAATTGTTGACAAAAGACCAATACTATATGAAAGAGTGATTCATAACTCAGAAGGTGATATTTGGCTTGAAACTTATAAGGCTCCAATATTAGACCAATATGGAGACGTAAAGTATATAATTGGTGTTTCAAGGGATATAACTTTTAACAAGAAGATAGAATCAGAATTGTTGGATAGCCATAAGCAATTTTATGCTTTAAATGAAGTAGTAAGCAATGGTTATAATGAAAGTAGTGGAAGATTTGATAATTTTAAAGAAGATATTATCCAAAAATTAGGTGTGGATGATATAAATATATGGACTTATGACGATAAGGAAGATAAACTTAATTGTAAATGTTATCTAGGAAAGTATAATGAAAGAGATATTGATAATATAGAACTTCCAATAACTTATGAAGAGTTGGAGGGATTTTTTAAAGAAGAAGGAGCAGAGGGAATAAAACTCTTATGTGATAGAAAAAACTATCCTAATAAAGATATATTAGAAAAAAAGGGTGTAAAATTTGTTGGAGTTTATAAGCTAGAATACAACAATAAGATTATAGGAGCTGTAAATTTTTTATATAGTAAAATGGATGATGCAAAATCAAGTAATGAAAAGTTCATAAGAATCTTATGTAATCAAATTGCGGTAATAATAAAAAATCATAGTTTATCTAAAGAGATTAAATTAGAACTTAAAAAACGTATGGAAACAGAAAGTGAATTACAATTATTTTTAGATACAGCCATTGATTTAATGGTTATAATTGGTGATAATGATAAACATAGAAAGTTAAATTCAGGGTGGGAAAAGACTTTAGGATGGAGCAAAGAGGAACTTTTAAAGATGAAGTGGACAGATATAATTCACCCAGAGGATTTAGAATTAAAGAATGAATTTATAAAAAAATTAAAAACAGAAGAAAAGATAATGAGTTTTAAGATTAGACTTATGTGCAAAAGTGGAGATTCAAAGTGGATTCAATGGAATAGTAGATATTTAAAAAGTAGAGGAATATCTATATGTACAGGTAAGGATGTAACAGAGCAGCATCAGTTAGAAGAGCAAAGAAAAAATTATGAGGAAGCAATAAAATTAGAGAAAATTAAAGGTGAGTTTTTCTCAAATATATCTCATGAATTTAAAACTCCTTTAAATATTATTCTTACAACTATGCAACTTATAAATAGTAATATAGAAAAAGAGCGTATTAGTGCTGACAAAGGCGTGGCTTTAAAAAGATACATGAATTCTATTAAACAAAATTCTTATAGATTATTAAGGCTTGTTAATAATCTAATAGATATAACTAAGATAGATGCAGGATATTATAAATTACAACTTGAAAATCATAATATTGTTAATGTGGTAGAGGATATTACTATTTCTGTAGCTCAGTATGTGGAAAATAAAGGAATTGAGTTAATATTTGATACAGAAATTGAAGAAGAAATAATTGCTTGTGATCCAGACAAAATTGAGAGAATAATGCTTAATTTATTATCCAATGCAATTAAGTATACAAAGGTAAATGGAAGAATTGAAGTATATTTAGGTATCGAAGACGGAAAAGTCTTTATATCAGTTATGGATAATGGAGAAGGAATAGAAAATGAAAAGGTAGATTTAGTATTTAATAGATTTATTCAAGTGGATGATATCTCAGAAAGAAGATATGAAGGTAGTGGAATTGGATTATCACTGGTTAAATCCTTAATCGAAATGCATGGTGGTAACATTAATGTGACAAGTAAGGTTGGGGAAGGTACTAAATTTACATTTTATCTTCCAATAAGGATTGTAGAAATGGAGGAGGGTGAAAAAGACCATGTGCCTCATAAAAGTGAAATGATAAGTTCAAAGGTAGAAAAATGTAATATAGAATTTTCGGACATATACAATTAATGTGACTCCTAAAATCATTATTAGAAATTTTATTTTAGTTTATTATTTAGTAGTATATAAATATTATGATATAATAATGTTTATATCACTAAAAGATAAAATATAAATTATAAGGAGTTGTGTTGCTTCATATCATGATGAATAGAAGCGTATATTATGAATAAGACTAGAAAAATTATTTTTGAGGCCGCGATAAAAGTATTTTCAAGCAATGGTTACGAGAGTGCCACTATGGATGAAGTAGCAAGCGAAGCTGGAGTTGCAAAGGGAACTTTATATTATCACTTTAAAAGTAAAGAGGAATTATTTTATTTTGTCGTACAGACAGGAATTGATTTAATAAACAGTGAAGTTGAAGAATCCATAAAAGAAATAAGTGACTCTATAGAAAGATTGAAGGAATCTGCTAGGGTTCAGTTAAAATATGTGTATATTAATAAGGATTTATTTAGAGTAATAATGAGTCAGGTATGGGGACAAAAGGAACGTCATGAAGAAATAAGAGAGCAGGTAATGAACTTAATTAATATGAATTCTAAATTTTTAGAAGGAATTACAAAGAGTAGAAATATTTCTGGCGAAGATTCAGATATATTAAGTTACTGCTTTATAGGGGTATTATTTTCATCTGCACTCTATGAAATTATAAATAATGATAATTATAATCATGATGAAGTAGTAGAAAAATTTATGGATTACATTAACTATGACATAAGGTTATCTTGAGATATGAGATATGAAATATAAATAAAAAATAATATACAATTTTAATAGAAGAGTTTTCTAACTAGAAGAATAGCAAGTTAGAAAGCTCTTTTTTAATGTTTTTGAAAAGGATAACAGTAAAAATATTCTTTAATAATATTGACTAGTCAGTGCAAAAATAGTATATATATAATATTGACTGTAAAGTATAAAAAATTAAAGAAGGTGATAGTGTGAACTTTTTAAAAATTGCCGGTAAGGATATAAAAAGCATTTTTAAGAACAGATTCATAAGAGTATCGGTTATTGCAATTATTATAGTACCATTACTATACTCATTGTTGTACTTAGATGCATTTTGGGATCCTTATGCGCGAATTCAGGATATGACCATAGCCGTAGTTAATGAGGATGGTGGTGCCTTACTTGATGGAGAACAGGTGAACTACGGTGAAGACATTGTAGAAAACCTAAAGGGAAATGAAGAGGTTGGCTGGGATTTCACTAGCAATGAAAAAGCCAATGAAGGTTTAGAAAAACAAGGGTATTATGCTAAATTTGTAATTCCAGAAGATTTTTCAGAAAGTGTTGTGGCTGCAAAAGAAGGTAAGCCTCAGGTAGCAGATTTACAATTTGTTTGTAACGAAAAGAAAAACTTTTTAGCAGCTCAAATCAATTCACAGGTTGAAAAATTACTAAAAGAAGAAATTGTAGGAACAATTTCAAACAACTATGTCACTGTTGCTTTTGATAAGTTATATGAAGCAAAAGATGGATTTATAAAGGCAGCTGATGGAAGTGAAAAACTTTATAATGGAATTGGTGAACTAAATGAAAAGGTACCTATGCTAGCGGAAGGTGCTAATAAACTTGGAGATGGTTCAGCACAATTAAAAGATGGACAAGGTGCTCTTAACTCTGGAATAAAGTCAATAAATAATGGCTTATCAGAAGTGAATAGTAAGGTGCCAACTTTAGGTTTAGGTGTAGATAAGTTATATTCTGGTTCACAACAAGTGACAAATGGACTATCAGAAGTGAATAGTAAGGTTCCAGCCTTAGGTTCTGGAGTAGATAAGTTATATGATGGTTCACAGCAAGTGACAAATGGACTATCAGAAGCAAATAGTAAGGTTTCAAATTTAAGTCCTGGAGTAAATAAGCTATATGATGGTTCAGGTGCATTAACAGGAGGAAGTAAAAGCCTTTATAGTGCATTTAATACAAGAATTTATCCAAATGTAAATTTACTTAAAGATGGAGCTAATAAGTTAAATGGTAAATTAAAAGATGGAGAAAGTAGAGTAAAAAAATTAAAAGAAGGTGGAGAAAAATTAAAAACTGCTAGTGATGATGTAGCAGCATCATCAACAGCCATAAATAAGGGATATCAAGAATCAGTTAAAGGTGGAGTTGATAAGCTTATAAGTGGCGTTAATAAATCTTCAGAAAAAATGAAGGATATATCTGAAGATATTATAACAGCAGTTAATTCAAATCCTGAAGTAGCAAAAGATCCCAATATTCAAGCTGCACTTGTAAATATACAAGCTTTAAACAAAGAAACTAGTGAAACACCAAAGCAGATACAAGAATTACAAGCAGGAACTAAGAAATTTGGGGATAACTTAGGAGAGTTTAATGGTTCTGTAAATGAGTACACTGGTAAGGTTAATGGATTTGCAACAGGTACAGTAGCTTTAACAGATAGTGTGAATGACATGGGTGTAGCAGTAAACAAAATAAGTGGAGGATTAAATTCCTTAGAAGCTGGACTTAATGAAAATACTAAAGATTCTTTTGGGTATGGATTAAAATCAGTATCAGACAATATGGCTGCTTTAAATTCAGGTCTTGGAGAATTAAAAAGCAATATTCCAGCCTTAAGTGGAGGAATACAAGCTTTATATAATGGATCTAGTGAAATCTATGGTGGTCTTGGACAGCTAAGAAGCGAAGTTCCAACTTTAAGTGGAGGAATACAAGCTTTATATAATGGATCTAGTGAAATCTATGGCGGTCTTGGACAGTTAAGAAGCAATATTCCAGCTTTAAGTGGAGGAATACAAGCTTTATATAATGGTTCAAATCAACTAGTAGATGGTTCTAATGCACTGGTTGATGGACAAAACCAACTAAATAATGGAGTGTCAGAGTTAACAGGAAAAGTACCACAATTAGAAGATGGGGTAGATAAGTTATATAAAGGGTCAAATGAGCTTGCAACTGCTTTAAAAGATGGTGCAGGAGAGATGAAATCCGGACTTAAAAATTCCTCTGAGGAAATGGGTGACTTTGTATCAGCTCCAATAAATATGAAAAATGAACCAATAAATAAAGTGCCTAACTATGGAACAGGTTTTGCACCATACTTTATATCACTATCTTTATGGATAGGTGCAATAATGATGTTCTTCGTTATCTCAGCTAAAACTGATGATGATGCTAATTTATCCAAGTTTGATAAAGTTATAGGTAAATACTTATCCTTTGGATTTATAGGTTTATTACAAGCATTACTTGTAAGTGCAGTTGTAATGGGACTAGGATTAACCCCAACAAGTACAGGTATGTATTTTGCATCCATAGTATTCTTATCATTGGTATTTATAGCAATAATTCAATGTTTAATATCCCTATTTGGAGATGCAGGAAGACTTTTAGGAATAGTATTATTAATACTTCAACTAACAGCTTGTGCAGGTACATTCCCGTTAGAGATAGTACCTAAATTCTTTAAAGTGATTAATCCATATATGCCATTTACTTATAGTGTAGAATTATTAAGAGAAGTTATTTCAGCCAATACAATTAATTATGGAATAGTCGGAAAAGATTTCTTAATCCTTGGAATTGTTCTTCTTGTATTTTTAACAATATCAATAGTATTTAAAAATGCAGGGGAAAATCTCCAAAATATAATTGAAGGAAGAAAAGGAAAATCAGTGGAAAATATAAAAGAACAATCAATGTAACAGTAAACTTATTATTACAAAAAATCCTAACAATAGCTGGTTGTAAAATATAAATGTTCGTGTTATAATGACAATACAATTGGTAAGACTCGTATATAATCGGTAATATGGTCCGAAAGTTTCTACCTGCAAACCATAAATTTGCAGACTACGGGGAGTTGTATTTTATTATAACTATAGGCATTATAGTGATGAATCACAGCACCTCAATTTTTATTGAGGTGCTTTTATTTTTTGATTTAAATAAATCTAAGGAAGTAGCTAATCCTTAGATAAAATTAAAACAATATCTAAAAGGAGATGAACTTATGAATAATGAAGAACTATTAACTAATGATATTGAATTAACTTATGGTGTTGATGATAACCCAACTTTAGTTAAAAAGATATTATTTGGTTTACAGCATATATTTGCAGCTTTTGGAGGGATAGTAGTAGTGCCTCTAGTAATAGCAAGTGCATTAGGATTTGATGCAAAAATAACTACAACGTTAATAAGTGCAACAATTTTAGCTTCTGGTATTGCAACCATAATTCAAGCTAGAGGTTTCGGAGTTATAGGTTCAAGGGTTGCTTGTATCATGGGTACAGACTTTACCTTCGTTTCACCAGCTATTTCAGTAGGAACAGTACTTGGACTTCCAGGAATAATTGGAGCTACTATTTTAGGAGCATTCTTTGAAATTATTTTAAGTTACTTTATTAAACCTCTTATGAAATTATTTCCGCCAATAGTTACGGGAACAGTGGTATGTTTGATTGGACTTACATTATTACCAGTATCTATTGATTGGGCTGCAGGTGGAGTTGGAGCTGCAGATTATGGTAGTATTAAGAATTTATCAATAGCCATGTTTGTTTTAATTTTTACCTTGATTTTAAATAGATATGGAAAAGGTATGGTTAGTAGTGCATCTATTTTAATTGGGATGGTTGCGGGATATATAATTTGTATTCCTTTAGACTTAGTGAGTTTTACAGCTATTAAAGAAGCTAGTTGGATTTCCTTCCCTAAAATATTTGAATATGGAGTAACCTTTGATATAAAAGCTGTAATTGCATTTATTCCAGCATATTTTGTAACTACTATAGAAACTGTTGGATGTCTTAAGGCTATTGGAGAAACTTCTCAGATACACATGGATGAAAAACGTGTGGGTGCTGGTGTATTGGCAGATGGTATAGGAAGTATGTTAGGTGGAGTAGTAGGTTCTTTCCCAAATACTACCTTTAGCCAAAATGTAGGATTAATAGCATTAACAAAGATAGCAAGCAAACACGTTGCAGTTATGGCAGGAATAATTATGGTGATTTTAGGTTTCTTACCTAAACTAGCAGGTCTAATAAGTGGAATACCACAACCAGTTCTTGGTGGAGTTGGAATAGTAATGTTTGGAACTGTTGCAGCAGCAGGAATAAAGACTTTAAGTAGAGTAAGACTTACTGAAAGAAATCTACTTATAATAGCTACATCTATAGCTTTAGGTCTTGGAGTTACCTTTAGGCCAGATGTTATAGCACAATTACCAGAAGGATTAAAGATGATTTTCTCATCAGGAATATCTACAGGAACTATAACTGCTTTAATATTAAATTTAGTATTAAAAGAAGATAAAGTAGAGAAAATAAAAGTAGAAAAAAGTGAGGTGGCATAATGGAAACTTTAAAAAATCGCATATTAAAAGATGGACATGCGTTAAATGAATCTGTATTAAAGGTAGATTCTTTCTTAAACCATGGAGTAGATGCTAAATTAATGCAGGAAATAGGAACGACCTTTAAAGAACATTTTGAAAACCATGGAATAACTAAAATCTTTACCATTGAAAGTTCAGGGATAGCTCCTACAGTTATGACCGCTCTTCAAATGGAATTACCAATGGTAACACTAAAGAAACAAACATCTAAGATTTTAAGTGGAGATGTATATCAAACTACAGTACATTCTTTTACTAAAGCTGTAGATTATGAGTTAACTTTATCAAAAAAATTTATATCACCAGAGGATAATATACTTATAATAGATGATTTCTTAGCCTATGGAGAAGCAGCACAAGGAGCAATAAGATTGGTAGAAGAAGCGGGAGCAAAGGTTGCGGGAATTGGAATAGTCATAGAAAAATCCTTCCAACCAGGTCGTAAAAATCTTGAAGATAAAGGCTATGAAGTATATTCACTAGCAAGAGTGAGTAAGCTTGGTAAAGATATTATAGAATTTGTAGAAGAATAATAAAAAAAGGTGCATAGGCACCTTTTTTATTTTGTAATACGCTAGTATCCATATTGCATATTCATGAATCTCTTAAACCCGCACTATGACAACAACTATTTAACTATTTAACTAGTTTTATATATGAATAGTTTCCTATATAAATATTTATATAGGATTATAGTTATATATATCTATAGATATAGTTAAAATTTTATATAGTCATATCTGATAAATGATTTTGTTAATAAAATTGTAATAATATTCAATGTGGATTAATAAAATGAATGGAGTGATAAAATTTACAAGGAGGATTTTGTATGGGTGTTGCTTCATTAGTAATGGGAATTTGTAGTATTGTATTTGCTGTAATTTCATGGGGGTGCCTATGGTGGTTATCTCTAATCCTAGGCGTTGTAGGTGTAGTATTAGGAATTATAGACATGAAGAAAAAGAAAGAATCAGGTGAAGCTTTTGCAATGGCTAAAGGTGGATTTATATGTTCCATAATAGGAATATGTATGGCTATTATATTTTTAATATTTATTGTGGGATTAGCTTCATTAGGAGCAGCAGTATAAAATTATATCATTAAAAGATGTCTGTATAGGCATCTTATTTTAGTTACAAGGAGGTTAAAAGTTGAAAAGTGAAGGAATAATAAAAGAATATAATATTTTTAATGTGATATTAATTACTTTAGTAATAGCTATGATATTTTTACCCTTTATATCTAGAGCTGTGAATAAATTATTTCCTATTACCTATGGATGCCTTTCTTATAGAATTTTAGGAGAGCCTTGTCCTCTTTGTGGATTTACTAGAGATATGAGAAATATTATATCTGGTGATATTTTTGCTCCTAAGCTAAACTTATTATCAGTACCAGCAGTTTTATTAGGGATATTTGAAATTTTTTTTAGAATGAAAATATTATTATCAAAGAAAAAATTAATGGATAATAAATTTAGAAATAATATAATAAAATTTGATGTTATATATCATGTATTTATGTGCTTTTCTTTTATCATCTATGGAATTCTATTTTATATATTAGATTTATCAAGGGTTTAGACGATGTAATAATTATTTCATTTTTGCTCAGTATAATAATTCTATCCTTTGGAAAACTTAATATATAGTATAGTCAAAATCCACTGAAAAGGAGAATGCATTTAGTTATGGATACACGTGTACCTTATCATAATTATATAGTTGTAACACCAAATGGAGACGTATTAGGATTTGGAGAAGAGGATGATGCAAGAAAATATGTGGCAGGATATTATGTAGGAAAAATAGAAGAATTATCAGATGATAGAAGTAAAGTCTATGTTGATTATGGAACAGACCCCCTTCAAGCTTCAGTAGATATATGTACTGAATTAGGAGCCTATGAAGGAGATTGTATTATTTATGATTTAGATAGTTTCATAGAAAATATTCAAAGCTCTGGTATATTTGAAGATGAAAAGGAAGAACTTATACTAAAGCTTATGCAGGAAAAAATAAATTTGAATATTACTGATTATCAAGTAGATGACCTTTTATATGATACAAAAGTAGTTCCTAATAGAGATTAAAATACAAAACTTTCCTAAGAGAAATTAATTTAAATAAAATTTGATCATGTCTCTATATTAGAGAACATGCTCAAATTTTATGAAAAATAAATATATATTTGTAAAAACGTTACTTAATTAAGCATTAAACATGATTGTTCATAAGTCTGTTACGTGCCATAAGCATTTCCTCATCAAGGTGTGTTGTAGTACCAGCACAGTTTAGCAGCATGGTGCTAATATCATCAGGCATTTCGCCCTCATATTTATATCTAAGCTTATGTTCTAGGCTTGCCCACGTATCCATTGAAATTGTTCTAAATTGAATCTCTACAGGAACATTTTCAACTTTCTTTGAGAAGAATACAGGAACACTAACAACTAAATGAAGACTACGATAACCATTATCTTTTGGATTTTTTATGTAATCACGTTCCTTAATAATAGTTAAATCAGTTTGTGCCTTAATTGAAGCTGCAATTTCATAAACATCACTAAGGAAAGAGCAAATAACTCTAATTCCAGCAATATCAGTTAAAGTTTCTGCAGACTCAATAGAGAGTTCTAATCCTCTTCTTTGAAGTTTTTCAAGTATGCTCTCAGGAGCTTTAAGTCTAGATTTCATATGTTCAATAGGATTATAAGAGTGAATACTTTTATATTCATCATTAAGTATTGCAAATTTTGTTTCGATTTCACGAAGGGCACAACGATATTTTAAAGAAAGAGATTTAAAATCTTCAATTTGGGTACCAAATTGTGAAATATCTATGTTTTTAAGATCCTTAAAAGGCAATTGTGGCATAATAAATTCTCCTTTGTATATGTATTAGGTATTATAATAGTATAATATAAATTGCTTTTTTATTAAAGTGGACATAAAATTAATATAGAAATATTAATGAGAAAACAACATAAGACTTTGGTTAATAAAAGGTAGTCAATGACTACCTTTATTTTATAAAAAATTAACTGACTCACTTAATACTTTCCCAATAGAATCGTGAATAACTAAGTCTGCTCTAGAATCAGCAGAAGTACTACTTTTATTTATAAGCACTAGATTTTTGCCTTTAAAATAGTTTATAAGATTAGCTGCAGGATAAACCACTAGAGAAGTTCCACCTATAATTAATGTGTCTGCTTTTGAGATAGCATCGATAGCTCCTTTAAGTACACTTTCATCTAAACCTTCTTCATATAAAACTACATCAGGTCTAACAGTTCCACTACATTTAGGACAAGTAGGTATTCCCTTAGAATTTAAAATAAAATCCATATCATAGCTATCATTACACTTAATGCAATAGTTTCTATGAATTGAGCCATGAAGTTCAAATACATTTTTAGAACCAGCTGCTTGATGAAGTCCATCAATGTTTTGAGTAATGATTGCTTTAAGTTTACCCATTTCTTCAAGGTTAGCAAGGGCTATATGTGCTCCATTAGGTTTAGCTTCAGGATATATAAGCTTTGCCTTATAAAAATTAAAAAATTCCTCAGGAAATCTTATAAAGTAAGTATGAGAAACTAGCTGTTCAGGAGAAAGGGTCATGTTAAGTCTTGCATTAAAAAGCCCATTGGCACTTCTGAAATCTGGTATATTTGATTCGGTAGATACTCCTGCGCCACCAAAGAATACTATGTTATTGCTATTTCTTAAAATTTGTGTTAGTTTTTCTATTTCAGTATTCATATAATCATCTCCATAAATTATTTATTAATCCTATTATGACACGAAGTTATAGAAAATAAAATATACTTATAGAACATGTTGGATAATACTGTATTTGGTGTTATTATTAATAGTGGTATTAAAATGATAGTAAGGATATAAATGGATATTTAAATTGAGGCAAAAGATATCATATTAAGAAAAACAAAGTTAAAATATAAAGAAACACCATTTTACTATTACAGGTATAATAAAAAAATAATTAAATCGTTATACAAGGAGGTACTAAAGTTGGAAAATATAGTAGTACTATATCAATCAAAGTATGGAGCTACAAAAAAATATGCGGAATGGTTAGCAGAAGAGCTATCAAGTGACATAATTGAAACAAAACAAGCTGATATAGAACAAGTTGCAAAATACGATACAATTATTTTAGGTGGAGGTATTTATGCAACAGGTATAGCAGGAGTATCTTTTCTAAGAAAGCATTATGAAAAACTAAAGGGTAAAAGAATAGTAGTTTTTGCAGTGGGAGCATCTCCATATGATGAAAAAGCTATGACTGCTATAAAAGAGCGTAATTTTAAGGAGAAACTTAATGAAATCCCATGTTTTTATTGTCGTGGTGCTTGGAATGAGAAAAGTATGTCTTGGAAAGACAAAACCCTTTGTAATATTCTTAAAAAAGCTGTTGCAAAAAAAGACTCTAACAAATACGAACCTTGGGAAGCTGCATTAATGCAAGCAATTGGCTCTAACTTCGATTGGACAAATAAAGAAAATCTTAAGCCGCTTATTGAGTTTATACAAAAAAATTATAATGATATTTGAGATATGAGACATAGAGTAGGCTAATAACTATGACTTATAACCATAAAGTTGAATATCACTCAAGTTTTTTCAACTTAAGTATGAACTACTCTCCATTGTTGACAGTTGTAATTAAGCTTATAATAAAAGTACTAAAAAGGCTCAAAGGCGGAGGTAGTGAATATGAATAGATTAAATATTGGAGAGACTATTTTACATTTAAGGAAAGAAAAAAAGGTTACTCAAGAGCAGTTGGCAAGTATGATTGGAATTTCAGCAGGAGCAGTAAGTAAATGGGAGACTGGAAATTCAACACCAGATATTTCTTTATTAGCGCCATTGGCAAGAGCATTGGATACCTCTTTAGATGTTTTACTTTCCTTTCAACAAGAACTTTCTGAAGTAGAAGTAATTAATATAAAAAAAGAATTAGTTGAAGTATTTTTACATCAGAGTTATATGGATGGTGAATTAAGATGTAAAGAATATGAGAAAGAATACCCTAATAGTGTATATTTAAAATTGATAATTGCACAATTGATTCAAATGTATTCTATGATGTCAGGTAATGTTTCAGAGGAATGTATAAAATCAAGAATGGAGTATTGCTTAACTTTGCTTTATCAAGTTACTGAAAGTAAGGTTTCAAAGTATATATCAGTAGCTTTATTTTCTATTGCTAATATACAAATGACCTTAGAAAACTATGAAGAAAGTGAAAAGGCCCTTAAGGAATTATCAAATTCATTTATAGATCCCATGGTACTATATTCGTCATTGTTACAGAAGCAAGGAAAGAACAAAGAAGCGGAAAATATGTGCAAAGGAATGCTTATACAGTATTTAAATCAAAGCAATGCAATGATAGCAATATTAGCAAGGCTCTCAAAAGGTGAACATAATTATGAAAAGGCAGTTTTCTATTTAGATGCTCTAAATCAAGTAGAGAGTATATTTAAAATAGGGATGGGTTCAGGAGCATATAATTACTGTAGGCTATATATTGAAATAGGGGACAAGGAGCTTGCTGCAAAATGGTTTAACAATTATGTAAAAGAGCTACTTTCTACAGAATATGATTATAGCAATAACCCTTATTTTGAAAATCTTAAACTAGAGGTAAATGTGGAAGGGCAGAAGATAATAAGAAAAAAACTATTTCAATCACTTATGGATGAAGAAGATTTGAAAGTATTATGTGGAAGCCTAGAGTATGAAGAGGCAATTAAGGCACTAAAAAATACTGTTTCTGAAATGTAAAAGTGGATTTTGTATGTTCATCAGAAAAGTAAAATAAATAATATGTGAGTTTTGACTTTGAGATATTCATTGAACTCTATTTTGAAAAAAGAGGGTAATGGAACATTTATTTACATTTTTTTAATGCATGGGAAACATGTTGAGAAAAAGGGATGATACTTGTTAAGGTAATCAATACTATCCAAGGAAATAAAAAGGGGCAAATTATGGTTTATTATAATGAAATATATTATGATTCTGCCTATGGAGTTATGGAATATTATCCATGTAAGAAGGAGATTATCTATTTAGAGATTAATGTTGAATAAGTAAAAGATTACAGTATAATTTTCATGTAAATAAAGTTTAATATAATATAAAGGCTATTATATTAGGTATATAAATAAAGGGGATAGTAAAAATATATCGTAGCAGATGTAAAATTAATAAAGTGAGGTAGTATTTATGAATTTAGAAATGGTCACAATAGCAGTAGCAGAGTTAGAAGAATCAGAAAGATTTTATAAAGAAATTTTAGAATTAAAAGAAGTACAAAGAATAGATACTCCGGAAGGAATACACATTATTTTCTTAAAGGATGAAGAGTCTGGAACTATTGAATTAATAGAATATCCAAATAGCTTTAAAGAATTAAAAAAAGCTAATGGTTCAAATATCTCTATTGTATTTAATGTAAATAATTTCAATGAAGCGGTAAGAAAATTAGAAGAACAAAATGTAAAGGTGATTAATGGACCTATGGAAAATTATATATTTATAAATGATCCAAATGGCGTGAAAATTGGAATTAGACAAAGGCATTAAAAGATACATTAGCATGAAAAGATTAATTTGTCATGGTGATAAATGTAAATTTCATACTATGAAATTATAAATAATAGTAATGCAAATAACCAGTTAATTTATTTTTAAAATAAATTAACTGGTTATTTTATTTTTAGATATAGATAAATTATAAATGTAAATATAATAAACTCTTCAAAAAAATTATTGATAAATTTATTTTTTATAAAACCTTAGATAAGAAATCTATAGTTCTAGAGTTTTTAGGATTTCCAAAAAGTTCATCTGGAGTGCCTTCTTCTAGAATTTTTCCTTCATCCATAAATAAAATTCTATCTCCAACTTCTCTTGCAAAGCCCATTTCATGGGTTACTACCACCATGGTCATACCTTCTTTGGCCAGTTCTTTCATAACATTTAAAACTTCACCAACCATTTCAGGGTCTAAAGCAGAAGTAGGTTCGTCAAATAGCATTACATCTGGACTCATGGCTAAAGCTCTGGCTATTGCTATCCTTTGCTTTTGTCCACCAGATAAGGAGCTTGGATAAGCACTAGCTTTATCTGTTAGACCTACCATTTTTAAAAGAGATAGAGCTTTTTCATTAGCTGATTGAACCTTTTCACCTTTTACCTTAATAGGTGATATAGTTATGTTTTCTAATACTGATTTATGAGGAAAGAGATTAAATTGCTGGAATACCATTCCCATTTTTTCTCTTAGTTTATTTATATTAGACTTTTTATCAGTGATATTATTTCCTTCAAATATAATTTCTCCTGAAGTCGGCTCTTCTAGTAGATTAAGACAACGTAAGAAGGTAGACTTACCAGAACCAGAAGGGCCAATAATTACAACAACTTCTCCTTTAGTTATATGTTCATCAATTCCCTTTAAAACTTCTAGTTCTCCAAAGTTTTTCTTTAAATTTTTAACGTGAATCATTTCCTTTAAGTCTCCTTTCTGCATAAGCCATTAATCTTCCTAGAGTAAATGTTAGGATAAAGTAGCAGATTGCTGCTACAATTAAAGGCTCAAAGTTTCTATAGGTGGCACCTGTAACTAGCTTAGCACCATAAGTAATTTCTGCTACACCTATAGCTGATGCCATAGATGATTCCTTTATTATAGCCACAAACTCATTACCAATAGCAGGTAAAATATTTCTTATGGCTTGTGGTAATATAATATGTTGCATGGCCATTCTTTGATTCATACCTAGACTTCTTGCAGCCTCTAATTGTCCTTTATCTACTGCATCAATTCCACTTCTTATTATTTCTGCCACATAAGCTCCTGAGTTAAGTGAAAGTGCTATTACACAAGCTACTAAAGGAGTAAGCTTAACTCCAAAGGAGGTTGTACCAAAATATACTATAAAAATTTGTAGTAATAAAGGTGTTCCTCTTATGAATTCTATATAAATAGAAGCTATAACCTTAGGAATAGGTACTTTTAATACAGATAACTTTGACCTTTTCATGAAGCAAAGAAGGGTTCCTAGGATTGCTCCAAATAGAACTGATAGCATTGCTACTAATAAAGTCCATTGAATACCTTCTATAAACACTGGATAATATTTTTCTAAAAACTTAAAACTTAAATTAGACATAGCTTCCTCCTTTGTAGCTAGTAAAAATTATTGAGCTGTAACCTCATCTTTACTTAATTTTATAGCTTCTTTATAAAACTCTTGTATTTTACCTTCAGATTCTAATCTTTCTAATGTTTTATTAACTGCTTCTAGTAAAGTAGCTTGTCCCTTTGGAAGAGCTATAGCAGAACCACCACCGGAAGTATCATTAATTTTTTCTTTTGCAACAGCTAATTCTTCATGAACTATAGCTTGTATATCAGCTACTGGAAGTTCAACAATTACTGCATCTAAGTTTCCAGCTATTAAATCTTGAATTAAAGTTGGAACTTGTGCTAATAGCTTAACATCAGCATTTTCAATTCCCTGAGCTAAAGTGGCTTGTGTAGAACCATTTTGAGCTCCTACTTTTTTACCTTTTAAATCATCAATACTTTTAATAGTTTCAGAATTGTTTTTATTTATCAATATTCCTTGTTCTGCTTGAAAATATATATTTGAGAAATCTATAACTTCTTTTCTTTCTTCATTAACTGATAATCCAGACACTCCTAAATCAATGATTCCATTTCTTGTAGCATCACAAATAGTGCTAAATTCCATCTCTTGAATTTCGTATTCTACACCCAAATCTTTAGCAATTTCACTTACTAGAGATATGTCTAGACCAACGGTTTTCTTTTCACCATTTTCCATTATAAAGAATTCATAAGGTGCGTAATCAACACTCATACCTACTTTTAATTTTCCTTCTTTTTTTATTTTAGATAGCAAGTCCACCTCTTCTTTATTACCGCATGCCATTAAAGATAGTGACATGGTACCTACCATAGCTAGTGCAAAAATTTTTTTTAGTATACCTTTTTTCATTGTTGTATCCCCCTTGTATAATAATTTATTACCGTTGCATAATTATACAACTATAACTTATAAATATGCAATAGTTTTTTAATATTTTTTTTAAAAAGATTTATATTAATTAAAAAAATTTATATTTATTTAAGTTAAAATACTATATTAGGGGAAAATAAATTATGAAAACCATTGTGAACTCAATGGTGACGTGATAATATTACTATGTTGTTAAAATGAGAGCTTATTACTAAATAGTACAGCTCTAGAAAACTTATTTATGTTGAAATCAAGAGGAGTAAGATTATGAAATTATCAGAAAAAGCTAAGAATCGACAAATGAATAAAGAAGCTATCATTTCTATTATTTTGTATATACTTTATTTTATGTGGTGGTATGTTACTGGTTTTGGGCTAGGAAGTGGAGATCCATCTACTTATAAATATGTAATGGGACTACCATTGTGGTTTGTATTAAGTAGTTTTGCAGGACCAATAATACTTATTGTAGCAGTAACATTTACTGTAAAGTATTTATTTGTGGATATGGATTTGGAAAATGATGAAGAACAAAAGAATAATCATAAGGAAAAATAAAGTGGGGAATGTAGTATGGAAAAAATGTTAATTGTAATACCAATTATTCTTTATTTAGCATTAAACTTATTTGTAGGAGTTTGGATTAGTAAAAATTCAGCAAAAGAAAATGCTAAAAATGGATTTATAAATAATTACTTCATAGGTGGAAGATCTATGGGAGGGTTTGTTCTTGCCATGACATTAATTGCAACTTATACTAGTGCTAGCAGTTTTATTGGTGGACCTGGAATTGCTTATTCTGTAGGATTAAGTTGGGTATTTGTAGCAGTAACTCAAGTTCCAACAGCATTTTTAACACTAGGAATCTTAGGAAAAAAGCTAGCTATAATATCAAGAAAAATTAATGCTGTAACAGTTACAGATTATTTATACAAAAGATATAAATCACCCACAGTAGTTATAATGGCATCTATTGCTTTAGTAATATTTTTTATTGTAACTATGGTGGCACAGTTTATTGGAGGAGCTGTACTATTCCAGTCTATTACAGGATTTTCTTATTTGGTAGGACTAATTTTATTTGGTACAATAGTAATTATATATACTACCATAGGAGGCTTTAAAGCAGTAGTTGTTACTGACACCATTCAAGGAATTATAATGATAATAGGTACAGGACTGATTATTTACTCTATTATAAAGGTTGGCGGGGGAATGGATACTATTTCAGCTACTTTAAATGAAGTTAATCCAGTATGGAATACCCCTTTATCTGGAGAACATTTTAGTAAAGGATACATCATGTCATTTTGGGTATTAGTAGGAGTAGGAACCCTTGGACTTCCTCAAAACACAGTTAGAGCTATGGGGTTTAAGAATAGTAAATCCATGCATGATGCTATGATTTATGGAACAGTAGTATTTTTTATTTTAATGTTTGGAATGCTTTTAGCGGGAGTACTTTCTGCAGCAATTCTTCCAAAGGGAATTACAAATTCAGATACTATTATTCCAACTTTAGTTATTAATATTATGCATCCTGTAGCTGCTGGAATATTTCTTGCAGCACCACTAGCAGCAGTTATGTCAACGGTATCTTCTATGTTAATCTTATCGTCTGCTGCAATTATAAAAGATATATATATGAACTATATTATGAAAAATGATGATGTAAAAGAAGGTAAAGATTTTGAAAAGAAGATATCAAAAATGAGTTTATGGTCCACAGCAATTATAGGGCTTATAGTGTTTATTCTTGCAATACAACCTCCAGCATTACTTACTTTTATTAATCTATTTGCTTTTGGTGGATTAGAGGCTGCTTTCTTTTGTCCAGTGGTCTTTGGTTTATATTGGAAAAGGGCTAATGCTATGGGTGCTATAATATCTATGATTTGCGGTGTTGGTTCCTTTATAATATTTTACGTCACAAAGTTTGCACCAATGGGAGTTCAACCTATTGTTCCAGCTCTTGTGGTAGCTATAATTACATTCTTAATGGGAAGTTATATTGGGAAAAAACCAGATAGAGATGTAATAGAATTATTCTATGGTAAAGAAGAATAAAGTGTTTAAATGAGTTTAGAGTTATATCAAAACAAAATTAATGTTAAATTAATATTGAACTTATATTTATTTTAAATGAATGTACAATATTTAATTAAGATTAGAAAATTGTTTTGATATAACTCTTTTTTAGTTTCCTATCTTCAATAGTATTCAAAAAATACTAGTAAGTTTTTAATTAAAGATGATACTACGAAATAACTTAAGGTATAATAGAATAATATAGAATTAGAGTTTATTTATAGGGGGTAGGGGAAAATGACCAATATATATTTTGTAAGACATTGTGAACCAGATTTTTCAATTCATGAAGATTTAATTAGACCACTAACTCAAAAAGGGCAAGAGGATAGTAAAAAAGTAGAGAAAGTATTAAAAAATAAAGAGATTCATGCTATTTACTCTAGTCCATATAAACGTGCAATAGATACCGTTAGGAAGTTAGCAAATACTTTAAATTTAGAAGTAAAAACTAAGGATGATTTGAGAGAGCGGACTATTGCAGATCAATGGATAGATGATTTTAATGAATTTGTAAAATGTCAATGGGAGGATTTTGAGTACAAGCTTTCTAAGGGTGAATGTCTTAGACAGGTGCAAGAGAGAAATATAACAGCATTAAAAGAAATATTAAATGAGAATAAAGGCAAAAATGTAGTAATAGGAACTCATGGCACAGCTTTAAGTACAATATTGAATTATTATAATAAAACCTTTGGTTATGAGGAGTTTAATAGAATAAAAAGTATTATGCCTTGGATTATTGTTATGGAATTTAAGGGTGAGGAATTTATAGGATTTAAAGAAATAGATATAGATTAATGGAGGAGGAACAAAATTGAGAATACTTCATACTGGAGATTGGCATCTAGGAAAAAATCTAGAGGGTCAGAGTAGGATGGATGAGCAAGAAGAGTTTTTAAAGGACTTTGTAAATATTGTAGAAGAAAATAATATAGATTTGGTTATTATTGCAGGAGATGTCTATGATACAAGTAATCCACCAGCTAGAGCTGAAAAAATGTTTTATGATACTTTAAAGAGAATTTCTAGAAATGGTGAAAGGCTAACCCTTGTAATATCGGGAAATCATGATAATCCAGAGAGATTAGTGGCAGCAGGACCTTTAGCTATGGACCATGGAATAATTATGGTGGGAACTCCAAAAACTGTAGTTCAACCAGGGAGCTATGGAAAACACAGACTTATTGAATCTGGAGAAGGGTTTATTGAAATTGAAGTTAATGGAGAAAGAGCAGTTATATTAACAGTACCCTATCCCAGTGAAAAAAGATTAAATGAAATATTGTATAGTGGAATGGAAAGTGAAGAAGAAAAATTAATGTCTTATAGTGATAGAATACATGAGTTATTTTACTCTTTAGAAAGTCATTATAGAGAAGACACTATAAACTTAGTGGTATCACATCTCTTTGCCATGGGAAGTGAAGAAAGTGGTTCAGAGAGAAGCATACAACTAGGAGGAAGCTACATAGTAAATGGCAGTTGTTTTCCAGAGTCAGCTCAATATATAGCTCTTGGTCATGTGCATAAGCCTCAAATAGTCCCTGGAACTAATAAAAGAGCACGATACTCAGGTTCACCTCTTCATTATAATAAAAAGGAAATTAGCTTTAAAAATAAATGTTTTATAGTAGATGTGAAGGCTGGAGAAGATAGCCTTATAGAAGAGGTGGAAATAAAGGTTTATAAGCCCATTGAGGTGTGGAAATGTAATGGAGTAGAGGAGGCTATCTTAAAGTGTGAGGAAAATAAGGATAGAAATTGTTGGGTTTATCTTGAAATTTCTACAGATAGATATATAAATGAAGATGAAATAAAGAAAATGAAGATATTAAAAAGAGATATCCTAGAAATTATGCCTAAGATTATAGGGGGAGAGGAAGAGGATGAAAATGCTAGGAGTCTTTCTGAAAAATCCTTTGAAGAGATATTTAAGGATTTTTATAAAAGAGAAAGAGGAGTAGATGCAGAGGATGAAGTGGTTGATTTACTTATGTCTATAATCTCAGAAGAAGGAGGCCAAGATAATGAAACCAATTGGTCTTAAAATTAAGGGATTAAATAGCTTTAATGAAGAGCAATTTATAGATTTTGAAAAGCTTACGGAGCAAGGCTTTTTTGGTATATTTGGACCTACTGGCAGTGGAAAATCTACAGTATTAGATGGAATAACTTTAGCTTTATATGGGGAGGTTTCAAGAAAAAGTTCAAACTTTATAAATACTAATTGTGATAGCCTAGCTTTAAGTTATACCTTTCAAATTTCAGGAGCAAAGCCTAAGAGATATGTTGTAGATAGAGAATTTAAAAGGGATAAGAAAACGGGAAATCCTATATCAGGAAAATGTAAGATAATAGATATGACTTTTGAGGAGCCCATAATTTTAGCAGATAAGGTGAAGGAAGTTACTGCAGCTTGTAGAGAAATTATAGGATTAAGTTTAGAGGATTTTACTAGAACTGTAGTGTTACCTCAAGGAAAATTTAGTGAGTTTTTAAGGTTAGAGGGTAGAGCAAGAAGAGATATGCTTGAGAGATTATTTAATTTGCAAAAATATGGTGATAATCTTTCAAGTAAGCTTAAGGCTGAAGTAATCAAGGAAGAAAGTAAATACAAGGAGCTATCTGGTGAGCTTAAGGGTTATGAAAATTTAAATGAGGATACATTAAAAGAAAAAGAGGATGAACTAAAAGCTTCAACATATATACTAAAAAAAGGTAATGAGGAACTTAAGAAGTTAGCAGAAGATTTTAAGGAAAAAGAAGAAGTTTGGAAGTTAAGTTTAGATATTAAAGACTATGAGAAAAAGAAAAAAGCTCTAATGGAAAAAGCTGAAGAAATAGAAGAGTATAAGGAAAAACTAAAAATTGGTGAAGGTGCAGCTAGGGTTTTACCTTATATAGAAAGCTATGAAAATACTCTAAGAGATTTAAAAGCCTCGAAGGAAAAGGAAAATGCCTTAAATCTCCAATATGAAAAAATAAAAGTAGAAAAAGATGAACTAGAAAGTAAGTGGAATTTTTGGAGAAAGAAAAAGGATAAGGAGTTACCTGACTTAAAAGTAAAAGAAGAAAAGGTTAAGGATGCTTTAATAGAAAAGAAAAATTTAGATGCTTTAAAAGTTAATATTAGTGAGTTAAGAGAAAGTGTTAAAAGTTTAAATGAGCAGGGACAGAAAGCTCAGGGAAAAATAGATATTTTAGATAAAAGAATTCTTAAAGGTGGAAATGTTATAAAAGAAACTGAGATGAAGTTTGAAGCCCTTAAGATAGATAGTGACTTAAAGGAAAAGGTTCAAAGGGGTATTAGACTTAATGAAAGATTTTTAGACTTAAAAACTTTAGTAGATAAAGATAGATTAATCTTAACAAAACTTAAAAAGTTTATGGAAGAAGAACACATAAAAGAAGATTTATGCAGAGAAGAACTTAGTAAAAAGGAAGCATTGCTTATAGAAAAGGAAGAGCAGTTAGAGAAACTAATCAATACTTGTCCAGGAGAATCTACTGATCTTTTGAATCTTCAAAGAAGGATATCTGAGGAAACAGAAAAGACTAAAAGATATAGCATTGCAACTGAAGTTATTATAAGCTCAGAAGAAATTATTAAAAGTTTAAGGGAAGCAGTAAATAAATATGAGAAAAATAAGTCTAGGATAGATGAGGACATTAAAGGTTTAAAAGCAGAAATACTAGAGCTGCAGGTTGAGACTTTAGCAAGTGAGCTTAGAGAAAATTTAAATAAGGGTGAGCCTTGTCCTGTTTGTGGTTCTTTAGAGCATCATGTTGAGAATATAAGGCATATAGAAAACCTAGACTTAACTGGAAAAAACGAAAAACTGCATGACTTTGAAAATCAACTTAAGGAAATAGAAATGAATATTACTAGGGACAACACTAAAATCTTAAATTTAGAAGAAAACATTAAGGCTAAAGAACTAGAAATAAAAGCTTTAGGGGATGATTTTAAAGTTGGGAATCTAGGAGTATTAGAAGATAAATTTAAAGCACTAGATAAAGAACTTTCAAAGTATAATAAAGATAAAGAAGTTTTAGAAACTGTTATAAAAACTTTAAAAGAAGAAAAACTATCCTTAGAGGGTAAAAGAAATACTATAAAATCAGTAGTAGAAGAAAAGGAAAAGCAATATAAGGATGTAGAGCTAGAATTTAATAAAAATACTCTATCTTGTGGTGCTTTAGAAAATGATATAAATAATATAAAAGATTCTATCAATGTAGAAAGTTTTCAAGAAAAAAATGAAGAAATATTAAGGATAGAAAAAGAAAGAGAAGAGTTAGAAAAGAACATAAGAAAGTATAGAAAGGGATTAGATGAACTAATAGATAGCAAGGAATCCCTACAAATAAGCATAAATTCTCTTAGAGAAAACTTAGCTAAAGAAAAATCTGCTCTTATTGAAAAAGAAAAAAGTGCAGAGGAGAAGGAACTTCAAATAAAAGCTAAGGTAGGAGATCTCCATAATCTCAAGGACTTATTAATGCAGCTGCAGGAAGGAATAAAGACTATAGAAGATTCCTTTAATGGTTATGATAAGAAAAAGGAATCCATGGAAGAAGACTTTAAAAGCTGTAATGAAGCTTTAATAGAAATCATAAGTAAGGTTAGACAGTTAGATAAACGAGAGGCAGAAGAAAGAACTTACTTGAAGGATTGCTTAAGGAAGGAAAGTTTTGAAGATATAGAGCAGGTTAAAGATAATGTAATTTCTAAAGTGGAAATAGAGAGATTAAAGACACTTATTGAAGAGTATAATAATAGCATATCCAAGGTTAATGGGGCTATTGAAAGTTTACTTATAAAGATAAATGGAAGAGAAGTAAGTGAAGAAGCTTGGCAGCAGGTTCAAGAAGAAAAGGCCATAAAAGAAGAGGAAATAAAAGCTTTTACGGAAGTAAATATAAGATGCTCAGAAGAAGTTAATTATATACAGAAAAAACTATTGGAGTTAAAGGAATTGTTAGATAAAAAAGAAAAATTAGATCATAAATTAGCTCTTCTAGATGATTTAGAAAAGCTATTTAAGGGTAAAAAGTTTGTTGAGTTTGTAGCTGCTACTAGACTTAAATATGTATCCATGGAAGCCTCTAAGAGACTTAAGGAAATTACTAGTGGAACTTATGGTTTAGAAGTAGATGAACAGGGTAAATTCATAATAAGAGACTATAAAAATGGAGGAGCCTCAAGAGATGCATCCACACTTTCAGGAGGAGAGACATTCCTAACATCCTTAGCTTTAGCCTTAGCACTATCCTCAGAGATTCAACTTAAGGGAACAGCGCCCTTAGAGCTATTCTTCTTAGATGAAGGATTTGGAACACTAGATGATGACTTACTAGAAGTAGTTATGAGCTCCTTAGAGAGGATTCATAATGATAAACTTAAGGTCGGAATAATAAGTCACGTAGAATCTATAAAAAATAGGGTACCAGTAAAATTAGTAATTACTCCAGCAGAATCAGGTAGAGGTGGAAGTAAAGTTAAGATTGAAAGAAGTTAATTGCAACAATGATTTTTAATGTTATAATAGATTATTGGCATTAAGAGAAATGTAAATGAGGATGCAACTTAAGACAAGAAGTTTTATTGGTTAAATACAAACTCTATGTATGGCAAAATAAATATGTAAAGTGAGAAAAAGATATGAGATATGAAAGATTAGAAAAGCAAATAAATAGACTAGACAATGATATTGATTCTATGGGAGTAGCTAAGAAGTATTTATCAAATATTGATGAAATTAATGAAGTAATTAAAGAATTAAATGAAAAAAGAATAGGCCTTGCTAATGAGCTGTATTTTGAAGATCATTCATCTTATGCACAATGCTGTATAGAGATAAGTAATGTAATTGATAGACCTCTTGGTCAAGAAGCACAAGCTGAATTACTTGAGACTATAAAGGAAATATTTGGAAGAAAGTCTCCGAATGTAAGCAAAAAAAGTTATGGACTTAATGCTTGGCTTAAAGAACTGGATATAGAATATAAGTGGATTGAAAAAGAAAATGAAGATTGGGCTACGTTAATAATAAGTGGATTTGGATTACACGAATAAAATAAAAATATATTCTTAATTTTATATTGACGAAATAAATATATTTGTATATTATAGATAATAATATCAATAATAGCTATGATGAGAAAAGTAGATATTTAATTTCTTTTGCAGAGAGCTCCAGGTGTTGAAAAGGAGTAAAGAAGTATTTATCGAAACAAGGCTCTGAGCTTCATACGGATTCTTTAATGATGATGCTATGACGTAGGTCTACGTTACAGGACTAGAGTATAAGTATTTTTAATACCGTACTTGATAAGATTGATATGGTGACATATCTATGAATTTAGGTGGCAACGCGAAGATATAACTCTCGCCCTAAGGACTATAACAGTCCTAGGGGGGGAGTTTTTTTACGAGCAAAGCGAAAAGTTGCTTTAGCAACGTCACTCCAAATTTTATATTTGGTTAAGTGAAAAACTATAAAATCTTAAAATTAAAATTTATATATAAATGGGAGGTGAATTTAGTAAAGCTTGAAAAAAGCTTTACTAAGAGGATATGTGTAATGAAAATGATTCTTTAAACTTTGTAGATAGACTAGTGAAGGAAGATATTAATGAGGGAAAATGTGATGAAATTCATACTCGGTTTCCTCCTGAACCTAATGGATATCTCCATATAGGAAGTGCTTATGCAATAAATATAAGCTATGGAATTGCTAAAAAGTATAACGGAAAATTCAACTTAAGATTTGATGACACTAACCCAGGTAAAGAAGACCATGAGTATGTAGATGCTATTATGGAAGATATGAAGTGGATGGGGTTTGACTATGAGGATAGACTTTTTTATGGTTCAGATTACAGTGAAAAAATATATAACTATGCTTTATATTTAATAAGAAAGGGAAAGGCTTATGTATGTAATTTAACTCCCGATGAAGTAAGAGAATATAGGGGAACTTTAACAACACAGGGTAAAAATAGTCCATATAGAGATAGAACTATTGAAGAAAACTTAGAGTTATTTGATAAAATGAAGGCTGGTAAATATAAAGAGGGAGAAGCTGTGTTAAGAGCAAAAATAGATATGGCAAGTCCCAATATGAATATGAGAGACCCAGTTATTTATAGAATATCCTATACGCAACACTATAAAACTGGTACTCAATGGTGCATATACCCTATGTATGACTATGCTCATCCAATTCAAGACTATATTGAAGGGGTTTCTCATTCTTTATGTTCTAATGAATTCAAAGATCATAGACCCCTTTATGAATGGGTTTTAAATGAGTTAGATTTAGATAATCCAAAGCCAAGACAAATTGAATTTGGAAGAATGAATTTAAGTGGAGTAGTTACAAGTAAGAGATATTTAAAGATGTTAGTAGCTAGTGGAGAAGTTGATGGATGGGATGATCCAAGGCTTTCAACTTTAAAGGGAATGAGAAGAAGAGGGTATACACGAGAGGCAATTTTAAACTTTTTAAGAGAAATTGGAGTTGCTAAGGCTGATACTTTAGTAGATGTTGCTATGCTAGAGAACTCTTTAAGACAAGATTTGAAATTAAGGGTACCTTCTGTTATGGCAGTTCTTGATCCAATAAAAGTTGTAGTAACAAATTTACTAGAAGAACATTTAGAGTATTTAACCATTGAAAATAATGGTGAAAATGAAGACTTAGGTAAGAGAGAGATGCCTTTTACTAAAGAATTGTATATTGAAAGAGAGGATTTTAGTGAAAATCCACCTAAGAAATATAATAGATTAGTATTAGATGGAGAAGTTAGACTTAAGGGAGCATATTTTATAAAATGTAATGAGGTAATAAAGAATGAATCTGGTGAAATAGTAGAGCTTAGATGTAGCTATGATCCAGAGACTAAGAGTGGTAGTGGTTTTACTGGAAGAAAAGTTAAGGGTACAATTCACTGGGTAAGTGCAAAGTATGGAGTACCTTGTGAAGTTAGATTGTTTGAGAATTTATTTAATGATGCTCCATCTGGAGATAATTTATTTGAATATATAAATAAAAATTCCTTAGAAGTAAAGAAAAATGCAATTATTGAACCAGCAGCGCTTAGACTAAACGAAGAAGGTAGATTTCAATTTATAAGACATGGATACTTTATAAGAGATACTAGATTATCTGAAGAAAAACTAGTATTTAATAGAACTGTATCTTTGAAGAGCTCTTATAAAAAGTAAGTCAGTGTATATAAGAAAAATCCATTAGAAATAAAGTATAGAAAATAGCCCAAGGGATAAAGAAAATCCTTTGGGCTATTTTTATATAAGTAGGATAAGAAATTACATTAGTTTTTCCTGTATTATTTTGTGTAATTATCGAAATAACCTTGGATGAAGATTATAGGAGTTCCCTTATCTCCACTTCCAGAAGTTAAGTCAGATAATGAACCTATAAGATCAGTAAGTCTTCTTGGAGTAGTACCTTGTGATTCCATAGCACCTACTAAATCAGATTCTTTATTTTTAATATATTCAGAGATAGCAGACTTAAGTTCTTCACCTTTTAAATCAGCAAAGTTATTATCAGCAAGATATTTTAACTTAACTTCATTTGGTGTTCCTTCAAGTCCTGGAGTATATGCAGGTGATACAACTGGGTCTGCAAGTTCCCAAATCTTACCTACTGGATCTTTGAATGCTCCATCTCCATAAATCATAACTTCAACAGTTTTTCCAGTTTTCTCTTTAATCATAGCTTGTATATTATCAACTACTGGTTGGCAGTTACGAGGGAAAAGTTTAACTGTTTCCTCTGTAGATTTGTTTGAGCCTAAAAGTCCATAAGCTTCATTGAATCCACTACCATCAATTGATGAAGATAAAATATCATCAAGACTATAAATCTTTTCTCCACCATTTGCCTTAAGTATTTTCTTAGTTCTGAATCTAGTGTGAATGTCACAAGTAAGTACACTCTTTGTATAATCTAATATAGTTTTTGGATTATTTGAGAATATAACTTCACACTCTACTCCATAGCTTTCAACTAGAGATTTGTAATACTCAATATAATCAACACCGGTAAATGGATGTTTATTAAATCCAAAGTGTTCACGGAATTGCTTTTCAGTTAGAACATCTGTCCAAGGATTAACTCCTTTTTCATCTAGGATATCTAAATCTACTAAATGGTTACCAACTTCATCAGAAGGATAGCTAAGCATTAAAACAATTTTTTTAGCACCCTTTGCAATACCACGAAGGCATATAGCAAAACGGTTACGGCTTAATATTGGGAATATTACTCCCACAGTATCTTCACCAAACTTTGAGCTTACATCTTTAGCAATATTATCTATAGAAGCATAGTTTCCTTGTGCACGAGCAACTACAGATTCAGTTACAGTAACTACATCTTTATCATTAATTGAGAAACCTTCAACTTTAGCAGCAGTTAGCACGCTATCTACAACGATTTCTTCAATGTTATCTCCTTTGTTTATGATTGGGCAACGAAGTCCTCTAACAACAGTTCCAACGACTCTTTCCAATTATAACATCTCCTTTATGTAAAATTACATTAATTTTTAAAACCTACACTTGTAATATACACCATTTTAGTGGTATAAGTAAAATAAATAGATTAAATAGTAGATATAAGGAGTGCTTATATGATAAGTAAATTAGATTTATATAAGGTGTTTTGTATGGTGGGAAAGCATGAAAGTTTTTCAAGAGCTGCTAAAGAGTTATACATGACTCAACCCGCAGTAAGTCAATCTATTATGCAATTAGAAAGAGAACTAGATATAAGGCTTTTCACAAGAACTTCTAAAGGGGTTATACTTACAAATGAGGGGCGAATTTTATTTGAATATGCTAGCTCTGCCATGAATTTGATACATGTTGGAGAAGATAAACTTTTAAAAATTAAAAATATGATGATAGGAGATTTAAAAATAGGTGTAGGAGATACCATATCAAGATATTTTTTATTACCCTATTTAGAACAATTTCACAAGGAATATCCCAATATTAAGTTTAAAATAATAAATGCCACAACCTTAGAGCTTTGTGCTAGTGTAAAGTCAGGGGAAATAGATATTGCAATTTGTAATTTTCCTATTGAAGATTCTGCACTGGAACTTAGAGAATGTATGGATATTCATGATATATTTGTCTGTGGAAATAAGTACAAGAACCGTTGCTCTAAACCCATTAGCCTCGAAGAAATAACAGAATTACCATTAATATTATTAGAATCTAAATCTATATCAAGGCAATACATAGAAAAATATATGTTATCTAAAGGAATTAAAATTACTGCTGAAATCGAATTAGGATCTTATGATTTATTATTAGAATTTGCAAGGGCAAACTTAGGAATAGCCTGTGTTATTAAAGAATTTTCAAAAGAATATTTAGAAAAGGGAACAGTATATAAAGTGAAATTAAAAGAAGAAATACCTAAAAGAAGTATAGGGCTATGTTTTTTAAAGAGTGTGTCCCTTTCTCCCGCAACTACAAAATTTATTGAAATACTAGAGCATAAAACAGACATATAGGACAAAAACATATACAAAAATAGAATATACCCTGAAAGCTTAACACACAAAATAGAGGATTACTTTACAGGGTATTTTGTATTAACTAAAAATGACTACTTACTTCTTCTCTTTCAATTCTTTTTACATCTTTTAATCTTAAATGAGTTACGTCCATAATTTTATCATAGGATTCTCCATCTATAAGCATTTGTTTAGCTTTTTCACGTAGCTCAGGGTTATCTTCTAATTTCATAAATTTAACCTCCTTCAACATTTCGTTCAACCTTATTTTGTGATTATTATAAAAAACTATTCATATATATAGGAGCGCAATTAGGTATTTATTGAATGGTATAGTTGAATTTGTAAATCCGCAATGTTATAATAAATATAATTTAATAGATAGCTAGGGGTGCCAATTTGGCTGAGAAGGAAAGTCCTAACTCTAAGAACCTGATATGGTTAGTACCATCGGAGGGAAGCAAATAATAAGTCTTATTTTTATATAAAATAAAAGTCTTGCTTATGCAAAATTAGTATTTTTATAAAAGCTTAAGTAAAGATATAATTTTAATTATTAATATCTAAACTTAAATAAGAAGATATTGTTATATGAGTTATTGAGATTCTCAACACCTAGCATTTGTTAGGTGTTTTTTATTTGTAAAAATAAGTTAGTTAATGTACATAGGTATTGAAAGAAGGTGAAAATATGAAGGTTAATGGAAAAAGTGTAGATATGAATGGAATAACTACTATAAGCAGTTTGCTAAGTAAGTTAGATGTTAATGAAGAAAAGGTAGTAGTGGAATTAAATAAAGAAATAGTACCAAGAGAAAATTATTGGGAAATATATTTAAAAGAGGAGGATATTATAGAAGTTGTATCTTTTGTAGGGGGAGGCTAAAGAGAAATTATAAATATATTTCAAAAGACTTTTACAGAAAGATATAGAGTGGTGGATTTGTTTGAAAGAGAAAATTAAAATTAAAGTTAATGAAAACATAGAAGAAGTTAATAAGGGTGAAACTTGTCTTCGTTTAAAAGATAGGCTTAAGCCTAGTTGTGATGTGGTGATACTAAATGGATTTCCTTTAGTTAAAGATAAGATATTAAAGGAAGGTGACAACATTATTTTTATAAAGAGAGGACAAGTTCCAAGTAAAAGTGAACTTAGAGGTGTTATGATGGCAAGGCATACACCAGGGGTACATGAAAAAGTATCAAAGGCAAGAGTAGCCATTGCGGGTGTAGGGGGCCTTGGGTCCAATATTGCTATATCCTTAGCTCGGTTAGGAGTGGGATTTATAAGAATAATAGATTTTGATGTGGTAGAACCATCAAATTTAAATAGACAGCAATACTTAATAAGAGATATAGGAGAATATAAGGTTATTGCTTTAAAAAAACAACTCTTAGACATAAATCCATTTATAGAGATAAATGAAAAAATTGAGAAAATAGAAAAGGAGAATATAAAAGAATTATTTGAAGATGTAGATATTGTGTTAGAAGCTTTTGATAGTGCAAATTATAAAGCAATGTTGTGTAATGAGATATTAACTCAAGTTAAGGAATCAGTCCTTATAGCATCATCAGGTATGGCAGGTTTTTATTCTTCTAATGATATACAAACTAAAAAGATAAACAATAGGTTTTATATTTGTGGAGATGGAGTAAATGAAGCTAAAGAAGGATCTGGACTCATGGCACCAAGGGTAGCAATATGTGCAAATCATATGGCAAATATGGCACTTAGAATTATGTTGAAAGAAGGGGAAAGTTAAAATGGAAGATATGTTAAAAATAGGTGGAGTAGAATTAAAAAATAGATTATTTGTAGGTACAGGTAAGTATCCGTCTAATAAACTTATAAAGGAAGTCTTGAGTGAAAGTAATTCACAGGTTATTACCTTGGCCTTAAGAAGGATAGATTTAGATAATAAGGAAGAAGATATTTTATCTAATATACCTAAGAATGTTATTTTATTGCCTAATACATCAGGGGCAACTAATGCAGAAGAGGCAGTTAGGATTGCAAGAATTGCCAAAGCTATGGGATGTGGTAACTGGATAAAAATTGAGGTTATATCGGATTCAAAGTATCTGCTTCCGGATAATGAAGAAACTATAAAAGCTACAGAAATATTAGCTAAAGAAGGATTTACAGTACTCCCATATATGTGTCCAGATTTATATGCAGGGAGAAGATTAATAGAAGCGGGAGCATCGGCGGTTATGCCTTTAGGAGCACCGATAGGAAGTAATAGAGGTATAAGAACTAAGGAACTTATTGAAATAATGATAGATGAACTAGATATTCCAATTATAGTTGATGCTGGAATAGGAAAGCCATCACAAGCAATGGAAGCTATGGAAATGGGAGCAGCGGCATGTCTTGTTAATACAGCTATAGCTTCTTCAAAAAATCCAGCTAATATGGCAAGAGCCTTTAGTATGGCGGTAGAAGGTGGACGACTTGCTTATTTATCAAAATTTGGGACTGTTTCTAAAAGTGGAAATGCATCCTCACCACTCACAGGATTTTTAGGAGAGTAAAAAACTTTACACTAACGGAAAATTTGAGGAGATGAAAAAATGAGTTTTTATAGTACCATAGAAAAATTTAAGGATTTTGACTTTAATAGATATTGGAGTAGGGTAAAAGCAGAAGATGTAGAGAGAAGTATTAATGAAAAAAATCCAAATTATGAGGACTTGCTTAATTTATTATCACCAGTAGGAGAAAAAGTATTAGAAGATATGGCAGTAAAGGCAAGGGAATTATCGTTAAGACACTTTGGAAGAACTATTTTATTATATACTCCAATTTATATTTCAAATTATTGTGTTAATAAATGCTCTTATTGTGGATATAATCTTGAAAATTCTATAAGTAGAAAAAAGCTAACTTTGGAGGAAATAAAATCAGAATCAGAAGCAGTTGCTAAACAAGGATTTAAGCACATTATTCTATTAACAGGAGAAAGTCAAATTCATTCCCCAACTAGGTATATAGTAGATGCTATAAAAGTAATGAAAGAATACTTTCCATCTATAACCTTAGAGGTACAGCCTTTAAGTGAAGAGGATTATAAAAAAACTGTAGAAGTAGGAGCAGAAGGTCTTACTGTATACCAAGAAACCTATGATGAAGAAATTTATGATAGAGTTCATTTATCAGGACCTAAAAAGAATTATAAATTTAGATTAGATGCTCCAGAAAGAGGAGCAAGAGCTGGAATGAGAAGTATAAGTATAGGAGCTCTTCTTGGACTAGGTGATTTTAGAAGAGATGCCTTTTTCACAGCTCTTCATGGAGAGTATATTAGAAAGAAATATCCACATGTAGAAGTGACTTATTCACCTCCAAGAATCAGACCTTGTAAGGGAGGATTAAAGGAGTTAAACCCAGTGGAAGATAAAAAAATGGTACAAGTTATGTTAGCTTATAAAATCTTTGCACAGCAAAGTGGAATAAATGTTTCTACACGAGAAGATCATGAAATGAGAAAAAACCTTATACCTTTAGGAATCACCAAGATGAGTGCAGGTGTGTCTACAGAGGTTGGAGGTCATGCATTAAAAACTAAAGGTACATCACAATTTTCCATAAATGATGAAGGTTCAGTAGAAGAAATAAAAGAAATGATAATAGAAGCAGGGTTTCAACCAATATTTAAGGATTGGGAAAGAATTTGATTTACCTAATAACAAATAGGCATTTAGTTAGTGAAGAAAAATATTTTAAAACCCTGCAAGAAGCTTCACTGGCTGGTGTGGATAGAATAATATTAAGAGAAAAAGATTTAGATGATGAAGAATTAGAAAGGCTTTATTATAAAATAAAGGAGCTAGTAATTGGAAGTACTGAGATAATAATAAATTCTAATATGAAAATTTATGAAAAAGTAAAGGAAAGAACTGTTCATCTATCTTTTAAAGATTTTATGAATTTAGATAATAAAAAGAAATTTAATGTAGGAGTTTCTGTACATTCTTTAGAAGAAGGTATAAGGGCAGATAAAAAGGGGTGTAGCTATATACTAGCATCTCATATATTTTCTACCAAGTGTAAAGACGGATTAAAACCTAAGGGCGTTGAATTTATTCAAGAATTAAAGAAAGTAGTTACTTGTCCTATCATAGCTTTAGGTGGAATTTCAACAGAAAATGCTTCCAAGGTTATAGAAGCAGGAGCTGATGGAGTAGCATTAATGTCCACATTTTTTTATTGTGAAGACGTATATGATCTAGTTAGAACCTTAAAATACTAATAGTTATTTCTAAATAATAAAAATTATCCATTGCAAATATATCTTCTATTATAGTATCATTGTATTAAAGTTAGATTATTGAAATTTAAATTACAAGGGATATAGAAATAGAATATAAAATTAGAAGTTTTGCAATAATAGAAGATGGAGGTAATGAAAATGTTAAATATAGGATGTCACTTATCTACAACCAAGGGTTTTGAAAATATGGGAAAGGAAGCACTTTCAATAGGAGCTAATACCTTTCAATTTTTTACTAGAAATCCTAGGGGTGGAAAGGCAAAGGCTATAGATGAAAAAGATGTTGCTGCCCTTTTAAGAATAATGGAAGAAAATAAATTTAGTACTATATTGGCTCATGCACCTTACACATTGAATGCTTGTTCAGCAGATGAAAACACTAGAAAATTTGCATTAGAAATGATGACAGATGATTTATTAAGAATGGAGTACTTACCTAATAATTTATATAATTTTCACCCAGGTAGTCATGTTAAACAAGGCGTAGAAGTTGGAATTAATTATATTGTAGATATGCTTAATGCAGTTATTAAGCCGCAGCAGACTACTACTGTGTTATTAGAAACCATGGCAGGTAAGGGGACAGAAGTAGGAAGAAATTTTGAAGAAATAGCTGAAATTATTAATAGAGTAGAGCTAAAGGATCATATGGGAGTGTGTCTTGATACCTGTCACGTATATGATGCAGGATATGATATAGTTAATAATTTAGATGGAGTTTTAGAAGAGTTTGATAGAATAATTGGATTAGAAAAATTAAAGGCAATTCATTTAAATGATAGCAAAAATCCTTTTGAAAGTCATAAGGACAGACATGAAAAAATTGGTGAAGGTTCTTTAGGAATTGAAGCCATTACTAATATTATTAATCATCCTAAATTATGCAACTTACCATTTTTCCTTGAAACCCCAAATGACCTTGAGGGGTATGGCAAGGAAATAGAAATATTAAGAAGAAAGGCTCTTAGCTAGCAGCTAAGAGTCTTCTTTTCTTATAATTACAAATTGTTTTGTTCTACCCATGTTATAAGCAAGGCTTATCATAGACTTTTCTTCTTTAGTTAGACTTCTCTTGTACATTTTTTTAAATTGATCAAATACTCCATTCATATCAACTTTTTCTTTAACAGAAGAGGTACTTCTAGAAGGGTTAGTATATAATAAAGGCTTTATATTTTTATTGAAAATCATCTTTAATACTTCTGCTGTATAATAAGCATCATTACTCGCGTCATGAAAATCACCATGAAGGGGTATATCCAAAAGCTCAATTGCATTTTTAAGCCCAATTTTTATACCTTTTTTACTATTAAAATATTTTGATGCATGGCTTTGCACGTCGATATATTTAAGTGGAAGAGAGGTAGTAGATATATTATGAAATTTTATATTTCGTAAAAGTTCTTTTATATCTACTATCCCCCATACACAGAGAACTGCTTCTTCTTCACCAATAAATTTAGTAAATTTATCGTAAATATTAGGAAAGGTTTCTGAAGAATTTATATCATTATTACTTATTTTAGTAAGGTTTTCCACATAAGGATGTAGAGTTGTGTGAATAGTTGGCTTAATTAAAAAATTAAATGTGGATATCTTTTCGAAATTTTCATTCAATTTTAAAGCTCCTATCTGAATAATTTCAAAGGGGAGACTTAAATTATTGCTCTTTTCTACACATTGATTTTTTTCTAAACAAAGTTCTTTTTTATCTTCATATTTTTGATTAAATTCTAAGTCAAATATTATATAGTTCATTATATCACCACTTTTAACATATAAAATCAATTATCTTAGTATTGGTTATGTATTGATTAATTATTAAAAAACATAGTGTAACCAATACCGTACAACTATCTATAATAACAGAATTTGTAGCAATTATATAGCTTTTATTATCTAAAAAGCATAAAAATAGGCTACCTTAAGGTTAAATAATTTAACCCTAAGATAACCTTTTAAATTCAAGTTATAGCTTTTGAACATTCACAGCCATGGGCCCTTTAGCTCCATCAGTAATATCAAAAGTTACACTTTCACCTTCATGTAAATCTTTATTAGTTCCTTTTTCTTTTATTTGAGAATGATGTACAAATACATCATTGCCCTCATTACAAGAAATAAATCCATAACCCTTTCCTTCATCATACCATTTAACAATACCAGTTATACTAGACAATATTTATTCCTCCTTAAACAGTAAATTAACTTATAGTGTAGTATTTGAAAAAATTATGATTTTTAAACATAATAATAATTAATCTTAATAAAAAGAGATGAATAAATTTATTGTTAAGAAATGTAAGCTATTTAATAACAGTTAGATATTGATTTTTATCCACTACAACTTTCTTATGAGCTCTAAAATAATCAATGATAATGTCGGGCATTTCATTTAAGACTTCACCTACTACTCTACAATTTCTATAGAAATCATAACCACCTGCACCTGTTGCTCTATAGTTGTTCATGGCAAGGGTAAGGGTATCATTATCAAAAATGTCTTTACCCTTAAATTTCATTGAAACAACACGATTTCCTACTTCTTTGTTTATATCAAAGATATAACTCAAATTTGAGAAATAGTCATAGTTATAATGTTCTACCTTAGGTTTTAAGAAGCGGGTAGATACTTGTAATTCACCATCAATATTATCAAAGTAACTAGAGCATTTTTCAAGGGCAAGCTTTAAAGTTTTCCCATCTATTTCAATGATAGTTAGGGTATTAGGAAACATATATGTAGAGGTTATATCTCTTACTGTTACATTTTTATTAAAACCTTTTATTGAATTAGCAAATGATGTAACTGAAATATCAGCACTACTTGCACCCAACTGTACTTGATTTATGAAATTAGCTAAATAAGAGCCATTAGTAGCCATGTTTATGTGAGTACTAGGTTGAAGTTCTATATCTAAAAATCCTACAGGTGTATCCAACCACTTTTGAACTTGTTTTTCTAAATTTAAGAATTTATAATACATAGCATTATTAGGATTAAGCTCTACTTTTTTTAATGAAGAACTTATATTTTTACTTAAATCATCATGAAACTCTAAGTTTATTTCTAAAAATTTTGTCCCGTTGGGAGGGGTTTGAGCTATGTAGGTATTATGTAGATATTGTCCTGGAATTTCCATGTGTTGATGTCCAGTTAAAAGAATATGAAAATCAAATTCTTGACACAATTTATATGCTATGTTTTCATTAGTGTTGCTTAGTTTTTCATGGGATTCTAAATCATTTTCAAATCCACCATGATAAACTCCTATTACTAAATCACATTGTTTTTTAAGTTCTACATAATATTTTTTTACTGACTTAAAGGTATCTGTGATAGTGAAATTTTTTATATTTAAAGGCCTTTCCCATCTGTTTATAAAATCAGTGGTAAATCCCATTATGCCTACTTTTAACCCATTTTCCATGGTTTTAATATCATAAGGCAAAATACATATTTCTTTTGTTATATTATCTACATTAGTGCATAGGCATTTTCCATTTAAATTGCTAAGATATTTTTTCAAATAGTCATAGCCATAATTGAAATCATGATTTCCAAGAGTTACATAATCGTATTGACCTTCATTCATTACAGTTGCAAGTGGATGTATATCAAATTCATTATTACTTAGATAATTAGTTAAAGGAGAACCTTGAATTGTATCTCCACCATCTATGATTAGGGTATTTCCATCTTTTTCAAACTGATTAATTATATTTAATATACCCATATTCTTTTCAGTATCATCTCTATAATTTGTAGGATATATGTATCCGTGAATATCAGACGTAAAGTATATTTTTAATTTTTTCATTTTGTCACCTCATTATATTAAAAAACTGTATTTTATAAATTTTCATCAATATTACTATAACATATATATTATTCACATATAAAATCATCTTCGTAGATAAAATATCTAGTAAAAGTAAAATTTAAAGGTAATTTTATTAAGTTATATTATATAGAAATATTTACATTGAAAGAATAAGGTGCTAGAATAATGTTTAATATATATTAAATATCATATAGCAATGATGAAGCTACGACTATTTAAATATTTTAGAGAGCTGATGATAGGTGAAAATCAGTATATTATATAGTCTTTCCACTTCGGAGCTACTGATGAAGAATCAGAGGGGAGTGCTCCTTAAAGCACAGTAAAGAGGTCACTAATGTGACAACTGGAGTGGTACCGCGGGATATAATAGCTCTCGTCTCTATATTTATAGAGGCGGGAGTTTTTAATTTACAGCAAAATAAAAAGATTTAATATTAAAAAATTCATTTAGGAGGAATAAAAATGATAGATATTTATTTAATTAGAAAAAATCCTGAGAAAGTTAAGGCTGCACTTTTAAAGAGAATGGATAGTGTAGATTTTTCAGAGCTTTTACAGTGGGATGAAGAAAGAAGAAAAATATTAATACAGGTAGAAGAGCTTAAAAGCAACAAAAATAAGGTTTCTAAAGAGATTCCTATTCTTAAGAAAAGGGGAGAAAATGTAGAAGATTTATATGAAGAAATGAAAGTAGTTAGCAAAGAGATAAAGGAATATGATGAGAAACTTCAAGAGATGGAAGAAAAGATAAATACATTTATGGAAAGCCTTCCGAATATACCCGATGAGGATGTAGTAGCAGGTGGAAAAGAAAATAACAAGGTAGTTAGAGAATTTGGAGAAAAGCCTAATTTCAATTTCCAAATTAAAGATCATGTAGAACTTGCTAAAGTTCATGAGCTTATTGATTATGAAAGAGGAGTTAAGCTTGGAGGTAATGGATTTTGGATATATAAAGGTGTAGGAGCTATGTTAGAATGGGCTTTACTTAATTATTTTATAGAAGAGCATATAAAAGACGGATATGAATTTATCCTGCCTCCACATATATTAAACTATCAATGTGGTCTTTCAGCAGGTCAGTTTCCTAAATTTGTTGATGAAGTATTTACAGTAGGGGACAAAAAAGATAAAGAAAGTATGCAATTTATGCTTCCTACAGCAGAGACTGCTTTAATAAATCTTTATAGAGGAGAAATTTTAAAAGAAGAAGAATTACCTAAGAAATTGTTTGCTTATACTCCTTGTTATCGTGTTGAAGCTGGAAGCTATAGAAAATCTGAAAGAGGTATGATAAGAGGACATCAGTTTAATAAAATAGAAATGTTCCAATATACAAAACCTGAGGATTCAGATGAAGCTTTAGAGGAATTAATCAAAAAAGCTGAAGCTCTGGTAAAAGGCTTAGGACTACATTATAGACTAGTAAAGCTGGCAGCTAAAGATTGTAGTGCATCTATGGCGAAGACCTATGATATAGAAGTATGGATACCGAGTATGAATGAATATAAAGAGATAAGTTCAGCTTCTAATGCAAGAGATTATCAGGCAAGAAGGGGGATGATAAGATTTAGAAGAGAAGATGGTAATAAGGTAGAATATCTAAATACCTTAAATGCATCAGGGTTAGCTACAAGCAGATTATTACCTGCAATACTAGAACAATATCAACAGGAGGACGGAAGTGTTATAGTACCAGAAGTATTGAGAAAGTGGATAGGTAAAGAAAAAATATAGAAATATTTACAATATATATAATAAGTAAAATATGATTATCAAATTTTTAAGGATATAGAGCCTTATAAAGATAAGGTTGTAATTATTAAAAGTGCTAAAACTATAATTAAAGAAATATAAGATAAGAACTTTTAAGCAACTATTGAATATTATGTAATTATAATGAATTATTTCGATGGTGGGAGGAAAGTTTAATGAATCCTTATGAGCTAATAACTAAGATTAAGGGAAAAATGAAGGACCCTAATTTTGCAGCTAGATTTAATAATGCAGCCAATGTAGTAAATAATATACCAGGACTACAACAAGAGATAATTAGGATAGCCCAGATTAATGATCCAAAGGCTCAAGATGCAGCAATAGAAAAATTACCTAGAGAAGCTAAGCAAGCTGTTCAAGAAATATTAAGTTTATTGAATATGTAATAGTTTAAATTAAATAAGAAAATATTTAATGAAATAAACCAGGGATATTACAATATCTCTGGTTTATTTTCCGAAAAATATTATTGTATAAATAACACTAAATATCGTTTATAAAATTTTAATTAAAAAGATTTGTAAGAATATATTGAAATTATTTATGTAAGATGATATTATGAGTTTGACAAGTTAATAACAATTTTCGGGGCAGGGTGAAATTCCCTACCGGCGGTATAGCCCGCGAGCCATTTTGGCATGACTTGGTGAGATTCCAAGGCCGACAGTAAAGTCTGGATGTGAGAAAATTATTTGTAAGTATAGTAATTACTATAGTTATTTTATCCGATGACTACCAGCTCTAATATTTCTATCTTCTCTAAAGAGGGAGTTAAGAGCTATTACGTCCATGGATAACGGTTTCTAAAGCTTCAGAGAAGCTAAGAACTCTGTTTATATAACTATAATTGTTAGTTTATGTGCTCTGAAATATATATATATTTCAGAGATTTTTTATTTTACGATTAATATTAAATTTTTAATATTAATTATAAAACAAACTAAATTTTACTAGAAATATGAATAAAAATTTAGCCCCAGGGTATTATACTTGGGGCTTTTATTTTATTTAAATAAGGATGTGATTTTATGGATGAAAATTATATGAGACTGGCGTTGACATTAGCAGAGAAGGGACGGGGAAGGGTTAATCCTAATCCAATGGTAGGTGCTGTAATTGTTAAAAATGGAACTATTATTGGTGAAGGATATCATCAGGTCTATGGACATAACCATGCGGAGGTTAATGCGTTTAAAGATGCTAAAGAAGATACTTTGGGAGCAACTCTTTATGTGACCTTAGAGCCCTGTTCTCATCATGGGAAAACACCACCTTGTGTAGATAAAATCATAGAGAAAAAAATAAAGAGAGTAGTAATTGGAGCTTTAGATCCAAACCCATTAGTGGCGGGGAGAGGAGTTAAAAAGCTTAGAGACTGTGGAATAATTGTAGATATAGGTGTTTTAGAAAAGGAATGTATTGCTTTAAATGAAATATTTATGAAGTACATTTCTACAAAGCAACCCTTTGTAATCATGAAAACTGCCATGTCACTAGATGGTAAGATAGCTACTCAATATGGGGAATCAAAGTGGATAACTGGAGAAGCTTCAAGAAAAAATGTGCATAATTTGAGAAATGACCTTATGGGAATAATGGTTGGAGCTAATACGGTTATTAAGGATAATCCAGAGTTGACTTGTAGGGTACTAGGAGGGAAAAACCCTATAAGAATAATATTAGATAGCTCTCTTAGAATTCCTTTAAATTCTAAAGTTATAGAGGATAAGAAGGCAAGAACTATTATAGTAACTACGGAAAAAGCTTCAAAGGAAAAAATATCTATTTACACTGAGAGGGGTGTAGAGATGGTGGTCATTCCTTCTAAAGAAGAAAAAGTCAATTTGGAGATATTAATGGAGACTTTAGGAGAAATGAACATTGATAGTATTCTTCTTGAAGGAGGGGGAACCTTAAACTTCGAAGCCCTAAAAGCTGGAATAGTAGATAAAATTCAAATTTACATTGCACCAAAATTTATTGGAGGAGAAAGGTCTAAAACTCCAGTAGAGGGAAGGGGAATAAAAGTTCTAGAAGAAGCCTATGGAGTAGAGAGTATAAGGGTAGGTACTATAGGAGAAGATATTTTAATAGAAGGATACATGAAGGAGAGATGGAAGCCTTGTTTACAGGAATAGTTGAAGAGGTAGGAGAAATTAGAGGAATAAAAAAGGGAGAAAAATCTTCCATACTTTCAATTAAAGCTAATAAAGTTATTGAGGATGTAAAGGTAGGACATAGTATTTGTACCAATGGAGTATGCTTAACAGTAACAAATATATATGGAAATATATTTGATGCTGATGTTATGGCTGAAACTTTAAGAAGAAGTAATTTAGGGGAATTAAAGGTTGGAAGTAAAGTAAATTTAGAAAGAGCCTTAAGTGCTAAAGGAAGATTTGGAGGACATATAGTAAGTGGACATATAGATGGCGTTGAGAAAATTGTTTCCCTGGAAAAGGAAGATAATGCAATATGGGTTACCATAGAGGCTAAGGAAAACATTTTACAGTATATAGTTGAAAAAGGTTCTATTGCCATTGATGGAATAAGTCTTACTGTGGCCTATGTAGATGATAAGGTATTTAAAGTATCTGTAATTCCACATACTGGAAAAGAAACTATATTATTGTCTAAAACCAGTGAAGATACTGTAAATCTTGAATGTGATGTTATAGGTAAATATGTAGAAAAACTTTTAACATTTCAAAGTGGTAAAAAAGTAGAAAAAAAAGATTCCATTAATGAAGACTTTCTTAAAGAAAATGGATTCTTATAAGATTAAATAAAATAGGGAGGGTTAAACATGTCAGAATTTTACACGATTGAAGAAGCAATTAAGGATATTAAAGAAGGGAAGATGGTTATAGTTATTGATGATCCCGATAGAGAAAATGAGGGAGATTTATTAATGGCTGCTGAAAAGGTTACTCCAGAAGCTATAAATTTTATGGCTAAATTTGGGAGAGGTCTTATATGTATGCCATTGGAGGGAGAAAGACTTAGAGATTTAAAAATTGAGCCCATGGTTGAAAAAAATACAGATAATCATGAAACTGCATTTACAGTATCCGTAGATCATATTAGTACAACTACAGGAATATCTGCCTACGAGAGAGCTTTAACTATTCAGAAGATTTTAGATGAAGATAGCATAGGAAAAGACTTTAGAAGACCAGGGCATATTTTTCCTCTACAAGCTAGAGATGGAGGTGTATTAAAAAGAGTAGGACATACTGAGGCAGCAGTGGATTTAGCCAAAATGGCAGGTTTAAAGCCAGCAGGAGTAATTTGTGAAATTATGAGTGAAGATGGAACTATGGCTAGAACTGAGGAACTTTTAGAGTTAGGTAAACTACATAATATTAAAGTAATAACTATAGCAGATTTAGTAAGATATAGAAGAAAGACAGAAATACTAGTAGAAATGGCAGCAGCAATAGATATGCCTACAAAATACGGGAATTTTAAAATGTATGGTTTTATTAATAAATTGAATGGTGAACATCATGTGGCATTAGTTAAAGGAGAAATTGATGAGAATAAACCAATTCTAACAAGACTTCATTCTGAATGCTTAACAGGAGACGTTCTTGGATCTAATAGATGTGATTGTGGAGAGCAATTGGCAGAAGCTTTAAGGAGAATTGAAGAAGAAGGCTGCGGGATACTTTTATATATGCGACAAGAGGGAAGAGGCATAGGACTTATAAATAAATTAAAGGCCTACGATTTACAAGACCATGGATATGATACAGTAGAGGCAAATATTAAACTTGGATTTCCAGCAGACCTTAGAGATTATGGAATAGGAGCTCAAATTCTTAGAGAGTTAGGAGCTAAAAAACTTAGACTTATGACTAATAATCCCAAGAAAATTAAAGGATTAGATGGATATGATATTGAGGTGGTAGAGAGAGTGCCAATCCAAATCAATTACAATAAAGATAATGAATTTTATTTAAAAACTAAACAAAATAAAATGGACCACATACTTAGTTACCAGTAATACTCTAAATCTATGGTTTAGTATAAATTATAATATAATCTAGGAGGAATAATGATGAAAATATTTGAAGGAAATTTAGTTGCGCAAGGATTAAGAGTTGGGATAGTAGTAGGAAGATTTAATGAGTTTATTGTATCTAAACTTTTAGGTGGAGCAATTGATGGACTTAAAAGACATGGAGTAGAAGAAGATAATATTGAAGTGGCATGGGTGCCAGGAGCTTTTGAATTACCACTGGTAGCAAAAAAAATGGCTCAAAATGAAAATTATGATGCAATTATATGCCTTGGAGCAGTTATTAAGGGCTCTACACCACATTTCGATTACGTTTGTGCTGAGGCTTCAAAAGGAATAGCATCAGTATCTCTTAGTACAGAGAAACCAGTTATTTTTGGAGTTTTAACAACGGACACTATAGAGCAGGCTATAGAAAGAGCCGGAACTAAAGCAGGTAATAAGGGCTACGATGCAGCAGTAACAGCTATAGAAATGGCAAATTTATTAAAAAGTTTCTAATTAAAAGTTTGATTATGAAAATATAATAAAATTATTTAATTTAATAGTCAGTATATGATAAAATTACCTATAAAGATATATAAATAGCTATATATTTTTATAGGGAAATAGTTATAGATATAACTATTTTAATATTTAACTATTTAAATAGTTGCTTTATTCATGCGGAGTTTAGATGATTTCTCATTTAAAGGGTGTAATTAAATTACACAGAAAGCAGAGAAAATTGACAAAAGATGTAATCAATGCTATGCTTTAAGAAATTAAATATTTAGGGAGCTTGTATAACAGGCTGAGAGGAAGCAAAAGGTAGCTTCGACCTATAACCTGATTTGGATAATGCCAACGTAGGGAATTACATTAAAAATATTAATGGGACATACTATTTGGTATGTCCCATATTTTTTTGGATTCTACAAAATTCTGTTAAGGAAGTGTATGAAATGAGTATAAGTAAAAGTCAAATGAAGTTATATGTAGTAACGGATAGAAGTTGGTTAGATGGAAAATTGTTTACTGAAGAAATCGAAAAAACTTTACAAGGAGGAGCTACATTAATTCAGCTAAGAGAAAAAAATTTATTCTATGATGAATTTCTAAAGGAAGGAAAAGAGATAAAGAAGATTACAGATAAATATAATATTCCTTTAATTATTAATGATAATGTGGAAATAGCTATGAATATTGATGCATCTGGGGTTCATATAGGTCAAAGTGATATGGATGCAGCAGAAGTGAAAAAGCGGATAGGGAAAGATAAAATTTTAGGAGTTACAGCAAAAACTGTGGAACAAGCTATTAAAGCAGAAAAAGATGGGGCAAGTTATATTGGAGTTGGAGCAGCTTTTTCAACTTCAACTAAATTAGATACTAGAGTAATAACCTTTGAAACAATTAAAAATATATGTAAATCTGTAACTATACCAGTGGTGGCTATTGGAGGTATAGATGAGAATAATATTATGAACCTAAAAGGCTTAGGAATACATGGAGTTGCTTTAGTATCTTCAATATTTTCTAAAGAAGATGTGCTATTAGCAACAAAACAAATGTTAGAGTTAACTGAATGTATGTTAACTCAATAGAATAGACATGGGAAATAGGTGTGCATTTTAGATGGAAAATACTTTATAGAATATATACATTGATAGAGGGGATTGATTTATAATGAAAAAGATACTTACAATAGCAGGATCAGATTGCAGTGGAGGAGCTGGAATACAAGCAGATATAAAAACTATCGTAGCCCATAAAATGTATGCAATGAGTGCTATAACAGCCTTAACAGCACAAAATACCACTGGAGTTTATGATGTTTTAAATGTAACAAGAGAGTTTTTAAATAAAGAAATCCATTGCATTATGAAAGATATTTTCCCCGATGCCATTAAGATAGGAATGGTATCCTCTAAGGATATTATTCAAGAGATTGTTGAAAGATTATTAGAATATAAGGCTAAAAATATTGTAGTTGATCCAGTTATGATATCTACCAGTGGAAGTAGACTTCTTTCAGAGGATGCCATGGAAGCTTTGATTACAAAACTTTTACCTATAGCTGATGTGATTACTCCTAATATTCCTGAAGCAGAATGTATTTGTGGATTTAAGATTTTAAGTAAAAAAAATATGATAGAAGCAGCTGAAAAAATTTCAAAGGAATATAAAGGGAAAATTCTTATTAAAGGAGGTCACTTAGAAAATAGTGCTGATGATTTATTATATAAAGATGGGAAAATTACTTGGTATCATGAAGAAAAAATAGATAATTCCAATACCCATGGAACAGGTTGCACCTTATCATCTTCCATAGCTTGTAATTTAGCAGCAGGTTACGGCATAGATGAAAGCATTTTAAGGGCAAAAAAATATATAACCGGTGCTTTAAGGGATAATTTAAATATTGGAAAAGGGAATGGACCTCTAAATCACTGTTGGAATTTGTAATAATAGTAATTATATACTTATTAAGTTGTTTCAGTTAATTTACAATAAATATAAAATTTTAATATATGAATAATATGTAAAGGTAGAGACTGTTTTAAAAAATAGTCTCTTATTTTTTTACGAAGATAAAATAATGTATGTAAATTCCATATATATAATATTATGAAGGTATTGTATTTAACGAAATATTAGAATACCGAATATTTTTAAATTCTAAACAATATAAAGAAAATTCTGAAAATTTCCAAAAAAGTATTTACAAAAGTAAAAAATATATGTATTATTATGATAATGAATTTACAAAACTGTAATATATATATTTAAAAGCAATAAATATACAATATATGAAATTAAATACATGAAATAAAAATGCAATGATAAGCCTAATTAAAAGCTAAATTAAATCTAAAATTGTATTAACTATGGGGATAGGAATTTATACAAGTATATATTTTTAAAATATATCTTTGTATTTATTTATAACTTAATTATTTTAAGGGGGAATAGATTTTGAAGAAAAGAAAATTAATGGCCTTGATGTTGTCAAGTATTTTAGCTTTTTCATTAGTTGGATGTGGTGATAAAGAGAAAAAAGAAGACACATCAAAGGATACACCAAAAACTGAAGAAGCAGAGAAGAAAATTGGGGGTACTTTAGTTGCTGGAATAACAGAGGCATCTGGTAACTTTAACCCAGGATATTATTCATCTGCCTATGATGCTACTATAATTGACATGATATTTGATTCACTTATTACAATGGATGTTAATGGAGATTATCAACCATCAGCAGCTGAAAGTTGGGAATTTTCAGACGATGCCAAGGAAATAACCTTCAAATTGAAGAAGGATATGACTTTCTCTGATGGTGAAAAGGTAACAGCAGATGACGTTGTTTTCACTTATCAATTTTTATCAGACAAATCTTATACTGGTAGATATGGATCTGTTGTTAAGGATTTAGCTGGATATAACGAATATTCAAAGGGTAAGACTGAAGAGTTCAAAGGGGTAGTTGCATTAGATGAATATACAGTTAAATTTAGTTTTGCTGAGCCACTAAGAACAAATCTTGCTAACTGTAATATGGCAATCATGCCAGAACATTATTATGGTGCAAATTGGAAGGTTGGAGATACATCATCTATAGAAGCTATAACAACAAAACCAATTGGTTCAGGTCCTTATACTTTAGAAAAATTCCAGGAAAAAGAATTTGTATCTCTAAAGAGAAATCCAAACTATTATGGTGAAGGATATTTTATTGAAAATATAGTATGTAAATTTGTTGATCAAACTACTGATATAGTTGAATTGACATCTCAAGAGGTAGATTTACTTCCAGGAGTTATTGAGCCAGAGAAAATAAATGAAGCTAAGTCTAAGGATTTCATGACTTTCAATAGTTATGATAGAAGTGGATATGGTTACACTAAATTTAACTGTGAATCAGGTCCAACAGCAGATAAAAAAGTACGTCAAGCATTATATTATGGTTTTAACATTAAAGAATTTGTAAATAGCTATTATAAAGACGAAGCAACTGGAGATGTACTTGCATCAGTTCAATACCATCCATTCTCTCAAGTTTCTTGGGGTATTGATGATAAATTGGTTAGTGAAATGACTGAGTATGATTTTGATTTAGATAAAGCTAAGTCTTTATTAGATGAAGCAGGCTGGAAGGTTGGTTCAAGTGGATATCGTGAAAAGGATGGAAAGGTTATGGAGCTTAATGTAGCTGCCATGCCAGAACATGATATTTTAAATACTCTTATTCCAATGTGGCAAAGAGACTGGGGCGAAGGTTTAAAAATTAAACTTAATATAGCATATCTTGAGTTTAATACATTATTAGATTACGTTATCTATAACTCTGATGAAAACGTAGATAAATGGAGTATATACTTCATGGCAACATCTATAACTACACCAGACCCACATAGTTTATATTCTGAAATCCACTCAGATTATATTGGTACTGGTAAAGATAATACAGCTAGATATAGTAATCCAGAAGTGGATAAATTGTTAGATGAAGCTAAGAGTATTGTAGATAAGGAAGAAGCAAAACCTTATTATAATAAAATAGCTAAAATCCTTAATGAGGATGCACCTATAGTTCCTGTATATGCAAATACTTATTTTGACATGTATAACAAGAAAATAAAAGGCCTAGAAACAAGCCCATTCTGTGATTGGGTAAAAGCATTAAAACATGCTTATATAGAAGAATAATTTTAAATTTCATATAGGCTATTGGCGCCCTGTATAAAATTGCAGGGCGTTATTAAAATAAGTTTAGGGGTGATGAAATGTTAAAGTTTTTAGGCAAAAGATTACTCAATTTAATCCCAGTTATGCTAATAATAACAATAATATTATTTATATTATTACAACTAATGCCTGGAGATCCAGTTAGTGCATATTTAGGACAAGGTTCTAAGACTACTCCAGAGCAGCAACAAATGATTAGAGAGCAATTAGGATTAGATAAAGGACCTGTTATACAATATTTTAATTGGTTGGGAAGAACTTTAAAAGGAGATTTTGGTTCTTCATTAAAATTTAGAAAACCTGTAAGTGATGTTATAGGAGATTACATTTGGAATACATTTATATTAAATATAGTATCTATGGTATTGGCCTTTGCAATTGCAATTCCAGTAGGAATAAAATCTGCAGTAAAGAAATATGGAGTATTTGATAATTTTTGGACTGTGTTTTCTTTAGTTGGAGTAGGAATGCCTTCATTTTTCTTTGCACTACTTATGATTTTCTTTATAGCAGTACCGAGTAATGGAGCAATACCACTTAATGGTATGAGAACTCCAGTAATGGCAGCTGTTGGTTATGATAGCTTCATGGCTGAAGTAATAGACGTAGCTAAACATATGATTTTACCAGTAATAATTTTAACTATTTTAAGTCTGGCTGGACTTATAAGATACGTTAGAAATAGTGTTATTGAAGTAATTAATCAAGATTATATTAGAACAGCACGTTCTAAAGGATTAAAAGAGAAGGTAGTTATTTATCGTCATGCCTTTAGAAATGCATTAATACCAATAGTAACTCTTGTAGGAATGTATATTCCATCTCTCTTTGGAGGAGCAATATTATTAGAAACAGTACTTCTTTGGCCAGGAATTGGAAATATACTATATACATCAGTTATGGGTAGAGATATTTGGGTTGTAATGGCAGCTAATACATTCTATGCAGTCCTAATGGTTTTAGGAAATCTGGTATCAGATATGTCCTATGCATTGGTAGATCCTAGAGTAAAAGTAGAATAGGAGGTTAGTTTATTATGTTAGAAGTAAAAAAGGCTAAGGCTGAAAAAAAGAAACAAGACCTTCAAGCTATGGGACCATGGAGGGTTGCATGGGAGCGATTTAGAAAGAATAAAATAGCTCTTGCAGGTGGTATAGTATTTGGGATTATAGTTTTACTAGTAATATTAGTTCCTATAATATCACCTTATAATTTAAATGAGTTTGAACTTGTTAATAAAGTTAAACCACCATCAGCAAAGCATTGGCTTGGAACTGATGAACAGGGTAGAGATGTACTTATGAGAGTATTTTATGGTGGAAGGATATCTATGTTTATTGGAGTTGTCACTGCAGGTATAACCGTACTCATTGGTGCTACTATAGGTGGAATTGCAGGATACTATGGTGGATGGGTAGATAACATTCTTATGCGTTTTACAGAAGTAGTTAGCTCACTTCCATTTATGCCATTAATGATATCCTTGTCCTTTGCATTGATGTGGAGGGTAAGTAGTACCCAAAAGATGTATGTGGTTATGTTTATTCTAGCCATAATATCTTGGCCAGGTCTTGCTAGAATGGTTAGGGGACAAATTTTATCTCTTAGAGAACAAGATTTTATAGTAGCTACAAAGGCATTAGGTATATCTAATAGATCTAAGATAGTAAGACATCTTTTACCTAATACCCTTGCATATATCATAGTTAATGCTACTCTTGGAATGGCAGGTGCAATTTTAACAGAGGCAGGACTTTCTTTCCTAGGATTAGGAGTAATTCCACCAACACCAACTTGGGGAAATATGATTGAAAGAGCTAGAGACTCATTTATATTTACGAATAATCCATGGCTTTGGATACCGCCTGGAATTTTAATCATATTAACCGTTGTTAGTATAAATCTTCTTGGTGAGGGCTTAAGAGATGCCTTTGATCCAAAAGAGATAAGGTAGGTGTGATATATGGAAAACTTATTAGAAGTAAGAGATTTAAAAACATATTTTTATACAGATAATGGTATTGTAAAAGCTGTAGATGGAGTTTCCTTTGATGTAGAACCAGGAAAAACTCTTGGTATAGTTGGAGAATCTGGTTGTGGTAAAAGTATAACATCAATGTCTATTTTAAAGCTTATAGATAAACCAGGTAAGATTGTAGATGGGACTATTAAATTTGATAGTAAAGATATAGTACCCATGGAGGATAAGGATATAAGAAAAGTTAGGGGAAATGATATATCTATGATATTCCAGGAGCCTATGACTTCTTTAAATCCTGTATTTAGAATAGAAGATCAGATAATGGAAGCAGTAATGCTTCACCAAGGGTTAGATAAAAAGGAAGCAAGGAAAATTGCTATTGATATGCTCGCCTTTGTTGGAATACCAAGGCCAGAGCAAGTGGCAAGAGATTATCCACATCAATTAAGTGGTGGAATGCGTCAAAGAGTTATGATAGCTATGGCTCTTGCATGTAGGCCCAAATTACTAATTGCTGATGAGCCTACTACTGCTCTTGATGTAACAATACAAGCTCAGATACTAACACTAATGAATGATTTAAAGGAAAAAACCAATACAGCTATAATGCTAATTACCCATGATTTAGGAGTAATAGCTCAAATGGCAGATCATGTAATTGTTATGTATTCTGGAAAAGTAGTTGAATCAGCTCCAATTAAAGAACTTTTTGATAATCCAAAGCATCCTTATACTAAGGGACTTTTAGCATCAATACCAAGTCTAGATCAAGATAAGGAAAGACTATACTCTATAGATGGAGTAGTACCAAATCCATTTCACCTTCCTGAGGGATGTTATTTTGAACCAAGATGTGAATTTGCAAAGGCTGAATGTAAATGCAAGATGCCTGCTATAACTAATATTTCAGATGAACATCAGGTAAGATGCTTCCTATATAATGAAGCAATAGATGAGAAACATCATAAAGAGGAGGGAATCCATGATGGAAAAGGAAAGAAATAAGATTATTGAAATAAGAAATCTTAAAAAATATTTCCCGGTTAAGGGTAAATCTGCCACTGGAGAGAAACTCTGTGTAAAAGCTGTGGACAATGTTTCCTTTGAAATATATGAAGGGGAAACTTTAGGGTTAGTTGGAGAATCAGGATGTGGAAAATCTACATTAGGTAGAACATTAATAAAGCTCTATGAACCAACTGGAGGAGAAATTCTATATAGAGATCAAAATATTGTAAAATATAATGAAAAAAAGATGAAACCTTTAAGACAGGATATGCAAATTATATTTCAAGATCCATATAGTTCTTTAAATCCAAGACTGAATGTACATTCAATTGTTAGTGAAGCTTTAGTAGAGCATAAGCTATATAAGAAAGGTGAAGAACTTAATAAAAGAGTATTAGAAATAGTTGAACAGTGTGGACTTTCTCCATACCATATATATAGATATCCTCACCAGTTTTCTGGTGGACAAAGACAACGTATAGGAATAGCAAGAGCCTTAGCATTACAACCCAAATTTGTAGTATGTGATGAACCAGTATCAGCTCTTGACGTTTCTATTCAATCACAGATACTTAATCTTATGATGGATTTACAAGAAAAAATGGGATTGGCATATTTATTTATATCCCATGACCTAAGTGTAGTAAAGCATATTAGCGATAGAGTTGGGGTAATGTATCTAGGTTCTATAGTAGAGTTAGCAGATAAGGAAGATTTATATAATAATCCAATACATCCATACACAAGAGCGTTACTAGCAGCTATACCTGTAGCAAATCCAGAGTATAAAAGTGATATGAGTATAATAAAAGGTGAAATTCCAAGTAATGTTAACCTACCTAAGGGTTGTAAATTTAATACTAGATGCCCTTTTGCTAAGGAGATATGTAAGGAACAGGTACCAGAAACTAGAGAAATAGAAAAGGGACACTTCTGTGCTTGTCATTTTGCAGGAGAGATATAGTAAAGGACATAAAAGGAGATGATATGCTATGAAGATGAAAGAGGCATATAAAGTAGTATTTAAGAAAAGAGAAGTAAATCCCGAGATGATTGGTAAAGTAGAGCTAGAGAAAAATGATTTACTAGCCCTAGTTTTAGCAACAGCATCGGTGATTGTCCCAGTTTTATTGATTGTATTTGCAGTAATTGCACTTATAATATTTATCATGTTTTATAGGTAGTATGAATAATCCCCATCTACTCTATAATATAGTCAAGGCTTAGTATAGGCCTTGACTTTTTTTGTTATTTATATAACAAAAAAGAACCCTGATAATCAAATACCAGAGTCCATATGTGAAATTATTGGTTAGCAAATTACAAATTAACTTTTTTATTTGATAGTGATTTAGATAATGGAACATATAGGGCAACAGCTACAAAGATTGAGAAGGATCCATTTATAAGTGTTGCAGGTAAACTCACAGCAGAACTTAATATTGCCGGTAGGAATCCACTTCCAACAAGAAGTAATTTAAATACTCCAAATAAAAACTCACCAACTAAATTAAAGGCTATACCAGCTACAGCACCTAATACTGCATATTGAATTTCAATAGATAATTTTTTTGCAAAAGTACATACCAAAGCTAAGCCTAACCCAAGAATAAGAGAAAAAATATATAATACTGGATTAATTACTAGTTTTTTCTCGATACCTGTTACTACAATTTCATTGCCTAAAGAAGTAGCAGTAAAGAATAGCACTATACCAATTAGGATTAAAATTCCAGAAGCAATGCTTATCCACTTTATAGGTGACTTTGCATTTTTATTTTTCCCTCTTGCAGCAACACATCCTACAATTGCTCCAATACCAAATTTCAAAATCACAGTTTTAGGAACGCTTGATGCATAACCATTCATTAAGTCAAATAAGCCCATACCTATAGAGCCAGAAAGACCACCAATGGTACCAGTGAACAATAATGCTGATAATATAACAAACATATTTCCCATATGCAAGAATGGATTTCCTACAGGAGAGGGAATAGGTATCTTAAAAAATAATGCCACGTAGCATAAAGCAGCAAAAAGTCCAATTAGAACCATGGTACGAGTAGAAATTTTAGAGTGTGTTTTAGTTTCCATTAATATACCTCCATACTATTGATTTAAATTATTATAAATAAGTTGCATAATAACAAATTTAGAAAATAAGTAATGTGAAGTTATTATCTTCTTTTAGAATTAATTGAATATTTTGGTGTCTTTATATATAATATACATTGGGTTTGTCATTGTTGAAATACACAAAATACATAATTTTAATAGGGACAGTTGGAGGAGAAGTTTATGAATGAAGTTAAAAGAGATATAATTAATCCAAAGGATTCACCAAATACACCATTATATATTCAGCTATATAATCATTATAGAAACCTGATTTCCTCAGGAACTCTAAAGGCTGAAAGTAAGCTTCCGTCTATACGTAGATGTGCAAAAGAGCGAATGATAAGTCGGACAACGGTTGAAGCTGCTTATTTGCAGTTAGTAGCTGAAGGGTATGTTACATCTCGGCCTGGAAGTGGCTTTTTTGTAAGTGAATTAAATTATAAAGATATCCAAAGGGTAGAAAAATTACAACATAATAAATACATAATACAAAGCCAACCATTATATGACTTTGCTACCTATGCAGTAGATTATAAGAGTTTTGATTTCGATTTGTGGAGTAGATACATAAAAAGTGCACTTCGTAATGAAGAAAGGCTTTTATCCTATGGTGATCCACAAGGAGAATATGATTTAAGAGTAGCGTTATCCAAGTACGTAGCTGATAGAAGGGGAGTGATTTGTACTCCGGAGCAGATAGTAGTTGGAGCAGGTGTGCAAAGTTTATTACAAATATTGTGTTCATTAACAGGAGTTAGATCGCCTATATCTTTTACAGGAGCTAGTTTTGAACAGGGACAGGCTGTATTTGAAGATAGAGGGTTTAAAATTTTAACCTATAAGAATATTAATAGAGATTTATCTAAATTTAAGGAGGATAAAATTAAAATGATTTATACATCACCTTCTCATATAACGCCTTGGGGTGATGTAATGCCAATACAAATTAGATTAGCATTATTAGCCTTTGCACAAAGAGAAGATTGTTTAATAATTGAAGATGATTATGATAGTGAGTTCAGATATTATACTCGTCCAGTACCGTCTTTACAAGGGTTAGATGGAGGAGATAAGGTAGTATATATGGGAACGTTTTCACGATTATTAATGCCGTCCTTAAGAATTAGTTTTATGGTACTATCTAAAGAATTAACAGAAGTATATGAAAGAAGAGGGCGAGTATACAATCAAACAGCATCAAAAACTGAACAAATTGCTTTAAGTAAATTTATTAGTGATGGTCATCTTGGAAGACAAATTAGGAAAGCTAGAAAGTTGTATATGGCTAAAAGTCAACAACTCTGTATAGCAATAAATAATGTATTTGAAGAGAAAGCAACAGCTATACCAGGTTCAGGGGGATTTTTAGTACAACTAGAAGTAAAAAGTAGCTTATCTTCAAAAGAACTAGCAAAACGAGGTGCAGATGTAGGTGTCTTACTACGTACCTTTGAAGCAGAAGAAGAGAATGATTATCCTAGATTATTGCTATCTTGCTCGGGAGTTGCTGAAGAAAATTTTCAAGACGCTTTAAGACTATTAAAAAAAGAATTCTTCAAGAAAAAATAGCCATAAATTACATGATAATTATGCTCATAATTTTTTGAGTTTTTGTTGTATTGAGAAGTAATAGATGATATAATCCGAATACACTTTTATTATTAAAGTGTATTCAGGAGGGTATATCATGAAAAATAATATAACAATAGTATGTGATAGTTCTGTAGATTTAACTGCAGAATTTATGAGAGAGAGAAGTATAGAATTTCTATCACTGTTAGTTGATTTAAATGGACATGTATATAAGGATAAGGTAGATTTATCAAATAAAGAATTTTATGAAGCTATAAAGCATAAAGAAACTACAGTTAAAACTTCACAAGTTACTCCTTATGAGTTTCAAGAATTTTTTAAGAAAGAATTAGAATGTGGGAATAAGGTTATTTGTCTTACTTGTTCTGGCAAATTATCTGGTACAAATAGCTCAGCCAATATAGCAAAGATGCATTTAGAAGAGGGGAGTGAAAATATTTTTGTTGTAGATACACTTGTAGCATCTGGGGGCTTTGGATATTTAGTTACTGTAGCAGCAGACATGAGAGATAAAGGATATACGGTAGATAAAATTTTAGATGAAATAAATGACTTAGTAGGAAGATTAGAAACTTTAATTGTAATGGAAACTGTAGACATGTTAAAACGGGGAGGAAGAATATCTACAGGAAAAGCTATAGTAAGTCATGTTCTTGGAATTAAGCCAATTATAACAGTGAAAGATGGGGCTCTTGAACCTTGTGGAAAGGCAAGAGGTATAAATAAGGCTTTAAAACATGCAATAGATATAATGAAAACTAGAGAGATAGATCCTCAATATGATATAGTTGTTTCTCATGCAAATGATTTAGAAGCTGCAAATCAAACAGTTAAGTTAATAGAAGCTGAACTAGGCATAAATAAAATACTTATCAATGAAATTGGTACAGCAGTTGGTACACATTCAGGGGCAGGTGCAATAGCTATATTTTATATAAAGAATAAATAACAAAAAAATCTCATGGGTATAAACTCATGAGATTTTATTTTAGTGAAGTTTATACAATTAGTGCCTATAGCGTGAAATACTATTATATTTATCATAAGGCATGATAATTTTTAAGGACTAAAAGTCTAAGAAATTTAATAATGCCATCAAAACATTAAGAACTCTACTTATAGTAATATGACGCTTTTACATGCAAATACTTAATGGAATGATTTCGAGAGCAGGCCCATTTATATTAGTTATAAATTCCCCAGGAATTAAAAACCCATTATTGTTTAAGAAGTGAAAATATGGAATGAAAGAATTGAGAAGTTTTGTATAGTAGGAATCTAAGCCTGTTTTTCTAAGCATTCCAATGCTTTCAGAAGGAGTGTAAGCCACCTTGGATACTTTACCAAGTATACAACAATCACAAGAGGCATCATCATATATATAAGAATGTTTCGATGTATATGTGGAATTTATAGGTAAAACACAGTTAATTCCTAAGCAGTTAATTATTATATCAAAAGTAGCTCCTTTATTTAATTCTTTCTGTATGGTTTTTAGTAATTCACATATCATTGTATAGGTTAATGGGCCGATATGTTTAGTATCAAATAGATTATCCAAATGTGAAGTTCCATAATTGTTTAATATAAATATGCAGTTATCTATGCAGTTAGAAATAGTATTAACTTCTAAACATCCTGTTAAATCTACGTAATCTCCAGAATAAATATTATTAATTGAAGGGCTTGAATTATTAATATATTTTATAACCCCCAAGGTATTCATTTTATTTCTTAAATTATTGTAATAGCTAAAAGAAGCATATACTCTTTTTAGAGTTACATCATTTCTATCAAAATTTCTACCCTCTAAATATCTAAAAATATCACCATAATTGTAACAGCTATTGCCTATGACTGTATTATCATCCTTATCACCTTTGGTGTTTTTATAGTCATTGGAGCATTGGCTTTTATTATTATGTTGATATCTTCCTGTAACAGTGTTATCGCTAATTTGCTTGATGGTTATACTTTCAAAATATCCATCAATTAGTATTGAGGATAGATTTTGAATTTCATCTTGATTTAGATATACTGGTGTATATAATTCAGCTGGCATTTTATATCTATCCTATTATTGATATATAGTTAATATATTATAAATTCATATTAATGTGAATATTAGAGAGGAAAATGTATGTTAAATAAATTCCATTAGAATTATCGATGGAACTTAGATTAATTATAGAAAATGTTAATTAAAGTACACATATTTCTTATACAAATGCTAATACTATCTGAACAGGAGGTGATATTATGCAATCATTCAATGAATATAAATTTGCAAATGTAACAGATGAAGAAAGAAGAAGGTTAACTGATCTTGAACAAAGTATGTCAAAGGATGAAAATAGTAAAATAGTTTTAATAGCCTATGAGAACAAAAGTGCCGAGAGTTAATCTCGGCTTTATTTAGGTTCAGTAATTAAATCTATATCTATATATTTGTGTGGATAATATTTGTATATTTGTATATATAATTTAAAAAAATATGTGAAAAAAAATTTAAGTATGATATACTATGATTATGAGGCAGATTAGAAGTTCGTGCGTTAAGTGCTGGGTGAACAGGGAATTGTCACCAGACGAAAAGGAAACTTGCGGTACTTACTTCGATTCCCACTGCTACATATTAATAGGAATTCTCCTTTTTTATGTAGCTATTATAAAAAGGAGGTTTTTTTATGATTTTTTCAGAAAAAAAAGATGACATGCTGAGTTTATTAAAGGAGTCCTCAGCACATTTAAAAAAGACTTCATCATTAACTGGACTAGCATTAATTGCAGCCATTAACATTATTCTTGGATCATTATCTATTCAATTAAGCCCTATTCTTAAGATTGGATTTTCCTTTATTGCAGTAGGAATAAGTGCTTTGTTTTATGGACCTGTTGCCACTGGATTTGTAGGAGTAGTTACAGATGTAATTAAGTATATGATACGCCCTAATGGTCCGTTTTTCATTGGATTTACTTTCAATGAATTCCTAGGTGGTTTTATAACAGGTTTAATATTATATAAAAAGCCTGTAAGTATAAAGCGAATTTTTATTACTAGATTAGTAATAATGATTGTAATAAACCTAGTACTTACACCAATATGGTTATCCATTATGTATGGAAAAGGAATATTTGTAGCTTACTCAGTACGTATAGTTAAAAGTCTTATTCTGTTACCTATAGAAACTATAGTTTTATATAGTGTATTAAAAACAGCTGAAAAGACAAGAAGAGTTCCAAGTTTTAAATAACATATAGAAATGTACCTTGATATTCTTTTAAATTCCCTTAAAAGAATATCAAGGTTTTAATTTTTTATAATTAAAGTACATATTAATTGTTAGATTTAAACCAAAAGACCCAATTAACTATTAAACAGTTAATTGAATCTTAAATTTATATTAACCTATTTCTTCGTCAGCTATATCATTGTTATCATTCCAAGCCTCAGTATTTTTAAGCCCTGGAATTGTTGATGACTTAAAAATAGGGTCTTTGCCAGCTTTTTTCTGACGAGAATAGTCATCAAGAGCAGCAAATGCATATTTTCCAAGGAATAATATAGCTATTAGATTTATAACTGCCATGAAAGCCATGAATAAATCTGCTAGATTCCATACCAAGTCTATAGAAGCTTGGGAACCAATAAATACAGTAAGAACGACAAAGGATCTAAATATATTAAGTATCCCTTTATTATTACTTATGAACTCAATGTTAGTTTGTCCGTAGTAATAGTTACCTACTATAGAGCTAAAAGCAAATAAGAAAGTACATATAGCCAAGAAATAAGTTCCAATAACGACTCCAATTTGTGAACTAAGTGCACTTTGAGTAAGTTCAATACCCGTTAAAGTAGTGCCTGAATAATTACCGGAAATTAACACAATGAAGGCTGTACATGAACAGATTACTATTGTATCAGTAAAAACACCTAGGGTTTGAGTAAGGCCTTGCTTTACAGGGTGAGAAACTGTTGCTGTAGCTGCTGCATTAGGTGCGCTACCCATACCGGCTTCATTAGAGAACAGTCCTCTTTTAATACCTTGCATTATTGTGAATCCAATGCTACCAGCTGCAAATTGTTCTATACCAAAAGCGTTTTCAAATATTAATACAAATATACTAGGAATAGTTTTGAAGTTAAGGACTATAACTATAATTGCAACTAAAATATAAGCAGTTGCAAAGATTGGAACTATAACCTCTGAAACCTTGGCAATTCTCTTAACCCCACCAAAGATTACTAGGGCCGTTAAAACTGATAAAAGTATACCCATTATTACAGGATTAATACCAAAGGCATTTGTAAATGCTAAAGTTGTTGTATTAGATTGAGCTGCATTAAATACTAGTCCAAAGCATAAAGTAGTTAAGATGGCAAAAATTGTACCAAGCCAGCGCTTACCTAGCCCTCTTTCAATGTAGTAGGCAGGTCCCCCTAAAAAGTTTCCATCCTTGTCTTTAGTTTTATAAATTTGAGCAAGGGTACTTTCTACAAAGCTTGAAGCACCTCCAATTAAAGCAATAAGCCACATCCAAAATACTGCACCAGGACCACCAGCTGCCACAGCCATGGCAACACCTGCAATATTACCAGTACCAACCCTAGAAGCTGTACTTATACAAAAGGCTTGGAAGGATGAAACTCCATCTTTATTATCTTGATCATTAGGCATTAAAAGTCTAAACATTTCTTTGAAAAATCTAAATTGAACAAACTTTGTTCTAAATGAGAAGTAGATTCCTACTCCAATAAGTAAAACAATAAGTACGTAAGACCACATAAAGGTGTTAACAGTGTTAACCTTGTCAGTTAAAAAATTCATAAAATTAATTAATACATCTTTTGTAGAAATTAAAAAATCCATAACTCATCTCCTTATCTAATTTTTTTATTTAATTATAAAAGTTTATGAAAAATTACAATAATTCTTAAAATACAAGAATTATAGGAAATAAAATTCCCGAATAATTTATCGTATTATTTATATATTATATGGAACTACAAAGAAAATCAATAATATTTGTTGAAAATTAAATTTAATTAAAGATAAATGTAAAAAAGTTAAATGTTAAGAAAAAACTACCAGTACATAATTCATACTGATAGTCTGTGGAATTGTATTAGGTTTTAGCTTTTCATTTTAAACTCATAGAAACATCGCTTACAAGTAACAGTAATTTTCCCTTTACCTCTAGGTAATCTAAGCTTTTGTCCACACTTTGGACATTTAACTATTTTATAATTTTTCTTTTCATTAAACCATCTTTTGAAATTACTAAAAATAGGAGCACAATCACCAAAATGGAACACAGGTAGGTTGCTAGGAATTGCTTTATTAAATTTACTTAAAAGTCTATTGGCATACATACAAAACTTTCTATGTTCTTGCTCACGTTTTTCAACATTTCTTGAGAAAACTCTGTATAATGCATAAAACAAAATAACTCCCGCTAAAAGACGAGTAATAGAAAATAAATTTAATATAGATGATACTAGAATAAGAAATAATGAAAATAAGTCAATTCCATAGGATTCGTTGAAAAAATTCATTTGATCACCTCTTAATATATTATAACTAATTGTTATTGAAACATTAAAATATCAAAATATGTTTTAAATATATAATTTCTACATATCTCTTGTACTATATTATAGTACAAGAGGACAACTTATTTAAAGTGATTTATGAGGAAATAATTTTAATATTTTATGAAATAGGATTTTTAAAAGGTTAAATATTTATTATATCTATGATATAGATTTGAAGATTAGTCAATTAAAGTATGGAACTTGGTTAAAATATCATGGATGAAAGAGTAAAGCTTTTAAAATAATTATTTGGATGTTATTTATAAATGTTACTTATATCAGAATTTAATTCTTAAGAAATTATTACTTTTGATAGAAAAATTAAAGTGATTATTACATCTTTCTTACAATTAGAGGAAACTTATTTTCAAAGTATTAAAGGTATTGTATGCTAACATCATCAAAGATTATGAGGTGAGGAAATGTCTAAAGTTCTAGAATTAAAAAATGTTACTAAAATTATGGGTAATCGTAAAATAGTTGACAATGTCAGTTTTGAAATAAACTCAGGAGAAATATTTGGATTTTTAGGACCAAATGGTGCAGGTAAAACTACTACTATTAAGATGATTACAGGACTTTTAAAAATTGATGAAGGAGATATTTTAATTAGCAATAATGATGTAAAGAAAAATTTTGAAAAAGCTCTTTCTCAAGTAGGGGGGATTATTGAAAATCCAGAGATGTATGGATATCTTACAGGACGTACAAATTTAGAGATATATGGTAGAATGCATGGTAATATTTCTAAAGAACGTATTAATGAAGTTATAAAATTAGTGAAACTTGAAAATCGTATTAATGATAAAGTGAAAAAATATTCTCTTGGAATGCGTCAAAGACTTGGTGTTGCTCAAGCATTATTACACAATCCTAAGCTTTTAATTTTAGATGAACCTACTAATGGATTAGACCCAATGGGAATTAAAGAGTTACGTGATACCCTAAGACATTTGGCAGAAAAAGAGGGACTAGCAGTTTTAGTGTCAAGTCACTTACTTAGTGAAATGGAGCTTATGTGTGATCGAGTTGGAATAATAGATAATGGAAAAATTATAGATATTAAAACATTAAAAGATATTAAAAAGCAAAATATCGAAAGCTTGATAACCTATGAATTAGAAGTAAGTAATTATAGTTTAGCGAGGAAAATTATAGAGAATGATTATAGCAAAATATCTGAAGAGATTACTGTAGACTTCAAAGAAAATAAAATATTAATTTCTTGTTCTCGTGATGAAATTGCCAATGTTAATAAAGCTTTAATTATGGAGAATATATTAGTTTACACTATTAAGCCTATTAATAACACTCTTGAAGATGAATTTATGAAGGTAACAACAGGATCAAAAATGCAAATAGTGTAATATAGTAGAAAAGGAGCAGAGTTTAATGAGTAAAGTATGTGGACTAATAAAAAATGAATTGATAAAACAATATAAAAAAACTAGTGTTAAAGTAATAGTGATTTTAATACTTTTAGCTAGCATAATGTTACCAGTAGCTTTAAAATTTTTACAGAATAGAGATGAGTCAAAGTGGTATATAAATAGCTATAATCAAGACATTCAATGGCAACAAACAGAAATAACTAATATTGATTCAAGTAAGAAAAATAAAGACATTCAGAAGAAAATTTTTGAAGAAAACATTAAAAAATCACAAACGCTAATAGATAGTAATGTTTCTTGGGATGATTGGAGAAATGAAGTAGCTGGAGAGGCTTCTAATAAATCAAAAGAGGCTATTATTCTATCAGGAATTTCAGAAGGGTTAGCAGGTGAAGAATTATTTTTTAATATACATGAATTTGATGTAAATATGTTTAATGAATATTTAGGAATGAGCAAGGATGAACTTCAAAAGATAATAACTTCTAAAAATAAAGAAAGTAAGGAATTATATGATTCTGTTATAAAAAATGATTACTTAGTTTACTTAGATAAGAATATTAAATCTTCTAAGGAGGAAATTAAAAATTTAAAGTCAACTATTAAAACATCAGAAGATGAAGTGAAGAAAAATCCTAATAATAAAAATTTTGTTACATCTCTAGAGAATTCTAAAATTCAGCTTGATGCTTTGGAGAAAAGACTTAAGGCAACCGAATATAGATATAATAATAAAATTCCTTATGACAATAAGAATTGGAAAAACAACACTATTAGGGATATTTCCTATAAGATTGATGAAAATGGTGAAAGACTGCTTAGTGAAACTGAATTTACACAATACAATAGCGAGAAAATAGCAAAAGGATATACTTATGAGGAGTACAAAAAAGACTATGAAAAGAAAACAAAGTCTATAGAACAGGCTATAGTTCTTGATTGGTATAGTCTTGAAAATAATATACCACAAGTTAAATTTGATAATGATATTAGAAATTCTGTAGATAGAACTTATTTAATGTATGTTAGTGTTGCCATTATACTATGCATAATAATTGGAGGAGGTATAGTTTCTTCAGAGTATTCTACAGGGACTGTTAGATTGCTTATGATTAGACCAGTATCTAGATGGAAAATTTTATTTTCTAAATTAGTATCAGTATTTATAATTGGGTATGGGGTACTGTTAACTACAGTTATATTAAATATTATATCAAGTGGAATTGTAAATGGTTTTGGAGGACTTGCTACAAAAGTAATTTCTTTCAGTGGAGAAAGTATAGTTCAGCAAAGCTTTGTAATTTCAATTATACCTAAGCTTTTATTCTCAAGCATTAGCTTAATATTTATAATAGCTTTAGTATTTGCAATATCAACTATTATAAAAAATACAGCTTTAGCAGTTGGTCTTACTACTGTAGCATATTTAGGTAGCTCAGTTGCTACAATGATTATGGCAAGCTTAGGTATGAGATGGGTAGGTAAAACTATATTACCCTATATGAATTTATCAACTTTCATTACAAATTCCCAATATGTTGAAATGTTTAAAAGTGAATATAGTATAGTTTTAAGTTCAACTATGGGGGCAATTCAATTGATTGTGTTTGCTACAATATTAATTATAGCTTCATTCTTAGTGTTCCAAAAGAGAGATGTAATGAATTAATTTATATAATGAAATTATAAGTGAAAATATTTCTATATTTATTTAAAAAAGTGGGGTTGACAATATTAATCTAGTTAAGTAGAATAATAATTGTAAGGGGAATGGAAAGTTAATTTTATAAAATAACTACAACTTACATTTTAAACTTATTAGATTAAAAATAAATTTAATATATAGAGTCCGATAGGTGTACTAAGTACTTAATAGGGAATTTGGTGAAAATCCAAAGCTATCCCAGTAACTGTAAGTGAGGACGACTTAGCAAAAGCCACTAATTTGTTTTGGGAAGGTGCTAAGAAGTATGATTCACAAGCCAGGAGACCTGCCATGGGATTATGAAATTTGATACTTTCTGAGGAAGAGTTAAAAGATTTATCCAGTGATGGTTTAGGTAAAATATAGTATTTATGTTTATAGGTTTAAACTATAAATTAAATTGCAAAAGCTTTCACTTATTTAAATTTAGTATATTCCAAGATAGGTATCAATGATATCTATCTTTTTTTATTGTATTTATATGGCTAGGAGAATCTACAAGGAAGTGGATTGTAGAATATATAAGCTATTTTACAGTTTAAATAAACTATGAAGCTACAAAGGCGTGGCTTTCTCCTATAAAAAATATACAAATAAAGTAACTATATTTTAATTGTTACTTTAGTTATTAACTTAAAGTTTTCAACCCAAAACTTTAGTCAATATAAATGTAAATTTTCTACTTATGTCCCTCTTAGTGGTTTGGATAAAACCAACTAATTTCACACAGGGATGTAACCACTATAATTTGTCGTGGTTACATCCTATAACCCTATAATTGGATAAATATATGATTAAATATAAAAGAAATTAAGACTATATCGAAAATTTATGATATAGTCTTAATTTTTTCTACCAACATTGGTTTATCAAGTTATTTTCATAATATACAGTATATGTATAAATAATCAAATTAAAGTATCATATAATTTATAGATATGATATGATAAAGTAATAAAATACAGATAATTATGTTTATGGAGAGGGATTATATGAAATTAACATTGCTTAAGGATTTGCAGGGAAATGAAATACTTGCTAAGGACATTATTACAGGCTCGGGTAAGACTTTGTTAAAAAAAGGTATTATAATTACTGATCAAGTAAAAAATAGTATTGAACAGCAAGGGATTTTTTTTCTGTATGTACAAGACGATGACTTAAAAGACATAAAAGATGATAGTAAACTTATAAATTTAAAAAAGAATATACTTCAAACCATACCTAATATGTTTAGTGACTTAATAAATTATGATAATAAATCTTTAAGTAAATCTCTAACTATGGTTGATGATTTAGTTGAATATATACAGAGTGAAAACTACATAAATCTAAATTTATATGAAGTAAAATTATATGATGATTATACATACATACACTCTGTGGATACTAGTATTATGGCAATTTTTCTAGGAGTAAATATGAATTTTTCGAAATCAAGATTACGTGATTTAGCCATATCATCTCTATTTCATGATATAGGAAAAACGAAAATATCTAGTAGAATCATAAATAAACCAGATAAATTAACTGAAGATGAGTTCAAGCAAATTAAGATGCACCCATTATACGGTAGAGATATACTACTTGGTAATCCTATAATAAATGAAGAGATAATAGGTGGAGTAATAGAACATCATGAAAAGTATAATGGTACAGGTTATCCTTATGGATTAAAAGATAATGAAATATCACAATTTGCAAAAATCATTTCTATATGTGATGTGTTTACGGCCATAACATCAGATAGATGCTATAGAAAAAAATTTGACCCTAGAGAAGCTTATGAATTAATTTTAGCAGAGACATATACAAGTTTTGATCCTGAAATAATTAAGTTGTTTAAAGATACATTTGCAGTTTATCCATTAGGATGTCCTGTATATCTATCAAATAATTTATTTGGGTATGTGGTAAGTCAAAATAATGGGTTCCCAGATAGACCAGTAGTAAGAATTGTGAAAGATGAATACAATAATAAAATTAGTCCTTATGAGATTGATTTAAAGAATATTATAAATTTAACAATCATAAGCACTATAGTGTAGTATTTGTAAAGTAAATGGTATCTAAGGAGATGATTATCATAAATAGTGATGTAGGTGAAAGCTATATGGGAAATATTAAGGTTTTAAAAAATTTATATAAAGAAATATGGTGGAGTATGCCTACATGTGTAGATATTCCCTTAGAAGCTAATGGATATATTAAGAAGAAGAAAAATGAGAAAAAGTTTGAGAAATTTATTGATGAATTTATTAAAATTATTGAAAGGTTTCCTTTGGAAGAAGAGAATAGAGAATTATGGAAGAAAAATAGTAACTCTTATCTTGAAAATATGATATTGGGAGAAGAATTATTTAAGCTAGGAACCATAGATAAAAAAATGAAGGATCAGTTTTTTGCAAACACTAAGGTATTTATAAATCAGTGTAAGATCTTTGATAAAGAAATGAATTATGAAGATATTGGTCAAGCTATGAGAAATGTGTGGATTGTTAGTCTTCTTCAAAAGATGAAGGTTATGAATATATCATTTACCATGGCTACTTTTGGATATAGCATGCTATATCCATATACTGACAATTATTTAGATAATTTAGATATATCAATAGAAGAAAAGAAAGAATTTAATAACAGGTTTTATAAAAGACTATGTGGTGAAGAGATAGAGGGGAGAAATTCTCATGAAAAGCAAGTGTTTAAGTTAGTTGAATATATAGAATCTGTTTTTAATAGAAATGATTATCCAAAAGTTTTTCAAGGTCTATTATTAATTCATGAAGGGCAAGTAAAAAGCCTAATTCAGCAAGAAGGTATAAGTAACCCCTATGAAAGGGATATGCTAGATATATCTATTGAAAAGGGCGGAGCATCTGTTATTGTGGATGGTTATCTTATAAATGGAAGCTTAAACAAAGAAGAGGAGATTTTTACCTATGGGTATGGATTTCTGCTTCAATTATGCGATGATTTGCAAGATGTAAGGATAGATTATGAGAATAAACATATGACTATAATGTCTCAACTAGCAGGAAAATATCATCTAGATAATATTGTTAATAAACTTATTAATCTAACTATCCATGTATTAGATGATGCAACGTGTTTTAAAGGGGAAAATATTGAAGATTTGAAAAAATTAATAAAAGATAATTGTATTTTAATGATAATCTTTGCTATTGTTATGAACAAAAATTATTTTTCAAAGGAGTATGTAAAAGAAATTTCTAAATACTTGCCTTTTACTATATCATATATTGAAAATATTAAGGGGAATTTACGAAGAAAGTTTGAAAATATTAAAAAATCTTATCATGGCATTTCATTAGAAGATATAATTTACTACTTAATTCAATAAAGGATTTATAAAAGGTTAAATTTAATTTATTTTAATTTAATTACGTAATTTATAAAATTTTTTAGTTGATATAACATTTAAAAAATGGTATGATTAAAACGTTGTACAGGTTATAATATAATAATTTATATATTAAGGGAGTAGTTAGCAGGAAGTATTAAATGACTTCATGGGATTAGGTCAACATACTGGATATTTAATATTCTGGTTTAATCTTAAAAGACGAGACTTATATTCTGATATTAGAATATAAGTCTCTTTTATTTTGTTAAAATACATAGGAGGAATGAAAATGATATACGCTTTATATGGAATTTTTGCTGCATTTGTAATTGGTTTTTCAATTAAATTGTCTTATTATGTAGACGAGCTTGATAAAAAAACAAATTTATCAGGAGCTTTTATTGGAGGTGTTATGTTAGCAGCAGTAACTTCACTTCCAGAGTTATTTACAAGTATTTCATCTACTATATTTTTGAATGAGGTACAATTGGTTTCAGGTAATATTCTTGGTAGTAATGTGTTTAACTTAACTATTTTAGCAGTATTAGTTTTAGTAGGAGTTAAGAGATTCAAAAGCTCTGTAGTAACATCAAGCCATAGGAATACACTGAAACTTTTAATGGTGATTTATGTAATAGTGTTTGTTGCTAATTATATTGGAAGAGAATTTTCATTTTTTAGTGTAAGCATATTCTCTATAGCAATTATGCTATTATATATCTTTGGTGTTAAGGCTATGTCAGGGGATGAATCTCCAGAAGATAGTGGAGAAAGTAATTGCAATCTTACAGTAAAGCAAATATATGTGAGGTTTACACTATTAAGTATAGGATTAATTGTGTTTAGTATAGGTATTACTATAGTAACAGATATGATTGCAAAGGAGTTAAACCTAGGGGTTACCTTGGCGGGGGCATTGTTCCTTGGAGTTGCAACTTCTCTTCCAGAATTAACATCTTCTATATCTTTAGCTAAAAAAGGTAATTTTAATGCTATGATTGGAAACATTGTAGGAAGTAATTTATTTAATTTTTGCATATTGTTTTTAGCTGATATACTATATATAAAAGGATCTATTTATCAACCATCGAACCAAGGATACTTATTAATAATATTTGGATTTATATGTACTGTAGTTGCTTATGGTATGTTAAAGATAAAAAAAGAACAAGCAAAGGAGATACATAAGGTATCAAGTTCGTTACCTTATGTATTAGCGAGTATGGCAATAGTGGCTAGTTATGTAACATATTTAACAATGTCAATATAAAATAATAGGTTTTAGAAGCTCTGCTTTTAAAACCTATTATTTTATTACTGAAATTTTCAACAAAGCCACTTTATTAGTTGTATTAGAATGAATTGTTAACATTTTATCATCTATACTTGTAATTACAATGGTTATTGTATAAAATGTTAATATTAGTAATTAAACTCAAGTGCAAATGTGGGTAACTATATTTAGTAAAAAATCTAGTATTAAGTTAAACTTTAAGGGATGGTGATTTCGGTGTTAGTTATAAATAATGTCACGAAGAAATATGGAAAATTTGTTGCTAATGATAATATAAGTTTTCAAGTGGGCGATGGAGAGATAGCAGTACTTTTAGGGCCTAATGGTGCTGGAAAATCTACTATTATTAAATGTATATGCGGACTATTAAGATTTCAAGGAAATATATCCATAGAAGGTTTTGATAATAAATCCATAGAAGCTAAAAGAATAATTGGATATATACCAGAAGTACCTGTACTATATGATATGTTAACAGTGGAAGAGCATTTAGAATTTATTGCACGAGGTTATAATCTTACTGACTGGAGAGAATATGCTGAAAAACTGTTAAGGATATTTGAACTAGATGACAAAAAACAAAAGTTTGGGAAAGAACTTTCTAAAGGAATGCAGCAAAAGGTAAGTATTTGTTGTGCATTACTTCCAAAACCTAAGGTTATAATTTTTGATGAACCTTTAGTAGGTCTTGATCCCCATGGAATTAAAGCATTGAAAGAATTAATAATGGAATTAAAAAATCAAGGTGCAGCAATGATAATAAGTACTCATATGATTGATAGTGTGAAAGAGTTCTGGGATGTAGCACATATCATGATGAATGGAAAGATTGCGGCAACAAGGGTAAAAAAAGATGCTGAAAAATCTAATGAAGGATTAGAAGAATTATTCTTTCATATCACTGAAGGAAAGGGTGATCAGTAGTGAAAGGAATAATTTATCTATGGAGAACAACCTTAAAAAATCGAATAAAGGATTTAAAGAATCATCCTGGTAAATTAATAGGATATATAATTTTGATAGCTTTAATGGTTTTTGTTTTTATAACCTCAGCTAAAACTTCTAATAATGTTGATGTAAATAACTTAAGTCCAATTGCGGAGCTAGGAGCAATAATATATGCACTATTTATGTTTTTATTTACAACTCAAATTATCCAAGGATTATCATCAGGAGCTACATTTTTTAAAATGTCTGATGTAAACTTACTCTTTGTTTCTCCCATATCATCTAAAAAAGTACTTATATATGGACTTATAAGACAGTTAGGTACATCTTTATTTATATCCATCTTTATACTATTTCAAGCTGGTGTACTTAAACAGAGGTATGGAGTAAATCCGCTAGGTGTAATAGTAATATTCCTAGGATATTTTATGTTAGTTTTCATAAGTAGTATCATATCTATGGCTATTTATTCAATTACTAGCGGAGATGACGGTAAAAAGAAAGCAGTAAAGATTTTAATTTATCTCCTAGTATTACCTTTAATAATTTCTATTCTATTTAATATAAAAGAAGGTGGAAGAGGTATAGGAGCTATAGTTAATGGGATAAATGTAAGTTATCTAGAATTTATTCCTTTTGTAGGGTGGATAAAAGGAGTAATTTATGGTATTTTGATAGGCGAAACCTCTAATGCGTTAATGTATATTTTAGCAACACTTATAGGCGTAGTATTAACTATAGTTATTCTTATGAAAAGTAAAAATGAATATTATGAAGACGTACTTCAAGCTACAGAAACTATGCATAAACGTGTGGAAGATGCAAAAGAAGGCCGAATAGTAGAAGTTAAAGATACTAAGAAGATAAAATTAAAAAATGTTGGAATAAATAAAGGAAGAGGAGCTTCTGTATTCTTTTTTAAGCATATGTTAGAAAATAGGAGAGCAGGAAAATTCTTTTTAGACAATACTACTTTAATTCAAATAGTAGTTGTGGTCATATTTACATTAACAATGAAGGACATAGGAAGTATAATGGCTACCTTTGCTATGGCCACATATATTCAATTATTTATGACTTTTGCAGGGCGCTGGGTTAGAGAACTAAAAATGCATTATGTATATTTAATTCCTGAAAGTCCACTTAAAAAACTTCTATATATAGTTTCTGAAAACTTAATAAAGTGTTTTGTAGATGGGATTATACTATTTGTTATTGCGGGAATCATATTAGGTTCTTCACCTATAGAAATATTAGTATGTATAATATCAAGATTGGGATTTGGAATGTTATTTATAGCAGGAGATGTATTGTCTCAAAAAATATTCAAACAAGTTACAGGGAAAGGCTTATTAATGTTTTTAACAATACTTGCATTGATAATAATTGCACTACCAGGAATTATAGGTTCTGTAATTGTAGCAATTATCTTTGATATAGGAACAATTTCAATAATAATTACATTTGCATGGAATATGTTCATATCTTTTATAATTATATGGCTATGTAAGAATATATTAAATAACATAGAACAGAATTTAGTATAGTAATAGATGTATTACTTATTTATTTTAATATGATTTTAATAGAAATAAAATAGTCTTAAATAGCTGATTATATTAGTTATTTAAGACTATTTTAAAATAAAAAATACTTTAGTAGAAAAAAAGTATTTTAATTATAATTAATAGTATTTTATTAAGAAAATTTAAAGGCAAAGAGTTTTATTGATATATATCAGAAAACTCAATTTGAATTCGTTCTATTTTGTTATTGTAGGATCTAATTGAAGGAGGCGCTGAATCTTTTGAATGGTCAGATTTTACTATTTTATTAGGGAAATATAAAGTGAACTTACTACCTTCACCAACCTTGCTTTCTAAAGTTATATCTCCATCATGTAGAACCATAAGAGATTTTACAAGGGATAAGCCTATGCCGGTACCTTCAGAATTATTCGTACTAGATTTATCAATTTGTACAAATCTATCAAATATTTTTCTTTTCATAGAATCATCTATACCAATACCTGTATCTTTAATGGAAATAATAGTATTATTATCATCTTCAGAGATATCAATAAAAATTGTTCCGCCTGGATTAGTAAACTTTACTGCATTAGATAAGAGATTTAAAATAATTCTTTCTAATTTATCCTCATCTATAGCAGTAATTTTTTCTTCCATAGCAGTATCAAAAATAATGTTTATTTCTTTAGATTTAATGAAATCTACAACTGAGTCTACGATATTTTCTACAGAATAAACTATATTAATATTTTCAAGATTAACTTTAAAAGTAGAAGCTTCAATTTTAGTTAAATCAAGAAGATTATTAATAAGTCGTATAAGTCTAAAAGAATTTTGTTTTATACAGTTAGTATATTTCTCTGCATTGCTTAAGTCTAGATTTGGATTTTTTAATTGCTGAGACAGAAGTTGATCGGCACTATATATAACATTGATAGGGGTTTTAAGTTCATGAGATACATCTGCAAAGAAGTTTGTACGCTCTTTCTCATGAGACATAAGTTTATTGTTAGTTTTTTTCAAATCAGACATAGTATCAAGTAATTTTTTATTACTTAAATAACTCTCTTTCATATGTCTAAATTTAATTATAGAAAAGCAAAATCCTAATATTAAATACAAACCTATATCAAATAAATTTTTCCATGCAGTGCTACTATAATTTAAAGTATTCATCATATTAAATATATAAATGGATGATGAAGGGATAAGTACTAATAAAGATTTTTTAAAATCTATTAAGAAAAATAGATTTATTACAAAAATCAAAATCAAAAAAAAAGTGATACTTCCATTAACTTCAAGAAGAGAAATACAAGAATATAAAGATAAGTACGTACCACCAAAAAGAAAAATATTAAATAATAAGTTATATATAAAAGTTGTTTGATATTTTATAGGAATTAAATTATAAACTAATAACCAAACAACTAAAAATATAGTTATAATGGCATAGAGATAGATATTGTTAATCACTATAGGAATTTCATCAATTATATTAATTATAAATAACAATGTACTTGAAATAAGTGTAAGTATAGATAAGTTATAACTAAAGTATAAATTTTCACTTAATAAATATGTTTTTAAATCAGAATAGTTATTTAGTTTAATTTTCATTTTCCTTACCTCACTAGCATAAAATTCAATAGAATAAAATAAAAATTATATACCTCAACATTATAATGTGTTAATAAATTACAATTTATAATTTATGATAAACATATCCGCGGATAAAAAATGGATAAATGGGTACATTGCAATTAAAAATTTTTTAAATATTTTAATTATAAAGTATACTCATAATTTATAATTAATGTTCATACCACACATATCCATAACTAATATAGCATATATGTTAGTAAATATAAAAAAAGTTAGTATATACAAGTAAATTTGTTTTAATAAAAAATATGTTGGTTTTTATTGAAATTTATCATTTTTATTTAAATTAAGACAAGAATAAATACATATATAACTAATACTTCTTTTTTATGAAAAAATTATGAAGAAAATTATAAAAACATAAAATATATTTCATGAATATTAACTTTGTGTTAATAATTTTAAACATAAAGTTAAATAAAGAAAAATTTATAGGTGTAAATTCAGTATATCGAATTAATATATAGATATTAGTATAAGGATTAAGAAGAGTAATAAATAATTATTTGGTTGATAGTATGTTATATGATTTAATTAGAATACATTGATTTTATAAAATATATATGATAGCATGTAAATGGAGTTGCTACATAAAATATATTATTAGTAGTCAGTAAAATCTCTCTTTCTCTACTGAAAGGGAGTTTATTTTGTTTCTTAGGAGGTAAAGATATGAAAAAAAATATGAAATCAATAATAATTTCTTTAATAGTTATAATTATTGCAATTGGTGGATTTTTTATCTACAAAAATTTTAATGCAAAGCAAAGAGTTGAAGGAGATAAAACTATAGAAGTTACAGTTATAAGTAAAAAGGATAATTATGAAAAAACTTATACACATTCAACTAATGCAGAAACTCTAGGAAAAGCACTAGATGAAATGAAGATAATTGTAGCTGATACATCTCAAGCTACTAGATTTATAACTGGAGTAGATGGACTAAATGCAGATGCTAACAAGCAAGAGTGGTGGAATTTAAAAATAAATGGAAAAGATTCCCAAACTGGTATAGATGATACTGCTATAAAAGATGGTGATAAGATAGAACTTATACTTACAATAGGTTGGTAATATGTATAAAACTAAAGATTTGATAATATTGGCATTACTTGGAGCGCTAATGCTTGTGTTACAAGTTATGATGAGTGGAATACCTAATATAGAACCAGTATCTTTTTTACTGGTAATATATACTTTAGTATTAGGCAGAAGAGCATTAGTAGTTGTAGTGGTATTTAACTTTTTACTAGGTCTTGTTAGTGGAATGGGAACTTGGTGGTTTGGATACTGGATTGTTTGGCCTATGCTAGTACTAGTAGTGCTGTTATTTAGAAAAATAATTAAAGAAAATTTTTTAGGTTGGAGTATAATATCCGGTGTGTTTGGAATGTTATTTGGAGCACTGTATTCAATACCATATATCTTTACAGTCTCTAAAACCTTTGCTTTAACTTATTGGATAAATGGAATACCCTATGATTTAATTCATATGGTAGGTAATTATTTTATTATGTTAATGCTTGGAAAAAGGGTATATAATTTATTGAAGAATTTAGTAGCAAAATATAATTTAGGCACTAAATTTTGAAGATAGATAGGTTTTAAAATATAAAAAGAACTTTGAAATTTCAAAGTTCTTTTTTATTTTTTAAGGAGTGGATTGGGGAATTAAGCCAATAAATAAAGTAATTAAAATGTATTTATGTTATATTTATCATATAGTGTCATTGCCATAACATATAATTTATATAAAATATAAACTAAAAGGCTAAGGAATAAATTGTAGAATCTAAGAGGTGGGAATATGAAGTTGCTAGAAACAGAAAGATTGATTTTGAGAAGTTGGAAAATAGCGGATTTAGATGATTTTTATGAGTATTCTAAAAATCCTAATGTTGGTCCTATGGCAGGATGGAAACCCCATAAGAATAAAGAAATATCTAAAGGTATACTTCAGTCATTTATAAAGAATAATGAGGTATGGGCAATTGTATATAAGAAAAATAATAGGGTAATTGGTTCAATTGGTAATCATAGAGATGTGAAAAGAAATTTATTAAAGGCAAGAATGATAGGATATGTACTTTCAGAAGAATATTGGGGAAAAGGAATTATGACTGAAGCAGTAAATAGGGTAATAAAATATTTGTTCGAAGAAATAAAATGTGAAGTAGTATCTTGTTATCATTATCACGGAAATCAAAAATCTAAAAGGGTTATAGAAAAGTGTGGATTTAAATATGATGGAACATTAAGAATGGCTAGCGAAACTTATGATGGAAGAATATATGATGATCTATGCTATTCCATAACTAAAATGGAGTATTGTGATGAATATAAAAATAAATATTTATAGGTAAAGTATAATAATTATAGATTGAATATATTTAAAATATAGACTCCATGAATAATTAGTTCGTAGAGTCTATTAATTTTAGTTAACTATTTTTAACCTTAGGTTTATTTACTATATATATTCCAACACATACAAATACAAGTGCCAACAGATTTTTCCAATGCCAAATAGATTCTTTTAAAAATATAGCAGAAAGAAAAACACCAAACACAGGTGTTAAAAAATTGTATATAGAAATTTTACCAACATTATTATGCTTTAATAAGATAGTCCATATTGTAAAAGCCACTGAAGAAAGAAGTGAGAGATATAAAAGTAATAACATAGCTTCAGTAGAAGGTATAGAGGTTCGTGCACCTCCAAGTGCGCCTACAATTACAAGTAAAACCCCTCCAAAGAGTAGTTGCCATCCTGTGACTATCATGCTATCTTCTCTCTTAGCTGCTTCTTTACTTATAAGAGATCCAATTGCAAAGGAAGCAGCAGCAAGAATAATAAATCCTTCACCAGTAAAGGTAAAACCACTTCCAACTTTACCACCTAAGTTAATTATAACTACTCCCATAAATCCAACAATACATCCTAAAATCTTTTGGAAATTTAATCTATCATCTGAATATATAAAATGAGCAAGAATTACAGCCATAAAGGTTGCGGTACCGTTTAATATGGACCCCTTAACACCGGTAGTATGAGAAAGTCCTATGTAGAAAAATAAATATTCTAAAGTAGTTTGAATAAACCCAAGTAGTGCAATATGACTTAAGGTCTCTTTTTTAGGAAAAGGAAATTTTTTTTGAATTATCCAAGTTAATAAAATTACTAGAAGACCTGATAAAGCAAATCGATTGCCTGCAAAGAGAAGTTTACTAAAAATATCATTTTCGCCTATAGAAAATAAAGAGTAGCCAATCTTTATAGATGGATAGGCACTTCCCCAAAGTAAGGTACATAGTAAAGCTAACAATAAAATCACACCATTTTTTTGAAAAACATCTTTTTTACTCATAATTTAAATAATCCCCTCTGTACATTTAAAACTTAAATAATTACAAATTAACTTATGTTTATTGTGAATATAGTTTTAAAATTCTAATTATCTCAATTAGAATTTTACTATTATATGCAACAAATGTAAATGAACATTATTATTTGTTGTTTTTGACAATAAAATTTATCTTATCTAAAATGTAAAAACGAAATTTCAATATAAAAGTTCAATACAAATATATAAGGAAAATACAGAAAAATGGAGAATGGAGAATTTTGAGTAATTTAATCAAGTGTATTTAAGTCTTAAGAAGTTGAAAATGATTATCAATTAAGCTATTATGAAGTAGTGATAAGTATTATCAATTAAAATTATATTTCAATTAATAATGTAATTTTATTGTTACATCAAGTATATATAAGTGTTTAAGAATATCACATAATTTAATACATAAAGATATTTAGGATACGTAATAAAGTTTTGGAGGAAATATGAAAAAGAAATATTTAATTCCTTTATTCATAATACTGTGTATGTCTTCAATATTTATAGGGGTTCAAAATATAAGTATTACAGATATAATGCAATGGAACCAGGGTAAGATGAATATAATAATTTTAACTAGATTGCCGCGGCTTATTAGTATAGTGGTAGCTGGAGTAGGAATGAGCGTTGGTGGAGTTATAATGCAGCAAATTAGTAATAACAAATTTGTTTCTCCAAGTACAGCAGCTACCGTAGACTCAGCAAAGCTTGGGGTACTAGTTTCTATGCTACTATTTTCATCAGCAACTTTGATGCAAAAGATGATAACAGCATTTATATTTGCCCTTTTGGGAACCTTTGTATTTATGAAAATACTTAAAAGCATAAAAATGAAAAATGTTGTATTCATACCTCTAGTGGGAATAATGGTAGGAAATGTTATAGGGTCTATGACAGATTTCTTTGCTTATAAAAACAATTTAGTTCAAAGTATGGGAACTTTTCTCCAAGGAGATTTTTCCATGATTATAAAGGGAAATTATGAGCTCCTCTATTTGACTATACCATTATTAATATTAGCACTTTTGTATGCTAATAAATTTACTATTATAGGAATGGGGGAGGATATCTCATCAAATTTAGGGATTAACTATAATAAGGTTGCCAATATTGGAGTTATAATTGTTGCATTGATTTCAGCTTTAGTAGTAATAACTGTTGGGAATATACCTTTTATAGGATTAATAGTTCCGAATATAGTATCTATATTTAAAGGGGACAATCTTAGTAAGAATATTTGGGATACAGCTTTGTTTGGGGCAATATTTGTACTAGCATGTGACATTATAGGTAGACTTGTAATTCATCCCTATGAAGTACCTATAAGTCTTACTGTAGGAGTTACAGGAAGTATTATATTCCTTTACCTGATATTTAGGAGGAATAGAAATGAAGGATAATATAGATAAAAAAAAGTTATATATACTTGGAATAGTTGCATTATTCGTTATTGGCTTATTTTTGTTTGAAGGATTAAATGGTATAAACTGGGATTATAACCTATCAAAGAGAATACCTAAGGTTATAGCTATAGCAGTTACTGGAGGGTCAATAGCCTTTTCTTCTATGATATTTCAGACAGTAACAAATAATAGAATCCTAACGCCAAGCATACTTGGACTTGATTCCTTATATATGTTTGTACAAACCATATCCGTGTTTTTATTCGGAGCATCAAGTATATTTATGATAAACAGAAATGTGAATTTTATGGTTTCAGTTACAATAATGTTAGTTGGAACTTTAGTTCTTTATAAAATATTATTTAAGAAAGATGGAAATAGTAATATATTCTTTTTGCTATTGGTGGGAACAGTATTGGGAACCTTGTTTAAAAGTATGACATCTTTTATGCAAGTAATAATTGATCCAAATGAATTTGAAACATTACAAAGTAAAATGTTTGCTAGCTTTGCTAATGTTAATACGGATATATTGTTAATATCAGTAATAGCCTTACTAATCATTTTTGTATTATTTTATGATGATGTAAAAAAATTAGATGTTATGCTTTTGGGAAGAGATCAAGCTATAAACTTAGGAATAGATTTTAATAGATTTTCTAAAAAAATATTAATAGTTGTAGCAGTATTAGTATCAATATCTACAGCTTTAGTTGGACAAATAACCTTCCTTGGATTATTGGTGGTTAATCTATCTTACCAGTTTCTTAATACATATAAACATAGTTATCAAATAACGGGAAGTATATTGATAAGTATAATTGCTTTAATAGCTGGACAGTTCATAGTGGAAAGAATATTAAACTTTGGAAGTACAGTAAGTATAATAATTAATTTTATTGGTGGAATTTACTTTATATATCTTTTAATGAAGGAGGGAAAATAAATGATAGAAGTTAGAGGTATAGTTAAAAAGTATGGAGATAATCCAGTAGTAGACAATGTATCTTTAAACATAGAAAAAGGTAAGATTACTTCTTTCATAGGACCTAATGGAGCAGGAAAGAGTACTTTACTATCAATGATATCTCGTATTATGAAGAAAGATGAAGGCGAAGTTATTATAGATGGTAGGGAGTTAGAAAAATGGGACACTAAGGGACTAGCTAAAAAAATAGCTATACTTAAACAATCTAACAATATAAATGTAAGATTAACTATAAAGGAAATAGTTAGCTTTGGACGTTACCCTCACTGCGAAGGTAGACTGACAAAGGAAGACACAAAGTATGTAGATGAAGCCATAGAATATATGCAACTTAAGGATATTGAAGATAGATATTTAGATGAGCTTAGCGGTGGACAAAGACAAAGAGCATATATTGCTATGGTAATAGCTCAAAATACAGAGTATGTACTATTAGATGAACCATTAAATAACTTAGATATGAAACATTCAGTACAGATGATGAAAGTATTAAGAGGGCTAGTGGATGATCTTGGAAAAACTGTAGTGATAGTTATGCACGACATAAATTTTGCATCAGTTTACTCAGATAAAATAGTTATTCTTAAAGATGGAAAGATAGTTAAAGATGATATAACTGATGCCATAATATCAAAAGATGTTTTAGAAGACGTATATGAAATAGATTTTCACATAAAGAATATAAACGGAAACAACATCTGCGTATATTTCTAAGAGAGACCCCAAATCTATGATTTGGTTGGTCGAACTTAAGTGACCATTTTAATCTATGATTTAATTATGGAAACTTACTCATTTGAGTGTAACGAAAAGGAGTAAGTTTCAAATAGTAAGGTGACAAGGAGTATCCTTACGAGCAAAGCGAGAAAAAGAAATCTATGATTTCTATAACAATAAAATATAATTTATTCTTAAATTCAAAATTAAAGAAATTTATTATAAATAAATATTAAGATATAAGGAAAATATTAATTGGATATAGATGAAAGGAATAGGTGAAACAAATGAATAAGAAAAAAATTAATATAATAGTAGGAGTTGCAATAGTTGCTTTAATTGGTGTGTTTGCAGCTACAAAACTTGGTAACAAAGATAATGAAGGGGAAAAAGGTGAAACTATAAAAATAATCCATACTGCTGGAGAAACTGAGGTACCTAAGAATCCAGAAAAAGTAGTAGTATTAGACTATGCATCTTTAGATATTATGGATTCATTAGATATAAAAGGATTAGTAGGATTACCAAAGAAAAACCTGCCAACTTATCTTTCAGAATATAAGGAAGAAAAATATACAGATTTAGGTGGATTAAAAGAATTTAGTCTAGAAGTAATCAATGAGATCAAACCGAATTTAATAATAATTGAAGGTAGACAAGCTGATTATTATGAGGAACTTTCTGCTATAGCTCCAACAATACAATTAGGAACAGATACTACAAAGTATTTAGAGTCATTAGAGTCAAATGTAAACATAATAGGACAAATATTTGGGAAAGAAGATGCAGCAACATCTAAATTAAAAGAACTTAATAAAAGAGTTGAAGAAGTAGGCAAAAAAATAAAAGAGCAAGGGTTTAATGCTTTAGCTACTATAATTACAGATGGTTCTATGAGTGTATACGGAGCAGGATCAAGATTTTCAATTATATTTGAAAAGTTCGGCTTTGTTCCAACAGATGAGAATATAGAAGTATCAAAGCATGGTCAAAATATAACTTATGAGTACTTATTAGCTAAAAATCCAAACTATCTTTTTGTAGTTGATAAGTCAGCAGGAACAAGTGGATCAGAAGATTATTCAGCAGCTAAGGAAGTAATAGAGAATGAATTAGTAAAAACTACAGACACATATAAAAATGGAAATATAGTTTATCTAAATGCTCAAGCTTGGTATGTGGGTGGAGCTGGACTTCAAGCAGCTGATTTAATTATAGAGGATATGGAAGGTATCACAAAATAATAATTAGTAAAATAGAAAATAGCTATTTGACATTCTAAAAGTCAAATAGCTATTTTTATAATGTGTTTAGTTGTTATAATACTGTCATCATATTAAAGTTAGTTATATAATGTAAAAATTATAATAGAGAGTAGAATAAATTAATAAAGAGCATATTTATATAGAGAGGAGGTGTTTCTATGGAAAGTAGAAATAGTAGTAATTATAAGGGGATTGATATAAGTAGTTGGCAAGGAAATGTAAATTTTAAAAAAGTAAAAGACAGTGGGATAGAAATAGTTTATATTAAAGCAACGGAAGGTATAAGCTATGTTAATAATTATTTTTCTTCATCCTATAAAAATGCTAAAGAGCAGGGTTTGAAGGTTGGATTTTATCACTTCTTTCTAGGAGGAATAGATCCTAAAGCTCAAGCTAGGCATTTTGTAAATACCATTGGAAATAGAGAATTTGATTGTAGACTAGCTATAGATATAGAACAGACTAATGGTTTAAATAAGACATCTTTAACAAGTGCAGCAATAATATTTTTAGAAGAGGTTAAGAGACTAACTAGTAAAGGTATCGTAGTTTATACCTATACTAATTTTGCAAGAACTAGTTTAGATAGTAGGTTAGGAATATATCCTTTATGGATTGCTGAATATGGGGTAAGCAAACCTGCTAGTAATCCAATATGGAATCAATGGGTTGGTTTTCAATTTTCAAGTACTGGACAAGTCCCCGGTGTAAGTGGAAATTGTGACCTAAATGAGTTCAATGAGGGAATATTATTAAATGGACAAAGTATACCAGAAAGTCCAAGTACAGATGATAATAGTAAAAATGATAAATACTATACAGTACAATCAGGGGATACTTTAAGTGGAATAGCAGAAAAATATAATACAACCTATCAAGTATTGGCATCTATTAATGGTATATCGAATCCTAATTTAATATATCCAGGACAAAAAATAATATTGCCAACAGGTAGTTCTTCAACAGGAGGTAATACCGGTAATTCATCCTATTATATTGTAAAATCAGGAGATACTTTGAGCGGTATAGCACAAGAATATGGAACTACAACTAAAGTTCTAGCTAGTATTAATAATATATCAAATCCTAATTTAATATATCCAGGACAAAAAATAGTATTACCATCAGGTAGTTCTTCATCTAAAGGTAATGCTAGTAGTTCATCCTATTATACTGTAAAATCGGGGGATACTTTAAGTGAGATAGCACAGCGGTTTGATACTACTACTTCAACTCTTGTTAAGCTTAATAATATATCAAATCCAAATTTAATATACCCAGGACAAGTGATAAAAATAAAGTAAAACAACCTTAATGAGAAAAAGAGACTGTTGCAGAGTGATTTTTAATCTATTCTGCACAGTCTCTTGTATTTGAAATTTAATCTATAACTTATTAGTTGTAATAAAAAGTTATTATATTTATATTAAACCTTGTTTTTCTAAAAATTCTCGGGATACATCATTAGGTTCCATCTGTAGTTCATCAACTTTATAATTAAGTTCCATCATGATGTCATCATTAAGGATAGTTGATAATTGTTCCAATAGAGGAATTATTTCTGGATACTCTTTAAGAGTTTCACCTCTAACTATAGGCATAGCATAATAGGGTGGGAAAAAGTTCTTATCATCTTTTAATGTCTTTAATTTAAATTTCTTTAGCAATCCATCTGTTGCGAAGGCATCTACCACATCTATCTCTTTGCTGATTAAAGCAGTGTATCGTGGAGAACCATCAAGGCCTATAGAATCTTTAAATGAAAAATTGTATTTTTTGCTTAGTCCAGGAAGACCATCATCCCTGTTTAAGAATTCTAAGGTAGTTCCAGACTTTAGGTTAGTAGCAATGAGTGAAAGATCACTAATACTTTCTAAATTATATTTTTCAGCTGTTTCTTGTTCAACAGCTAAGGTATAAGTATTATTAAACTCCATTTGTTTTAAAACTTCAATATTGTATTTTTCTTTGAAATCATTTTTTACAGTAGCATATACTTTTTCCATATCACTTATAGGAGGATTGCCTAAGGTATCTCCATAAGCTGTCCCACTATATTCAATATATAAATCTATGTCATCAGATTTTAAAGCAGAAAAACATACTTGAGTACCACCAAGATTTATTTTACGATTTACTGAAATATCAGTATTTTCTTCAATTAAATCTGAAACCATGTGGCCTAATATCATTTGTTCACTAAAATCTTTACTCCCTACAGTAATTACTTTTGAGTTAGTATTAACATTAGTAATTGCAGAAAATATAAATATTAGAATAATAAAAATACTTGAGATTGCTAATATTCCTTTTTGCATTTTACGAGTTTTCATGAAATCTTTTTTTGTATTAGACTTAACCTTTTGTAAACTGATTGGAGTTGTTAGTTTTTCAACAATACTAGCTAGAAAATCTACAGCTAAAGCTAGTATACATGCTGGGATTGCACCAGCTAGTATTTGATTATTATTCACAGTTCTTATTCCAGAGAATACAAGGTAACCTAATCCACCGGCACCTATAAAGGCAGCAATGGTCATTAAGCCAACAGCAGTAACAGAAGAAATTCGAACTCCAGCCATTATAACAGGGAGAGCTAATGGAATTTGAATTTTTGTTAGAATTTGAAATTTTGTCAATCCTATTCCTTTTGCGGCTTCAATTGTCTGTGGGTTAATATTAGAAATCCCAGTATAAGTATTTTTGATTATAGGCAACAAGGAATATAGAATTACTGTTGTAACTGCAGGGAGAGTTCCTATACCTAAAAATGGTATGGAAAATCCTAATAAAGCCATACTAGGTATAGCTTGAATAATATTTGCTGCTCCAAGAATTGGTTTATTTAACTTCTTGACATAGGAAATTAGAATTCCTAGGGGAACACCTATTAAAATTGCTAGGCCAACTGAAATTGAAGTAAGTCTGATATGCTCAATCAATAATGATATAATTTGTGTTTTATTTTGTAAAATGTATTCTAAAATATTCATATTACTACGCCTCCTCTTCTATATATTGTTGACTAAGCGTTGTAACAAGACTACTTTCAGTAATTAATCCAATAAGACTGCTACTATCATTTAAAACAGGAACTGTTGAAATATTATTCTCATTTACAATTTTTAAAATATCAATTATAGTATCATTTGGAGAAACATAAATATAATTATTGTTAAGAATAGAACTGATTTGAATTGATTTATCATCAATTGATCGCATTTGTTTTGCCTTTACTATTCCTTGCAGTTTTTTTGATTTGTTATCAACAACCATTAAGCTATCAACTTTGTACGAACGCATCTTTTCTATACATTTAAATATTGATAGGTCCTTAGAGCAAGTTATAGGATTTTCTATCATAATATCTTCAGCTTTAATAAAGTCAGGAGAGGTCCAGATTCTTTTTTTACCAACAAATTGTGAGACAAAATCATTAACGGGGTTTTTTAATATATTTTCAGGTGTATCGTATTGAATAATTTTGCCTTTATCCATGATACACATCTTATCTGATATTTTTATAGCTTCATCCATATCGTGGGTTACAAATATAATAGTTTTCTTTAGTTTTGATTGTAAATTCACAAGTTCATCTTGCAAACTTGAACGTGTAATTGGATCAAGAGCTGAAAATGGCTCGTCCATTAATATTATATCTGGATTAGTGGCAAAGGCTCTTGCGACACCTACTCTTTGTTGTTGCCCTCCACTTAGTTCTACAGGGTATCGATTAAGAAATTTATCACAATCAAGACCAACCATATCCATTAAATTATATGTTTGTTGTGTAATGTCTTCAGGATTTTTATTTTGAACTTTTGGTATTAGTTCAATATTTTCTCTTATGGTCATATGAGGAAATAAACCTGTTTGCTGGATAACATAACCCATATTTCTTCTAAGATCTATTACATTTTTAGTGCTAATATCTTCATTGTTAATATATATTTTACCAGAAGTTGGTGTTATGAGACCATTTATCATTTTTAGTGTAGTTGTCTTTCCACAACCACTTTCACCTATAATAGCTACTAATTTACCTTTTTCAATCTCAAAAGAGACATCAGAAAGAACAGTAGTATTTTTAAATTTTTTTGAAATATTCTCGAATTTTATCAATGTAAATCCTCCTTTGTAAAGTAACAACCTAATTATAAATGAAAGTTGTTACTTTGTCAAATTCAAAAAAAATAAACTATCGCAAAAATATATTAATCTTAGTTCATATACTAGCAAAGATTAATATATTATTTTCTGATAGTTTAATTAATTCATATTAAGTTTATTACATACAATTTAAATTAGGGATATAAATATTTTTTTACACGCTCAATGCAATTTTCATCTCCAACAAAATAAAATATATCATTTTCTTGAAAAACTGCGTATGGTCCTGGTGACATAAGTAAAGAGTCGTTTCTTCTGATTGCTATTATTGTTGCTGAAGTATTATGCCAAAAGTTTATATCAGATGCAGATTTATTAATATAAGGTGTAGCAGATGTTATTTCTACTTGAAATGGTGTAAATGGATTTACAGAGCGTAATCTATCAGTTTTATCTATTAAATCAGAAAGACATCCGTATAAAAATTTTATTTCTTTTTTTTGTCTGTCAACACTATCAATAATATCTTGCTTTAGATTACTTATAGTATTAATATCATCATGTTGTTTAACGAATTTTATAGCATTTTCGTAGGACTTTATAGTAACTCCACTACCTTTTGAAGTATCTACAATATTTAAGTCTGATAATACACAAATAGCACGCCTTGCAGTTTCAGATGAGACACCATATTGACTTGCAAGAGAAGATCTTGCATAAATCTTATCACCAACTTTATAATGACCATCAACAATTTTGGCTGCAACATCGGCTGCTATTTGTTGATATCTAGGACTTGTTATTTTAAATTTATTTTCCATAATAATTCTCCTATAACTATATTAATAACAAAATTAAATATATCATATTTAATTTTAAATTAGTATATATTAGTACAAATAAAATTAGCATTCCACTTTATTGTAATGAATTGACATAGAATATAATAGTGATATACTTTAATTAATACCACTTATAAACGTTTACAGTTTGTAGGAAATAAGCTACTTTTAAAAGTAATAACATTTTAAAGAATATGTTAAAATTAATTTAAATATTTTTAGAGATGATATTATATAGAGTATACCCTAATATATTGGAATAAAGGACTAAAATTAAGAAAAAATTAAAATTTTGTAGAAAAATATATTTTGAAATTTTAGTATTTTGTATTATAATAATATTATAGAACAAATTTTTTATGCTATATATTAACAATTTAATATATATAATTAGTTTCATTTAAAATTTCCCTATAATTTTAAAAGAACTAGACATTAAACAAGACACAGACAGAAAAAGTCTACCATATAGATGGTAGGCTTTTTCTGTTTTTGTCTTGTTTACTAAAGATAAAGATTTAAATTATTAAAATAGAAAAAAATAATTGATAAAATATATTGAAATTAATTGTTGGTTATTATAATGTATACATATTAAAATGATTATCTCTATAAGGATTTAGGAAGGGAGTTACTATGAATAAGTGTAAAAAGTTTATATGCGTATCTGTAGGGTTGATATGTTTTACACTTGGAGCGATAGGGATTATATTACCTATACTCCCTACAACACCATTTTTGCTGTTAGCCTCTTTTTTCTTTGTAAAAGGGTCTGAGAGATTTGATATTTGGTTCAAGAACACAAAGATATATAAAAAACACCTAGATAGTTTTGTAAAGGAAAAAGCAATGACTTTAAAACAAAAGATGACTATATTGTTATTTGCTGATTTTATGATGGCATTTCCACTTATAATTTTAGATAGTTTAGTTATAAAATGCATTATTGTTTTGATGATAATAATTAAATATTACTATTTTCTATTTGTAATAAAAACTATTAATAATTAATAGTTTTAAACTTCAATTGACAAGTTGGTAAATATATATATAATTATAAGTATAATAGCTAAATGCAAAGAAAAGGAAAGTAACTTTAAGAATACTTATACAGAGAGCTTTCATTGGTGAGAAGAAGCAATGGATATTAAAGAGAAAATGGCCTTGGAGCAGTGCACCGAGATTTAATATTAAGGCTGCAACGGGTTCACCCGTAATAGTGATAGAGTATAACTATAAACAGGATTTTTATGAGAAATTTTATCTATGTACTAGTCGTGGAATAAATTTCATGTAAGCAAATTTAATTATAACGTACTTGAAGAGATTTATATTGTGAAATGTAAATGAAGTAGGATGGTAACACGAAGTTTTAACTCTCGTTCCTAAGATTAATTTCTTAGGAACGAGAGTTTTTAGTTTTACTCCAAATTTATAATTTGGAGAAGTGAAAAATTAAATAGTATAAGAGGAGGAGAGTAGAATGAATATTTTAATTGGAGGAGCATGGCCTTATGCCAATGGTTCGTTGCACATAGGACATATTGCAGCATTATTGCCTGGAGACGTTATAGCTAGATATTATAGAGCAAAAGGGGATGATGTATTATATATTTCAGGAAGTGATTGTCACGGAACACCTATTTCTATTAGAGCAAAAAAAGAGGGTGTATTATCAGAAGTTATAGCTAATAGATATCATGAGGAATTTAAGTATTGTTTTGATAAGTTAAATTTCAGCTATGATTGTTATTCAAGAACTGATGATAATCAGCATAAAGAAGAAGTAAGAAGGATAATTATAAGTCTATATGAAAAAGGCTTAATATATGAAAAAAAAGTAAGTCAAGTTTATTGTGAGGAGTGCAAACAATTTTTACCTGATAGATATGTAGAGGGAGTATGTCCGCATTGCAATAGTATTGCAAGAGGTGATCAATGTGAAAATTGTTCAACCCTTCTAGATCCTTTAGAGTTAAAGGATAGACTGTGTAAATTATGTGGTAGTAAGCCAGTAGTAAAATCCACTAAACAATTATACTTTGCATTATCTACTTTTGAAAAAGGACTTAGAAAGCATTTAGAAAGGTCTAGAAAAAACTGGAGAATAAATGCAGTAAATAGTACAGAAAGATACTTAAATGAAGGTTTGAAAGATAGAGCTATTTCTAGGGATTTAGATATAGGAATAGATATACCAATTAAAGGATTTGAAGATAAGAAAGTATATGTATGGATTGATGCGGTATTGGGATATTTAACTGTAAGTGAGAAGTGGGGAAAAGAAAATAATAAAAATTGTAGTGATTATTGGAATAGTAGCAGTATTTCATATTATATTCATGGAAAAGATAATATACCATTTCATACAATCATACTTCCAGCATTATTAAGAGGAACAGGACCAGAAAGAAATCCAGATAAGGTTATTTCTAGTGAATATGTGACTTTAGAAGGAAAGAAAATATCAACAAGTAATAACTGGGCAATTTGGGTACCAGATATAGTAGATAGATATAATAGTGACTTAATAAGATATTTCTTTATTGCAAATGGACCTGAAAGAAGAGATGCTGATTTTACTTGGAGGGAGTTCATAAATAAAAATAATGGTGAATTATTGGGAGCTTATGGAAACCTAGTTAATAGAACTTTGGTATTTGTTAAGAAGAATTTTAATAGCAAGGTACCAAAAGGAAAAGTTGAAGAGTCAATTAAAAGCACTATAGAAGAATTATATAAAAATATTGGGGAAAATATAGAAGAAGGAAATTTAAAATCTGGCATAGAAAGAATATTTACATTTATACGAAGTATAAATAAATATTTTGATGAAGAAATGCCATGGATTACCATAAAACAAGATAATAAACAGTGTGAAAATACTATTTATAATTGTTTATATGCTATTGTAAACCTAGCAAACCTTCTAAATCCATTTTTGCCAGAGTCCTCAGAAAAGATTAAAAGTTGGTTTTATTGCGAAGAAAATAGGTGGAAAGAGATTCAATTAAATTCAGGAGTAAATATAAGTAATTTTCATGTTTTATTTGAAAGATTAGATAAGAGTATTATTGATGAAGAATTAAGTAAATTAGAACTACATGGCAAAGATATCAAATCCACTTAGTGTCCATTAACAAAATATTTTAGAATATTATGATATAATTTATATGTTAGTGTATTATTAAAATTTTTGATAACTTCTTTTGTAAGAATGGTAACTTATAATTTGCTATAGTTTTACATTTAAAAGTTGGGAAGTGAGTATAAAATGGTGGGTAAATATAAAGTAGTAACTTTATGCGGAAGTACAAAGTTTAAAGAGGATTTTATAAAAGTTCAAAAGGAGTTAACTCTTCAGGGGATAATTGTAATATCAGTAGGATTATTCGGCCACGCAGATGGTGAATTTGGAACTATAATTACAGATGAAATTAAAATCATGCTTGATGATATTCATAAAAGAAAAATTGATATGGCAGATGAAATCTTTGTTATAAATAAGAATGGGTATATAGGCTCTAGCACCAGAAGTGAAATTAAATATGCGAAGGAACATGGCAAAAAAATAGTTTATTTGGAGCCTAATTATGAATAATTACTAATGAAAATAAGATATTTAGGAGTGAGTTTATGATATTAGAGACAGTAGATAGCATTATATTTGATTTAGACGGAACTATGTGGGATTCATTAGATGCGATTGTAGAAATATGGAATGAAGCTATAAAGGATTTTAGTGATATAGATGCAATAATTACAAAGGAAAAATTAAAATCAGTAGTAGGGGTACCAGTTATAGATTTAGTTAAGATCCTTCTTCCAGATTTGAAGGAAGAAAGAGCAATTGAATTTATGAATTATTGCTGTAAGAAAGAAAATGAATATTTACCGCTTCATGGAGGAATCCTTTTTCAAGGACTAGAAGAAACCTTAAAGAAGCTTTCACAAAAATATAAGCTATTTATAGTTAGTAACTGTCACCACGGTTATATAGAAGCTTTTTTTCATGCTCATAACATGAAAAAATATTTTATAGATTTTGAACATCCAGGAAGAACGGGACTTACAAAGGGTGAGAATATAAAACTCATAATTAATAGAAATAATTTAAAGAATCCTATGTATGTTGGTGATACACAAGGGGATAGAAATGCAGCTAGGTTAGCAGGAATACCTTTTGTGTATGCATCTTATGGATTTGGGAATGTGGAAGATTATGATTATAAAATAGATAGGTTTCCAGAATTAGTAGACATGTATTTTAGACAATAAAAAAATATATAATCCCAATGAAAATATATAATTTTTTCATGGGGATTAGTTTTTAATATTATTATTCTAATTAGTTGAATTTTTATTTATATTTAAGCAAACAATAACTCCAATGGACATACAAATAAGTATGAGTAAAGATGATATTTCAGTAGATATAATATCAGATGTGCTTATTAAAGTTAATAATTTTGATTGAATATTTACGTCAAATCCTAAAAGCATAGAAATAGATGAGACGATGGTAACTATTAGAGATAATACAGATAATCCACAGATTATTCCGGTAATTATACGAATTAAATTTTCTTTTCTTTTCATATAACTGTTATTTAGATAAGTTTAAAGTATTATCTAAAATCCTCCTTGCCTTTAAGTTGTAAAATAATTATAACATTTTTTTAAACAATATTAAACCTATGAATATAATATAAGTAATTATACTATGATGGGGAGGGAATTATGGATTATATAGTAGTGTTAGAAAGGCTTATAGTAGGCGTTATAGTAGGGGGACTTGTTGGATATGAAAGGGAATTTAAAAATAGTCCAGCAGGGTTTAGAACTCATATATTAGTATGCTTAGGAGCTACAATTATTTCTTTAATAACAGAGTATGATATACAAAAAATCATGGTTATTGCTCAAAATCCTATGTATGCTGAAGTTATAAAAGTCGATATAGCTAGATTAGGAGCTCAGGTTATAAGTGGTGTTGGATTTTTAGGAGCTGGTACTATTTTAAGAGAGAAAGGATCTGTAAGGGGATTAACTACTGCCGCAACTCTTTGGATTGTGGCATGCTTAGGTTTAGCGGTAGGAAGAGGACTCTATGCACTATCCTTAACAGCAGCCGTAATCATATTTATAATACTAAGCTTATTTAAAAAAGCTGATAGAGTTATACAAAAAGATACAAAGTGGAGAATAAGGTTTAGGAAAAAAGAAAAAGAAGATGAGGTTGATGAAGATTATAATATTACTGAAGGAAAAAATAGTGAGGATGTTATAACTTTATACGAGAAAGTAAATGAGCCAATAAGTAGAGAGTAGTCTCTACTTATTGGCTTTATAATATCAGTATTAACCACCATAAATAGTATTCCACCAGCTTTCATCTGGTTTACCACCAGACATAAGTCCCTCTGCAACCCAAGTATTACTTTTGTTACTATAAAATATATATAGCCACCTGACGGTTACACCTTTATCGAAGGCTGAATTTCCTGGTTCTTTAACGTTTATTTCTAGTTCGTAATAAGCTTTATTATTTCTTACTTCAGCATTAAGTATTTTTACATAGTCAATATCTATTTCATCCCATATTTTTTGACCTTCTTCTAAAGTATCACTATTAGAAGAATTAACTGTATAATTGTAAATGAAGGAATATTCTTTGTTTATCATAGCATTCATATATGAATTACAAAATTCTTCAGCGGAGCTAATATCATGATTTATAGAAGTAGAATCATTAGTTTGTAGTGAATGAGAATCTAAATTTTGTGGATTATAATATTTTTTATTTGGTAATATTTCTGTCAATGGAGTAAAAATAGAAACAAGCCATTTTTTATTTTTATTTATTAGCTTAATTTTTCCTTCTAGAGTTTGCTTTTCCTTGTATCCATCATTATATATTATATTAATATCAGCATTATATTTGTAGTAAGCTTCGGTATCATTATCACTAGAGATTTTATCAAGAATAATGTTAGATATGGTAGTGGTGTATTCATAGTCCTTAGCCATTTTTATAGAAGATAAGGGAAATCTATTTAAAATAAGTTCATCACCTAATTGAGAAGTAATAGAATCACCTATATTTTTTAAACAAACTTCTCTAATTTTAGTTTCATCTTCAGGAGAAAGTGTAACAATACCTGTCTCCCCATTAGAAGGAGCACGTCCTTCAAGAGAGCTTTCAAAAAGCTTAGAAAGTTGATCTGTTAAAGTGTAGTCTGAAATATTATAGTAATTTTCTATAAAAGATTCAGCAACGGTTTTATCAGGAGAAGGATTTACTCTTTCGCAAGCAATTAGGGAAAATATAACGATACTAAAGAAAAGTATAATACATAACAAGGAGATACCATTAAGTTTGTTCTTCATATCAAAAATATTTTTAAATCTTTTTTTCGTGTTATCTACACCTCCATTAAAATTGGTTGAAAAAGTATTAACCATTATTATCACTTCTACAAATGTAGTATATAATTATATTCTACATTTGTAGAAGGTTTATATCAAGAAATAAATGTAATAACATATAAAATTTACAATTAAGTTTATGTATTAAAAGGTATGTTATAGAAAATAAATATCGGGAAACTAATTATTTTTATAATGTGCAATTTGAAAAAATTGAATATATTTACATAAAATATAATAAATATGATATAATTGATATTAATAAAAACTGAGGAGATAGTCAGGATATAATTTTGCGTTTAATATAAAAATTATATTTATTTAAATATTTGAATTAACAATAACTTTATGGAGGTTATAGTATGAAAAAAACTGCAATTTTAACTATAAGTGATAAAGGTTCTGAAGGACAGCGTATAGATGAGACAGGGCAAGTGTTAAGGGAGTATTTAGAAAAAAATAAATATATAGTCCATTATTATAAAATTATACCTGATGAAGTTGTAGATATAAAAAAAGAACTTATATATATATGTGATGAATTAAATATACCATTGGTAATTACTAATGGAGGAACTGGATTTTCAAAGAGGGATGTAACTCCAGAAGCAACTTTACAAGTTATAGAAAAGTATGTACCTGGGATTGGAGAATTTATGAGAATGAAGTCTATGGAAATTACACCAAGAGCGATGCTGTCTAGAGGAATTGTAGGTATTAGAAAGAATTCTTTAATTATAAATCTACCAGGAAGTCCTAGAGGTGCTAAAGAAAATATAGAATTCATTTTTCCATATTTAGATCATGGACTAAAGATTTTATCTGGAGAAACTTCAGAATGTGCTAGGAGTGAAGTTGATTTATAGGGAGTATAAAGGGAGGAGTATTTATGGAAGATTCCCATGGACGTAACATAAATTATTTAAGAGTTTCTCTTACGGATATGTGCAATTTAAGATGTATGTATTGCATGCCAGAAGGAAAGTGTAATCAAAATTATGTTAGTTCGAAAATGTCTATAGAAGAAATAGATTTAATTATTAGAATATTTGCTGAATGTGGTGTTGAGAAAGTTAGATTTACTGGTGGAGAACCGTTGATTGTAAAGGATATTTCTAAGATTATATATAATGCATCCCAAGTTAAAGGAATTAAAGATATATCTTTAACTACTAATGGCATATTTTTGAAGGATAAAATAGATGAATTAAAGAAGGCAGGGTTAAATAGAGTAAATGTTAGTATGGATACATTAAAGGAAGACAAGTATGAAGGAATAACAGGACGATCATATCTTAAAAAAGTTAAAGAAGGTATAGAAGTATGTTTAGATAAGGGCATTACTCCGGTGAAAATTAATGTGGTGCTTATGAAAGGTATAAACTTAGACGAGGTTGATGAGTTTATTAAAATTGCAGAGAAAATGCCTATAGATGTGAGGTTTATAGAATTAATGCCTATAGGAGCAGGTACAGAGTTATTTAAAAATCATTTTATACCCTATAAGGATATAGTAGAGTCACATCCTAATCTTATACCTGAAGATCATAGAGTATCTTCAACGGCAGAACTTTATAAAAGTAGTAAGGGAAAAGGGAGAATTGGATTTATTAGTCCTATAAGTTGTAATTTTTGTAGTGAGTGTAATAGAGTTAGATTAACTGCTGAAGGTGGAATTAAGTCTTGTTTGCATGGTGAAGAGGAAATTAATATTCTATCAGATGTACGAGATTTATTTAAAAAATATAATTTATCATACTGCGATTTACGAGAGAGTAGAGAATATAGTATTCTTAAGAAAAAGATTTTAGGAGCTATGTATAATAAGCCATTAGGACATAGACTATCTATGGAAGGAAAAAGTAGAAGCAATAAGCAAATGTTTCAAATAGGAGGATAACTTATGATTAAAGATGTTCAAATAGATGAAGGATTCACTCATATAAATGAGCAAGGAAGAGCTAGAATGGTAGATGTTAGTGAAAAGAAAAAGACAGATAGAGAGGCAATAGCCTGCGGTTCTATTTATATGAAGAAATCTACTTTAGAAAAGATAGACAAAGGGGAAATTATAAAGGGAGATGTACTTTCCGTAGCTCAAGTGGGTGGGATAATGGGAGCAAAGAAAACTTCAGATATAATTCCCATGTGTCATTCTATCATGATGTCAGGGTGTGATATTACCTTTCACCTAGATCATGATAAAAGTAAGGTAGATATAATAGCTACAACTAAAACAATAGGGGAAACCGGTATAGAAATGGAAGCTTTAACAGCGGTATCCATAGCAGCATTAACTATATATGATATGTGTAAGTCAGTAGATAAATCAATGGTTATAAGTGATATTAGGCTACTTCGAAAGATTGGTGGAAAATCTGGAGAGATTAATTATTTTTAAAGATAGGAGAAGATGGATATGGCAAAGGTTATTAGTATAAATATAAGTACTGAGAAAGGGGTTATAAAAACACCTATAAAAAGAGGTTTCTTTAAGATCGACTTCGGATTAGAAGGAGATGCTCATGGTGGTAATTGGCATAGACAAGTTAGCTTGTTAGGAGATGAAAGCATAGATAAGCTTAGAGGAAAAATAAATAAAGAATTAGTCCCAGGAATATTTGCAGAAAATATAACAACACAAGGAATAACTTTATATGAACTACCCATAGGAACAAAGCTTTCCATTGGAGAAGTTATTATGGAGGTGACACAGATTGGAAAAGAATGTCATAAGGACTGTGAAATAATGAAGACCACAGGGGAGTGTGTTATGCCTAGAGAAGGGATTTTTGCTCAAGTATTAGAAGAAGGATGGATAGAACCTGGTGATGAGATTTCTGTAATTAAGTACTGGAAAGCTTGAGTTAAATTATAAATAGAATTTGTCAATACAGGAAGACTATGATAGTATATAAGAACATAAGAAGCTGTATATATTATTTTATAAAGTGAATCTTATGTATCAGAACTATAGTAACGAATGGAGGAAATGAAGTTATGGGTAATTTACCTAATTGTCCAAAATGTAATTCAGAATACACTTACGAAGATGGAAGTATTTTTGTTTGCCCAGAATGTGCTCACGAGTGGGGAGTACAAGCTAAAAATGAAAATAATGAAGATATTAATGTTATAAAAGATGCAAATGGAAATGTGTTACAAGATGGTGATTCTGTAACAATAATTAAAGATCTTAAAGTAAAAGGTGCTTCATCATCAATAAAAATAGGAACGAAAGTAAAAAATATACGTTTAGTTCCTGATGCATCTGATGGCCATAACATTGATTGTAAAATTGATGGTTTTGGAGCTATGAGTTTAAAATCCGAATTCGTTAAAAAAATATAAGCTATAATTAACTCTACAAAAGGAAACTTCCATGAATTATATGTAGTTCATGGAGGCTTTCTTTTTTTATTTTAATTTAAACACTAAGGTAACAGGATTATGATCAGAGTATTTTAACATGGGAACTATGGACAGAATAAAAAACTTATATTAAAAACTTATTTATAGAATTCTCTATGACTACTTCTGAGAATGCAATATAAGTACTAGTTGTTGCATATGGAGATACTTCATTAATAAATTCTTCAATGTCACTTAAATCTTTAACTGAAAGTTTAACAAGAAAACAACCATCCCCAGCAATTCTATAACACCATTCACTGCGATTGTAGTCTTTAATAAAATTTTTGAATCGCTCATATTCACCATTTTTCATGGTGATTTTTATTATACAATCAATGGATAGACCAAGATTCTTTTTATTTATAGTAATAGTATAGCCTTCTATTATTCTGTTATCTTCAAGTCTTTTTACTCTCTCTGTAACAGAGGATGGGGATAGGTTAATTCGCTTTGACAACTCTCTTATGGATAATCTACTATTTTTTTCTAATTCGGATAGAATCATTACATCAATTTCGTCAAATTTCATTTGAAATATTTTCTCCTTTTTAATATTTTGTATGATATATATATAGGTTTTATTATATGTCATATGAAATACAAAATTCAATTTTATTTATATATAATATTAATAAAATTAGATTTGATTAATAAAGGAGAGATATTATGACAAAAATAAATTTTTCAAATGAGGGGATAACATCCTTTGAACAACTACTTGGATATAACAGTGAGATAATGAAAGGTTGGAGTAATTTAGAAATAAGTTTTTTAAAATCTAAAACTTTTGGTTATGAATTAAAAGAAGAAGTAAGACGTACTCTTGCTTTTAACAATGGATGTAAATATTGTATGGCAAAGGGAAAGCCTTCTGAAGATATAGAGGATAAAAATATAAGAATGGCAACGAAAATTGCAGATATGATTTCAAAGAATATAGTTTTAACAGAGGAGACTTTTAAAAGTTTAAGAGAACTATTCAGTGAAAAAGAAATCTCAGAGCTTTTTGCACTAATTTGCTTTTTTACAGCATCGCAAAGGTTCGGAGCTTTACTTGATTTGGAACCTAGCTGTGCAATATATATTTAGAAGGGCTAGTTCAAGATAAGTTAGCCGATAAGTATTGACAAAGGAGCTATTTAACATTATAAATAGCTCCATATTTATCTATGAAAATATTTATATGTTTTTATATATAAAATCCTCATATTATCACTTCTGATAAATCATAATCTACTACCTTAGGGTCTAGTCAAAAAAGTTTATATTGTAAAATAAATGTCTAGTTTTAATAAAGTTTTATTTTATTGTATAATTAAGTGGAAAGTTTTAAGAATTAAAAATAACTATAAATATAAGTAAATTTATTTAAGTAAGAGAAAATAAGTAAGGTGTGAGAGAAGTGGCTAAGGTTATTATTGCGGAAAAACCATCCGTGGCAAAGAATATTGCAGAAGCTTTAAATATAAAAACTAGAAAAGATGGATACTTTGAGGGTGAGAATTATTTAGTTACATGGGCGTTTGGTCACTTATTACAACTATATGATGCTAAAGATTATGATGAAAGCATGAAGGGATGGGAGTTTTCTAAATTTCCATTTATACCTAAGGAGTTTAAATATAAGATAAAAAGTGATTCACTTAATAGAAATATTACTGATAAGGGAGCTGAGAAACAGCTTAGCATTATTAAATCACTTATAGATAGAGAGAATGTAGATGGAATAATATCCGCCACAGACTTTGATAGAGAGGGTCAGGTTATAGCAGATGAATTATTTATATATTTCAATGAAGAAAAGCCTGTATATAGGCTTCTTCTAAATGAGTGGACTCCAGATGAAGTAAAAAAGGGTATGGAAGCTTTAAAGCCTAATAAAGAAATGAAGTCCTTACAAGATGCTGGAATAGGAAGGCAATGGGCAGATTGGGTTATTGGGATAAATCTTACATCTGTGGCAACTTTGAGATATAAATTTGAAGATGTTAAAATGCTAAACATAGGAAGAGTGTTATTACCAACTCTAAAGATAATCTATGATAGGGACATGGAAATTGAAAACTTTGTAGCTACTACTTATTATAAGTTATCGGCTACCTTTAAGACTAAGGCTAATGAGGAGTACGAAGGTCTATATTATGAAAATGATTCAGAAAAATTCGAAGAGAAGTCTTATTTAAGTAATATAGGAAAATTACTACAAGGACAAAGAGCGGAGATAGTTGATAAGCAAACAGAGAAGAAAAGGGAATATCCACCGTATCTATTTAACTTATCAAATCTTCAAGGACATATTACTAGTAAATTTAAAGGATGGACTTCCGATAAGGTTTTAAAGGTTGCCCAGTCTCTTTATGAAAAAAAGTTTATTACTTATCCTAGAACTGCCAGTATTGTCCTAGAAGAAAGCTTAGAGGATAGAACAAGGAAGGTTTTGGAGAATCTTAAAAAGGGTCTACCATACGAAAATCAAATAAAATTTGCAAAAACTAAAAGGGTTTTTGATAATTCTAAGGTGGAGAGTCATAGTGCTATAGTTCCAACTTATATAAAACCAAGCGGCCTTAGTGCTGATGAAGCAATTGTTTATAATGCAGTGAAAAATAGATTTATAATGCAATTTATGCCTATTGCTGAATTTGAGGAAACAAAAATTACGGCTAAGGTTTATGAGGAAAATATTAAAGGCATATTTGTTTCCAAGGGTAAAGTTCAAATTGTTGAAGGCTGGCGTGTGGTAGAAAAGATAGAAACTAAGGATACTATACTTCCTTTAGTTATGGAAAAGGAAGTAGTGGATATTGTAGGAAATAAAGTTAACACCGTAACAAAGAAGCCACCTAAAAATCATACAGAAAAGACTTTGCTAAGGGTTATGGAAACCTGTGGTAAGAGTTTAGGAAAAGAAGAAAATAATGATGATGATGATGAAAACTCTTCAGAAGATAATTTAGAGGAAACTTCGGAAGAATTAATGAAGTCCATATTGAGCGGTTTTAGTATAGGAACACCAGCTACTAGAGCTGAAACTATTAAAAAACTTAAAGATATAGGATATATTACTACTAAAGGAAAAAACCTAACTTGTACAGAGTTAGGTAGGACAATGGTAGAGATGTTTCCTGTAAGGGATTTGTTTGACTTAGAATACACCGGTAGGCTAGAAAAAACCCTATCGGATATAGAAAAAGAAACTGTAGAAAAAGACACCTTTATTAAGCATATTTGTGATTTTACTAGTAAATCTGTGGAAATTATAAAAAAGGATACATCAATGTTATCTAAAATAAAGATAGAGCTTTCTCCTGGGACGGTTAGTGTAGGTAATTGTCCTATATGCGGAAATCCAGTAGTGGAAGGAGAAAAAAGCTTTGGGTGTAGTAACTGGAAAAATGGTTGTAAATTCACTATTTGGAAGAATGATAAATACATTGAATCCTATGGCAAGAAAGTTACAAAAGAAATGGTAGAAATACTTCTTAAAAATGGTAAAGTAGGATTTAGAAATTTGAGAAGCAAGAAAGGAAATACCTTTGCTGCTTATTTTAGATATGAAAAAAATGAAGAAACAGGTTATTTAAGTTGGAAGATGGAATTTATTTAAAAAGATAAACAAAAATTATATTTAAACTACAGATAATTAAAGTAGATTCATTATCAATTGATAATACATTATACAAGAAACTTATTGAGAAAACTCACAAATTAAGGGTAACTGAGTATTATAATAATATACTTTATCTGGTGTATGGCCATATTATTGTTGATTTCCGATATTAAGGAAAAAGATAATAGTGGTTCAACATTAGACTAAAGTCAATTGATAATGGAGGAAATTTATGGATGAAAGAACAAGTATAGGTGTAGGAGTTAGTAAAAATACAATCTTAGTTAATGCCATTTTAGGAACAATTAAAGTATTGGTAGGTATTATGTCTAGTAGTAATGCGATGATTGCAGATGGTATCCATTCTTTTTCTGATGTGATTAGTACTATAGGAGTAATAATAGGACTAAAGCTTTCCAATAAACCTGATGATAAATGCCATCCTTATGGACATGAAAGAATTGAAAGTATTTCTTCTTTGTTTTTATCTATAATGCTTTTTGTGGTTGCTATATCTATAGGATATTCTGGTATTAAAAATATTGTTTTAGGAGAAATAAAGAATCCAGGAATCCTTGCTATTTGGGCTGCTATATTGTCTATTATCGTTAAAGAGTGGATGTATTTTTATACAATAAAATATGCTAACAAAATAAATAGTTCTGCTCTCAGAGCAGATGCTTGGCATCATAGATCAGATTCTTTTTCTTCAGTGGGAGCTTTAATTGGAATAATTGGAGCTAGAATGGGATGGCCAATTTTAGATTCAGTAGTTGCCATAGTTATTTGTGTTGTAATTATAAAAGTAGCCTGTGATGTATTAAAGCAAAGTGTAAATCAATTAATAGATACTTCTGCAGATGAAGAAATTATAAGTGATATCAATGAAAAACTTCAGACTATTGAGGGCGTAAGACATATTGACAGTATAAAAACGAGACAACATGCTAATAGAGTATATGTAGATGTAGAAGTGTCTGTAGATTCAAAACTTACAGTAGAAGAAGGACATGACATAGCAATAAACATACACCATGGTGTCGAAAAAAATAATAATATTAAGCATTGTATGGTTCATATTAATCCTTATAAGTATAATTAATATGAACATTAAATTAAAACGATGGATTATATTTGACCTAAATAATTTTTTGACTTAAATAAGAGTAAAAATACTATATGCAATATAATTTTATATTGCATATAGTATTTTTTAGTAAGGGGTTACGTTTAATTATATTCTATTTAAGTTCAAAAGATTGGCAGTCTGTACATTCAACTACTGTAGGATTTTGTTCATGAGTTCCTACTTTAATTTGATTTAATGTACAGTAGTTTTCGTTACGATTATTGTACTTGCAGTTGTTGATTGTACATTTAATAGATTCATTTTTTTCCATTTAAATTCACTCCTTAAAAAGTTTTTGTATTAACTACAAAGTTAGTATGGCTTTTATATTTGTTATTATTCCTTGTAATGTTTATTAAAAATATAAAAATTTATTTTGTAGTGTAATTAGAACCAAATTGAGAACGGCAGAATTCTATGAAATAGCCTTGAGGATGTAGACAAACAGGACAAGCTTTAGGAGCTTCCTTCCCTTCATATATATATCCACAATTAGTACAAAACCATTGAATTGATTCATCACGTCTAAATAAAGTCTCTTCTTCTAATTGCTTAGCAAAATAATTAAATCTATCTCCATGAATTTTTTCTACAGAAGCTATGTTGATAAATAATGTAGAAATAGCATTAAACCCTTCTTCTTTAGCAATTTTAGAAAAATTACTATAAACATCATCGTATTCTTCATACTCATTGTGATGAGCAGCTTTTAACAATTTTAGAGTTGAATCATATAAGTCTACAGGATATGCACCATTTCCTATTTCTATATTATTTCCAGCTTCTTCTTTTAATTTTTGATAGAATTGATTAGCGTGAGCCATTTCTTGGTTTGCAGTATAATTAAATACTTGCTCAACTATGTAAAGTCCCTCTTTTTTTGCAAAGCTTGCAGCAATAGTATATCTATTTCTTGCTTGACTTTCACCAGCAAAGGATCTCATTAAATTAATGCGAGTTTCACTATCTTTAAAATTCATTTTTATTACCTCCAAATTTTTAAATCTTATTACTAAGTTTCCAAAAGTAGAGTAATTTTATTCATAACTTTTAAAAGTAAGTTAAAGCAAGAGTTAAATTGATACGAGAACATTATCAGAGTTAGCTTATATAAGTTGAAATAGTATGTACTTAGAATCTGATAAAGATAAAGAGAGTATGAAGTAGAATTAAATGTTAATACAGTAGGTATATGTACATTACTTCAATTTATAGACATTGATTTAAAATAGAGTGAAAGATATAATAAATCTATCTGTGGTTTTATATTTTCATAGCCCATGAAAATATGAAAAATTTACTGCTAAGGGACAAAAGTAGTAATTAAAAATTTCAGGGAAGGTAGGAATAATATGAAATTAAGTATTATTAAAAGGGATTCAAGAGTTAAAGACTTTGATATGGAGAGAATACATATAGCCATTAAAAAGGCTTATGAAGAAGTCCATGGAAATGACTTTGTGTTTAAAGAACATTGGAGTGACTTAGAAATTAACATAGAAAAAACTATTATAGAGTTAGGAAAAGAAGAGCTGTTTATTGAAGAAATTCAAGACATAGTAGTTAAGGCTTTAAATAATAAAGATAAAACTGTATCAAAGGCCTATGAAGATTATCGTGAAAAGCGTAGAATTGCAAGAGATACTAATGGTGATACATATAAAAAATTAGATAAGGTACTTCAATGCTCTGATATTATGAACTCCAATGCTAATGTGGACGAGCATAGTTTTGGTGGTCGTAAATTTGAAAGTGCAAATGTAATATTAAAAAGGTATACCCTAGATAAGGTAATAAAGCCTGAAATAGCAAGGGCACATATTGAAAATAGATTATACATACATGACTTAGATAGTTATGCTACGGGAATGCATAATTGTAGTTTCCCAGATATAAAGAAACTGGTTAACAATGGATTTATTACTAGAAATGGGGATGTAAGAGGAGCTAATGGACTATCTACAGCATTTCAATTAGTAGCAGTAATATTCCAAATACAAAGCCAAGAACAATTTGGAGGTACAGGAAGTTGCCATATAGATTATGATTTAGAAGAGCAGGTAGATATATCTTTCAAAAAGCATTTTTCTGATGCACTTTTTTACTTTGAAGATAAAGAATTAAGCTGGAAAGAGTTAGATTCTGAGATATGCGTAGAAAATAAAGAAGAGCTAAAGAAGAAATATCCTAAGCTAACAGCTTTTGCATTAAGAGAGTTAGATAGAGAGGGTATGCAATCAGCTCAAGGCTTATACCATAATCTGAATACACTAGAATCAAGACCAGGTTCCCAAGTACCATTTACATCTATAAATTTAGGAAGAAGAACTACAGTTGCTGGTAGGATGCTTACTAGATGGCTTATGCTTGCTAGTATAGATGGAATAGGAAAACATCATAAAACAAGTATATTCCCAATAGCAATCTTCCAATATAAAAAAGGGGTTAATGATACAGAAGAAACTCCAAATTATGACTTAAAGAAGTTAGCTATAGAATCTATGTCTAAAAGAATATATCCTAACTGGGTAAACTGTGATTGGAGTAAGAATGTAGAAGATTTAAGTAATCCGGATACAGCTATGGCAACTATGGGATGTAGAACCTTAGTTGGATTTGATAGACATGGTATGGGATATTCAAAGGTAGGAAGAGGAAATGTTACTCCAGTAACAATTAACTTGGTAAAAATAGGTATAAAACATGGGATATGTTTAGGAGAAAGAGAAGAAGCTAATCTTGAAGGTTTTTGGAATGAATTAAATGAGCTTTTAGAACTTTCAGCTACAGCCTTAGTAGATAGATTTAAATATATATGTTCACAAAGTGCTAAATCAGCCCCTTTCATGTATAGAAATAAAAGTATGTTAGGTGGAGAATATGACTCAGACACTTGTATTTATGATGTAATGAAACATGGAAGCCAAGCTATAGGATATGCAGGTATTGCAGAAATGTGTCAAGCTCTCTTTGGAAAAGATCATGGTGATGATAAGGATGTTCATAAGTTTGCATTATCGGTGGTAGAAAGAATTTCAAGGTTTGCAGAGGAAGCTTCAGAAAGATACAATTTAAACTTTGGTTGTTATGCAGCGCCAATTGAGTCTACTTGTGGAACTATAATAACAGGAAATAGAGAAATTAAAGGTTTAAGGGATGAATTTGGAATTATAAAAAATGTAACGGACAGGGAGTGGATAACTAATTCACATCACATACCAGTTTGGAAAAATATAGATGTATTTACTAAGTTACAACTTGAGGCTCCATTTACTAAGTACCCTACTTCAGGATGTATAACTTATGTAGAGTTAGATAGTTCAGTAGTAGAAAATCCAAAAGCAATAGAGCAAATCATAGATTATGCCTTTAGCTTAGACATTCCGTATTTAGCTTTCAATTTCCCTATAGATACTTGCTTAAAGTGTGGCTATCAAGGAGAATTTAATGATAGATGTCCAATTTGCCATAGCGAGGAAATAGAACAACTTAGAAGAGTTACAGGATATTTAACTACAGATTATCGCAACTTTAATAAAGCTAAGCAAGCTGAAGTTAAAGAAAGATTTAAACATAGTACTATAACTAAGCTATAGGAAGGAAAATAAAATTGATTGATACTATAAGATTAATAGGATATAATCCTTGTTCTTTAAATGAGGGAGTAGGTCTTAGGGAAGTATGCTATATAGCGGAATGCACTCATAAGTGTCCAGGATGCCAGAATGAAAAGTATTGGTATGAAGAGGGCGATTTATATAAAATAGATGAGGTTGTAGATAAGCTTACTAAAAATCCAATTACAGATATAACTATAAGTGGTGGAGATGGGCTAACTGTTCAGTATGAAAATACTCTAGAATTACTTAAGAGGTTAAAAGAAAAATGTAATAAAAATATATGGTTATATACAGGATATACTTGGGAGCAGTTATTTTCATTGAATAAAGCTGAAGTTTTAAAATATATAGATGTAATTGTAGATGGAAGATTTGAAATAAGCGAAAGGGATGTAACTCTAAAATTTCGAGGAAGTAGCTCACAAAGAATTATAGATGTTAAAGAAAGCCTTAGGGAAAATAATGTTAAAGAATTTAAGTTGTAAAAATTAATATAAGAGCATTAGAAAGAGGAGAGACGCAATGAGAACAAGAGGATTTGAAATAGTTACAGATGAGAAAAGAAAGCATCCACAGGAAGACATACAGTTACCAACAAGGGGAAGCAAGCATGCTATAGCCTATGATATATATTCACCTATAGATGTAGTTATAGAGCCTATGGGTAAGCAATTAATATGGACAGATGTAAAGTCATATTTTCAACCAGGGGAAGCTTTGATTATTAATGTTAGAAGTTCTATGGGAAGTCATCCAGTTTTAATGGCTAATGCTCAAGGCTGGGTAGAGTGTGACTATTATAACAATCCTAAGAATGATGGAAATTTGGGAATAAATCTTTTAAATCTAGGAAAAGAGCCTTATATAATTAAAAAAGGTGATAGAATAGCTCAAGCTATGTTTATACCTTTCTTAGTAAGTGATAACTGTAATACTGAAGAGGAAAGAATTGGAGGTTTTGGTAGTACAGGTAAATAATAAGTTTTAATTGGTGTATTTATTCTTTAGAACAAGGGCACTATATTCTTAATCTTTTATTAACGCTTATAAAGGTAGGGATATGGCAAATGAAAAGAACTATGATAACAGTAGTAAGTTGGACTTTAATTATTTCAGCTATTTCTATGGTATATTTTTTTAACATTATTGAAAGAAAAGAAAATGAACCATTTGTAGAAGCTATGGTAAGTGATAATTTATTAGTTAATAATAAAATCATTGAGCATATAGGCTTAGCAGAAGAAGCTTTAAAGGAGTTCGGGGCTATGAGTAGTGAAGAAGCTGCAAAGCTTTGGGCAAAGGGAATGATGACTAGAAATGGAGTACTTCAATACGCTGTTATGAATAAGGAACTTCAGCAAGATTTTAAAAATCATCTTTCTAATGAAAATAATACATCATGGGTAACAGGGACTTCAAGTCCATGGATTACTAGCTATGAAATCATAGACCAAGTTGATGTAAGTAGCAAGGTTAAATTGCATAAGATAAAATTCAATTTAACTACAGCAGAGGGCAATGAGAAACCAGTCTATAACACATTAACTATAATGTACAATAATAATAAATGGGCTATTTCAAGTATAAGGTAGATTAACTTTGTAGATAAATATATTATAAAGAAGTTCTTATTTATGGCGATATATAAGAACTTCTTTTGTTTCGAGGTTTATTGTAGTAAATAAGCTTAAGAAATAGTATAATTGTGTAGCATAAGTTAATAATGTGGAAATAAACAATAAACTTAAGTATTAAATAAGTAATGTTGATATATAATTTAGAACATAGAAAAATTTAAAAAGTAAAATAAGGGAGACAATTATGAAAATAAAACTAAACTCCAATATTGCTAAAAGAACTATATCTAATATTATTGTAGTTTCAGTAGGGATTATACTGTTTTTTATAATAAAAAATCTAGGAGGTATTTTTAATAAAGTAGGAGAAGTAATTAAACTATTAATGCCATTTATATATGGTTTTTCTATGGCATATTTATTAGCTATACCATTAAAGTTTTTAGAAGATAAAGTTCTTAAATTTATGGACAAGAAAAATCAGTACAAAGCAAAAAGGTTTATTTCAATAACTATTACATATATATCTGCAGCTATATTAATTAGTATTGTATTTTCTATATTAGTTCCAGAGCTGAGTCGTAGCATATATACACTTTTAGAAAATATACCTGACTATATTAAGGCTCTAGAGGAATACATAAATAATATAGTTATAGCTTTAAATTTAAATGGTGATATGGTAGAAGATATAGTAAAAGATTTTAATAGCATATCTAAGTATATAACAAGTATTGCAGGCACAGCAGTGTTAGATTTATTCCAATTCTCTGCTAATATTACTCAATATATACTAAACATATTTATAGCAACAATTATATCTATTTACTTATTAGCAGGAAAAGAAAAATTTTTTGCACAGATTAAAAAATTCTTATATGCTATGTTACCGGAGAAACCTGTAAAATATGTAATAGAGCTCACTAGGTCTAGTCATAAAACTTTCATAGGTTTTCTTGGTGGTAAGTTGTTAGATTCATTAATTATAGGAATCATATGCTTTGTGGGTATGAAGATATTTAAAATGCCATATCCACTTCTTGTAAGCTTTATAATAGGAATAACTAACATTGTCCCGGTATTTGGACCATTTATAGGAGCAGTTCCTAGTGTTATAATTATATTTATTGCTAGTCCAATTAAGGCATTATGGTTTATATTATTTATTTTAGTGCTTCAACAGTTTGATGGAAATATATTAGGGCCTAAGATTTTAGGAAACTCCACAGGATTGACTGCATTTTGGGTAATGTTTGCCATACTTTTAGGAAATGGATTATTTGGAGTGGTAGGAATGATATTAGGAGTTCCAACATTTGCTGTGATTTATTCAATTATAGTAAGTGTAATTAATAATGTACTAAAGGAAAAGGGATTGCCAGTAGAAGCTAAGGAGTATGCAGCTCCAGAAAATAAAATTAAATTTTAGAAAATGTACATTAATATGTTGAGATATGAGGTAGATCTATATCTCAACATATTTTTATTTTATAGTCTTAAGTTTGTTACAAATTCTAGTAAAAAATAATCCATATTTCAATAATAATATAATGTTAAGAACACATTTCAAAATAATTACAGATATTAATATTGTTAATAAAGGAAATATGATGTATAATTTAACTGAAAATATAAAAATGAGGTGTTAATTATGGATTTTATGTCCTTTGAAGATGTTATAGCGAAAATTCAAGGTGTAACTCATAGTAAAGTAGTATATAATGAGGATGAAGTAGAAGAGGTTCATATAATTGCAAATACTACAAGATCACCTAAACAGATTGTAAGAGACATCGAATCAGCACTTCTTGCGATATTTAATTATAGAATAAATAGAAAATTAATTAGTATAGCTCAAATAGATACTGGGGAAACGAAGTCTATAAAGAGAATTAGATATGAAGGTATTTCTTTAGAAGTTAAAGATAATAACGTAAGATGTGAAATTAGATTAAATATGGATGATGATGAGTATACGTCTACGCAAACTGCAATTGGAACAAGTATTAATAGACTTAAGGTAGTAGCTAAAGCTACTGTGTCAGCTGTAGAAGAAATAATTGGACAAGTCTCTGTTTTTGATGTAGAGGATATAGTAGTAAATTCAATTAGAAATATATCCTATGTAACCGTTATTGTAAATATGATAAATGACATTGCAGAAGAAGTTCTAATAGGAACTGCCATTGTAAGAAATGATGTAAATGAGGCAATAGCAAAGGCCACTCTTGATGCAATAAACAGAAGAATAGAAAAATAGTTAAACTGATTTAATGGCCGATTATATTTAAATTATATTTAAGTTTTATTTATCTTCCCTTAGCGGAGTGGAAATTATGACAGATTTTTAGCGGATCTTTGTTAATTTGCATATAAGGGGGATTTTATAATGAAAAACATGAAAAAAGTTATGCCAGCTTTAATAGCTTTACTAGCTTTAGCAATGGGTGGTGGTTCAACTATCACTTGGATATTTTAATAGTTAAGATTAATAAATAATCGGCCTTAAATATATCGGAGGAATAAGATGAATAATATATCTTTAAAACAAAAAAGATTTTTTATTTTAATTTATTTAGTTACTGTAATTTCTTTTGTAATTCCTATAATGAATGGGAAAATGGAAATTGAAGTTGGTAATTTTACAAATATTATAGTATTCATAATTTTAACAGCAATTACAGAATCATTTACAGTATCATTTAAGAATATGTCTTTTAGTACAAGTTTTGCTGTAACTATAGCTTCCTTTGTGTTATTTGGAACGTTTGAATGCATTATAATTCTTATATTAGGATTTTTATGTAGAGTAATTAAGGTTGATGAAAATATATATGGATATAAGTATAAACATGTATTTAATACTCCACTATATGGAACAATATTTAATTGTTGTGCGTTAATATTACCAGTTGTAGTTGGTAATTTTTTTTATAAAACCTTAGGTGGACAATTTAGTCTAAGCTTTATAGTTAGCAATATAGGACCATTGATAGTATTTTGTTTTGCTTTCATAATAGTTAATAGTTTAATAATGTCTATATTAATGTCTATAGTTACAAATAAGAATGTAGTATTCTGTTTTACGGGTAATATAAGAATGGGAATATTAAATTCTGTAGTTATGATTCCAATAGGAATTTTATTAGCACTAGTATTTATTAAGTATGGTTATTTAGGCATAGCATTCATAACATTTCCATTATTGTTAATTAGATATACTCTATTACTATATTCAGATTCAAAATCTCAGTTTATTGATACTGTTGAAGCCTTAATGAATGCAATTGATGCTAGGGATCAATATACAGAAGGACATTCTAGAAGAGTTGCAGAGATATCTGTAGCTATTGGAAAAGAGTTAAAATATAATCAGTGGAGTATTGAAGAATTAAATATAGCTGCTATGCTGCATGATGTTGGTAAAATTGGAGTTAGTGATGCTATTTTAAATAAACCAGGTAAGTTAACGGATGAGGAATTCGATGCAATAAAGGAACATCCGGAGATAGGAATTAAAATAATTAAGGATATTAAAAATATTGATTATGTTTATCCTGTAGTTAGAAACCATCATGAAAGGTATGACGGAAAAGGATATCCAGATGGTAAAAAAGGTGATGAATTACCTTTAAATGTTTACATAGTTCAACTAGCAGATACGGTGGATGCTATGGCATCTGATAGGCCTTATAGGAAAGGACTTTCGGAAAGTATTATTTTAGAGGAAATTAAAAAATATTCAGGTACTCAATTTCATCCTAAGGTGGCAGAAACTTATTTAAGAATTGTAGGAAAGAATGGTGGAAAGTTGCCTTAATATAATAATTAAAAATAATTTAACTTAAAATATTTTACATATATGGGGGATAGACATGTTCTTATTTTCAGTGATTCTTGGAGTAGTATTAGGATATTTGCTAAAAGGAAATATAGAAAATTTAAATAATCTCGAAATTAAAGGATGGTGGCTTATAGCCCTAGGGTTTTTAGTGGAATTTATAATGAAGATTTTTCTTAAATCAGGAAACCTTCAAATTGGAAGTTTAACTTATGTTTTAAATATAGTAATGTATAGTTGTATAATGGCATTTATATATATCAATAGAAAATATAAGATGATTTTAGTGATTGGGATAGGCTTTTTATTGAATATAGTGGCTATATTCGGAAATGGATGTACTATGCCTATTAGTACAAAGGCTATGGACATATTAAATGTAAGTGGACCAGTAGAAACTAAAGGTTTATATTCTATTATTAGTGGAGAAACAAAGTTTAAATTTTTAGCAGATGTAATACCATATAAGTTATGGAAGTATGGGGGTATAGCCAGTATTGGAGATATTATATTATCTATAGGTATCATTGGTATTATAGTAAAGGGAATGAAGCTTAGGGCAGATTAAAATAAATATAAAATTATATATTTAATGCTTATAGAACACCTTTTAGGTGTTTTTGCATATTACATAGAATAATAAAATATAATTGTTGAAGAAGAAAATAGGTATAAATTCAAGTAGTTTCAAGTAAAATTCAAGTTATATTAAAAAAAAGTGTATTGACTACAAATTAACAATAATATATATTTATACCATGGGTAAAAAAGGATTTACATAAAGTTATAACATAACTCAATTGAAAAAATTGATAAGGGGGAGGAAATATGGCGTTAAAGGTAAATAATCTTGCTAAGAGCTATGGTGATAAATTGGTAGTTGATAATTTAAGCTTTTCCATAGAAGAACCGGGAGTTTTTGGATTATTAGGAACTAATGGTGCAGGAAAAACTACTACCATAAGAATGATGCTAGGAATGTTGAAAAAAGATAATGGGACGATTACTTGGAATGAGAAATCGTATAATTCTAAAGAAGTTTCAACAGGATATTTAGCAGAAGAACGTGGTATATATTCAAAATTTACTGTGTTAGATCAATTAATATACTTTGGTGAGTTAAAAGGAATGACTCGCAAGGAGGCGTTAAAAAGTATTGAATATTGGCTTGAAAGATTAGAAGCTACTGAATATAGAGATAAAAGAGCAGAGCAATTATCTAAGGGTAATCAGCAGAAAATACAATTTATTGCAGCCTTAATATCTAATCCAGAAGTACTAATTTTAGATGAACCTTTAAGTGGACTTGATCCAGTAAATACAGATTTGTTTAAAGATATAATTAAGGAAGAAATAGCAAGAGGTAAATATATAATAATGTCAAGTCACCAAATGAGTACTATAGAAGAGTTTTGTGAGAATCTTGTTATACTTAATAAAGGCAAAACTGTGTTAAGTGGTAACTTAAAAGAGATTAAAAAATCTTATGGAAGAAATCACTTAATTTTAAGTTGTGATGGAGATATAAAAGAACTATTGGAAAAAGCTAATATGAAAATTTTAAATGAAAATCAAGATTATATAGAGTTAAGTATTAATAGTGAAGATGAAGCTACAAGTTTACTTAAAGAAATATTAAGTAGAAATATTCAAGTTATTAGATTTGAGCTTAGGGAACCAACTCTTCATGAAATATTTATTGAAAAGGTAGGTGAGTAGAATTGAGTATGGATAATTTCTGGAAGGTTACAAAATTCACTGTAGCTCAACAAGTTAAGGGTAAGGCATTTAAGATTTCTACCACCATAATATTGATAGCGGTGCTTATATTAACATCATTAGTAAACTTTATTCCTGCAATTTTTGGTAAGGATGATGACAGTAAAGAGGCAACTAATGGTAGCAAAGAAATTGGAATAGAGACTGCTTATTATATGAATGACTCTGACCTGAAGGTAGATTTAGAGTCAGGATTAAAAGTAGCTTTTCCAAATTTAAAATTAAAAAAGGCTACAGAAAGTAGAGAGGCTATATTAGAAAAACTTAAAACCTTAGAAGATAAGATGGTTTTAGTTTCTATTAGTAATGAAAACATAGGATATTACGTGGAGGTAATAACACCCACTAGTGATGCTGTGTCTTCAGAGGATGGACAAATACTAGCGGAAACTATATCTAGTATTTTAAATAATAGTAGATTAATTAAGGCTGGAGTATCACAAGAAGAGCTAGTAAAATTATCTACACCTATAAACACTCAAGTATTTACTGCAGGTGATGAGGATGATACCTTGGAAGATATGATAATAAAAATGGTATTTCCTATGGTAGCATGTATGCTACTATTCTATATAATTTATTTTTATGGATATTGGGTTGCCAGTTCTATAGTTGCAGAGAAAACCTCAAGAGTAATGGAATTATTACTTACATCAACTAAACCAATGGAACTTGTTGTAGGTAAGTGTGTTGGTATGGGATTCTTAGCAATAACTCAGTTTGCATCTATATTATTAACTGCCTATATATCCTTTGTAGGAAGTGGAGCTATAGTTAAGAAGTTTATAGATACATCTGCAAATATATTTGATATATCAGCAGTACTTGGAAAAATTCCGGTGATACAAGTGGTATTAATAATACTGTTCTTCATATTAGGATATGTATTGTATGCTATTATAAATGCTTTAGTTGGTGCAACTATAAGTAAGTTAGAAGATTTAAATACAGCTATAATGCCAGTATCATTTATTTCAATAATAGGTTTTTACATAGCATATGCAGCAATAATGTCACCAGAATCAGTGATAGGAACCATTGCAACCTATGTACCATTTTCAGCACCATTTTATATACCATCTATGATTTTGTCAGAAACAATAGGTATAGTTCAGATGGGAGTTTCATTATTAATATTAATAGCAACAATTGTAGTGTTGACTCTATTTACAGCTAGGGTATACTCTGTAGTAATACTTCATACAGGTAATAGACTAAAAATAAAAGATCTATTCACCATATTTAATAACGAAAAATAGTATAAGGAAATTATAAGTTTAAAGCTAACTAAGAATAAAATTGTAAAAGATTATTCCTAGTTAGCTTATCTTATCTAAAGATAGTATGAGTAGAAGGTTCATTTTCTCCATATGGAGAATGCTCATTAGCTTTATTTTTAACACCTTCTTGGTATTTAGGGGATATTGGATCAGATTTTAGTGAAGTAGTTTTTTTATTTTTAGTTTTACAAGAATTTTTAGACATAATACTTCCTCCTTAATATAAGTAATATTATCATTTGTAGAATTACATAAAATAATACTAGTAATATATTGTATATATGGTAGTAGTGTTATAGTAAAAATTCATGTTATTGTATTATTTATCTAAGTCTAATTTATTTATAATATCATCATAGGTTGTCTTAGTATTCTTTGAATCTTTATAGTTAATGTAATAATGGGAAGGGCTTGAGTCCAATATGATTTCAATGAAGGGACCCTCTTTGCTAGCTAAGAATAGCTTAGCTTCAATATCATTCTCTAGACTATAATTTCCTTTTTGGATTCTACCCATACCTATGCCGCCTGTCCTAATATGAATTTTAGGCATTTCATCTACTAGGGAAACACTTTTTATTTTATCCTTTGGAATTGAAGCATTAACTCCACTAGATATTTTTATAGAAGTATCAGTGATTGTTACTTTAGTTGAGGAATAACCAATAGCCATTATAGGTATACAAGTTATCAGCATAATAAATATAACTATTATTAATACAATTTTTGTTTCTTTACTAGAGTTTGGATTATGGTCAAAGCGTTGACAATTATAAATAGAATACAGTAGTACAATTACAGTTAGAACTATAAAAATAGATAAAGAAATATTAAAAAAATAATTTAATATAAATCCGATAATATTCAAACTAGAGATAAAAAAGAATGTTTTACTCATATAATTTCCTAAGGCTTCAATTTCCACATTTGCTTTTTCTTCTTTATTCATAGTGTTGTATCCTGAGATTAGCCAATACCACTTTAATTTACTTATGCATATTCCAATACCAAAGAATAAGGATGCAATAATTAAAAGTACAATATTTATTCCCATATAGATTCCTCCTAAATACAGTATATTATATACAAATTATATGATTAGTTATGAAATATATCAAGAAAATAATGTAATAAATATAAAATATAAGAAGTGAAATTTAAAATGTATATGTTGAGTTAAAAAATATGTTAAATAAGTATTGACTATGTTTGTTGAGTATTATATTATTAAGAAAATTAAAATATTTATCCCAATAAGTATTAAAATTAAATTTAGATAATTAAGAGATGTTATTTAGGGTAGAGGAGCTTTTACCAAAAGTATTCTTGAGAAGTGGGCACACGATGATACAAGAAGAAAGGGGAGAAAAGCCGAAGAGAATAACCTGGCAAGGATATTCTCTGGGATAGTACAAAATATGTGCTATACTGCCACTATGAAAATAGTGGAGAGCTACAAAGTAACACCTGTTGTGTTCATAGTGAATTAAATTGAGCGTGACAAGGGTGTTCCTTTGTCCGCCTTTTTTTATTTTTGGTACATAAGTACCCAAATAAATATTACTCTCATAAACTTATAGTGGGGAGCTGAAAGGAGAATTTACTATGAACTTATTTGGAACAATGAATGTTAAAGAAAACAATCTTTTTGTGGGTGGAATTAATACTTTAGAGCTGGTTAAGAAATTTGGAACTCCTCTTTACGTCATGGATGAAGAGCAAATTAGAGATAACTGTAGAAGATATATGAAAGCTATGGGTGCAAAAATAAATGATAACAAAGTAGCCTATGCTGGAAAAGCATTTTTAACTAAGGCTATTGTTCAAGTTATGAAGAATGAAGGCCTATGCCTGGATGTTGTATCAGGAGGAGAAATTTACACTGCTATAGTCAGTGAATTTCCTATGGATAAAGTATATTTTCATGGAAATAATAAAACTATTGAAGAGATAAAACTAGGAATAAAAGCGGGTGTTGGAACCTTTATTGTGGACAATATGATGGAATTGGAGAATATTAATAATATATGTGAGGTTTATGGAAAAACTCAGGATATATTACTTAGAATAATTCCGGGAATTGAGGCACATACTCATGAATATATCAAGACTGGACAGATTGATTCTAAGTTTGGATTTACTCTTTTGGAGGATAATATATTTAGAGTAGTAAAGAGTATAAGTGAGCTTGAGAATATAAATTTAAAAGGACTTCACTGTCATATAGGATCGCAGATATTTGATATAGAACCATATAGAGAAGCTGTAAGGATTATGATTAATTTAATGAATAGTATTAATAATCATTTTGAAATTACTATGACAGAACTTAACCTAGGTGGAGGTTTTGGTATATATTATGGTGAAGGTGACGATCCCAAAACTATAGAGGAATATTGTGCTGGAATTTTAAATGAAGTAGAGAGTTGTAGTAGAAAATTACAGATGAAAAATCCTAATATAATAATAGAACCAGGTAGAAGTATAGTTGGAAATAGTGGAATCACTTTATATACTATTGGAGGAGTTAAAGAAATTCCTAATATTAAAAAATATGTATCTGTAGATGGGGGAATGACAGATAATATAAGACCATCATTATATAGTGCACAGTATCAAGGATTAATAGCCAATAATGTAGAAAATAATGAAGAAGCTATGGTTACTATTTCTGGTAAATGTTGTGAATCAGGAGATGTATTAATTAATGATATAAGTCTTCCAAAGGTAAAAAAAGGTGATATATTAGCAGTGCTTTCTACAGGAGCCTATTGCTATTCCATGAGTAGTAATTATAATAAGATTCCTAAGGCACCAGTGGTTTTAGTTGGAAAATTAGGACCAAGGCTCATATGTAAAAGAGAAACCTACGAAGATATGTTAAGAAATGAATTAGATTTAGACATTATATAGTAATTAATTTTAGCTTATAACAAGAGATACAGGTGAAAGGAAATGAAAATATAAAAAGGGAGTGATATAAACACGGGGATACTAAAAAAGTATCCTCGTGTTTATCACTCCTTTTTAGTTACCTACTGGGTGTTCAGTAGTGCTAGTATCTACAGTTACAGCAGAAGTTTTAGAAACTAATTTTCCATTTTTGCTTTTAAATATTTCAGTTGATATAATATAGTCCATTATATTGTTAATTTCTGTAGGTGATATACTATCTTTAACAGAGTTAACTGTAAGATTAAATTTATTTTCCGTTTCATCCTTAAAGGTCATAACTAATTTTTTTTCCATTATTAATCCTCCTTATTTTTTAGAATTATAATTATGAGAGAGTAGAAATTTTTTATCTTTAGCCTTCATTCAAAGTATAATCATCTAGTTTTTTAATTTCTGTAGGTTCACTTATTAGTACAGATCCAATTACTATGCCTAAATTGTAGACCTCTTCATCAGTAGCAGATCCACTTACCTTTGAAAACTTTTGACTTTGAATTTTCGGACTACCATCCTGGTTTTGCCCCTTTGTATATTTAATAACTAAGGCTGTATTATTTTTAGTATTTGTTATTGTCATAGTATCAACTCCTTTCAATGAACATATATGCATTTCAAGATAAAAGTGGAAAATAATTATAGAACTTTGAAATTTAGAAAGATAATATAGTAAAATTAAGAAGATGAATATTTAATAAGTCATTATTTAAAAATATATAGATAAGTGTATAGAGTGTTATAATAAGTGATTTGAATTTAGGAGGAAACAATGAAGAGAATTAGAGATTATGAAGTTACTGTAGGAAAATTACCAAGGGGAGAAAAAAATAAAATTACTGATGTAAAAGGAGTAAGGGTAGGTCATGTTACATTAAAAGATGGAGATGTAAACACAGGAGTAACAGCTATATTACCCCATGATGGAAATCTATTCAAGGATAAAGTATATGGAGCTGTTCACGTAATAAATGGTTTTGGAAAGACTGTAGGAACCATACAATTAGAGGAACTTGGAACAATTGAAACACCAATTATGCTTACAAATACTTTAAATGTGGGGACAGTAAGCCAAGGATTAGTCAGATATATGCTTTCAATAAACACTGATATAGGTGTTGAAACAGGAACTATTAACCCTATAGTTGGAGAATGTAATGATGGGTATCTAAATGATATTAGAGGACTTCATGTTAAAGAAGAGCACGTATTTGAAAGTATAAATAATGCATCTACAGATTTTTTAGAAGGAGCAGTAGGAGCAGGAACTGGAATGAGTTGCTTTGGGTATAAGGGTGGCATAGGATCTTCTTCTAGAAAAATAAATATAAAAGATGAAGAATATACACTAGGTGCATTGGTATTATCCAATTTTGGAATCAAGGAAGATTTTATACTTAATAACAATGATATAAAACCTATGTTATATGGGAATAATATAGGTGTAAATATAACTAATACAAACTGTAATATAGATAATTTGGAAAAGGGATCTATTATGATAATTTTAGCTACAGATGCTCCGCTATCACCAAGACAATTGAAAAGAGTGGCAAAGAGAAGTATTGTGGGTATAACAAGATTAGGTTCTTATCTTGGAAATGGAAGTGGTGATATAGCAATTGCTTTTAGTACAGCTAATAAAATTAAACATTATGAGGAATGTGTAACTAGTAAAGTTAATGTAATTAATGAAAATTATATCGACTTCTTTTTTAGAGCAGCTGCAGAAGCGGTAGAGGAGTCAGTTCTAAATTCTCTAATTACAGCCGACACAGTTATTGGGCGAAATGGAAATAGAAGAGATGGGTTATCTAAATCCTTAGATTAATAAACAGGATTGTATATAAGAATTAGAGTATAAGTCACTTAAAATTATTGACATGAAATATATTAAATGATAAATTATTTATAATAGGATTTATTTACACAGGAGATGGTTGTAGTGAAATACTTGTCAAATAGAAAATATGAACATCATCATAGATGCAAGGTCTTATAATTATGGTTTTAAAATTAAGCCATAGATAGGGCCTATTTGTGCGAGGGCAAATGTATCTATGGAGTTATTGAGTTTTATATCTCTAAGGATACTAGTTGTCTTTAGAGATTTTTTTATAGTATGAAAGCTTTAGATTTTCAGATAAATATTATATAAGTTTTATAAATTAAGGAGAGATTGATATGAGTACAAAAATAACAAAGCCTAGTATATTGCCAGGATTTATGGAGCTTACTCCAAGAGAGCAAGTAGCCTTTAATAATGTTTATGATGTCATTAGAAGAAATTATGAGTCTTTTGGATTTCTACCTATAGACACTCCTATAATTGAAAAAAGTGAAGTATTACTTGCTAAAACTGGTGGAGACACAGAAAAGCAAATATATACTTTAACTAAGGGTAGTACAGAGATGGCATTAAGATTTGACTTAACAGTACCACTTGCACGTTATGTAGCTCAACACATGGAAGAAATAGCCTTTCCATTTAAAAGATATCAAATTGGAAAAGTTTATAGAGGTGAGAGGAATCAGAGGGGTAGATTTAGAGAATTTTATCAGTGTGATGTAGATGTAATTGGAAATGGAGCATTAAGCATAGTAAATGATGCTCAGATTCCTAGTACTATATATAAAATATTTAAAGAGTTAGGCTTTGATAACTTTAAAATAAGAATTAATAATAGAAAAATCCTAGATGGATTTTTAAGAAGTTTAAATATAGATAATTATATAGAGGTATTAAGAGTTGTAGATAAAATTGAAAAGATTGGAGAAGCCAAGGTCAGAGAAGAATTAGAGGAATATATAAAAACCAGTGAAGGAATAGATGAGGTTATTAAATTTATAACTATAGAAGGTAGCAATGAGGAGAAGATTCAGTTCTTAAAAAATAGTTCAGTGACCAACGAAAGATTTTTAGAAGGTGTTGAAGAATTAGAAACTGTAAATAAGTATATAAAAGCTTTTGGAATTCCTGATAAAAATTATGTAGTTGACTTTAAGATAACTAGAGGATTAGATTATTATACTGGAACAGTATATGAAACATTCTTAGATGATTATCCAGAATTTGGTTCAGTGTGTTCAGGTGGTAGATATGATGATTTAGCCCAGTTTTATACGGATAAGAAGCTTCCTGGAGTTGGTATATCTATTGGATTAACAAGATTATTCTGGAGTTTTATGGAAAGTAATATTATAGATTTAGATAGTAATTCACTTATAGATGTTTTAGTGATACCAATGGATGAAGATTTTGATTATGGTATTGAAGTTTGTAATCAATTAAGAAAATCTAAAGTTAAGGTTGATATTTACCTTGAAGGTGGAAAGTTTGCTAAAAAAATGAAATATGCAAATAAATTAGCTATACCATATGTTATTATCATTGGAGAAGATGAGAAAACATCTAATAAAATACTTTTGAAAAATATGGAAAATGGTGAGCAACAATTAGTATCTACAGAAGAATGTATTTCAATTTTAAATAGTAGATAATTATAATGGTAGTATTAAAATCTAATAAATGATATAACATTTTTAGTATAAAAATGATTAGAGTCAATTAACTCTAATCATTTTTTATTTAAGTATTATTTAAATGCTTTTATATATGAAGACATTATGTATTCTCCAACTTTAAGATTATGTCCCCACTTTTCCTCATATTCATTAGGAACGGCTTTAGTAGTTATATTAATTTCTTTAAAACCTGAGTTTTTTAAGTATACTTCTAATTCTTCAACTGAAGAAGCACCGGTAACTCACCCACAATATAAAGATTCATCCGCCTTCATGTCCTCTGTAAGTTCCCTCATTAAAACTATATCAGAAATTGCAATACGTCCACCAGGTTTTAGAACTCTATATATTTCATCATAAACCCTTTGTTTATTTGGAGATAGATTTATAACACAGTTAGAAATAACTACATCTACAATGTTGTCTGCTACAGGTAAGTTTTCAATTTCGCCAAGTCTAAAATCTATATTTTTATAGCCGTTTTGAGAGGCTGCCATTCGAGCTTTTCTTAACATTTCATGAGTCATATCAACTCCAATTACAAAACCCGTAGGACCAACTTTTTTTGAAGCTAGAAAACAATCAAATCCACCGCCACTTCCCAAATCTAAAACAGTTTCATTAGGACTTAAGTTAGATATAGAAAGAGGATTACCACAGCCAAGTCCCATATTTACTCCTGAAGGTACAGAGTTTATTTCTTCTTCAGAGTACCCTATTTTATTTGAAATTTCTACTGCGGACTTTTTAAGAGATATTTTACTAGTGCTGCAGCAACTATTTTTATCTATCTTTCCGAGAGCTATGTTTTTATAGCTTTCACGAACAGCATTTTTTATTAGTAAGTTTTTATTTGGATTCATATAAAACTCTCCTTAATTATTTATTAAATAGTAGGGTAAGCAATAATTAGTATATTATGCATTTTATTATACTATATAAAATGGCTTATTTATACTTAGTAGTAGATAAAATGGATTAATATATAATAAATCAATGTGATTTTAAATCATAATTTGATTATAAAATCAATGAATATATAGTTAACAAAATATAAATTTTAAATAAAATTAAGAATAATTAGGTATACGAAGTTAAAATTTTTGTTATACTTTATTTTCGAAATAATGTAGATATTTGGATTATTATGGATTTACATGTTGAAAAAATATCAAATATATGGATAAAAAAACAATAAAAAGTATTTTTATGTAATAGAATAGTGTTTATGGAAGAAAAATCAGATAATTTTTTTATTGAAATAAATTCTTATACTGTTAATATATTCTTAAAAGTATATAAAATAATTAACATAAGTTAATAAGTTTATATACATATCATATAAGGTTAAGAAAATTATATATCAAGGGGGTAATTTAATGAACTTTAAAAAGGGCATATCTGTTGGACTAGCTCTATCTTTAGTGTTAGGTTCAACAATGACAGCGTTTGCTTCTCCTAATGAACTAGTTAAGTCTTTGGGAGAAAGTAAAGAAAAACTAATGGTATTACAGGCTCAGATAAAACAAGAGCCAGCACTTCAAACAATTAAAGACTCTGATGAAGTTAGAGTTATAGTAGAGTTAGACAGTGAGGCAGTACTTGAAAAGGCTACTAAAAAGGGGATAAAACTTGATGAAATGAGTAAATTTGAAGTTGGTAAACTTCAAAGCCAAGTTTTAAAAGAACAACGATCATTACAAAGTAAAATCAGTTCTAAAGGAATTAAATTTGAAGTTATAAATAGCTTTACTAATGTAGCTAATGGATTTAGTATGAAAACTACATTAGGACAAGCTAAAAATCTTGAAAGTATGGCTGGAATTAAGTCAGTTACTATTGCTAATGAATATGAAAGACCAGAGCCTATGATGAATAATAGTGGTGAAATCATAAAAACGGAGCAAACCTGGGCTAGTGGATACAATGGAGAAGGTACAGTAGTAGCAGTTATTGATACTGGTGTGGATTCAACACATAAAGATATGGTTCTTACAGATAAAAATAAAGCTGAACTTCAAGCAGATGAAGTACAAGCTATATCTAAGGAAAAGAAATTACTAGGTACCTATAGAACCTCAAAGGTTCCTTATGGATACAACTACATGGATAATAATCAAGAAATCTTAGATTTAGGTCCAGATGCTTCAATGCATGGAATGCACGTTGCAGGAACAGTAGGAGCTAATGGAGATACTAGCAAGGATGGAATTAAGGGCGTTGCTCCGGAAGCACAAATTCTTGCAATGAAGGTATTTGGTAATGACCCAGCTATGGCGTCTACCTTTGGTGATGTTATAGTTAAGGCTATAGATGATTCAGTACTTCTTGGCGCAGATGTTATTAATATGAGTTTAGGTTCAACGGCATCCTTTGTAGATGATACAGATTTAGAGCAAGTTGCTGTTAATAGAGCTGTTGATAATGGTGTAGTTATGGCATTATCAGCAGGAAATGCTAATGTGTTTGGAAATGGGCATGATAATCCATATGCAGAAAATCCTGACTACGGTGTTGTTGGTTCTCCAGGGTTAGCAACAGATTCTCTTCAAGTAGCATCTATAGAAAACAATGTTGTTACTGGATATGGACTAGAATTTTCAATTGGTGGAGAAAAGAATATAGCTCCATATGCTTCATCAGGAACAGATATTTTATCTGTATTTAAAGGAAAAGAACTTAAAGCTGTAGATTGTGGATTAGGTGGATTACCAGAACACTTCCCAGCAGAAGTAAAAGGTAATTTAGCTTTGATCGAGCGTGGTGGTTATAATTTTACAGATAAAATAGCTAATGCTGAAGCAGCAGGCGCTAGTGCAGTTATAGTTTATAATAATGCTAGTGGTGGAGAAGGACTTATAAGTATGATGTATCCAGAGGGGGGTACAATTCCAGCGTTATTTATAGGGAATTCATTTGGTGCTAAAATTGCTACACAACTAAAAACTTCAGAAGTTAAGGTTGTAGCAAATGGTAATACTATATCAGTTCCTAATACAGTTAAAGGAAGCATGTCAGATTTTACATCTTGGGGAACTACTCCAGATTTAGAGTTTAAACCTGAAATTACTGCACCTGGTGGTAATATATGGTCAACACTTAATAATAATAAATATGGAAACATGAGTGGTACATCTATGGCTTCACCACATGTAGCAGGTGGATCAGCATTAGTACTTCAAAGAGTAGATAAAGACTTTAAATTAACTGGTGAAGCAAGAGCTAAAATGGCTAAAAAGTTAATGATGAGTACAGCCGTAGCTCATGTAGACAATGGAGCAAATCAGGCAGAAGGAGTTGTTGCAGGACCCAACTATACATCACCTAGAAGACAGGGTGCTGGAATTATGGATCTTCAAGCGTCTACTACTACACCAGCTATAGTTACAGATACAACTACTGGTGAATGTAAGGTCAATTTAAAAGAAATTAAAGATAATAAAGCTACATTTACTATAGAAGTTCAGAACTTTAGTGACAAAGAATTAACTTATAATGTGGCAGGTACTGTTCAAACAGATTTAATGTATAAAGGATATACACTTTTAGAAGCACAAAATATAATTAATAAAGATACTAAAAAATTCCCAATATCTTTTAGTAATAATACAATTAAAGTAGCTAAAAATGGAAAAGCTCAACTTACTGCTACTGTGGATTTAAGCAATACTATAACAGCATTTAATAAAGCATCCATTGAAGATGTTTTTGTAAATGGTGGATATGTTGAGGGATTTGTAACTTTATCTGATCCTACAGATACAAACCCAACTTTAAGTATTCCATATCTAGGATTTAAGGGAGCATGGGATAAAGCTCCAGCTATAGATGCATCAATCTATGAAACAGAAAGAGATTCTTTCTATGGAGTTACATCTATAGTAAATAGTGATTTAGATTTCCTAGGTGTAGATTTATCAGGTAAAAATACAGATGGTAATAAAGTTGCATTCTCACCAAATGGTGATGGTGCAAATGATGCAATATTACCTATTCTTTCTTACTTAAGAAATATGAAGGAATTGGATATAGAAGTATTAGATAAAGATGGAAAAGTTATAAGAAATTTAACTCAAGATTTCAATGTAAGAAAGCATTACCATGATGGAAAATACGATAAGTATAGTATCCGCAAAGATGCTACTTGGGATGGAACTGTTAACAATAAGGTAGTTGCAGATGGTGCATATACTTATAGAGTTAAAGCAAAAGTAGATTATGATAATGCTAAATGGCAAAACTTTGACTTTAAGGTAAATGTTGATACAAAGGCACCTGCAGTTAATAAAGTTAATTATGATAAAGATACTAAACAACTAGAAGTAATTGCAGAAGATAATAATAAGGGACATGTTTATAAATATGTACTTATTAGTGATGGTAAAGCATTAGAAGAAAATGCAACAGGAAAATTTGATTTAAGCAAGTTAGATTATAAAAAGTGTTCTGTAGAAGTTTATGATTATGCACAAAATAAAACGTCTACTAAAGTAACAGAAGCAACTACAGGAGAATATAAGGAGCCTACAGGAGCAGCACAAGGAGATACTACAATTCCTACAGTGATGGTTGAAGGACCAGAATTCTTTGGAGTATCAAAGAGTGGTAAAGTAGTTGTTGAAGGTACCGTAAAGGATGCTTCAGCTATAGCAGAGTTTACTGTAAATGGAAAGAATGTACCATTAACCTTTGATACTCATAGTGGTCTTTGGAATTTCTCAACTGAAGTAGAATTAAAAGATGGATATCATAGCATTATGGTTGCTGCGAGAGATGCTGCAAATAATAAAATAGAATTTGCTCATAAAATATTTGTAGATACTACAGCACCAGTAGTTAACCTTGCAGCTGTACCATCTGAAACTACTAAAGATTCAGTAATTATTTCTGGTAAAATAAACGATAACCTACCAAGCTTAAAAGTTAAGGTAAATGGTAATGTTGTTAAAACAATAGCACCAGATTGGTCATACTTTAATGATTTAGAAAGTGCTAAATATGATTTAGCTTATGAAGTAAAATTAGCTGAAGGTGAAAATAAAATTTCTGTTGAAGCTATAGATGATGCAGGAAATACAACTGTTAAGGAAATAACTGTTAAAAAGGTTAAAAAGATTGTTGAGTCTACTGGTAGATTATATGGAAAAGATAGATATGCAACAGCAGTAGAAGTTAGTAAGACTGGTTGGAAAAAGTCTGATATGGCTGTAATAGCTAATGGAACAGCATATGCTGATGCTTTAGTAGCAGCACCTCTTGCAGCAAACTACGACGCACCAATACTATTAACTGAAGTTGGTAAATTAACTGAAGCTACAAAGACTGAATTAAAGAGATTAGGTGTTAAAACGGTTTATGTAGTAGGTGGAACAGGTGTTGTATCTGAAGCTACAGTTAAAGAGATGGCTAAGATGGGAATTGATGTAGTAAGATTAGGTGGAGCAAATAGATATGAAACTTCACTAGCAGTGGCTACACAGATAGATAGACAAAAGAATGTTGAAAATATCTATGTAGTAGGTGGATATGCTCCAGCAGATGCAGTAACTATTTCATCTAAAGCAGCTACAGATAAGACTCCAATAATATTAGTTGATACTAAAAAGATTCCTGAGAAAGTATTATCATGGCTTAAAAATCAAAAACTTAAATCAGCTTATGTTATAGGTGGAGAAGGTGTAGTTAAGAACTCAGTTATGAAAGATTTAAATAAAATCACATCTGAGGATATAGCTAAAAATAGAATAGGAGGAGCAGATAGATACGAAACTAATGCATTAGTTATAGAAAAATTATTTGCAAAAGAGCAAAAAAATATGTATGTAACTGAAAGTATGAAGTTAGTAGATTCTCTAGTAGTTGCACCTCTAGCAGCTAAAACAGGTTCACCAGTTATAATAACTAATTCTAATTTATCTGATAAACAAAAGTCTTTAGCAGATAAGATGTTAGTTAAGAAAGTAGTAGAAGTGGGTGGAGAAGTTAGTAAAACTGCTGTGCAAGATTTAGCAAATAGAATAAATAATAAGTAAAATAAAGATAATAGTAAAATATCCTAGGTAGTAATGCCTAGGATGTTTTTTATGTAAAATATGAATATATTGCAATTATTTATATTTTAGTACACGTATATGTTTAAAAATCCCAAAATATAAATCGCATACGATATAAATATTTTTTTAATGTAGTAAAAGTGAGAAATACAAAGAAAAAATCCTCTTGAAATAAATGAATATAATGTTAAAATATTCTTATAAATGTAAAATTTTACATTAAAAAATGTATAGGGGGGATATGTATGAAAAGTGATAGGTTAAGGCGTATCATGGCAGGAATTTTTACTATTATCGTAATGACCACTTCTGTATTTACTACAAATGGATTTGTAGCATATGCGGATAATAATGAATTGCATATTGATGTCAGTAGAGCGCATTCAATTACTAGAGGGGAAAAAACAATATTAAGTGCTATAACAGATTCTCAGTCAAGCAGTGAATTGGATCCACTATATAAATCTGATGATGAGGTAACTATTATTGTTGAATTAGAGGACAAGCCTTTAATTGAATATTATTCAGCAGAGAAGACATCTGATAATGTATCATCTTTTATCACGTCAGCAAAATCTCAAGGAATTAATAACAAATTATTGAAAGAACAAGAAGTTGTAACGAAAAGAATTTTGAAAGAAGTTCCTATAGTTGTGGAACAAGAATACACTGTGGTAATGAATGGATTTTCCTTAACTGCTAAATACGGTGATTTAGATACCATTAAGGCAGTTAAAGGAGTAAAAAATGCATTTGTTTCAACAATTCACTATTTACCAGAACCAGAAGTTGGGCATGAACCGACTATGAAAAATAGTAGTGAAATTATTAGTTCTAATGAGGCTAATAAAGCAGGATATACAGGTAAAAATATGGTTGTTGCAGTGTTAGACACTGGACTAGATGTTAATCACGAAGCGTTTAAAAATAGTCCAGAAGACATAAAGTACACAGAAACTGAAATTACTGATCTTATGAATTCTAAATATACAAATGCAAAGGGTAAGATATATAAGAGTGAGAAGATTCCTTTTGCCTATGATTATGCAGATAAAGATAATGATGTAAAGGATTTACAAAGTCATGGTACTCATGTAGCTGGAACAGTAGGGGCTAATGGTGAAAATTTAACTGGAGTTGCTCCAGATGCACAACTTATGATTATGAAAGTATTTAGTGATAAGTCTAGTGGGGCAAGAGATAGTGATATTTTAGCAGCATTAAACGATGCAGTAGCATTAGGTGCAGATGCAATTAATATGAGTCTTGGTTCAGGGGCTGGATTTACAGCAGAAGCTGAAGAGGTAATTAATAAAACCTATGATAGAGTAGCAGAAGCAGGAATAAATTTAATGTGTGCAGCAGGAAATGACTATAGCTCAAGTTATAATTCTAATTTAGGAATAGATCTTCCATTAGTATCTAATCCAGATAATTCTATGGTGGGATCTCCATCAACCTATAATGCTGCCACATCAGTTGCAAGTATTAATAATAGCAAAATAATTGGAGCATATATATTAGCGGATGAAACAAAAATAAGATATACAGATGCAAATGAGGGAACTAGTAAAGAATTTAATTCTCTTGAAGGTGAATCAGTAGAATATGTAGTTATTCCAGGTATTGGCACAGTAGATGATTTTAAAAATATTGATGTAAAGGGTAAAATAGTTCTAGTAAAACGTGGAACCATAACTTTTACAGAGAAAGAGACTAATGCTGTTACTGCAGGAGCATCAGGAGTTATTGTTTATGACAATGCTCCAGGAAACCTATTAAATATGAAGACTGATGGTAAAATACCAGCTATTTTTATTTCAAAGGAACATGGTGAAATCCTCGTTAATAAGTCAGAAAAAAACATTTCTATATCAAAATCATACAAGGAAGCCTTTGATTCAATTTCCAAAGGTCAAATGTCTGACTTTTCATCTTGGGGTGTAAGTCCAGATTTGAAATTAAAACCAGAAATAACAGCTCCGGGAGGAGACATATACTCTACATTACCAGGAGGAGTTTATGGTTCAATGAGTGGTACATCAATGGCTACCCCTCATATGGCTGGTGCTTCTAGCTTAGTGAGACAATATATAAATGAAAAGTTTCCTTCTTTAACAATGAAGGAGAAAGAATTATTAGCAACACAATTGTTGATGAGTACATCAATTCCTGCAACTGATCCAGATGGCGTTGCATATTCACCACGTAAACAAGGTTCTGGAGTTGCTAATATTTATAGTGCTGTAAAAACATCAGCATACTTAATTGGAAGTGATGGAAAACCAAAGGCTGAATTGGGTGATAGTACATCAGGTGAATATTCTTTCAAATTTAGTGTAAAGAACACATCAGATTTGCCAGTTAAGTATACTGTAGATACTACAGTTTTAACAGAAAAAATATTGGCTACAGATGAAGGCAAATTCTTTGCACAAGCTTCTGAAGAATTAGATGCATCTAAGGTAAGTGTTACATTAGAAGGAGTAGAGGGAAATATTATAACAGTAGATGGAGGAAAAACAGAATCTATAAGTATTTCTTTAAAACTTACTGATAGTGCAAAGAAAGATTTAAAAGTCTGTAATAATGGAACTTTCATTGATGGTTTTGTTACACTTATATCTGAAAATACGGATAAGATTAATTTGAATTTTCCATTTGTAGGCTTCTATGGAGATTGGCAAGCTATACCAATATTTGATAACGATTTATACGATGATGAAACAGCAGCTATGTATGAAACTACTCTTGGATATTTCAATAGAACTACTTGGAAAGGAAGTTACCTAGGGGTAAATCTTTTTAATGGGAAGGATAAACCTGTAATAGCTGATGAAAATAAGATTGCTATAGGACCAAATATTAACGGCTCTTATTCTGTAAATGCAGTAGTTGGATTATTGAGAAATGCAGAAGAAGTAAGTTACACAGTAACTGATAGCAAAGGCAATGAAGTTTATAAAAATAAGGCTGGAAAAGAAACTAAATCCTTCTATGATGGAGATAGTGGTAGCATTACCTATGCAGTAGATGGTGCTGGTTGGGATAGTATGAATAGTAAGGGAAATAAGCCTCTTGAGGATGGAGTTTATACTTATAAAATAAGCGGAATACCAATAGGGGGGGGGGAAAAGGATTTACAAGAGATTAAATTCCCAGTTACAATTGATACACAAGAACCAGAATTGATAAATACAAAAATTCAAACAATTGATGGAGTAAAATATCTAACTATAACTTTAAAAGATAATCATTACTTACAAGGTATGCAATTAGTAGATGAAAAAGGAGATCCTTTAACAGAAATTATTGTGTTAGATAAAGATAAAACAGGAAGTGAATATGACCAAATATTTAAGATAGGTGACTTAAATATGGAATCAGTAAAAGTCGTGGCCGTGGATTATGCTATGAATTTCCTAGAAACTGATTCTATTGCATTATCTGAGGGAGATATTGCCCCTGAAAGTGTAACCTTGAAGGATAGAAATCTTGAATTGGCAGAAGGCTCAGAATTTCAAATGAGTGCTAAAGTAAATCCTTATAATTCAAAGGATAAGACTTTAACATGGTCCTCTTCTAATGAAGATGTTGCAACAATAAGTGAAACCGGTTATGTTAAGGCTCTGACTAAAGGTGAAACCACAATTACAGTTTCTACAGTAAATGGAAAAACAGATTCTACTACATTAAAAGTTGTAGATAAAGATGAACTCACTACTGAATTAAAAGCGCCATATATAATTTATAATGATGGTAATTATAAACTTCCAGTAGATTTATTAGATAAAACAGTTGTAATAAAAGATACAGCAAAATCAGTATCTATTGTTGGAAATAATACAAATACAAATATGAATCCATATTCTGGCGTAGACATAAGCTGTGAGGGAAATGTAGACCTTGTAATAAATAATTTCAATACAAAAGTAACTTCATTCTTTAAAAATGCAATTGAATTTAAAGGAGCTAAGAATACTTTAACATTAAAAGGTGATAATACCCTTACAAGTGTATCTGAGTACTCAGATAGAGCTATTATAAGTGCAGCTTATGGTACAGAGCTTGAAATATTAGGTAAGGGTAAATTAAACGTAATAGCATCAAAAAATAATTATGGAGCATGTATTGGTGGCGGAAGTTCAGAGAAAATTATGGATTCTGGTACAATAAATATAAGTGATGGTGTTATTAATGCTACTACCTATGGAGCAGGTGCAGCCATAGGCGGTGGATATGGCGGTATTGCTACTAATATAAATATAAGTGGTGGTAAGGTAACAGCTATTGCAGATGTTAAGAGCTATAATGGATCAGCAACTATAGGTAGTGGATCAGGAGCTGAAAATATTGATAAATTACCTGGAACAATTAAAGTTACTGGTGGTGAAATTAAAGCAATTAACTGTAGTAATGGCGCGACTATAGGTGATTGTAGTATGGGTAAGACAGATTACAATATATTAGTTTCAGGTGGTAGTTTAAGCGCTGAATCAAATAGCAAGAGTACCTTAACTGCTGGAGCAGCCATAGGTTCAGGTGTTTCAGCTAAAGGTAAAATATCAATAAATATTTCAGGTGGTGTAGTAAATGCTACAACTACAAGTAGAGGTGCTGCCATAGGTGGAGGCTCTAAAAGTGAAGCTGGAACTATAAATATTGAAGGTGGTACCATTACTGCAACTTCAAGTAGTTATGGTGCAGCTATAGGTAGTGGTTATAGTGGTAAGAAACAAGATATAACCATATTAAAGGGTACAATAAAAGCTACAGCAACAGATAAAGGACAAGCAATAGGTAAAGGTGAAGGTGGAGAAGAGTGCACATTAAAAGGAATAAATGATTTAACTCCTTATATAGCAACAATTTCAGCACCTAATGTAACAAATGTTAAGGTTGATGGTGTAGATTGGAATATAACAAAAGGACATGAAGAAGACGAAAATATTTATTTATATCTAGTAGATAAAACTGAGCCATACAAAGTAGAAGTTTTAGCAGATGGTGTAAATAAGATGTTCCTTGTAACAGTAAAGGATGGTAAGACTAGTGTTGAAGAAATAGATATTACTCCTCCAAAAACTCCAACTATAGCTGAAGAGAATGGGTTAGTAACATTAACAGCAGCAGATGAAGATACAACAAAAATGGAATATAGTTTAGATAATAAAACCTGGGCTGTTTATACAGAACCAGTAAAAGTTGATGAAAAAGCAACAATATATGTAAGAGCTATAGACAAGGCAGGGAATATAAGTGAACTAGGAAAGTATACAGTGCCGGATAGGACAGCACCAGGAGTTCCTAAAATAGAAGAAGAAAAAGGCTTGGTAACATTAACACCAGCAGATAAAGACACAAAAGTTATACAATATAGCTTAGATGGTAAGGAATGGAAAGAATATATTGAACCAGTACAGGTACCGGAAAAGTCAACTATTTATGTAAGAGCTATAGATGAAGCTGGTAATATTAGTGGTGTAATAACTTACACAATACCAGATATAACAGCACCGAAAGCTCCTGTTATTACTGATAAGGATGGCTTAGTAACATTAACAGCAGCAGATGAGGATACAGTGAAGATGGAATATAGCTTAGACAATAAAAACTGGGATACCTATACAGAACCAGTAGCATTAAAAGAACAAGAGACTATATATGTTAGAGCTATAGATGAAAGTGGTAATGTAAGTGCTATAGTTTCTTATACATCTCCAGATGTAACAGCACCTAAGTCTCCGATTGTAACTGAAAAATCTGGTGTAGTAACAATAAAAGCAGCAGACAAAGATACGGCGAAAATAGAATATAGCTTAGATAACAAAAACTGGACTATTTACACAGAACCAGTAAAAGTTGATGAAAAAGCAACAATATATGTAAGAGCTATAGATGGATCTGGCAATATAAGTGAATTAGCACAGTATACAGTTCCAGATAGAACAGCACCTAAGTCTCCAGTTATAACTGAGAAGGATGGTTTAATAACATTAACTGTAGCAGATAAAGATACAATAAAAATGGAATATAGCTTAGACAATAAAACATGGACTATCTATAAAGAACCAGTAAAAGTTGATGAAAAAGCAACAATATATGCAAGAGCAATAGATGAAGCTGGCAATATAAGTGAGATAGTAGAATATAAAATGACAGAGAAACCAGGAAAGCCAGAAAATCCGGAAAAACCACAAAAACCAGAGAATCCAGAAAAACCAAGTAATCCAAGTACAGGAAAACCAAGTAATCCAGGTACTCCAAGCAAACCAACAGGTAAGATACCACAAACAGGTGGTATGGTTGGAAGTGGTGTAATGGCATTAGGAGGTATAATTACCGTTGCAATTGGATCACTAGTTTTAAAAAGAAGAAAATAATTAAAATTAATAAATAAACAAAAGAAGATATAATTATAATATAAATAAAAAAGACTGAAATAGATAAATTAACTATTTCAGTCTTTTAATATGATTTAATATATAAAAATCTATTATAAGACACTATATAGGATTTAGTATTTATATCATTATATATATGGTATAATTGTATTAAAATGTTAAGGAGGATATCATGTATATAATAGTAGGGCTAAATATTTTGTTAGTTTTAATAGCGGTAATTTATATGGTGAAAAATATACTTATTAACTACAGATTATCTGAAAGTGGATTTAAAAATGGATGTATTGCCATACTTATATGTATAATAGTATGGTTTGCTGGAAATGGAGCACTTGTTGGTATAAAAATAATAGAGGCAGAGGATACTTTAGAGTACATGGTTAATAATGAAAAAGAGCTATCTGAAGAATTAGATGTAAATTTTGTTAAATTAACTATTGAAGAAGAGAAAGAATATGTTAAGAAATATTTTTTAATTTCAGGAGTAGCTTTTGTAGTTTTTGTGTTATTAACAAAGAACATATCAAAAGAAATAAGGGAAAGACCTACCACAAGCAAATGGGACTTATCTAAGTATAAATAAAAGCATATTTACAAACTCCTATGTAAAGGGTTAATATAATTATAGAAGGTTTATTAACTTTCAAAATACAAAGATGTATTATAGGGGGATTTTTAACATGGAAGGTACAATAAAAACTAAAGTAGAAAATTATACTTTAAGATTTGCTGAAGAGAAGGATATACCTTTAATTCTAAAATTTATAAAGGAATTAGCTGATTATGAAAAGCTTTTAAATGAAGTAGTTGCTACTGAAGAAATTTTAATGGAATCATTATTTGTTAGAAAGGCAGCTCAAGTAGTAATTGGTGAGTATGAAGGTATACCAGTAAGTTTTGCATTGTTTTTCCACAACTTCTCAACCTTCACAGGTAAACCAGGTTTATATTTAGAAGATTTATATGTGAGACCTGAAATGAGAGGAAAAGGAATGGGAAAAGCACTTCTTTCATTCTTAGCTAAATTAGCAGTAGAAAGAGATTGCGGTAGATTTGAATGGTGGTGTATTGATTGGAATGAACCATCAATAAAATTCTATAAGCAGCTTGGTGCAATACCAATGGATGAATGGACTGTATATAGAGTATGTGATAAAGCATTAACTAATTTGGCAGCAGAATTTTAATTCATAGCTGTATTTAAAATAATAGGTAAAATTTTAATATATTATATGATTTATATAGTAAATATTTTTATTTTTTAGCGACTATTTTATAGTCGTTATTTTTTATGAAATTTATACAATAGAAAATATATTTAATAAATTCAAAAAATTTAGAAAAAGTCATTGACATTATTTATACTAATTGTATATAATAAAAGGGTAGTAAAAATTAGTAAAACTAAATAAAACTAGAAAATAAATTTTAAAAAAGGAGGTAGGAAAATGTTAAACAATTTATTAGTAATCAGTGAAATGAATAGAAATAGAGTTAATGCTAGAGTCAATGTTGGCGCTGGCAATATTAATAGTGCATATAATCACATTTTACAATTTAATATTTGGAATATTACCCTGCCTCAGAATATAGGTTTAAAAGATTGATTTTTAACAAACTATTTTGTGAGAAAAGTCCTAGGGTAACCCGGGACTTTTTATATATTTATAAGGCTTTTAATACAATTATTTATACTAAGATAAGTAAGATATACATAAGCCTAAAATGAATTTTAATATTTAAGGATTAATTCCTTAGTATTATTCACGCTATAGATGATTTAAGTCATAGTCCTATATACCAAGAGGTATAGGACTATGACTTTTTTATTTTTATTTATATCTATAGCAAATTTATAGACAGCAGAGTTTAACATGATTGGGGATTATATGACAAAAGGGAGGAAGTATTATGACTAAGAGGTGGTTTGCAGATACTAATTTTACACATTAAAACATAAGAGGTTAATAATAATAACCACATTGAAGGAGGGATTCAAGTGAAAAAAATCTTGAGCTATGTAAAAAATCATTTAGGGGTAGCTATATTTGGTATAGTTTCAATGATTCTGGTAATTTCAGCAGATTTAACAATTCCCTATGTAACTGAAATATTTATAGATGATGTACTTCGTGGTAAAAACTATGAAATTATAAATAAAATATTGTTTATTATAGGATGTATATCATTAATAAAGTTTTTCTTTGGATATCTAAAGGAGTACTTATTTGATTATTTAGGAATAACTATTTCTAAGGAAGTAAAGGAAACTTTATTCAAGCATATTGAAGGACTGTCCTTCTCTTACTTTGACAAAGTAAACACCGGTGAATTAATGTCAAGGGTAGGGGAAGATGCAGATAATATAATGGACATTATGGGCTTTGGGTTTAGGCTTTTAATAGAAAATATAGCCTATTTTGGTATAGCTTCAGTTCTATTATTAAGGATAAGTCCAACACTTACCTTAGTAGCTCTTTCTACTATGCCAATAATAGCATATATCACCATAAAATCTGAAAAGAAGATTGATGATGTATATGACAGAATAAGTGACCACATCGCAGAGCTAAATACTACAGCACAAGAAAATATTGCTGGAGTTAAGCTAGTTAAAGCTTTTGGAAGAGAAAAACATGAAATTCTTAAATTCTTAAAATACAATTCTAAAAACTTTGATTTACAAATGGAACATACAAAGATATGGATTAAATTCTTCCCATTAGAGGAGTTCTTAGGGAATCTTTCTGTAGTTCTTGTAACCTGTGTAGGTGGTATTTTAGTAATCTACAATAAGATTACTGTAGGTCAATTGGTGGCATTCACTAGTTATCTATGGATGCTTATATGGCCAATGAGAGAATTTGGATGGCTTATGAATCTATTCTCTAGAACTAAGGCTTCAGCAGGAAAGATAAACAACATTTTAGAGGTAAGCACTACTATTGAAAATTCTAAAGAGGGAATTGTTCCACAGAATATAGAAGGTGAATTATCACTTAAAAATGTATCTTTTACCTATGGAGAAAAGAATGTATTAGATAATATAAATCTTAATATTAAAGCTGGATCTACAGTAGCTATTATGGGTACTACAGGTTCAGGAAAATCAACATTAATGGCACTCTTAGGAAGAAACTATGATGCTACAGAAGGAGAAATAACTTTAGATGGTATAAATCTTAAGGATTTAAACCTAAAATCTTTAAGAGATAGTATTTCTATAGTTCCACAAGATTCTTTTCTATTCTCTGATACCATTGAGAATAACCTTAAATATGGTAAGAACAATGCTACTAAAGAAGAACTAGAAAAGGCTGTAGAGCTTGCATGTGCAAAGGAATTTGTAGATGGACTTAAGGATGGATATGACACATTAATCGGTGAGAGAGGTCTTGGACTCTCAGGAGGTCAAAAGCAAAGATTATGTATAGCTAGAGCTTTGATAAGAGATAGCAAAATTTTAATTTTAGATGATTCAACTTCTGCTTTAGATATGGAAACAGAATATCAATTGCTTAAAAATTTATATCATGGAGACACGAAGAAGACTACCTTTATCATTGCCCATAGAATATCAGCTGTAAAAAATGCAGATATGATTTTATATATGGAGGATGGAAAAATAGTAGAGAGAGGAAATCATCAAGAACTCTTAAATAAAAAAGGTAAGTATTTTGAGATATATCAAACTCAATTTAAAGATTTCTTAGAGTTGTCAGATGAAGATGTGGCTAACTTTTAAGAGAGAAAGAAGGTGCTAGAATGGCTAAAAATTCAGTTAATCAAGACGAAAAAATTAATAGTTTAAAGGGTCGGGATATACTATTAAGATTAGTGAAATATGTAAAACCCTATAAGTTAAAAGTATCTTTAGTACTTTTTCTTATGCTTATAGTAATGGGTACAGGGCTTTTAAGCCCTATGCTTTTAAAAATTGCTATAGATAATTATATTGAAGTAAAAGATGTAGTAGGACTTATAGTTATAAGTCTAGGGTTAGTAGGAATAAATGTTATAGGTATGTATGCTAGTAAATTATCTACCTATCAAATGAATAAAACCACTCACAGTATACTGCATACTATAAGGCAAGAGCTTTATATTCATATACAAAAACTCTCATTTTCCTTTTTTGACGATAGACCAGTAGGAAAGATTTTAGCGAGAGTTGTTGGAGACGTAAACTCTCTTTCAGAGCTGTTTTCAAAATCTGTTACTACAGTTATACCACAGGCACTAAATCTTATAGCTATAGGAGTAATACTTTTTGTAATGAATGCAAAATTGGCTATAGTTTCTATAATAATTTTACCGGTACTTGCAGTTGTAGTATCTACAATGATGGTAAAAGCTAGAGCTAAATGGCAGGTATTTAGACAAAAACGTTCTAATTTAAATGGCTTTACCCATGAATCTTTTTCAGGGATAAAGATTATTCAAAACTTCACCTTTGAAGGAGAAACTACTAAGAAATTTGAAAAAGCTGTAGGTGAGGTTAGAGATGGATTTTTATCAGCAGTTAAATATAATGACTGGCTTTGGTCTTTTATAGATATGTCCTTTGGAATAAGTTCCATCATAGTGTTTTGGTATGGAGCAACCTTAACTAGACGTGGAGAAGTTTCCATTGGAACCATAATAGCTTTTATATCATATACAAGTATGTTCTGGAGACCAATCATAAATATAGCTTCTTACTACAATACATTAGTTACTAACTTTGCAGCAGCAGAGAGAATATTTGAAATTATGGATGTAGTACCAACCATTGATGAGATGGAGGGAAGTGAAGATATGCCAACTATTAAGGGAGCAGTAGAGTTTAAAAATGTTTCCTTTGAATATGAGAAAGACGTTCAGGTACTTCACAATGTAAACTTTAAAATAAGACCAGGTGAAAATATCGCCTTAGTTGGACCAACAGGGGCAGGAAAGACTACTATAACTAGTTTAATCAGTAGATTTTACGATACTACTGAAGGGGATGTTTTAATTGATGGTAAGGATGTTTCTAAGGTCAATCTTTATTCATTAAGAAGCCAAATGGGAATAATGCTTCAAGATACATTCTTATTCTCGACTTCTATTAAGGAGAATATAAGATATGGAAAATTAGATGCTACTGATGAAGAAATCATAGCAGCAGCAAAGGCCGTTAATGCCCATGATTTTATTATGAAATTAGAAAAAGGATATGACACAGAAGTTAACGAAAGAGGTTCAAGACTTTCAGTAGGACAAAGACAACTTATATCCTTTGCAAGAGCATTACTTGCAAATCCAAGAATTCTTATCCTTGATGAAGCAACATCTAATATAGATACTGCAACAGAAATATTAGTTCAAAAAGGTATAAATAAATTACTTCATGGAAGAACTTCCTTTGTAATTGCCCACAGACTTTCAACCATAAGAGACTGTGACAAAATTATGGTAGTAGATGATGGTGAAATTGTAGAGAGTGGAACCCATGAAGAATTATTAAAACTTAAAGGATTCTACTATAACTTATACATGGCTCAGTACAGCTTCTTAAATGAAGGAGCATAAGTGACCATCTAAATCTACGATTTAGATCTAGGAACTTACTCATTTGAACAAAGTGAAAAGGAGTGTCCTTGTAAATAATATAAGAAAATAAAATTTATAGCTGATTCAATGCATGATTTTAAATTAAATTTTACCTATGAGCTATGTAAATAGTTATATAGCTTCATATGAAACTATTTGTATATTTAAATAGTTTCATATATAACTAGTTAACTAGATAACTAGTTGTTCTGTTCATGCGGGTTTCAGCATTTTTTCTATATGGGAAATAGTATTAAGGCATCTTCAAAAAATAAATAAGTCAGAATGCTCGTCTATTTTGTGTTATACTGCGTCAACAGAACCCTTAGATAGTGCTACTATCTGCGGAACCTGTTTCCTTGTCTAACTCAAAATATACTTTCCATCTTTGACTTATTATTTATTTTCAGATACCTAAAATAGAACAATTAAATTCTTAAATTAGGAAGTGAGATTGAGTAATTATTAATGTTCAGATAGTTATGGTTATTTTTTTTATAATTGCCCTAACTACGTTACTGATATTAAGTTTTATCCTATTTTAAAAAAGGAATTAGACCTTATGGAATAGGAATATAGTTGATATACATAAAGATAAAATAAAGGCTAAAGATGATAGGATAAAACAACTATATACAAAAAATCTAGTATAAAACTAGAGGGAGGTAGCGGTAATGGAAAATGAAAAATATTCACAAGAAAAAATTGATATGTTCTGGAAAACATTTTTGAGGGAAACGAACAGAAATGAAACAACAAAGTGTTTAGAGGTATTCCATTTTGAATTAACTGAAAAATGGGCCAATGAACTGTTGCGTTTAGTATTAATTGGGCAAAAGAGGGCTACAGCAAGTAGTTTATTGAGGTATGAAATTGAAGGCGAGCGTATACCTCAGGTTGGTGATTTAAGTATTGTCACTGATTGGGAAGGTGTACCACGATGTGTTATTGAAACTACTGAGATAACAATTATTCCATTTTCAGATATTACTTATGACATTTGTAAGCGTGAGGGTGAGGATGATACATTGGAATCTTGGGTTGAGGGACATGCTCATTTCTTCAAGGAAGATGGAAAACAGCTAGGGTATGAATTCAGTGATGATATGCTAGTGGTTTTTGAAGATTTTGAAGTAGTATATCAAGTATAGATATTATATAAAAATAAACCTAATATGTAATGTTATTGTTGAGATATAACGTTCTTATAAATCGAATTAACAACTTATTAGACACATAAAAGTGTATAAAATGAAAGGAGGATAGATTTAGTGAGGGATTGGTACTTACAATATAATCTCTCACTAAAGATAAATTATGAATAAAGACAATATCAAAATAGAAATACCTAATGAGGAAGAAATAGATTATATTGATGAAATGCTTATGGAACATAACAAACTGTCTAAACCATTTGAACAAGAGGAGCCATACATTAAGATAAATCGTTGTATTAAGAATGAAAAGGGTGAAGTTATGGGAGGCATATTAGCTTACTCTGTGTTTTGGCACATCTTCTATATTGACACATTGTGGGTTAAAGATGATTATCGCAATAGAGGGTATGGTTCAATACTTTTGAAAGAGGCAGAGGATGCAGCAAGGAGTCAGGGATGTCATATAGCACATCTAGATACCTTCGATTTTCAAGGACCAGACTTTTATATGAAGAATGGATATAAGGTTTTTGGAATTTTAGAGGATAGCCCTAAAGGACATAAGGAGTATTTTTTAACTAAGAAATTATAAATGAAGTTAAGGGAAATATTTGAATTGAAATGAGGAGAAAATTTTAATGATCTATGAAGTAGATAGTAATTTAAGAAAAAATTTATGTTCTGTTTTTAAAAATATAGATTGTACACTTATTCTTTCATGCCTTCAAGGACATATGGGAAAAGCTTGGGCTGATGACATTGAAAAACCAACAGTTGTACAGGTTATAGTAGGGGTTTTTGCATTTTATGCAGGAAACCATAACAGTAAGGAAGCAGAAGAACTATTATATAATTTGCCTGAGAATATTTTAGTTATCGTGGATACTGAAGAGTGGAAAAAACGTATAGAAATTATTCATAAGGGACGTATGGAAAAGTTTCAACGATATAGATTTAAAAGGGATATTAAGAATTTAGATGTTGATCATTTAAATACATTTCTATCAACATTACCTGAAGGATATGAGTTAAAAAAAATAGATAAATCTTTAGCAAAAAATCCATCACTACAAGAGTTATCAGAAGATTTTACAAGTCAGTTTAAATCCATAGATGATTATATCAATATAGGCATTGGATTCTGTATTTTGCATAATGAAAAGATTGTATCGGCAGCGTCATCTTATAGTGTTTACGATGAAGGAATCGAAATTGAAGTTGATACACTTCCAGAATATAGAAGGAAAGGGTTAGCAACTATAGCAGCTGCTGCATTAATTTTAGACTGTATTAGCAAGGGGAAGTATCCTAGTTGGGATGCTGCTAATCTTGAGTCCGTTAAGTTAGCTCAGAAGCTTGGATATGTATTAAAAGAACCATATGATACTTATTATGTTAATTATATAAGATAAATTTAAGAAGAAGTTTGACTATGAAGTTTAAGTTTGTACCTATGAATGATAATTATGCAAAAACAATGATTAATGAATGGAAATATGAAAATGAATATTCCATATATGATTATTGTAATGAGGCAGAAGATTTATTGGAAAAGAAAAATTGGGGTTTCAGTAAATTTGCAGTTTTAAATGAAAAAGAAATTTTAGTAGGGGAATTAACTATAAATTTTTTTAGAGAAGTTGAAGAAGATTCAGATGATGATGGTTATGTTGATATAGACACCGTGAAAGATAATCCTGATATAAATTATGAAATGTGGGTTGGTTTTGGGTTAGAACCTAATTTAACAGGAATAGGTTTAGGAAAAGAGTTTGTTTCTGCTTGTGTCAATTTTGCAGTAGAACATCATCAATATAAAGGTGATTATGTAAGGTTGGGAGTAGCTGAATTTAATGAAAGAGCCATAAAAACTTATGAGAAATCAGGCTTTAAAGTATTTAGTGAATATGATGGCGAGATTGCAGGAGAGAAAGTCAAAGTATTATGGATGAGAAAGTCGCAATCGTAATCTATTGTGCTATAAGGATTGTAATAAGAAACAACGAAATTAAGGAATATGAAAAGGAGGATGTATGATGGTTAAAATACTAACAAGCGGATTTTCTAATGGATTCCCTGATGATTTTAACAGACTATTGAAGTCATATATAAATACGGGTATGAACTTTGTTTTTGTGGCTTCTGAATTTGAAAACATATATGACAAAACGGATTGGTATTGTAATCACTTTTTAAAGATGTTTTCTGATTGTGGAATAACTTTTAGTAGCGTAAAGGTTATAGATGGCAGAATGTCAAAAGAAACTGCACAAGATATAGTTAGAAATGCCGATGTTTTATGGCTCGCAGGTGGCGATACACCAACACAGTTTGCTTATTTGGAATCTTATGGACTGATACCATGTATTAGAGAACAAAAAGGTGTAATTATCGGAATGAGTGCTGGTTCGATAAATATGACGAAAACGGCAGTGTGTACATTAACTTGCGAACATGATGAACTGAAAATATATGAAGCACTCGGATTAGTTGAATTTTCAGTTGAACCTCATTTAGATAAAAATAATATAACCGAGGAGTTGCTTTTACTTTCAGAAAAATATCCATTGTATGGTATATGTGATGACGGTGCTATCATATGTGCAGAGGATAACACCTTATACATAGGTGAAGTATTCTTGATAGATAAGGGACAAGTAATTCGAGTTTGACATATTACAATTTATTAATTGAATATAAGTTAATACGCAACTTTCATATATCACGAATTATTAACAAAGTTATACACAGAAAATAGTCTAAAAATAAAAGAAGTGAATTTTACTTAGAGTTAATAGCTCTTGCTATAAAGGTATGAAGGTAGTTGTATATGATAAAGTTGAAGATAGTAAAGGAGTTTAAAAATACGTGATATATAAGTTTCAATAAATAAAACTCATTAATATTCCCTAATGTGATCTAAGATTGCAAGTAAATTTAATGTAGAGACTTTATTAAAACATATATAATAAAAAATCTAATTATAATTAGAGAGAAAACAGGAGGGATTACTATGAATTTTAAAATAATAGGTAGTGGAGGATGTGTTACACTACCAAAGCCACTTTGCTGTTGTAGAGTATGTATGGAGGCTAGAAAGAAGGGAAATCCTTATGCAAGATTTGGATGTAGCATATATCTAGAAGAAGCTAAGCTACTTATAGATACCCCAGAGGATATTTCTCAAAGCTTAAATTATGGAGAAATTAAGGAAATAGATAGAGTTTTATATAGTCATATGGATCCAGATCATACCCTTGGTATGAGGGTATTTGAACAGCTTCGACTAAATTGGCTAAATATTTCCCAAGGAATAGAATGTGAAAATCCCATAGAAGTTATAGCTATGGATCATGTAATGGAGGATTTAAATTCCATACGCTCAAAGCATGGCTCATATTTTGACTACTATCAAAAAATAAGAAATTTAATAAAAAGACATGTGGTTAATGATTCAATACAAATAGGAGAAATAAAAATAACTCTAATTAAGGCTGAATCTGCTACAGTATTTGTTTTTGAAGAAGGAGAAAAGAAGCTTATATATGCTCCTTGTGATGTAAAACCTTTCCCAGTGAATGGAATCTTTAAGGATGCTGATGTAATGATTATAGGTAATACAGTTATTGGTGATGTCTTAAAGGGTGACTTTAAGTTAGAAGAGGACAATCCTTTAAGAGAAGAATTATTTGTAATGGATGAGATAGTGGACTTAAAGAATAAATATAATATTAAAAAGGTTATAATGACACATCTTGAGGAAGATTGGGGAAAATCCTATGATGATTATTTAGAGTTACAAAATCATTATGAAGATATTAGCTTTGCTTACGATGGAATGGTAATAAAATTATAAAACTTATTCAATAAGAGTACAAATCATTTATATAGAAAAAGGGGGTGTATTTAGTATGAGTTAAGTCTCATACTATGAAAATTATGAAGGTGGTTATATATGATAAGGTTAAGGATTTTTTAAACATTAATGAAGAGATACTTCTTGAGAAGGAATCAGTAAACCAATTAATATTATTTAATGCATATGTAAATAGAGAAAAAGATACTGATAGTGATGTTTTATTTGGGCGTGTAGAAGATGAGTCAGGAGTATCCCTTGTTTTCTGTAATGTGAGTCCATATAATTTGCAAATAAACAATTTAAAAGAAAAAGATGATAATGCTATTAAAGCATTAGTTGATTATTTGATAGAAAATAAAATTAATATAGTAGGTATTAATGCAAATAAAAAAGTTTGTGATAAATTTATTGAATATTATGAAGGTAAAACAAAGTGTCAATTCAAGGAACGCTTAGCCATGGATATTATGGAGTTGAGAAAATTAAATTCTGTTACATTGCCTAAAGGGTATTTTCGAGAAGCTACAGAGCAGGATTTAGATTTAGTAATAGATTGGCATATTAAATTTGGAAAAGAAGCTTTAAATGAGGACATGGTTGTAGAAACCTTTATAGAAAAGCTAGTTACTAGAATTAGAAATGGAGCTATATATATTTTCGAAGATGAAAATCATGTGCCAGTTTCTATGGCAGCATTTACAAAACAATTAAAGAAAGGAATTTCTGTTAGTTTAGTTTACTCAGATGCTAGAAAGAGGGGCATGGGCTATGGAGTTGCTGTAGTTTATAACCTAAGTAAATTATATTTAGAAAGAGGAAATGAGTTCTGCAGCCTCTTTGTAGATAAACGCAATCCTGTATCTAACGGAGTTTACACTAAGATAGGATATAAAATTATTGAAGATAATTTTGATTATAGAATTGTTCAGTAGGGATTAAAGAGAGAGTAATTTTTAGAATTTTCAGAAAGCTAGGTGACTTATGATGATAAACATTATAGATACTTTTAAGGATTATATGGGATTGATGGAAGAAAACTTAAATAAAGAGCCTAAGGAAAAGATGGAGTTATGGGAGAAGTTTTACAATAGTAATTTTCCAGAGATGGGGAGAAAATAGATGCTTTAGTTTGTCACGAACTTTGTCATGTAGTTCACTTTCAAATAAGAGGTGAATCAAAATTACCAAAGCAGGTAGAACAGAGTAAGTATAATGAAGGAATCTGGAATATATATGAGGAAGGCTTTGCCCAATATTTTCAACAAGTATTAGGAGAGAGTAGTTTTGATTCTAGGGGAGAGCAGTGGAGCATTGACTGTGAAGAGTTAGAAAAAGAACTTAAATTAAAATATGTAGAAGCTTTAAAGGACAAATAAAAAGGAACTAGAGACTTTTATGGTGATTGGTTCAAAGTTTTAGGTATCAGTGATGTGGGGTATTTCTTAGGATCTAAGCTGATAGGTGAGTTAAGTAAGAGATATACCGTGGAAGATATAGCAGCTATGGATTTTAATCTTATAGAAAAAGAAGTTTTAAGCTATTTAAAAAGTTAAGTTTTTAAATAGTAATAATCACAAGAGAAGGAAATAGCTTTTACAATATGCTAAAAAGTAAAAAATAAGGATTTATTAAAGGCGTAAAAGAAAAGAGGAATAATATGAAAAGATTAAACTTATATTATTTTGGTGATATAGAAGTTTATGATAAATATAACCCTGCATATGTGTGTGATGAAAATTTTGCATCAGAAATATTATATATTATTGCAGAAAATGAGGCATTTTCATTAACACAGGAGGATATAAGTAAATTTATAGATATTGATAATCATAGGTTAAATAGTATTATAAGTAATTTGAAAAGAATAAATGCAATAGAAGAAAATAAAGAAAAATTTAAAATAAACTTCCCTATATTTTTAGAGAGTGATATTGAAATCATGGATGTATATCTAAAGAATGTGGGAGAGCAAATAGTAGATATAATTATTAGGATAAAACCTTTAGTAGTTGAGAAGCTTCAAAATTTATCAAGTTATAAGATTTTTGATGAAGAAAGATTACTATATCATATAATTTGTGACATGATTTTTGATGGAATTGCCTTTGATTTTTTTGAACAAAGAAATGTATTTACTAGCTCTAAGCTTCAGCCAGGTAATAGGAATTATATGATAATTGGATATGAAGACAGCTATATTGTTGATAGTTATAGCAATAAACCTTTATGCAGTAGTAATAATTATGGAAGTAATAAGTTTATCTTTAATAGTTTTGGAGATTCTAATGGAGTACGTAAAGATATGTATAGATTTTTTAGAATGACGCAACAGAGTATTAGAAATTCAACTCCTTTCCAAGATTTAAATCTACCATATATAAAAATTATAGATAAGGTTAATAAAAACACTGCGGAAAAATGTGGCCAACTAATGTGGGGAATTTTTAGTGAAGCAATTAATTATAATGAGTTGTCAAATGAAGATAAAGAGTTAGCAATTTTTCTTAAAGAGATGGACTACATAAACATAGATGAAACAGATAATAAATTATATTGTAATGTACCTATATTTCAAGAAAGAGATATGAAAATAGTCACCGAAATAGGTGAAATTATTCTTATAGAGATCCTTGAAACAGTAAAAAATACGTTAAGTAGCATAGAGAAATATTCCAAGGGTTTAACGGCAATTAAGCATAAAGTGAGTATAAAGGAAGTAGAAAATGAACTTTGGCATCAAATATTTGGACGTGCCAATGAGGATTTAATAAAAGAAGGAATTGTAGCTAAACCATATGAGAGTAAGAAAGAAGGAAGATACTTAAAGAGCATGATGGTATATGATTAATAAAAATAGGTTTATAGAAAGAAGTGATGAATATGAAGGATGACATATTAAAGCTAGTAAAATTAGAAAATCGCAAGGTGCTTATATTAAGAAAACCAACTGAAGAGGATTCAGAGGCTATGATTGAGTATCTAAATATAGTTGGTGGAGAAAGTGACAACCTTCTTTTCGGTAAAAATGAGTTTAGACTTACTCTGGAGCAGGAAAGAGAGCATATTAAAAATATAAATGAAAATAATAATGCTCTTATGCTCCTAGGTATTATAGATAATCAAATAGTTAGTGTTTCTCAAGTTAGTGCTCCGAATAGAAAAAGAATAGCCCATAATAGTGAATTAGCTATTTCAGTAAAAAAGGAATGCTGGAGCATGGGAATTGGCACTACAGTTATGAAAGTATTAATAGACTTTGCTAAGAATCATGAAACTATAAAAACTATAAGTTTAGGTGTTAAAGCTAGCAATAAAAAAGCTCAACATCTTTATGAGAAGCTTGGATTTGAAAAAGTGGGAGTTCATAGAAACTTCTTTAACATAGATGGAATTTATGATGATGAAATTCTTATGGATTTATATATAGAATAAAGGCGTATTACGGGGATTTAATAAAAGGTTAAAGAGGAGAAATATAAGTTGGAAAAGCAAGAATTAAAAGAATTGTTAAAGAGTATAAAGGAAAATGATTATAAAGTACCAGAAGGGGTAAATCCATATGAGTTATCTTTGAAAATGATGGACAATATAAGGGATATTGATAGTGAATTACGTGATGATCTTATACTTTCCAATCTATTTACTTGGATATATGAAAATCAGCTATCAGGAAAGCAGGTTAATGAGCTATTGTGGATAGCTTTAGATGAAAAGCATATTCTTAAGGGTTTAGGTAATATTGATGATTCGGTTTTCGGTAGAACCTTTTCAAGTGAAATAGTTGCAGCATGCATCTATAGACATAGAAGTGATAAGTTCTTATCTAAAAGTGATATTGAAAAGGCCTTTGATATTCTTTTGAAATTTTATAATGAAGATAAGGATGTTAGAGGATATGTAGAAGTTAAAGGCTGGGCTCATGGAGCTGCCCATGGTGCTGATGCTCTTGATGAATTTGCTAAGTGTGAAGAAATTGGATATGAGAGATTAAAAAACATACTAGATGCATTTTATAAAAAGTTAAATATAAATTATTATGGATATATTCATTTTGAAGATGAACGTATGATTACAGCTATTAAATCTATATTGGAAAGAGAAATAATACCAATAGAAGAAATAGAAGCTTGGGTTAAGGGGTTCAACAAAATAGAAAAAGTGGGAAGATATCCAGAAGATCTAGTCATTGCTTTTAATGTCAATATATTTTTGAAAAGCCTGTACTTTAGACTAATTGATATACCTAAATATGAGAATATTGCAAATACAGCTAGAGAAGTATTGAATGAAATAAGTAGATTTAAATAAGGGGAGTAGAAATGATAAAGGTAATGCAGATTTCAAGCGATATTGCAGATATTATCCATGATATACAGAAAAGGTCATTTAAACAATTGCTTGACAAATATCATGATTATGATGTAAATCCTGCAATGGAAAGTATTGATATGGTTAAAGAAAAGATGGATAGAGCCAATACTACTGCTTATATTTTTAAACTGAACGACGTTAATGTTGGCTGGGTTAGAGTAACAGAATTAGAGGAAATGACTTATAAGATATCAGCTTTATGTGTTCTTCCAGAATACCAAAATAGGGGAATTGCACAAGAAGCATTGAAACAAATAGAAAGTTATTATCCTAAAGTACAGAAGTGGGTTTTGGATACAATATTTCAGGAAAAGGGCAACTGTCATCTATACGAAAAATTAGGATATAAAAAAGTTGGTGATCTAATACCGATAAATGAAAGAATGACACTTGTTAGTTATGAAAAGATATGTAAAATATAAGATTGATTATTTACTAGAAGTAATTTTAAAATTATAAGATAGTTCAAACTTGCCTAATTTGAAAAAGAGGAGTGATACTAAGTGACAAGTCATAATATTATGCATGAAGTGAAAATTGACAAGTCGTGCTTTGAGGTATTTCCAGAATTAGAATCTGATAGATTAATATTTAGAGAGGTAAATCCAGAAGATGTAGAAGAGATATTTAAGATTTATAGTGATCCTGAAGTTGCTAAATATGATTGGTTTACACCCATTAATACTAAAGATGATGCACTATCCATAATAAATCATTACAAAAATGAATTTAAAAATAAAGAAGAGATTACATGGGGTGTAGCAAGAAAGAATGATAATAAAATCATTGGATATTGTAATTTAGGGAGCTTTGATGATGCTTCAATAAGAAGCGAGATTGGATATGGATTTAATCGTGATGAATGGAATAAAGGATATGCAACTGAAGTTATAAGGGTTTTGGTGAAATTCGGATTTGAAGTAATGAACTTTAATAGGATAGAAGCCACTGTAACCCTTGGTAATGAAGCGTCTGTAAAAGCTCTAAAAAAAGCAAACTTTGTTCAAGAGGGTATTTTTAGAGAAAGAACGATTATGAAAGGTGAGTTTGTGGATGATATTGTATTAGCCATATTAAAGAAAGATTATAAAGTATGATGATAAAGTTCTTATGGATTTATGCTTTTAAGTAAATAATTAGGGGATGAGTTTTTGAAAATTGGGGTTATTGGACCAACGGAAAATGAAATTATGCCTTTTATTGAGGAGATTTCTAATAAAAAAGTAGAAAATGTTGCTATGCTGACATTTTACAGTGGTATATATGAAAACAGAGATGTTGTTGCATTGTATTGTGGGGTTTGTAAAGTAAATGCAGCCATTGCAACTCAAATATTAATAGATAAATTCAATGTTACTCATATTATTGTAACAGGGGTAGCAGGAGGAATAGATAATATATTAAATATTGGAGATACTGTTATTTCAACAGAAATAACATATCATGATGTGGATGAAGGTATCTTGACTGAATATCATCCATGGATGGAAAGTATATACTTTAAAGCAGACAGTAAGCTGGTTGAATTATGTAGAGCAGTGATAGATAAAAATACATTCACTCAAAAAATATTCTTTGGAAGAATTGTTACTGGAGAAGCCTTTATAAGTAATAATGGTCGTACTGAAATAATTTCTAAATATCATCCACTTTGTGTAGATATGGAAACGGCAAGTATTGCTCATGTGTGTTACGTGAATAATGTTCCATTCATAGCAATAAGGTCTATAACAGATACAGAAGATCAGTGTGGGGTAGAAGTATTTGAAAAGAACTGTGTATCAGCATCAAATAATTCAATTAATATGGTTAAAAAAATATTAGAGATGAGGTGGATGTAACATGAGAACTGAAAAGGAAATGTTTGATTTAATATTGAGTGTTGCAAATAGAGATAGCCGAATTAGAGCTGTTTATATGAATGGTTCTCGGGCAAATCCTAATGTGAAAAAAGACATTTTTCAGGACTATGACATTGTTTATGTAGTTACTGATACAGAATCTTTTCTGAGAGATGAGGATTGGATAAGTGTTTTTGGTGAGCCAATTATTTTCCAAGAACCTGATAAGCTTGATAAAATGCAAGGAAGAGATGTTGATTTTAAAAATGGCTATACTTATTTAATGCAGTTTACAGATGGAAATAGAATTGACTTGCATATTCAGCCTATAGAGATATTAATAAAGGAATATGGAAAAGATAAATTAACTGTTCCTTTACTTGATAAAGACAGCTGTTTACCACAAATACCAGCAACAACTGATGAAGATTATTGGGTAAAAAGACCTACCTATGGACAATATTATAGTCGATGTAATGAGTTTTGGTGGGTAGCGCCATACTGTGCAAAAGGACTTTGGAGGGAAGAAATTCTTTTTACAATAGAGGTAATGAATAGTTATGTAAGAAAAGAATTATTAACTATGTTATCTTGGCAGGTGGGGATTCAAACAGAATTTAAAGTAAGTATAGGGAAAGCAAATAAATATTTAAAAGAATATTTGGATTTAGATGTATGGACAAGGTTAATGAGTACCTTTAATATGAGTGATTATGATTCCTCTTGGAATGCACTAATTACAACATGCCAGTTATTTGAAGAGATTGCACCTAAAGTAGGTAAAATATTTGGATATGAATATAATTATGAAGAGGCTAAGAGAAGCTATGAGTTTATAAAGCATATCAAAGAATTACCGAGGGATGCTACAGAAATATATTGATTAAATAAAAATATATAGTAATTGGGGTGGGATAAAATAATGGTAATCTATAATGATATTTTAGAAAGAACTGAAAGGCTTGAAATAAGGGCACTAAAATTAGAAGATTATAAAGTATGGCTAAGGGGGTTCAAAGAACAGAATGAATCTCAATCTCCTTATGATGAGGGATGGTTTGATACATCTTTTATCACTGAGGAATGGTATGCTAAGAAATTAAAGGAACGAGAGGAACTAGGCAAAAATGATTCCACCTATATGTTGAATATTTTTCGTAAAGAGGATGGAGCTTCAATTGGTTATTGTGATATTACAACTCATGTGCGTGAAGACTTCCAATATGCAAGGGTTGGTTATACAATACATAATCAGTTTTGGAATAAAGGTTATGGAAAGGAGAGTATAAAAGCACTAGTTAATATAGGATTTGAAGACTTGAATTTTCACAGATTAGAGGCTCATATAAATCTTGATAATATAGTTTCTAAAAAAGTAATTTTATCAGCCGGTTTTCATTTTGAAGGAATTAGAGAAAAGTTTATTCTGGAAGATAATGAGTGGAGAGACAATGAAATATACTATATTATTAATAAAAATTGGAAATATAATAAATAATAGTTAAGAATAGATAAATGAAACTTTTTTAAAGTGTGTAAGAGTTTAAGGAAAGATGATATGTAGATTAGATGGAGAAGAGGATTTGGAAGTTCTCGCAGAATGAGATGGCAACGTGAATAGGAAGAGGAAGACTTTTCAATTAAGAATGAGGTAATGGAACTAGAACTATAGAAAATTAGGACAAAGAGGGGCAGACCCATAATTTTAAGTAAGGTGGTATTTAGATGAAGATAGAGGATATTTCAAAGATAGAACAGGAAGCGGATAGAGTTTCAGCTCTTTATGATATTTTTGATGAAGGTTCAAGATTATCTACAAAGGCAAGGCAAGTGGAGTTTTTAACAACGGTAAGGCAGATTGAAAAAAATCTTAGACCAGGTATGAAAATACTAGATTTAGGAGCTGGAACAGGAGAATATAGCTTGTACTTTGCAAAACGGGGATTTGATGTAACTGCCATTGAGCTAGTTGAAAAACATGTTATGCAAATAAAGGGAAAAGTTGATTCCCAAATGTCCATGGAAGTATTTCAAGGTAATGCAATGGATATATCTATGATTAAAGATAAAACTTATGATATTGTATTATGCTTTGGTCCCTTATATCATTTGTCAAAAATTCAAGATAGGATGAAGTGCATAGCAGAAGTAAAAAGAGTTTGTAAGAAGGATGGAAAGATGTTCTTTGCATTTATATCTAATGACATGGTTATTACTACGGAAACTATGCTCTATGAAGAAGATTTTTTAAAGGGAAATAACTATAATCATGACACCTTTAAAGTTGTAGACTTTCCTTTTGTTTTCCATACAGTAGACCAGTGTAGAAAGCTATTAAGAGAATCTGACTTAAAAATTACGTCAGAGGTTGCTACAGATGGATTAAGTGAACTCTTGGCAGATAAAATAAATAATATGGATGAGGAAAGTTATAGTAAGTGGCTTAACTATCATTATTATTGCTGTGAAAAGCCTGAGTTTTTAGGTACAAGTAACCACCTTTTATTTGTAGCGGAGAAGTAAATATTAAATTCATTGTGAATTGAGGTGTAAATGATGATTGATTTGGTACAGCCAGAACTCTGTCTTGAGGAAAAATTTATTGAAATGTTTAATGACTATAATAAAAATGACGAAGATGTGATTGAGAGAAGGTATTCTAGAGCAAATTATGATTTTAAAAGTTATTTAGATTATCTTAAGAATAGGGAAAAGGGAGTTAATCTAGAAGTGGGACACGTTGCATCATCAGAATGGTGGCTTTTAAATGAAAACAAGGATATTTTAGGAACTGTTAGATTAAGATATGAGCTTAATGAGACAAACTATGAAGAAGGTGGACATATTGGTTATGATATATCACCAAGGTATAGAAGAAAGGGATATGGAAAGTTAATATTATATTTAATATTGGAAAAAGCAAGGGTGCTAGGACATAGAACAGTTTTAGTAACATGTGACTTTGATAATATTGGTTCTAAAAAGATAATTGAGTACAATGGTGGAAGGTTAGAAAACACTGTAATTTCAAAGGAATCAGGTAAAGAGGTATTAAGATATTGGATAGAACTTTAATTGGAAAGGATTTCTTTTTACTACAGATAGCTATGGAAAAGTATATTATTTAAGATATCTATTTAATTGGTATATGATATATGAACTATAGTGATATAAATAATATGAAAGATAAAGTCTACAAGAATTAAAGGAATGAAGTTATTATTGGACTGGAGGAATTTACATGAATAGGATAGAGAAATTAAAAAAAGGTGATTTTATTGGTATTTTTTCACCATCATCACCAATAACATATTCATGTCCTAAAAGATTTGAAAGAGCAAAGAAATATTTACAAGATAAAGGATTTAAAATAGTAGAAGGAAACTTAACAGGAAAGTACGATTTCTATAGGGCAGGTAGTATCAAAGAGAGGGCAGAGGAGTTAAATAATTTAATTAGAGATCCCGAAGTAAAATGTATAATGTCCACTATTGGAGGAATGAACTCAAATTCACTCCTTCCTTATATAGATTATGAAGCATTTAAAAAGAATCCTAAAATAATAATAGGTTATTCTGATGTTACAGCAATTCTACTGGCTATTTATGAACAAACAGGAATAAGTACTTATTATGGACCTGCATTGGTAGCTTCATTTGGGGAATTACCACCCTTTGTTGATGCCACTTTTAAATATTTAAAAGAAATTACGATGGATGAAATAAAAATTCCTTATGTTTTTGAAATTCCACAATATTGGACAGATGAATATGTTAATTGGGAAACACAAGATAGAGGCAAAGAAGAGAGAGAAAATAGATGGATTACGATCTATGAAGGGGTTGCTAGAGGTAGAGTAATAGGTGGAAATCTGAATACAATGCAAGGTATATGGGGGAGCAAATACATGCCTGAAATAAAGGATGGAGATATACTTTTTATAGAAGATTCTTTAAAAGATGCTGCAACAATAGAAAGAAGTTTTTCTTTTTTAAAAGTAAATGGTATTTTTGATAGAATTTCGGGAATAATCCTTGGAAAACATGAGTTGTTTGACGACTTAAAGATAGGTAAAAAACCATATGAAATATTGTTAGAAGTGTTAGGCAATAAAAAATTACCATTCATTGCAGATTTCGATTGCTGTCATACACATCCAATGATGACTCTACCAATAGGATGTGAGATTGAACTTGATGCTACAAACAAGAAAGTAAGTATTATTGAGGAATGGGAATTATAGGGTATTGCGAATTTAACAATGTTCACTAATTACTGGAGGGAGAATTTATGGAAACATATATAAAAAAGAAATTGCAAGAAAGAAACCATAGAATAATTGAAGCTATTATCAAAAAGGCAGAAAATGTATGTCCAGGCTCCATTGCATTAATAGGAATTGTCGGTTCGTTCCATTCTGGTGATATCTATGAAAAATCCGACTTAGATTTATGTATCGTTATTAATGATGATAGTGGTTGGAAAGTTGCATCGTGCTTTATCATTGAGGATGTAGCTTTTGATATATATTGTACTCCATGGAATAGACTCGAGGAAATGTCAAAATATAATGATCCTTATATTACAAAACTAATAGAGTTAGATATTGTTTACTGTAATGATGAGAAGTACATGCAGAAATATATGAAATTAAGATCAGTTGTTATAAATAAACTAAATGAAGAATATTCAATAGAAAATATTGAGAAGGCTGAAAGTTTTGTCAATGAAGCAATGAAAGGATATGGAAATGTAATGCTGAGTAATAAATACGGTGAATGTAGATATGAGGCAGCAAGTATTTTATATTATATTGAGTTTGCTATTTATATGTATAATAAGTCATATGTAAAAAGAGGTGTTAAAAGAGTCCCAGAAGAAATTTCTACAATGAAATATCTTCCCATAGGTTTTAATGAATTATATTGGAATTTAATCAAAGCGACAAGTATTCAAGAGGTTAAAGAATCATCAACAATGTTAATGAAATCACTAAAAGATTTTGCAAAGGAAATGAAGGATAAAGTTATTTCAAAAAAGGTAATCTCACAAGATGATATTATTGGCACATATGAAGAAATTTATTCTAATTGGAAGAATAAGATGTATCATGCTGCTGAAAAGGGTGATACCTATTTATCATTGATGACAGCTGCCAGTTGCCAACAATTCTATGACGAAATGTATAGTAAATACGATATTGCTAGAACAGACCTAATGAAAAATATTACTCCAGATAACTTAGCTTTATCAGCAAAAGAATTTGATAATTCAATGGAAGAATATAAAAAGAACTATGAAACACTTGGTATGGAGATTAAATATTACAAAAATTTGGATGAATTTGAAAAAATGTATTTAGGGTAATCAATGATTTTTATTAGAATAGTAGCAGTTCATGATACTAATAATATTACCTCAGGAAAAGTAATTATTAAAAGTGGAATGATCTATGAAGATGCTGTGATTGGTGGATGTAATATAAAAATATTTCAAGATAGTCCTCACGTAGGAGAAATAGGTTATTTTATAGATAGAAATTTTTTTAATAGGGGTATTGCAACTGAAGTTGTAAAGATGTTAGAAAATATTGCTTTTAATAATTTGAAATTAATAAGACTGGAAATTCGTATGGATCCACGAAATAAAGCAAGTGAAAGAGTTGCTATAAAGAATAATTTTAAAAAAGAAGGCTTATTAAAAAAGGTTATGAAGTTTGAGAATAACTATTATGATAATTTGCTCTATGCAAAAATAAATGAAGAATAACCAAAGGAGAGATTAAAAGAAAAGATTCAATTGTAATAAATTTAAAGGAGAAAATAAAATCATGAAAATATGCTTTGAAGAATTTAAAGATGAAATTGATACTCTTGTAGGATTTTTAACATCAGATACTTGGGAATTTTATGGAACACCGAACCAAAATCCTGAAAGAATTAGAGAGAGCTATGAAAAACATTATTATACTGGGGATGACTGCAAAACGTTTTGGGTTATTCTAGATGAGGGTATAAAAGTGGGAATGATAAGAATTTATGATTTACAAGATGATAGCCCGTTGTTTGACATAAAACTTTTGAGCAAGTACAAAGGTATGGGAATCGGGACAATTACTGTGAACTGGCTTGTTGATTATATATTTAATAATTACTCTGATAAGGAAAGGATAGAGGGAAATACAAGGCAGGATAATTATGCAATGAGATGTGTATTCCATAAGTGTGGTTTTGTTAAAGAGGCACATCATCGAAAGGCATGGGGAAGTAAAAATGGAAAACTATATGATGCAATTGGTTATGGTATTACAAGAGAAGATTGGCAAAATGGAAAAACTACCCCAGTAAATTGGAATGACTTTAAGTGTTAATTATATAAATAAACAAAATTCTTATTTGACGAATTATAAAGATGTAGTAGTACAAAAATAAAATAGATAAATTTTAGTTAAGCTTATTCACTTATTGTACAAGTTTAACTAAAGATAATGATGAGAATTACAATAAAGAAAGAAGATTTTAAAATGATAAATATTAGTATAGAAACAGAAAATCTAATTATAAGACCATTTTTACCATACGATGCAAAGGATGCAGTATATTATAGTCAACAACCCAATGTGTCTTACTGGCTGTCTGATATGGTTTTGCATAATGAGTCAGAAGCACTTTCTTGGATAAATTGGCTAAATGAAAAGTTTAATATAAATGAGCCTTTTATAATATTGGCAATTGAATATAAAGTGGAGCATAAATGTATTGGTGTTGTGGGAGTTCATGCAAAAGCTGAAATAGATAATGAAGTTGAGATTTTATATGGTATTTCTGATAGCTACCAAGGGAATGGATATGCAACAGAAGCAGCTAAAGCGCTAATTCAGTGGGTTTTTGAAAATACTGAATTAAAGTCTTTAACTGCAATCGTAAAGCCAGAGAACACTTCATCTAAAACTGTGATTAATAAACTTGGATTTAATTATGTTGACGACAGAGTAGTACTATATGATGGTGAAATGTGTAAGTTTAATTATTATAAATTATATAATAGTCATTCATAATAATTATATTTTATATATTATGGTAGTAAAACAATACTAAAGGAAAGTAAAGGAACTTAAATTAAAAAGGGGAAATTTATATGTTGACACATAAGGGGACACAAACAATAAATACAGATAGGCTTTTACTGAGAAAGCTTGAAGTTGCAGATGCTAATGATATGCTTAAAAACTGGGCAACAGATAGTGAAGTAACAAAATTTTTATCTTGGAAGCCCCATGATAATGTAGAAGAAACTAAAGAAATTATAAAACAGTGGACTTTGGAATATGCAAATGATGATAACTATAATTGGGCTATTGTGTTAAAAGATATTGGAGAAGTTATAGGTGAAATTTCTTTGGTGAGAATAAATGAAAAACATTATTCCTGTGAAGTAGGATATTGTATGTCAAGAAAATATTGGAATATGGGCATAATGACTGAAGCATTGAAGGCTGTGATTGATTATTTATTTTCTGAAATTAGATTTAATAGAATAGTAGCACTTCATGATACTAAAAATGGTGCATCAGGAAAGGTAATGAATAAAAGTGGAATGAAGTATGAAGGAACATTAAGACAAGCTAGTTTCAGTGAGAAAAGAGGCTTTTATGATTTAGCGATATATGCCATATTAAAAGATGAATGGAATAGTGAAAGTAGAAGTTAAAATAGAGAAAGTTCTATGAATATAAAGGAGAATATTGATATGTATACAAAAAATGAAATTATAGAAATTGCTAAGGCTCAGTTAGCTCTGGATTATAACTGTGAGGTATCTGATTTTGAAAAAGAAGTAAATACAATAGTTGAGAATAAACTTGTTGAAGGTAGAAGAATTTATGATACTGATGGATGTGCTCTTAAAATACTATGTTTTGGAAACAAAGCAATTATTAGTACAACTCCTACATTGATGCCATGGCTTGAAGAAAAATTTATTAATGCAAGTGCGGCATGGCTATTTGAATATCCTAAACTTAGGGCTATTGATAAAAAGCTACAGGAGGTTGGACATGAGATAGCAGATGCTCACCATTATTATCTACCAAATCCTGATGTTCAAGAGATGGATAAACCTATTTATGATATAAAATGGTACGAGCAAGAAGAAATTTTGAAGTTTAAGGGTGATAAGAGATTTGGAGAAGCTTTTTTATTTGATAAAAATATTCCAGATATGCTTGCAGTCTCTGCTTGGGATGGTGATGAAATAATTGGTATGGCGGGTGCAAGTGCAGATAGTAAAACTATGTGGCAAATAGGTATTGATATTTTGCCAGAATATAGAGGTAAGAGAATAGGAACAACCTTAGTTAAACTTTTAAAGAATGAAATTTTAAAGAGAGGAAAGGTTCCTTTTTATGGAACGGTGGAATCTCATTTTCACTCACAGAATATTGCCATAAATTCAGGCTTTTTCCCAGCATGGGCGGAACTTTATTCGAGAAGTAATTCCAAGGAATGCTAGTGCCATTAAATTGTATAAGGAATGTGGTTTTGATCACTTAAACATGATACAGCTTAGAAAAAATTATGATAAAACCTTAGATAAGGATGAGCATATAGAAGTTTTAGGTTTTGATTTTATAAAATATTAAAGGAGATATTTATGATAGAGGGGAAAAGTGTAGTTATAAGGCAAATTGAACTAGGAGATGAGGAGTATTTATATAAATGGTGGAATGATGGAAGTTTTATGTCTCATGCTGCCTTAGCCTATGGTACTTTAGAGAGTAAGACTGCAATAAGAAATAGTATAGAGAAGGAAGTTTTAAATTCACAGTTATATGCTGCAAGTAAAAGATTTATAATCTGCAAGAAGGAGGATATGACTCCTATAGGTGAGATGAGTTATTGTGGCTGGGATAAAAGGGAGCAAAAATGTGAATTTGGAATAAAGATTTGGAAGGAAGAGCAAGGAAAGGGCTATGGAAAGGATGCTTTAAGTCATTTCATAGATTTCATGTTTAGATTTTTAAATTTAAATAAGATTGAACTTACTAGCATGATAGATAATAAACGCGCTCACAGTTTATATAGAGCATTAGGCTTCAAAGAAATTGGAATTGTAAGGGAAGGGTTCTTTGATAGTAGAACAGGAAAGTTTTCAGATGTAATGTACATGGATTTATTGAAAAGAGAATGGATTGATATTAGAGAAGAAGTATTGTAACAGATACATCAGAAGGAGATAATTATGATTTTAAACCAAGTTATAGGAATTGAAACTGAGAGATTAATTATTAGAACAATGTCACTTAGATTTATAACAGAAGTCTTAAAAAATGATATAAATGCGTATGATCATATAGGTGTAAATTTTAATGAAGAATGGCCAAGTTCCGATATAATGCCTGCGTTACCAATATTTAAGGCTCAGCTAGAAAAGAAACTTCCAGATGGATATGGACCTTGGATTTTTATTGATAAGGCGGATAATACCATAATTGGAGATGGTGGATTTAAAGGTTCTCCAAATGATATTGGAGAAATTGAAATTGGTTATAACATAGTTGAAAGCAAAAGAATGCTTGGGTATGGCTATGAAGCCGTTAATGCTTTGATAGAATGGGCATTTTCTCAAGAATCTGTGAAGGTAATTATGGCAGAATGCTTAAGAGATAATATGCCATCTATTAATTTATTAAATAAGGTTGGAATGACTAAGGTTAGAGAAGATGAAGAATTGGTTTATTTATCCTTAGATAAGAGCATTTGATAGTATAGTGTTTATCACGTAAAAAATTATTAAGGATAAGGAGAATATTGATAAATATGAATAAGATTGCTGTAATAGGAAGTGGCGGTTCAGGTAAATCTACATTTTCACGTAAGTTAGGAAGCATATTAAATCTTCCTGTATATCATCTAGATACTTTGTATTGGAATCCGGGTTGGATAGAGACACCAAAGGATAAATGGGAGAGTGTAGTAAGAGAATTAGCTGATAATGATCAATGGATTATAGATGGAAACTATAGATCAACTATGGATATCAGGTTAAACTCAGCAGATACAATAATATTTCTTAATATGTCAACTCTACTTTGCACCTATAGAATTGTAAAGAGAAGATTCATATTCAAAGGAAAGAAAAGGCCAGATATGACAGAGGGATGTGAAGAAAAGCTAGATTTAGAGTTTGTTAAATGGGTATTGAAGTTCAATAAAAATGAAAGACCTAAGATTTTAGAAAAGCTTAAAAACTATGAAGACAAAAAGATAATAGTACTTAATAATCTAAGAGAAGTAGATGAACTTCTTAAGAATTTAAAAGAAAATTAGAATGGTAAGTAAAGTTGATAAGAGTGTAAAGGAGATGAAAGAATGAGTATAATTCATAGTTTTGATGAGTGCATGGAGGCTATAATAAATCCAAAGGAAGTAGTAGAGAGAATTGAGGGTTTTCCTAAAGTAATAATAGCTACTTTTTCTCATAAAGTAATGGATGTTTTTTCAAAGTTAGAAGGTGTAGTTCAAGTAGGGGTTACAAGGTCAGTAAATGGTGACGTAATTATTTATAAGATGAATTACAAGGGCAAGGATATAGGATTTTATATGACTCCAGTAGGAGGCTCCTTTGCAACAGGTACCCTTGAAGAAATTATAGCTATGGGAGCAGAGAAGGTTATAGTATATGGCTCTTGTGGTTCATTAGATAAAAATATTACAGCTGGACATTTAATTGTTCCAACTGATGCATATAGAGATGAAGGGGTAAGTTATCACTATATGAAACCAAGTGATTATGTAACTATTGAAAAGGCTGATAAATTGGCAAGTATATTAAATGATTTAAAAATTCCCTATGTTAAAGGAAAGATTTGGACAACTGATGCAATTTATAGAGAAACCATAGGAAATATGCAAAAAAGAAAGGCTGAAGGATGTATTGCTGTGGATATGGAATGTGCATCACTAGCAGCTATGTGCAAGTTTAGAGGAGTAGAGTTTTTTCAATTTCTATACTCAGCAGATAACTTAGATAGTGAAAAGTGGGAAAAAAGAATTCTTGGTAATCTTGATTTAAGTGAAAGAGAAAGATATATGATGATAGCTTTTGAGATTGCAAGTAATATATAAAATTATTTTAAAATAAATGTAAGTAATGCATAATAATAACAAGAGAGTGTAAATGCTCATTTTAGGGGGGAAGTTTATGATTATATCAAATTTCAGTAAATATTCTAATTTGCTAAAGGGGTATACGGAACTGCGATGCCAAGAAAATTCATCCATAGGTATAATGATGACAAATGGCAGTTTGATTCAGAATATTAGAACAAATTCTAGTGGTATTTCTGCAAGAGTAAATGTAAATGGAGCATGGGGATTTGCTTCTAATTCTAATATTAAGGATGAAAGTATTAGACAAGTACTAAATATTGCAAGGCAAAATGGGGAATTTTTAAATTCTAAGTCAGTGAGTAGGCATAGAGAGTTAATAATTTCAAACTATTCTATAGAAAAATCATTTGCTACAAAGAAGGCAAGATTAACTCAAAAACAATTAATAGAATTTACTAAAGAGATAGATAATTATATTATAAAAAAATATAGTAATTTAGTTAGCAGAAGTATAAGAATTAATGAATTAAATATGGAAAAAAGTCTTATTACATCTTCAGGAGCTGAGTTATATTCATTTTTACCAAGAGCAAATATAATGATAGAATTAGTGGTTAATGATAATAATGGTGTACCTGTAGAATTATATGAAATTATAAGTGGATTGGGTCAATTTGAGGATAAGTTTTTAAAACCAGATGATCTATATGAAAAAATAGATAAGACTTATGAAAGACTAAGAGAAAAGGCTGAGGGAGTATATGCAAGTGGTGGATTAAAAGAGTGTATATTGGCTACAGATTTAGCTGGTATCCTTGCCCATGAAGCAGTTGGACACACTACAGAGGCAGACGTTGTACTAGCTGGCTCTATAGCAAATGAATATATGGGCAAAGAGGTAGCTAGTCCGTTAATTACTTTAGTGGATTATGCTAATACAGCATTTGGTGATACATGTCTAGTACCTATATATATAGATGATGAAGGAACTAAGGCAGAGGATGTAACTATAATAGATAAGGGCATTTTAAAGGGATATATGCATAATAAAGAAAGTGCAAATATGTTTAATGTAGCACCAACGGGAAATGCAAGAGCCTATGAGTTTTCAGATGAGCCTATAATAAGAATGCGAAACACTTGTATCCTTCCAGGAACGAATAAACTTGAAGAAATGATTGCTTCTGTAGAGGATGGATACTATCTAATGAATCCTGGTAATGGTCAAGCTGATGCTACTAGTGAGTTTATGTTTGGAGTAACCATGGGTTATGAAATAAAGAATGGAAAGTTAGGTAAAGCCATAAAGGATACCACTATATCAGGAGTGGCCTTTGATATGTTAAAGACTGTTACCATGGTATCTGATGACCTTTCATGGTCAAATAGTGGAATGTGTGGAAAGAAACAACCTATAACTGTAGGTATGGGCGGACCTGCAATAAAATGTAGTGTAAATATAGGGGGAAAATAGTATGGGAAATAGAGAAATAGCCTTATATTGTATTGATAATATAGTGAAGCAAGGGGCGGATAAATCTCAATGCATTCTTAAAAGTAATAAAAAATATGAGTTAAATTTTGGAAATGAAGATATAACTCTTTTAAGAACAACTATTGATACTAACATAGATTTAGTAGCTATAAAGGATGATAAAAAATCTACTATAACCTTAAATAAACTAGAAGAAGAAGCAATAAATACAAAAATTAAAGAGTTAATGGAGATGTGTGAATCAGCAGAGAGTGATCAGTGTAATGATATTGCAGAAGAGCAACCTAAAGAGGAATTTAGTAGTGGAACTAGTGAGCCAGACTTAGATAAGATGTATGAATTTACAAGTGTGTTTTTAAAGAAACTAAAGGAAGAGTTTCCGCAGGTTAAGTTTGTGGATGGAACTACCTTAGAATTCAATAGTAGTGAAACTAATTTTTTAAATTCTAATGGTGTAGACTTTAAAATAGTAGAAGGAAGATATAGAATTGACATAGGGTTCTTGGCAAAGGAGGGTGAAAAATCTACATCTTTTACAGGTTTTAGCTATGTATTTAATGAATTACCTTTAGATTTTATGGAGTATGCTGATGTTAGACAAAGATTTAAGGATATAGTTAGTCAACTTAATTGTGAGAGAATAAAGGATAAATTTATTGGAGATATAATTTTAACTCCAGAGTTAGTAGTAGAAATGCTATATTACTATAATATAAATTTTCTTGGAGATAGATCACTAATTGGTGGTACAAGTATTTTAAAGGATAAATTAAATGAGAAGGTTGCTAATCATAATTTTACGGTTAAATGCATGCCTCTAAATGATGAAATAGCTAATAAGAGTTTTGTAACTAAAGATGGCTATAAAACAGAAAATATAAGTATCATAGAAAATGGGATATTAAAGTCATTTATTATAGGATTATATGCTGCAAAGAAAATTGGAAAGCCAGTTACTAAAACTGACTTTAATATAGTTGTGGATAATGGAGATAAATCCATAGAAGATATAATAAAATCGACTAAAAAAGGAATAATTCTAGGAAGATTTTCAGGAGATATGCCAGCATCAAATGGAGATTTTTCAGGAGTAGCTAAAAATAGTTTTTATGTTGAAAATGGAGAAATTAAGTATGCCATAACTGAAACTATGATAACTTCAAATTTAAAGGATATGTTTAATAATATAGAAGAAATCTCTATAGAAACTTTAAATACTGGAGAATCCGTAACTCCTTGGATGAAAATTAAAGGTGTAACTATTTCAGGAAATTAAAATCATAAAAGCTCTATGACTGAAGACTTTTAGTCATAGAGCTTTGCTAGTGCGCCCAGCATGGGCGT